>NC_013216.1:3896249-4545624 GCF_000024205.1 Desulfofarcimen acetoxidans DSM 771
GATACAGAAGTGCTTTATTGGTTTGGTGGAATAGATTATAGTTCAGTTTATAATCTATATGAAAAACGTAGAGTAATTTTGGGGTATAAAAGAAATAAGTTAATACTTATTTTTGATTCCTCGGGTGGCGATGCTGATGCTGCTTATCAACTTGTTGAACTTCTAAGAAGTTATTGCGATAACCTTGAAATAGTTATACCTGTCTGGGCAAAGAGTGCAGGTACGTTAGTTTGTTTGGCTGCAAAAAAGATTTATATGACAGGAATTGCTGAATTAGGTCCATTAGATACACAAATTATGGAGCCTGGAGAGGTTCGTTTAAAAGGTGCTTTAGATGAATATCAGGCTACAATGCGTATTCGTGAAGAGGCGTTTAATACCTTAGATCATGCAGTAGCGTTAATTTTGAATAAAAGTGGTGGTATGAATATTCCTGATACACTTGCCCTTTCTGGTAAGTTTGTATCAGATTTACTGGAACCCCTATATTATCAAATAGACCCAATTCTTTTGGGGAAAAGAGCAAGACAACTTGATGTAGGATTTCAATATGCAATACGCATACTCACGACAAATGATGCTTATAATGAGCAACAGGTAAAATATTTAGCAGATCGGTTAGTTTATCGGTATCCTTCACATTCATTTGTCATAAATTATAATGAGGCAGCATATTTTCTTGGGTTACCAGTTTGTTTTCTAGAACCAGATGGGCCTCTCGACATACTTATAAATCAGTTACTATCAAAAAGGGGAGAAGATCTAGAATTAATCGGTAGCTTTGTAGGCGAAGAATCAGAGCTGCAAGTTTCGGAAGATGCGGATACTGGTGACACTGCTTTATTTGGTGAGCAAAATTCAGATTGCGAAAGGGGTGATGTTATCAGTGTTGACGATGCAATTGAAAATAGCTGCACCACTACCAACGAACATGAAAGTGAAGCAGCAGCAGGCATTGAGCAAGAGGAATGAATATGATCATGCAGTCCAAATAAATGAATCTAGGCATTCTGTAAGACAGATATTAAATGAGCGTGAGGATAAAGCGCTAACCAAACGAATATCATGTCGTAAACAACTGCCAATTATTTTATGCTAATACTACAGTTATCTATACATTGAATTTCAATACGTAATCAGCTTAAATTTGTTATTATTTGTTTTTACCCAGCATGGGAGCTATCTATAGAATTGAAATTAAGGTTATAGCAGTATAGCCGTAGTTTAAAAGCAAGGGTATTAGTATCCATCATAAGGCATTTAAATATTTTAATAATAAAACCGAAGGCCCACCCCGCCTCCGGTTTTATTCATCTCCCCCTCAATTCTCTCCAGTCCAACGCTCTTCAGAATCTCATTAATTAATTCTTTAGTCAAGCTTATCCTCAACAGATAGGATTTAACCATATAACGATCTATTGTTAATCCATTCGCTGACTCGTACGCACAGACGCATGAATTAAGCCTGTGAAGTTGCTAATTACGCGCATCTTTGCCGGGCATAAAGGGGATCGGGGATTTGTTTGTGGAGGTGCAGGAGGAACGGGAGGATCGGGACTAATTTCCCTTATAACGCCCTTATGAGAAATTAATGTTTTGTTTATACCCAAAATTAGTCCTGCATCCTCCCGATCATCCCCCGCCACGTCAAATATAAAAGTTGACTACTTCTTACGTATGGTTTATTATATGGTTAGATTATCTACTAAAAGGGATTAAGGATGTGATAATAATGCCATCCATCATATGGAAACCCATTACAGGCAATTACTATGCCTATCTGCAGGAGTGTTATTATGATCCTCAAAGGAAGGGTCCTAAAACTAAAAATATATATTTAGGTAGTACACCCAAAAAGGCAGAGGAAAAGTTGAAGCAGTTTGTTACAGATGGTGAACAATTAACCTTCTATATTGAGGAGTTATACCGAAAGCGACCAACAGGAAAGCCTCCATCTGATGAAATAGCAGTGGCAGTTAAGGCTATTGATAAACTCACAAGTAGATTTAAGGATAAGCGGGTAAAAGATATCCTTTCACAAACATTGGATGCACTTAAACAGGTACAGCAGGAGGTGTAATAGATGCGCGGAAGTATTGTAAAAAGAGGTAAAACATACTCCATAGTTTATGACATAAATCAGGGCGGGAAAAGAAAGCAAAAGTGGGAAAGTGGTTTTAAAACTAAAAAAGAAGCTGAGGCAATACTAGCTCAAAGAATTAACGAGATTGAAAAAGGTACATATATAAACCCTAAAAAAGATACACTGGAGGATTACCTAATAAGATGGTTTGATACTCATAAGGCAGACCTCTCACCTTCTACAGCTCGCAGATATGAAGGGATAATAAAGCAACATCTTATCCCTTCCCTGGGTAATATACCACTTGCAAAACTTCAACCCCTGCAAATACAGGAGTTTTTATCTAAAGAATTGGAAGGTGGGCGACAAGACAATAAAAAAACAGTTGGAGCCGGTTTATCAGCAGCCAGTGTTAATTACGAATACCGTGTATTGCATAAAGCATTAAACCAGGCTGTTGACTGGCAGTTAATTAGTAGGAACCCGGCAGATCTTGTTAAAGTTCCGAAACCAGAAAAGAAAGATATGGTTGTCTTATCAGAGCAGGACATTGCCCGGTTGCTAAATGAGATTAAAGACAATTATTTATACATACCTACCTTTCTAGCTATATATACCGGTATGCGCTTAGGTGAAGTGCTGGGATCAACATGGAAAGATATCGACTTAAACCGCGGCATTTTAAGTGTAAGGCAAGCAAGTTGCCAGGTTAAAGCAGATGACCCGGAATTTAAAGCACCAAAGACAGCTAAGAGTAAAAGAAATATTGATATTAGTCAAACTGTAGTAAAAACATTGAGAGAACACAAAAAAACACAGACAAAATGGAAGCTGGTTGCAGGTTCAAACTGGCAGGATAATAACCTTGTGTGCGCCCTCCAAGACGGTAGGCCGATCAATCCCCCATCGTTATCAAGTTACTTCCGAAGAGTGGCAAGCCGTATCGGATTATTTGTAAGTTTTCACGCACTAAGACATACCCATGCAAGCCTACTACTAAAGGCCGGCATTCAACCTAAGATAGTACAAGAAAGATTAGGTCACAGCACCATAGCAGTAACAATGGATATATACAGTCACGTTATGCCGGGTATGCAGCGGCAAGCTGCTAACAAGCTGGATGATATGCTTAAAATCGGTCGTTAGCAAAATGTTAGCAAATAGCACTAAAAAAGATTAATGGCAAGGCCCCCCAACCCCGGGGGCCTTGCCATTTCTATATTCTTTGGAGCTGATGGAGGGAATTGAACCCTCGACCTACGCATTACGAGTGCGTTGCTCTACCGCTGAGCCACATCAGCAGACATAGATAATGTATCAGTTATTATACCTCACCTGAATCCAGCAGTCAACGAAATGAGTAATCCTTAAGGCATAAAAGTTTCCGACACTTTCCGGAAACTTTTTAGTCAAATAGTTATTACAGAACTTCAGTAACCCTATCAGCCATTAGTTTTGCTAAAACCGGATCGGCTCCGATAATACGGGCAAAGACAATCTCAACATTTGGATATTTCTTCTTGGCTTCTTCAATTTCTTCCGGTATGTCGTAACGTATGTGCATTCCATTTGTAATAAACAATGGTGCTATAATAATCTTTTCAACACCTTGGGCCATAACCTTATCAATAGCTTCCCCCAGATTCTGACGACCAGATTTAGGATTCATATAGGCTACTTCAAAAATGTCCTGCTGCAAAACATCCTTTACCTGTTGAGCAATTTCTATAATTATATCATTAGCTTCTCCCACAACAGCCCTGCTGCCGTGCCCGAGCATTACAACAGCCTTTTTCATTCTTAATAATACCTCCCGTAAACATTAAAAATATCCTCCGGAAATTATACAGCAATTTTCACAATATTTCAACAGATTATTTGAAATACTAATAAGTTATCTTGTCATAAAAAAACAAATGCCAACCTAACTGCAAGGTTTGGCCGGCTTTCAGTGGTGCGCCTAGCAGGAATCGAACCTGCGCTTCCGGCTCCGGAGGCCGGCGCTCTATCCTCTGAGCTATAGGCGCATAATGCTTTTTAGGCATAAAAATATTATACCCAATTTCAGTTATCAATGCAAGCCAAAAATATTCTTGTATAAAATTACTTAACATACTTTATGATTATAACAAACAGTTATATAATATGACTAAATTAGGTTTTGATTATTCTGGGCTCTTCGTAAGCTCTATACTAAAGGGAGAAAACAATGAACTTTAATTTTCTGCAAACATTCGTTACTGTTATTGAATTCAATAGTATCTCTAAAGCAGCGAAAGCACTAAACATAACACAGCCGGCGGTTAGCAAACAAATAGCCTCTTTAGAAGATCATTTCGGAATAAAGCTATTAGAGCGTTTGGGTAGAAAAATGGTGCCTACCGAAGCAGGAAACAGGCTTAACCGGCATGCCAAAATAATACTAAATAGCCTGCAGCAAGCAGAAAAAGAAATTAATGAAATGATATCCGAAGTTAGAGGCAACTTAGTAATAGGGGCCAGTACCATACCCGGGCAATATATTTTACCTAAAATCATAGGCTTATTTAAAAAACAATACCCTCAGGTTAAAACAGTTCTGGAGATCTCCGACAGCGGCAAGGTCATCGAAAAATTACTGGAACACGAAATCCATCTAGGTGCAATAGGGACAAAGGTGCTGCACGATAAAATCGCTTCGATCAAGCTAAGTGATGATGAACTGGTTTTAATTACACCACTGGAACATCCCTTCGCAACCAGAAAAACAGTTAAGGCAGTGGAATTAGCAGGAGAACAAATGGTATGGCGGGAAAGTGATTCCGGCACCAGGCATGCAGTTGAGGAAAAACTCACGGCAAAGGGACTTAATGTCAACAATTTAATCATCACGGCAGAGTTTGGCAGCACTGAATCTATTATCGGAGCAGTGGAAGCAGGCATGGGTATTTCTTTTGTCTCTCACTGGGCAGTACCGGAAAATGAGTATAGGAGAAACATAGCTGTCCTAAGACTGGAGGATATTGTTTTGGACCGCAATCTTTATATTATTTATCCTAAGAGAAAATACTTCAACAGGACTGCTGAAACTTTCATCAACTTTCTTCACCAACTCGATAATAAGGGTTTTTAAAAAAAGCCCCACAATAAGTACATCTACCCTGGGCCCGCTTTTTCTTAACCATGATTTTCATCCCGCAGTGGGGACAGATTACATTTCTATTCGACCATAACTTAATAGGTATTACCATAATCATACCAATTAAAGACACAATCCAAAGCCATACTAAATACTTTATCTTAATCCCACTCCTTATACTGCCGCAGTTTTTTGTGCGGCAAGCAAAGCAAACAAGGCCTCTTTTGTGCGTGGCAACGGCTTATTCGACAAAATATACCCGCTTTTCTTCAGTTCCAAATACATATCAACGATAAAAGGTCTCTCCAATCCCGTATTGCAAACAAGATCTTCTTTTAAAAAAATCACTTCGGGAGGTCCTTCCCCAACGACTTGACCTTGCTCCATAACAATAATGTGATCGGCCCAGGTATAGGCTAAATCCACATCATGTGTAGACAGTACAACAGTTTTACCTTGCTGGTTCAATAAATCAAATATCTCCATAACCTGTAAAGATAGCTTGGGGTCCAACCAGGCTGTAGGTTCATCAAAAATTATCACTTGCGGTTCCATCGAAAGGATATCTGCTATGGATACACGCTTTTTTTGTCCATAGCTCAAAAAATGCGTTGGCCTGTCTTTTAAACCCGTAATTCCGGTTGCCTCCATTGCCGCATTAACCCTTTGAATTACTTGCTCTTTTGGCAATCCTAAATTAATCGGCCCAAAAGATATCTCTTGCCAAACACTGGCAGAAAACAACTGAGTGTCCGGATCCTGAAAAACTATTCCAACATTCTTACGCAATTCGGTTAACTGCTTGTGCTTATAGCAAACCGGCTGACCGTTAAACAAAATATTGCCCTTGTGCGGCTTTAATATACCGTTAAAGTGAAGAAAAAGAGTGGATTTACCCGCCCCATTGGAACCTAAAACAGCCACTTTTTTACCCTTCTCAACAGCTATATTAATCCCGTTCAAAGCACCGGTGCCATCCGGATATCTAAACTCAACCCCTTTGGCTTCCAAAATGTATTCTTTCAAAGCTGTCCACCTCCGGAGTATAATGACAGAGCTGCTATCCCCAGATCCAGCGCTGCAATAAAGAGCATATTTTTAATAGAAAATTCATAATAGTTATCCAGAACATTCAAACCACCCGTATAACAACGGGAAGATAGTGCCTGAAAAAGCATTTGTGAACGGTGAAAAGATTTAATAAAAAGTGTTGAGGCCAGTTCCCCCAGAGAAGAGAAAGAGACATTAACACCGGCATAACCCAGTCTGGAAGATTGCGACGTATATATTTTTTCTGCGGTTTCTGCCAGAACAAAAATAAAACGATAAATGAGTGTCATGAGTTCAATAAATAAAGCCGGCACTTTCATTTTTCGCAATACATATATTATGTCAATCATAGGAGTAGTCAAAGACAAAAAATACAGACAGCTAACCGCCCCCAGTGACTTAAATAAAAGAATTACAGCAGCAGCGACTCCTGCTGCTGTAATTCCCAGGTTAAACCCCCAAAAAGACAAACCCCAAAGATAGACCCCAGGTTCTCTGCTAACCGTAACGGCTATAGTCAACACACCTACCAGTAAAAATGAAACCGGAAGAGACATAAACCCGGCAAAAACCCGAAATGGGATTCCGGCATAACCTACAACCGCTGCAGACATAATCAATAAAACCGCCAGAGAAGTCAAAAGTGAAGAAGCAGCAAGGCAAATTATTAAAGTAACCATGGCAAAAGCACATTTTTCAGCCGGGTGAACTTTCCTCAGTTTATTAGAATAAGCATAGCTGTCAATAGAAAACATCCCTTTGTATTACTCCTTTTATATTACTCTAAGAAAATTAAGGTTATAAATTTAGTTCTTCAATTCCGCAACATTCAGCTCGTTATCTTTGAGTCCCTCTCTAACTCTTGCTGATGCTTTTTCTTTCCCTTCATATAACCAAAATAATAACCTATGAAACCGCTGCCAAGAGCTGCCTGAAGTGCAAATAACAAGCTTTGCATCTCTGCGCCGGGAGGCTCCCATAAAGAACTGTACCAGGGTTGATAATTATTATCAATCTGTCCGATCAATTCTTTCCCCTGATCATCTGCGCCTCTGAATTCAGGCGCATTATTCATCACTAGGGGGACAATCACCAGCGCCAAAACCAACAGCACCAGAACAGTGTTTTTTGCTGTTACACTCATGCCTTAACCTCCCTTGTCAGCGCGGATAATTCCTCCAATTCACTCTTACTGTGAACAGTCAGCACATTCATTACCAGTACTGTCAATAAACCTTCACTGATAGCCAGCGGCAACTGTGTAACTGCAAAAACAGCGGCAAATTTATACATAGAGGCTAATACACCTCCTGTTTCCGAAGGGAAAGCCAGTGCCAGTTGAAAAGAAGTAGTCAGGTATGTAGCCAAATCCCCCAGTGCGGCAGCCATAAATACACATATCCATAACGGGGTCCCAAATTTTTGCAAAAGCTTAAAGATGCCATAAGACACAAAAGGACCTGCCACAGCCATGGAGAAAGTATTGGCCCCCAGCGTGGTTAAACCTCCGTGAGCCAGAAGCAGTGCTTGAAAAAGCAACACAATGACACCCAGCACGCTCATAGCAAAAGGCCCAAACAAAATAGCTCCCAGCCCTACTCCCGTAGGATGAGAACAACTACCCGCAACCGACGGCAGTTTCAAAGCAGACAGAACAAAGGCAAAAGCCCCGGCTAAACCCAACAGCATCTTCAGTGACGGGCTATTAGACACCTTTTTCTGGATGGACCATAGACCTACAATTATAAACGGTAAAGTTATTACCGACCAGATAATACTCCATTTGACAGGCAAAAATCCTTCCATAATATGCATGGCGTATGCGTTATCAGGAAAAATAAAGTATGACCCCAGCATAGCTAAGAAAGCTGTTAAATACCCCTTCATCATATTCATACTGCAACCCCCAGATAATGCCAAATTTTGTCAAATACTACATAAAAAGCAATAAAAAAGCCGGTGTGCAGCCACCGGGAGTATGTTAAGCCGGTAAGGTAATGCGTTAAATCGCCAACCACTCCCTGAGAAGCGCTCAAAGTCAGCAATAGGCATGGTTCGGCTTTAGATCATCATGGACATCAAGTTCCTCTACAGGTTTTGATACCATTCCCTTTATTATTCCTTATTTTAAGTCCGTCTTCTCCAGACAGAACACCTATTCAAATATTAAATTGACTGGTTAAAACCAAAAAACCCTGTTACCGGAAAGGTGACAAGGCATACGAGGCACCCGCATACACAGGTACGATGGATTTCACCTCCCTATCTTTCGTAGATCAACGGCAAATTTAAAACGGGCAGGTTTCCTGGCTTAAGGTCATCACTCCCTCACGCCTTCCCAGACTCAAAAAAGAACCGGTGGCTTGTGTGAGTTTGCTACCTATCACAGTGGCGGGACCGCGTCAGCACTTCTGAACTTCCCTTAAGTTTTGCAATGCAAAACACCCGTTTACTATATGGAATTAATTTAACTACATGCTAACACATTTTTATGAATGTGTCTATGCCTATTTCTAAATCAAAATACTAAAACAGATCTTCCTTCCACATAATAAGGGCATCTTCTCCGGTATCCTCATAATATCCCTTGCGTATGCCGGATTCTTTAAAGCCAAGCAGGTTGTATAATTTCTTAGCCGGCTCATTAGTACTTCTTACCTCCAACGTCATTTTAGTAGCCCCCCTGAGCGCGGCCCTGATTAGCATCTGCTGCATCAAAGCATATCCTATTTTCCGTCCCCTATGTTCGGGGTGTACTGCTACATTAGTAATATGAGCCTCATCTAAAATTATCCACATGCCGGCATAGCCAACCACCTCATTTTTCAACAAGGCTACTATATAATAGGCAAAACTGTTTTGAGACAGTTCATAAACAAAAGATTGGTAGGACCAGGGCGTAATAAAACTGCTGTTCTCAATGGCTGTTACACTTGTCAGATGCGCAGCATTCATTTTCTCAAATTCTATATTCATGATTATACCTTATTTGCCTCCTGTTTTCGCAACCAGACCAGCTCGGCTTCAGATAAGCGGATATATTCCGGCAAGAGTTCAAAAGGATGCAAACCCAGCCCTTGTTGAAGCAACTTCCATCCCAACTGTGCGGCAACCGCACCCCTGGGAAAACTCAATGGCGCCGGCGCAAAAATTACCCGTTTACCCAGATAAGATAATATTTTCTCCTTATATACAGGTACGCCGTCTCCCAAAAACATTACAAAACCCGAATCAAAATTACTCTTTTGTAATATAGAAACCAGTTCTTCGATACTAACAGCCAGAGGACCAACCAAGCATTCCAGCGATAAAAAGTCGGTGTTGCTATAGACAGCTGTATATACTTCATTTTTCCTGGCATTTAATATCGGGCACAGCAAAGCGTTGTTTCCGGATAAACCGTTTGCCAAAACATCCAGAGTGGAAACACCCACTACCGGTATTTTCCAAACCTGAGCCAATGTTTTGGCAGTGGACAGACCAATACGCAAGCCTGTAAAAGATCCGGGACCTGAAGAAACGGCTATTCCCTCCAAACTCGCCGGAACTACACCCGCATCTTCCAGCACACCCTTAATCATAGGCAACAAGTTTACCGAGTGTGTTCGACCGTTATTAAGCAATCGCTCAGATAAAACCTTTTCACCGTCAACTATACCGACAGTCGCTACCGGAGTGGCTGCTTCAATTCCCAGTACCGGCACTATTCAACATCTCCTCTGCCAAACTACAATAGCGTTCTCCGTAAGGAACAAGCCTAATCTCCCGGTGCTCTATATGTTCCTCAGGAACAGACAACCATATATCCAATCTCTCCGGCGGAAGCAGTTCGTTTACCAGCTCCCCCCACTCCACAAGAGCAACTCCCTGTCCGTAAAAATACTCTTCATAGCCCAAATCGTTCATTTCCTCAGGCCCGCCCAGCCTGTACACATCAAAATGATAGAAGGGTTCACGTCCTATATATTCATTAATTAAAGTAAACGTAGGGCTGGTAACAGGCTCTTCAATACCCAATCCCCTGGCCACCCCGCGGGCAAAACAAGTTTTTCCGGCACCCAACCCACCATTCAAACACAAAACATCCCCGGCAATAAGCAACTTCCCTAAACTCTTGCCCACTGCTTCAGTCTCAGCAGGTGAAGTTGTAATAATTAATGGCATTTATTCACCCCAGGCACATTATTATAACAAATATTATAACACAAAAATTACCGAAGCATAATTCATAAAAAAAACCGACAGAATAATACACTCTCTCGCCAGGATATATTTCTATCTACTGTCCCCAAAAAATAAACGTCTTTCATCTAGAAAGGCGTAATTTAAAATCTGCTTATTTCCGAATAATATCTTAAGACCAGGTTTTTATCATTACCATATATTATATTACATAGTATTTTTGGCAAAATAAATTTGTATTATTTTTACTAGTCTAACATTAGCTTTTAATTCTCCAATATTAACCGCAGCGATACCCATTTTTAAGGGCATCACGAGATATATTCCAAACATATTGTTTGAGAAAATTTTTTATTTCTTCAATGTCAAAAGGCTTGGCAATACAAGTTAATGCCCCATTTTGCATTGCAGCTTCTACTGTATCCTCTGCACCATAGGCAGTCATCATCACTACTTCTGTATCAGGGGATATCTTTTTAATTATTTTAAGAGCCTCAAGACCACCCATAACGGGCATACGAACATCCATTAAAACCAGTTCAGGATGTACCAAACTAATCATATCCACAGCTTCTTTACCGTTTTGGGCAGTATAAACTTTGTGACCCTCTTCCTCAATAATTATGTTCAATAAATACCTTACACCTGGCTGGTCATCAACAACCAACACCTTTAAATAATTCAACATTATTCAACCACCTCCGACAAAACATGACACCAGCTAACAAAAAAGTATAAAGATTACATTGCATAATTATAGATTCGTCGTAGTTGGTTTAAATTCCTTCTTTTAAGAAAAATTTTCTATATTTTATTAATCGAATGACAACAAGTTACAATTAATGTAAACCAATTCAACTTTTGACCTTAGATCAAAGGGGTGGCCTGACCAAACCACCAAGTCAGCCTTTTGACCTTTTTCCAGTGTACCCAGGCCATTCAAACCCAGTAATTTAGCAGCATTGACTGTTATTGCCTGCAGTGCTGTTTTTTCTGACAAACCGCCCTGTACCGTCAGGCCGGCTGATAACGCCAGGTACTGTATTGGGACAACAGGATGATCTGTCATTATAGCAAAATTAACCCCGGCTTTCTCCAAATATTTACCATTAGAAAGATTAATACCCTGCAGTTCAACCTTGGCCCGGTTAGTAATTATAGGTCCGATTATCGCCGGAATATTCAAGCGCGCCAGTTCATCCGCTACTTTGTATCCCTCTGTACAATGCTCAATTATTATCTTCAGGTCGAATTCACGGGCGATACGAACTGCCGTCATAATATCGTCGGCCCGGTGAGCATGCACTCGCAGCGGTATTTCTCGTTTTAAAACCCGGCCAATAGATTCCAGTTTCAAATCTCGCTCAGGCTCATGTTTATCTTTCTCCCCGTTAATCCAGTTTTCCTGCTTTTTTATGTAATTCTGTGCGCTGACCAGTGCTTCACGCAAAATTGCCGCACTGGCCATTCTGGTATGAGGCGCTTTGCTTGTTGTACCGTACACACGTTTGGGATTTTCACCCAGCGCTGCTTTTAAACCAATAGGAAACTTCACAATCATATCTTCGACAGTTTTACCCCAGGTTTTCAGAGCAGCCATCTCACCCCCCAGAATATTAGCACTGCCGGGACCGGTAACTACTGTTGTCACACCGCCCTTTAAAGCATCCTGAAAAGCTAAATCCTCCGGGTTAACTGCATCAATAGCCCTGAGATGCGGGGTCAGAGGATCGGTCATTTCATTCCCGTCATCACCCTCTACCCGGTATATCTCCTCAAACATACCTATATGACTGTGAGCATCAATTAAACCGGGTGTAATAATCCTGCCGTTCACCCTGATTATTTCCGTACCGGATGGGATAGCTATACTTTCTCCAATCTCGATAATATTACCGTCCTTAATAAGTACAGTACCGTTTTCAATATTATCACCAACCATAGTAAAAATATTTCCTCCGGTAAGTGCCAGCATATGCATCTATCCTTTCTTTACTCTTTGCCTTCTGGTATTTAAAATTAGAGCCTCGAATATTTTTAAAAATCTCCTGTCCCTGTGCCACATGGTTTCCGGGTGAAACTGCACACCCAGAATAAAATTATCTCCGGTCGACTCAAAGACTTCTATTACACCGTCAGAGGACCAGGCGCAGGCCTTTAAACCTTCACCCATTTTAGATATGACCTGGTGGTGAAAACTGTTCACACGAAGATATTTTTCAGTTATTAAGCTAAAGAAGTTTGATTCTTCCAATATAGCGATATTATGCGTAGCGCACCATCTGGGTGCCTGCTGGACATGCTTCAAGTGCTTCTCAAAACCCATACTAATATCCTGGTGCAAAGCCCCTCCTGCAGCAATGTTTAAAACCTGAGCCCCCCGGCAAATTCCGAGTGAGGGTATTTTTTCAGCTAAAGAGAGCTGTGCCAGCCTGATTTCCACAGCGTCTCTAAGTGGACTGATTTCCCCTGTTCCCGGCAGGGGTTCCTCACCGAAATAATGAGGATCCACATCTCCCCCACCGCTAAATATTAGTCCATCCAATACATCTAACAATTCTTCTGTTTCCGGCACAGAGGCCAGCAGCACGGGCAATCCACCGGCTTTAACTACAGCATTGTAATAAGGCCGGGCCAAACAGGACCTGTTGTTTAACTCATCCTCGGCACAAGTTATTCCGATTAACGGACGCAAATCCATCCCTCCATTATTTTTTAAATCATAAGAAAGTCAACTTAAGCAACTTTCGAAGCAGCCATAGGCACTTGCGCTCATCGGAAATTATGCAATACTAACCTTGTTTATGCAACATAAATTTGTACTTCATTAAACAGTGACTTATCCACGGCGCCATTTATAAGTATAATTTCTTTGAGTAAAACAAAACCCCCTTAATTCAAGGAGGTTAATTAGTAAAATAAAAAATTAAGTTTAAAAACATTAGTCATAGAGGTAAAAGACCCATACTTATTTCAATAGCATGATTAACCTTACTCATTAATTCATCATTTAACGTAGCAACTTTTTCTAAAAGCCTGCTTTTATCAATTGTCCTAATCTGTTCGATTAAAACAACTGAGTTCTTTTCCAGCCCGCAGGCTGAAGCCTCCATCTCTACATGCGTAGGCAGCTTGGCTTTAGCAATCTGCGAGGTAATAGCCGCTACAATAGTAGTCGGACTATACTGGTTGCCTATATCGTTTTGCAGAATCAGAACGGGCCTGGTACCACCCTGCTCTGAACCAATTACAGGACTCAAATCAGCAAAAAATATATCACCGCGACGGATCAGCATAACTTATTTTGCCCCCGTCAAATATGCTTCAAAAGCCGGTGTAACCTCCGTCTCCAAACGGTACTGTTCCACCGCAAGCTGAAGATTAATATTTGCCATTTCCATATATCCCTTTTTCATCTGTTCTCTTAGCAACCGGCGCTTGCGCTCGGCAATGTACAATTTCATAGCCTCCCTGATGAATTCGCTGCGGTTTACTCTTTCAGCAGCTGCTATGCCGTCAACCTCAGCTAAAAGACTGTCCGGCAGACTTATCATAATCCGCTTGACATGGCCCAATTGCCGAACCTCCCCACGCAGGATGCAATCTAACTACATCTATACTATATATATTATTATATACACAACCGGATATATTATGTCAACATACTACTTCAAATTTACGATCGGCATCCCTGGCTGCCCTTGGCCCTCTGGATAGTGATATCTTACCCGTACGCACCATTTCCACAACCCCGTGATCCTGAAGCACAGCGCAAAGCGCGTCAATCTTACGGGCATCACCGGTCATTTCAATAACCATTGTTTCACGGTTAACATCTACAATTTTTGCTCGGAATATTTCAACTATATCCACAATACCCGATCGGCTTTCCGGGTCAGCCTTAACTTTAACCAGAGCCAGTTCCCGGTCAATAGCCTCGTGTTCAATCAACTGACAAACCTTAATTACATCAACCAGCTTGGATACCTGCTTAATTACCTGATCCAGCACCCGATCGTCACCCTGCACTACAAGAGTTATTCTGGTTACATCAGGCTCCTCAGTATACCCGGCGGCAATACTCTCAATATTGAACATTCTCCGGCTCAAGAGGCCGGATATGCGGGCTAAAACACCAGGCTTATTCACCACCAAAACCGCTAAAGTATGTTTCATTAAGCTGCCCCCCATTCAATTAATAGTTATACTTATTATTATTTTATCATATGTGACGTATTTTTCCTAACATTTATTATCTTCTGTTTAGCAGCGATATTAAAAAGCAATCTGGAATCTTTACCAGTACAAGAGCTATACCAAAGCAAGTTGGTCATAAACGACACCGTCTTTTTATTTTATAAGTCCGGTTTTTGCGTGTAATTTCCGCATTCTGTCTATATCTTTCGTGGATACGGAACGAATACTGTTAATTATCTGAAAAGTGTGTTTACGTTTGAACAGCAAGTACCTGCTCCCTCGGAGTACCCAGCAAGCGGGCAATAATTTCGGTACTTTAACAAGAAACGGGTATTGTACCTGCATGACACTGATGGACGGGAAAAACAGTTTCAGACTATACATTTGCCGTGCAACCCATATAGGCAATTTCTTATCGACGCTTGAACTTATAGCGGATATAATAGAGTGTTGTCTTGTTCCGTAGACCCCGCTGGAGAGGATATATTCGGCCATTTCATTGTATATCCCATTACTTTCAGCACCTTCAAACCATGCGCCGCAAAGCCCTATAATGTTTTCCGCAAACTCCCGGAGGCCGATCTTCGCAAGCTCCGTCCATATGTAATTCCAATCCATGGTTTGTTTATAATAGCGGTTATATAAGCAGATATCCATGAAAGACCGGATGCCGGTGCCTCTGCCTAAATAATGCTTTGTAAGGTGGATAATAAGATAAATATAAAAATCCTCATCCGAAAGCCTGTATGTATATTGACAACCCTCTTTTAATCCGGTTCTGTCCCATGTTTTGCTTAAATATACGCTGTAAGGGGAGTTATCGGCTACAAGTTTTCGGTGCATTTCAATGTTCATATAAGGTTCCCTGTAATAGATATCATGGTTGCCCCCCTGACGCTTTGCGACAAAGCCCATATCCAGCATCAATTCCTTTGTTGGCTCCGCCTGCTCGGGTTTCATTAAAATATCAATGTCAGCCATCAGCCGCATATCGGGCCGGGGGTACAGATACTTTAAAAGGCAGCCCTTTAAGGGCAGGCAGGAAATACGGTGTTCTTCAAAGGTTTTCAGTATTTGCTCCACCGTCAGATGCTGCGTGGCTTCTTTTGCCACACACATTTTGTATTCTTTTTTGAATTTCATCAGAATATTTTGAGGCGGCCTGTGTTCAGTGTCCAATTGCATAATGCCGTACCAGGCCATATTAGATATGCCGTGCCAGATTGAAAGCTGATACAGCTTTTCCCAATCCAGTGTTTCCGGTGGGTTCTGCGGCTGCTTACCATCAATGATAGCGGATAACAGGCGGATTAAATAATCGTATTCAGGCAGTATCATAGGTGAAGCAACCACTCCTTTCTCTGGTTTTCAGTCTGCCGTTTTCTATGCGGATTTCTTTATTGCACAGCTCAAAGGCAGCCTTTTTGTGGCTAATGATGATGCAGGTTTTATCAGTCATCTGCCGTATGTTGTGTAAAAGTTTTTTCTCTGTGGCTTCATCAAGGGCAGAGGTTGCCTCATCAAGAAGCAATATGGGCGCGTCACACGCAATCGCTCTGGCGATTGCTAACCGCTGTACCTGACCCTGGGATAAGCCCAGCCCTTTTTCGCCTATGACAGTATCTAAACCTTGAGGCAGAGCACAAATAAATTCTGCGGCACAGCTTATATCCACGGCCTCCATGATCCGTTCATCGCTTGCGTTGGCGTTTATAAAAGCAATATTCTCCCGGATCGTTCCCGACAGCAATAAATTGTTTTGCGGGACGTAGGCAAAGAGCTTTCTTGTATGTTTATCCACCTGAATCATTTCACCGGTGTCAAGCTCAATACCGATGACCCCATTTGCGGGTGCGAATATTCCGAGCATCAGCATAATCAAAGTGCTTTTACCAATTCCGGAGCGTCCAGCTATCACGGCAAAATCGCCTTTTTCTATGGTTAATCCAGTATGGTGTAATACAAGCTCTCTGTCATACCTAAAGGAAACATCCTTCAGCCGCATACTGCGCATAGCGGAATAAACCAACGTCATATGGATATCCTCTTTGTTCCTGTCCGCTTCATCGGGCATATTTTCAAGCTCTATCAGCCTTTCCGCCGATGCAATAACGCCATACAGCTTCGGGATTAACCCGGATAAACCGGTGAAGGGCATCTGTACCTGCCCGACAAGCTGTAAGACGGCAGTCATGGTTCCAAAGCTGACGGTCGCTGCCATCAAACCGAAAGCTCCCCATATCAAGGCATACAGATAGCCTATGGAAAAGACAAAGTAAAAACCCGAATTTGCCAAAATAGTGACGGTGTTTTTCCTGATCTTCGCTATATAATGCTCCTGCCCAAGTCCCGCTGTTTTCGATTCCATTTCACGCTCCGCGCCGAAGGTTTTAATGACTACCAGACTTTCCAAAAGCTCCTGCATAAAGGAACGGACCACACCGTCCTTTTCCTGCATATTTTTATGCAGGTGTTTAAGCCTCTCACGGAAGTATTTCGTGGTCAGGAGCAGCAGCACACCGCCGGCGATAAAGATAAGGGTAAAGGCAGGGTCAAACACATACAGCACGGAAATGGCGCCAAACAGTCTTGTGAATAATGCCGCAAACTCAGGCAGAATGGTTGCGCTCCCTTCGGTGACCACCGAAACATCGCCGGTGAGCCTGTTCATCAGTTCACCGCTGTGGTGTTTTGTGGTGTGCGCATAGTCCTTGGTTAAAAGTTTCCCGATGAGGCTGCGTCTATAACTCAATTCCAGCTTGCCTTGTATACGGATTTCCAGACTGCGGGAGAGAATACGCAACATCAACTGCGATAGAATGACTGCCAGCAGCCACAAGCCCTGCATTATCAGGACATTTTTATCCCCTGCCGCAGCAGCGTCAATTACGTCTCGGCTGGCAAGGGCAAAGAGGATAGCGCACGCCGCGAACAGCGCATTGCCCAAAACCAGCAACAGCATAGGAAAAAGCTGCGATTTTGAATTTTTATAAAGCCAAAGGAGCGTTTGCTTATCCTTCATTTTTCCAATCTCCATTGCGGTATTTTAAATGCCTGATTGCCCCGTGCAAAAACTGTTTTCCTCTTAAATACAGCCGCCGAAGGGGATATGCGGATACCCAAAGTATGCTGTAGGCCCGGTATAAAAAACCGCCGCAGGAGATGTATCTGCTACCGCGCCATATTCCCTGAACAACGCCTATCACCTGGGCATGCCGTACCGGATATTCTGTGACGCATTGGTTATCGCCGGCAATTACATATCCCGACCGCGCTACCTTTACAATCCTGTGCAATATGTATTTGCCATCCTCACGTACAAACAGGGGAAGGTCATATTTTTTTAAGGGCCGCTCCTGCGGCTTAATCAGGCATACCCGGTCTTTTTTGTGGCGCAGCAGGGGCAGCATACTGGTTCCCGTTATGGTAAGAATTACTTTTCCGTCGTTTTGCAGGGTTTCCGCCATCAAAGGATGAAGTTCTGAAATAGCAACTATTTTATTCAATTAAATCGGCCACCTCTAGTTTAGTAAGGAATATATCAATATCCGCTTTTGCCTTTGCCTCGGTGGTATCGTATTCTTCCAGCAGGGCCCCGAGCAGTTCCTTACTGGTTTTACCATCGGCAAGCAGCTTCCACAGAAACGCGCCTGTTTCGTTCAGGGTGATCACACCGGTAAAGTCAAGGGTTGCTTTACCGGTAGGCACGACTACATGACTTCCCGCAACTTCCCGCAAAAGATATCCCTCTTTAATTCTCATATTATACATCTCATCCTTTTGTTTATGGTGTCATAAGCGAGCTTTACAGCGTCCATGCTGATGTTGCAATCCAAATGGTATACAGGTGTTTTTTGCAGCAGGGTGTCCAGCAGGGTCAAAAGTGCGTCCATTTTACCTTTGTCGTGGTTGGGGCGTATGCTGTGGCGGATCAGGCGCTTTATGGCCTCTTTATTGGTAAGCCTTTCAATATGGTTTTCTCCTGCCTGTTTTAAAAAGACAACCGCCTGCAAGGGTACTTTAATATTGGCATTCAAATTGGTTTTTCCGCTCCACTGCGTCCCATATACATAGATTTCATCTCCGAGCAGGCGCAATGCGGGTCTGTCGTCGTTGATGATAACCACCTTATCCTTGCCGAAATACTGCTGCCATAATCCCGCGTGGGTTGATTTTCCCGTCCCGCAGGGAGCGGAAAACAGCACGGCCTTATTGCCCATCGCCACCGCCGAAGCGTGAAGACAAAAGCCGGAGTGCTCCAGCAGCTTGTATGAAAAAGCAAAGCCCTTATGGATATACTCCCATTCGTCAAAGCAAAACTGAGGATAACTCTCTTTTGTCTTGGCCAGCGTTTCGTCGCTGATATCTATTATCATGTCCGGCTGGCCGGCAACAGCGGTCCGGTAGGGTTCTCCCTGCGCAAGCAGGGTCTCTCCCGAGCATTCCATCTTTACCTTCAGGCCGGCTATCTTGTACATCAAAGTGATCACTCCTTTCCGCAGCCGCTAAATTTTTATGCTTTAGTGAAACGGACAGGCAGATTATGTCCGCCTGCCTGTTTTAGTTATTCATACCATGCCATAGGTGCCCCGAGTTGATCATCGCTACTGGCGGTGATGGTGGTAATGTTCTCGCTGATCTCAAATTCGGTGATTTCGATTTCCGGGCTTTCGTAGGGCTTTTTCATCGTCGTCACCTCGTTCCCTGCGCAATATTAGCGCTGTATACCGTTGCCGTATGGCCTGCGCCGTCCTTGTAAATCAAATAGGCTCTCCCGTACCAGGTGTCGCCGTCTTCAACATTCCCCTTGATGATATAGAACTGGCTGGCGGAGGTATCCAGTATTTTGCCGAGGATTACATTGGGAGTATCCACCTTCAGGTCAGCCACCGCTGTCGGTGATTTTAGCAGCAACACGCCGCTCTCCACCAAAGTGAAGCCAGCCGGAAGATCTTTGATTGCCGTGAACATGATGGTCCCGTTTGTCGAATTTACCATTACATCATCAGACAATGTGATAAACGGTTTATTTTCAATCACCCCACCGTTGTCAACAAACACGGCGACAAGCGTGGTGTTCTCCATAGGGGTAAAGAATGTAAACGTGGATTTCGTGCTTACCTTTTTACCGTCCTGCTCCCAATGGCTGAATTTTCGTCCGTCCGGCGCGGTGTCCGCCACCACCGTTACCGGCATATCGAACCTGTAGCTGCCGTTATTTCCGCCTGTGGATAGGGTTCCGCCCGTCACGGTTACCGTATGGTCATCCGCTTTTCTTACATAGACGGCGGTGATAACCATATCGGAGGTTACGCTGCCCGACGAATGGCTCCAATGAGAGAAGCTGTACCCGAACAGCGGGGGAGCGATGGGAGGAGTTACCGATCCGTTCTTCGCTACATTCGTCGATTGCAGAATTCTTCCGTTCTTGTCTTTAAATGTAACGGTGTAACAAGTGTCCCCCGCAGCGGGAGCTTTGCTGAACACCGCTATCAGGTTAATCCCTGATCCCATAATGATTTCATAATCCGGGCTGGTGGAAATGACGCTTGAGCTTTCCACGTTCAGCCAATAAGCAAAGATATATCCCGAATTTGCCTTGGCTTCCAGGCGAATGGGGTCACCCATTTCACACGGCTCGCTATATACCGTCGAAAGGGGCGCCGAATCGCCGTTCAGCTTCACTGCCCCTCCGGCCAGTGTCTTGACTTCCAGGTAACCTCTTTTGACAGCTGTGCTTACATCTTCCCAAACGGCGTAGAGGATAAGGTCGTGGGCCGGCATGGTCACCGTCGCGTCCGGCGCGTCCTTGGCGTAAGCGGTGCCTCCCGTGCAAAGGGGATTGGTATACCAGTACTTGAACTTCTTACCGCCCGGCGGGGTAAATGTATTGTTTGCCGCCGCGAAGGTTGCGCCGGCGGTTTTGACACTCTCTGTCGGGGCGGTGCCGGTACCGCCGTTGGCGTCGTAGGTGGCGCTGTAGGTCACCGCAGGCTCTGCTCCCGTCGCCGGGAACTCCGCCGTGATTATGCCGGAATTGGCAGCGTTGGTCGCGGTTGCTCCGGTCACAGTGAAGAAGTTCTCGGTAACACCGTTAAAGGTATAACCGGCTTTAGGAGTAAGAGTGATGGTCACCGTATACACCGTGATTGGCGCAAAGGGGTTATGGGCAGGATTCCAGGTCACGGTCCCGGTGTATTGTGCCGTTTCGATGATCCCTGCCGCAGGCGCCGCGCCGCATACCGGAGCTGTCACACCTGTGATCGCCGCGATGCTGACTGGGGTATCCGGTACCGCATCGTTAATCGCTATGGTCAGCGTCGCCGGTGCGCCTTTGGCGAATACGACAGTCAATACGAGGTTGCCCGGGGCCTTTGCCGCCAGATATTCCTTATTGATGGCCAGGGCCGGGGTGGCTGTGTCGCCGTCGATGGCGGTCACGCTGTAGCTTCCCGTCCCGATGGAGGTTGTACCCGCCTTGATGTCGGATATGGAAACCGCGTCGTTCAAGGTGACGGTCGCGGTCACATTCGCCGGCTCAGCTTTGTAAAAGGTCCCGCTGGCAGGGCTGATGACGGCGCCCTTGATCAGGCTTGCGTAACACGCGAGATAATCCAGATTCAATATCGCGTCACCCTTGTCATATTGAACTTTCAGGCTGTCTCCGCCGGCAATTTCCAAAGGAAGCCATAGGCTGCTAAAGCACCCTTCGCCGTACCAATCACCCGTAGAGGCGAATGTAACGTCTTGAATATGCGCGCCATTTTTGTAAATGCTGATCGTTCCGCTGTTTGGGCTGGCGTAGCGGATTTCAACCATAGGCGACTGGGGCAGGCTGTTCCATTGGACGTAGCTGCTTCCCTTTTGGTTGATATCCCCAACCTGTTTTCCTCCCAAAGCCCCACAGCCTGAGCATCGCCGAAAACCTTCGCTTTGTAAATAACCGCGTCTTCCGCCTCAAACTTGCCCGGGATAGCGGGAACAGTCAGGTTAAAGGTCTTTGGCTTTTCCGTCCCGCCCATATAGGAAACCGTTGCGGTCAAAGCAACCGCTTGGTCGACGAGCTGCCTTGTTACGGCACCCGTATCGGTGTTAATAATACCCGTGGGGAGTGCGCTCCAGGCTATGGCCGTGCCGTTTGCCCCTATTTTTGGTAGATTAAGGGCCGCTTTAACATTATTTTCCGTGCTGTTGCCGCTTTTTATAGCGTCCCATACGAGGGCGTCAAGGTCGGCGTCAATCCGCTCGACGGGCGTGTAGTCGCACCAGATGGCGTACAGCGTCAGGTTCTGCGGGGGCACCGCAGCTGTCGTTCCCGGCGAATACGCCGTGCGGGAGCCATCCGCCGCCGTGTTCCACTCCTTGAACTTTTTGTTCGCCGGGGGAGTGAAGGTGTTGTTTGCCACCGTGAAGGTATTGCCCATGACCACGGTCTCCCCCGCCGGTGCCGTTCCACTGCCGCCGTTGGCGTTATAGCTTAAGGTGAAGTTACCTGCATTCCAGCTTGCATAGAGAATCACATCGGCATCCGGCATCGTGTAGAGCGCACCGTTGACATATTGTACGTAACCAGTCGCCGGTGTCGTGTTCCAGCCGGCAAAGCTGTATCCGGCCCGGGTGAATGTATTGCTTGCCAAATAGAACTGCTGACCTGTATTCGTTGCTTTATTGGTCATCGTACCGGCGCCGCCGTTGGCGTTATATTTCAGGGTGTGGGGATTTCCCGTCCATTAATCCTCAGGCAGTTTTTTTTCATAAACCGGATTTCCCCTTCCCTGGATTAAAATACTTCAAGTAAAATTTTATTAAATGGTCAGGGGAAACACAAGTTACTTTCCGACTAAAAGTCATATGACTTTTAGTCGGAAAAACCGTACAAAATTTGTACGGTCTAGATGCTTTCACTATAATTGAGTCCCTTGATGACAAGTATCGCCTCCTGGCGGCTATTAGCTTCAAGCTTGGAATATATCACGCTGATGTAATTCTTGACAGTTCCCAAGGAAATTCCCAGTGTTATAGAAATAAGTTCATTGCTGAAGCCCCTTGCCATCAGTCCGGCTATTTCTATTTCACGCTGTGTTAATCCATAATCCTGCAGACTGTTTTTTTTAACATCTTCATGAATATGTACAATAATTCTGGAGGCAATTGACGCAGGCATGGTAACATTGCCGTTAAAGGCATTGCGAATTGCCACAACCAATTTTTCCGCCGTCATGTCCTTCAACAAATAACCGTCTGCGCCGCTGCGGAAAGCCCCGATGATATATTCATCCGGATCAAAAGTTGTCAACATCAACACCACTGTCTTCGGATAATTGACCTTGATTTCCTTCAGTGCCTCGATACCGCTCATCACAGGCATACTGATGTCCAACAGGGCCACATCCGGCTGACAGGCACTTACGAATTCCACCGCCTTTTGTCCGTTGTCAGCTATACCGACTACCTCCATATCCGGTTGGGAATCAAGTATGATGCGTATCCCGTCACAAATCAGATTTTGGTCATCGGCTATAACTACCCTTATTTTTGACACTTTGCCATCCTCCCCATTGATTCATCTTCATCAGAAATCACAATTTCTATGACACAGCCGGCATACCCCCTAATTTTTAGTTCTGCTCCGAAACGCACCGCGTCTTTTTGAATTTTTGTCAGCCCATACCCGTATCTAATATTATGAAAGCCAGTACCGTTATCCTGCAGCCTGAAAAGAATTCGCCCGCCTGTTTTTCTTAATTCAAACTCAAATCCGGTAGCCTTCCCATGCCTCAGGCCGTTTGTCAGCCCTTCCATAAGTGTATTGTATAGAAAAGACTGTTTAGGGACGGCAAGCTCATCAAGCTCCTTTGCCGGCGCTTCGGACAAATTGTGGACTATCGTTATTCCGGTAAGCCTTTCAGTTTCCGAAATAAGGCTGAGGATTCTGTCGGTATAGTCCCAGCCAATGTCTGAAGGATAGCTTGCCTCACCTATGATCACGCTGCGCAGGGATTGCATGGCGGCGCGGATTTGCTGTGCCACGCTTTCCAGCTGCATTTTGGCGTGGGAAATATTCTTGTCCATCAAAACCGCAGTTGCCTGAGCCCCTATGGAAGCGGTCGCCAGGATATGCCCAAGCTTGTTATGGAGCTCATGCATAAGCCGTTCTCTTGCCCGGAGGTCCGCTGTTTTCTTCAACTCGTCCATATATACCGCCATTTGATCCATTGCCGCTTCAAGCTCACGGTTTTTTTTCGCCAACGATGCGGAAAGCTTCCTGTTTTTCTGATCCGAATTAATTACGTTGCGCGTATTGATAATCACCAAAATAATTATGATTCGGGGAAGCAGGATTACCCTGTTTTCAAGCCAGAAATCATACAAGACAGGCGCGTCAGCCTTATAATACAATATCCCTATGTAGGCAAAAAGGGCAATCAAGGTATAGGGTACGCTGAAACGAGCCTCATAGACCAATATGGCATAAGAAATTATGAGAACAATAGAAATGCCCGGGAATACGGAATGTTCAAAATACAGAACGCATAACGCGCAAGCCAACTCTGCCACCATAAGCTTTTTCCCCCCGGGCAGCAGTCCTTCCGGTTTATTATAGCAAAGATGATGGTATGTCATTAGCGCCATCAGTATTATGTAGAGTATCCCGGCAATCAGACGATCTGAAGTTTTATCAAAATACAATGTAATTGCCACAAAGAAGATTCCAAAATAGTATAGGGATAAAAAAAGCCGTCTTATGTTAGGATCCATTTTTTATTTTCACCGCGCCCTCAATCCTGCTTTCGTTACAATATATTGTTACAATCCGGGTGCCCACGCCCCATTTTTAACCTGCTTCTTTTACCGTTAAATAATCTCTATCATCTCTCCCGATAAAGTTTTCTATTATTATGCTACAAAATATTGTATTACGCAATAAATTGTATCATGTTTAATTTAGAGTTTATTGCATGGATCCGCAATAATTCTGATTTCCACCATATCACTCTCATTAAACAAGAAAGGCAAAGGAGAAACTCCTTTGCCTTTCACTTTTATCAATCTAATATTTTATGCAATTCCTCCGTACCGGTGGAATCTCCTGCGGGCAACACCGTCTTCTCGCATATCTGGTCATCCGGCATGAACGGTCTGCCGCTTCAAACCTATCTCTGGCTTCTGTCAGCCGGTCTCAGATCCTGCAAAGACGAGAAACTGCTGCTTTCCGGGTTTAGTCTGCTATTTAATTACGCTTTTGCCCATCAAATATCTATCAACTTCCCTGGCAGCAAGTTTTCCTTCCTGAATAGCCCAGACCACGAGGCTCTGACCTCTTCTCATATCACCTGCGGCAAATACCTTCTCCACATTGGTCTCGAAAACTTCGAATTCTGCTTGCACATTACTGCGGGAATCTCTCTCCAGCTTAAGTTCGTTCGGAATCGTATCTTCCGGCCCTAAAAATCCCATGGCCAGAAGCACAAGATCAGCTTTCCATACTTTTTCACTACCCGGAACTTCCTCAGGAACCATTCTTCCGGAAGCATTCTTTACCCAGGTAATTTCTACGGTATGAACTTCTTTAACTTCACCGTTTTCATTGCCTACAAGCTTTTTAGTAGAGATGAGGTAATTTCTCGGGTCTTTACCATAAAGGCTGATAGCTTCTTCCTGGCCGTAGTCCACCTTCAGCTTAATAGGCCATTCCGGCCAGGGATTCGTTTCTTCTACTCTCTTTTTAGGCGGTTCAGGCATAATCTCAAACTGGTAAACACTCTCGCAGCCATGCCGGAGGGAGGTGGCAACACAGTCTGTTCCTGTATCCCCTCCGCCAATGATAATCACATTCTTGCCCCTGGCACTGATATAGTTCCCATCCTGCAAATTGGAATCCAGCAGGCTTTTCGTATTAACCGCCAGAAAGTCGACCGCAAAGTGAACTCCCCTAAGTTCCTTTCCTTCCACATCGAGTCCCCGCGCTTTGGTTGCACCGGCACACAACACCACTGCATCATGCCGATCAACGAGTTCCTGTGCGGCAATATCCTTACCTATCTCAGTATTGAGCACAAACCGGATACCTGAGGCCTTCATCAGTTCAATCCGTCTTTCCACAATTCTTTTTTCAAGCTTCATATTAGGAATCCCGTACATCAAGAGACCGCCCGGTCTGTCGCTTCGTTCGTACACCGTCACGTCATGGCCTACGGCATTTAAATAGTAGGCTGCTGACATCCCCGCGGGCCCGGACCCGACAACAGCGATTTTCTTTTCAGTCGATTTGCTTTTAACCGGTGTTACCCAGCCTTCAGCAAAAGCCTTTTCGATAATTTCATATTCAATAGTATTAATCGTAACAGGCTCCATAATATGACCTTCTGTACAAGCTCCTTCGCAGGGTGCAGGACAGACTCTTGAAGTAAATTCCGGAAAAGGGCTGGTTCTCGTCAGCCTTTTGTAAGCCTCTTGCCACTGCCCTTCATACACTAATTCATTCCAATCCGGTATTAAATTGTGCAGGGGACAGCCTGAGGCCATGCCGTTTAAGAGTACTCCACCGTGACAAAAAGGAACTCCGCAACTCATACATCTCGCACCCTGTATTTTAACAACCTCAGGGTCGAGAGGAAGCCTTAGTTCATTCCAATCTTGAAGGCGTTCTTCCGGAGACCGTTTCTTTGGATTGATTCTTTCATACTCTAAAAATCCAGTAGCTTTTCCCATTGTAAGTCCCACCTTAATTCTAAAGTCCTTTAGCTTTTAAACCTCTCTTCGAACGCGACCATTAAAGCTTCCTCACCGCTAAAGCCCGCCTTGTATGCTTTATCAATGTTTTCCAGCATAAGTTTGTAATCCTTAGGTATTACCTTGGTGAATCTCTGTAAATGGCCTGCCCAATCATTGAGAACCTTCTTACCCAAAGGACTGCCGGTATGCTCAACATGCTTTTCAATCATGGATTTGATCTCATTTAACTCTTCTTCTGATTCGATCTTTTCCAGCAACACCATAGACTTGTTACAATATATATCGTCAAAGTCCAATAGATACGCTACACCACCGGACATTCCCGCAGCAAAGTTTCTTCCTGTTTTACCCAGAACAACAACTTTACCGCCTGTCATATATTCACAACCATGGTCACCAACACCCTCGATGACCGCTTTAACCCCGCTGTTTCTTACACAGAACCTTTCACCTGCAACCCCATTAATATAGGCCTCTCCTGAAGTTGCACCGTAGAAGGCAACATTTCCGATCAGGATATTTTTATCAGGCTCAAAATCAGAGTTTTTAGGAGGATAAACTATAATTTTACCGCCGGATAAGCCTTTTCCCAAATAATCGTTGGCATCACCTTCCAGTTCTAGAGACATCCCTTTGGGAATAAATGCTCCAAAGCTCTGTCCGGCAGAACCCACAAAGGTGAGCTTGATAGTATCCTCAGGAAGCCCGTTTTCACCGTATCTCTTAGAGATTTCGCTTCCGATAATCGTTCCGACTACCCGGTCAGTATTATTAATCTTTATTTTAGCCCTAATGGATTTACCATTCTCCAGCGCCGGCTTACACATCCTGAGCAGCCTCTTCATATCCAGTGATTTATCCAGCCCATGATTCTGTGCCTGGCTATGGAACCGACCGACATCAGCACCGGCATAAGGTTGATAGAGCACCCGAGACAGATCTACCGTAGCTGCCTTCCAATGCTTGGTATTCTCCTTATGTTTCAATTTGTCTGTCCGTCCAACCATTTCATCGATTGTTCTAAAGCCTAGTTTAGCCATGATTTCACGCATTTCCTGAGCGACAAAACGCATGTAGTTTTCAACATGCTCGGGTTTGCCCGTGAAATTCTTTCTTAATTTTTCATTCTGAGTGGCTATGCCCACCGGACATGTGTTGAGGTTGCAAACTCTCATCATTACACATCCCAAGGCAATAAGAGGTGTTGTGGCAAAACCGTATTCTTCCGCCCCAAGCATTGCTGCAATAATAACATCTCTTCCCGAGAGCATCTTTCCGTCTGTTTCCAAAACAACCCTGTCCCTTAGCTTGTTGAGAACTAAAGTCTGGTGAGTCTCGGCAAGTCCCAATTCCCACGGAAGTCCCGCATTCCTGATACTAGTCCGTGGAGAGGCTCCGGTTCCGCCATCATAACCGCTAATCAGGATTACATCAGCTTTTCCTTTCGCTACCCCGGCAGCGATTGTGCCAACCCCAACCTCAGAAACAAGTTTAACGTTAATCAGGGCATCCTTGTTGGCATTCTTCAAATCGTGGATAAGCTCAGCCAAATCTTCAATGGAATAGATATCATGATGCGGCGGCGGCGAAATAAGATCCACACCCGGAGTTGAGTGCCTAACCCTGGCAATTGCCGGGTAAACCTTGCGTCCCGGAAGTTGGCCGCCTTCACCTGGTTTTGCCCCCTGAGCCATTTTTATTTGTATTTCTTGAGAATTCACTAAATAATTGCTGGTCACACCGAAACGCCCTGAGGCAACTTGTTTAATAGCACTTTTTTTAGAGTCCCCATTGTCCATAACCTTGAACCTTTCGATGTCCTCTCCACCTTCACCGGTGTTGCTCTTTCCGCCCAGCCTGTTCATAGCGATAGCCAGACATTCGTGAGCCTCCTTGCTGATAGAGCCGTAGGACATAGCTCCGGTCTTAAACCTTCTGACAATTGCCTCAACCGGTTCCACTTCCTCAATGGGAATAGTATCACCTGTATCATACTTGAAATCAAGAAGATTCCTTAAAGTGTATATCTCTTCATCGTTTATCTTCCTGGAGAAATCTTTATATAGAGAGTAATCTCCTTCCCGGCATGCCCTCTGAAGCTGGTAAATAGTTTCGGGATTGTACATATGGACTTCCCCATCATCCTTACACTGAAAATAACCTCCTACTTCAAGGGTACCCGCATAAGGTGAATTTTCCAGATAGGCACTCTCATGCCGCAGCTGGTTTTCCGTGGCGATTTCTTCAAGCCCTATCCCCTCGACTCTCGAAGGTGTGAAAGTAAAATACCTGTCAATCAGATCTTTTCTAAGACCCACTGCCTCAAAAATCTGAGCTCCGTGATAGCTTTTGATTGTTGAAATACCCATTTTGGTGAGCACTTTAAGCATACCTTTAACGGAAGCCTTAATAAAGTTCTTTATGCCATCTTCGTAAGTCTTACCTTCAAGTAACCCTTTTTCAGCAAGCTCCTTAATTGTTTCGTAGGCTAAATACGGATTGATTGCCGTGACCCCATAACCGATAAGCGTACAGAAATGGTGTACTTCCCTTGGCTCTCCGGATTCCAAAACTATGCCGACATTTGTTCTGATCTCTTTTCTAATCAGGTGCTGGTGCAATCCGGATGAGGCTAAAAGTGCCGGGATCGGTGCGAGACTCTCATTAACGCCTCTGTCCGAAAGAATAATGATATTAGCCCCTTCCCTGATTGCCTTATCCGCCTCTTTAAAAATCCTGTCCAGGGCTCGTTCCATTGCTCTTGCCCCTTTTGACATATTATAAAGGATGGAAATCGTCGCTGCCTTAAACTTGTCATTGTTTAGCTGCTTAATCGTATTAAGCTGTTCATTAGTTAATATCGGATGCTCCAAGGCTATACTGGCCGTATTTTCCCGATCGGGATCGAGCAGGTTTCCACTGTTCCCAAGGAGGATACTGCTGGAAGTTATGATTTCCTCTCTTATTCCATCAATAGGAGGATTGGTAACCTGTGCAAAAAGCTGTTTAAAGTAAAGATACAGCATTTGAGGTTTCTCCGATAATACAGCCAAAGGAGAATCCATACCCATTGCTCCAACAGGATCTACACCCGTGACGGCCATAGGCTGAATAATTGACTTAATATCTTCATACGTATAACCAAAAGCTTTTTGCCGCTTAACCAGCTCCCCCTTTACGCTCTCTTCCTTCACTTTTTCAACGGGAATATTGCATAAGGGAATGATATGACGACTATTCCATTCAACATAGGGCTGTGACATCGAAACACTTCTCTTGAGTTCTTCATCAGAGATGATTCTCTTCTGCTCTGTATCAATAAGCAGCATCCTGCCTGGTTCCAGCCGTCCTTTATACTTTACATTTTCAGGCTTGATATCCATGACCCCGACTTCCGAAGCCATGACCACCCTGTCATCTTTGGTAACATAATACCGGGAAGGCCGGAGCCCGTTTCTGTCCAGTACTCCACCGATAACTACACCGTCAGTAAAAGCCATAGCCGCAGGGCCATCCCAGGGCTCCATAAGAAAATCATGGAATTTATAGAAATCCTTCTTCTCCTGGGACATGAGCTCATTTCTTTCCCAGGGTTCCGGGATCATCATCATCACAGCATGAGGAAGAGACCTTCCTGTGAGATGAAGGAATTCCAGGCTATTGTCGAACATTGCAGAATCACTGCCTGTCTCGTCGACAATGGGATAGACTTTCGAAATATCATCAAAAAGCGGTGAATCAATACATTTCTGTCTGGCTTTCATCCAGTTGACATTACCTCTGATAGTATTAATTTCACCATTATGAACGAGGTATCGATTGGGATGTGCTCTCTCCCAACTGGGAAAGGTGTTGGTGCTAAACCTCGAATGGATCATAGCCAGAGCTGATACAAAATCAAGATCGGCAAGATCAAGATAAAAGTTCCGAAGTTGTTCTGCAGTCAGCATGCCTTTATAAACAATGGTTTTTGAGGAAAGGCTGGCTATATAGAAAGCCCCGCCCTTATCTTCACACATCGGTACTATAACTTTTTCTGCACGTTTTCTAATGGTATAAAGCTTTCTTTCAAAATCCATCTCGTCTTTGATACCGGCATCCTTGCTGATAAAAACCTGAACAAAACGGGGCATTACTGCTTTTGCGCTTTCCCCAATAATCGCTTTATCGACAGGAACTTCCCTCCAGCCCAGGATTTTTTGACCTTCCTCCCGGACAATTTTTTCAAAGGTTTCCATCTGAGTTTTCCGAAAATCATCATACTTATGGGCAAATATCATCCCTACGCCGTAGCTTCCTTGTTCGGGTAAATCAAAACCGATAACTTCACTTTCCCGTTTAAAGAAATCGTGAGGGATCTGAATCAGTATTCCGGCACCATCTCCTGTATTTTCGTCAGCTCCACTTGCGCCTCTGTGGCTTAAGTTTTCCAGTACGGTTAAGGCTTGATCGATTATATCATGAGATCTTTCGCCATTGATATTCACAACGAACCCCATACCGCAGGCATCATGTTCGAAGGCCGGATCATACAGACCTTGTCTTCTTGGCAGACCATAACTCTGTTGCATAATAGCACACCCTTGTACAGATTTCTAAGTAACTAATTGCGAAATAAATCTACAAAATGAATAACCAACAGGTATTACTAAATACACCCCTAACAAAACAAAAAAACCCGGACACAGCAAATCCAAACAAGATTTAACTGCATTCCAAGGCTCCTTTGCCTTCCAGATAACCAGTACCACACTGTACTAAATATCAGGTTTACATATATTTGTTATTTTTCTATTACAATACTAATCAAAAACCCAAGAAAAAAAAACGCCCCAAAATAGACCAATATAAGATCTAATTGCGGACACCCTCGCCCTTAATATTAACTTTGCCTAAGTATATCATTATTAGATAAAAAGTCAACTCCGGCAAAAGAAGAATATTGTATACTAAAGGCCAGGTATTATAAGGCATCCCTTTGTATGTTTACAGAACTTTCGACAAAACAATTATTGCACTGACGTATAATAATTGTTTTGTCTCAGGACTGCTTAAAATCTAAAACTTTGTTAAATATTCTTCAATTTCCCATGGGTGAACCTGTATCCTATAGCGATCCCACTCAATAAGCTTAGCATCTATAAATCGCTGGCAGACATGTTTGCCAAGTGCATCCTGCATCAATTCACTTCTTTGAAGTTCCAACAAAGCGGCATAAAGATTCTCCGGCAAATTGCCAATGCCTAATTCACTGCGTTCAGCATCAGTCATATCATAAATATTGCGGTCACAGGCAGGTGGGGGCATTGTTTTATTCTTTATACCATCAAGACCGGCCCGCAGGCAAACTGCCAGTGCTAAATAAGGATTGCAGGACGGATCAGGACTTCTTAATTCAATTCTGGTTGACAAACCCCGTTTAGCAGGAACACGAATCAGAGGACTTCTGTTACGGGAGGACCAGGCTATATATACAGGAGCTTCGTAACCTGATACAAGCCGTTTATAGGAATTTACATTGGGATTAGTGATCGCAGCAATAGCACGGGCATACTTAAGCAAGCCGCCAATATAATACATAGAGTCTTCACTCATCTGATTGGGCAAATTAGGATCAAAAAAGATATTCTTACCATCCTTCATTAAGGACTGATTTAAATGCATACCGGAACCGGCAATACCGAAAATCGGTTTGGGCATAAAAGTAGCGTGCAAGCCATGCCGCTGGGCAATAGTGCGAACAACAAATCTAAATGTAACTATCTTATCGGCTATATCCAGAGCATCGGAATATTTAAAATCAATCTCATGCTGCCCCGGAGCCACCTCGTGGTGAGAAGCCTCGATTTCAAATCCCATACTTTCCAAAGCCAAAACCATATCACGCCGGGCATTTTCCCCTAAGTCTACCGGAGTCAGATCAAAGTAGCCGGCCCGATCATGGGTAACAGTAGTCGGCCTGCCTTCAGTATCAACATGAAAAAGGAAAAATTCAGCCTCCGGCCCCACATTCATCGTGCTGTAACCCATAGATTCCGCTTCCTGCAAAGATCGACGCAAAACAAAGCGAGGATCACCTTCAAAAGGTGTACCGTCAGGATTATAGATATCGCAAATAAGTCTGGCAACCGCCCCATCCCTGGGTTTCCAAGGAAAAATAACAAAAGTGGAAGGATCAGGGCGTAAATACATGTCGGATTCTTCAATACGCACAAAACCATCAATAGATGATCCGTCAAACATTAACTCCCCTGCTAAAGCCTTCTCCAACTGTTCAACGGTAATCGAAACATTTTTTAAGACGCCAAAAATATCTGTAAACTGTAGGCGGATAAATTTGACTCCCAAATCATTTGCTAAACTACGAACATCGTCGTTAGTAAGTTTAGACATTTGTTTAATTCACCTTCCCCCGGTTAATCAATGGAGTCCAAAAAACGCAAAAAGGCCACACCTACAGGTATTTCTCACCCCTGCATGCAGGCTCCGTTGCCTTAGGCACAACATTGTACCCCATTTATATTTAAAATAAACTATAGCATATCTCCTTAAGAAAATCCACACATTTTGCAAGAAAAAATCCCTTACCTAATTAAGGTGAGGGATTATAGAAGGATGGTAGTCCCCTAATTAAGGGGAAAATATATGCCATAAATAAAAATTACACCAAACATATTAGAACTTTGTCAAATACTCTTCAACTTCCCAATTATGCACTTGTACACGATAGTTATCCCATTCAACAAGTTTTGACTCCATGAAACGATCAAAGATATGATTTCCCAGAGCACTCTTAATTACCGGATCAGCGGCTAATTCATCCAAAGCCTCTCTCAGGCTGCCAGGCAAACTGGGAATATTGTTTTCCAAACGCTCAGCAGCATTCATATGATAAATATTGCGATCACACGCAGCCGGATGCTGAAGCTTGTTTTTAATGCCATCCAAACCTGCTTTTAAAGCCACAGAGATAGCTAAATACGGATTGCAGGAGGGATCGGGATTTCTTAATTCTACTCTGGTTGACAGTCCACGCTTAGCAGGTACTCTTATAAGAGGGCTGCGATTGCGGCAAGACCAGGCTATATATACAGGTGCTTCATAGCCGGGTACCAAACGTTTATATGAATTTACAGTAGGATTGGTAATAGCCGCCAATGCACGTGCATGCTTAACCAAACCGGCAATATAATAATAAGCTGTCTCACTTAATGCATTCGGCCCACTCGGATCATAAAAAGCATTCTGGTCATCCTTAAATAAAGACTGGTTCATATGCATACCGGAACCATTAATACCGAAAATCGGTTTAGGCATAAATGTCGCATGCAAACCGTGACGTTGTGCAACAGTACGCACAACAAATTTAAATGTCATAATCTTATCGGCAATATCCAAAGCATCCGAATATTTAAAATCAATCTCATGCTGACCGGGAGCTACCTCATGGTGAGAGGCCTCTACCTCAAAACCCATATCTTCCAGTGTTAGTACCATATCACGGCGGGCATTTTCGCCTAAATCTACCGGAGCCATATCAAAATAACCGGCGCGATCATGTGTTTCCAGTGTAGGACGACCCTCTTCGTCCACATGGAACATAAAAAATTCTAATTCGGGCCCTACATTCATGGTATAACCCAACTCTTTAGCCTCTGCCAGAGTTTTTTTCATAATATGCCTGGAACAACCTTCAAAAGGAGTGCCATCGGGATTATAAATATCACAGATTAAACGAGCAACAGCCCCTTCACGTGGACGCCAGGGAAAAATTACAAAGGTTTTCGGATCCGGACGTAAATACATGTCTGACTCTTCAATACGTGTAAAACCATGAATTGAGGAACCATCAAACATTAACTCACCGTCTAATGCTTTGTCTAATTGTTCCACCGGAATAGCAACATTCTTCAAAAGCCCAAAAATATCGCTAAACTGTAATCTAATAAACTTAACTCCCGCCTCCCGAACTTTTTCAAAAACCTCCATTTTTATTGCAGCATCCATGTTTTTATGCCACCTTTCATATCTTGTATAAAAAATATTTAATAAAATAGATAATAATACATAATTTACCATATAACATAAAGAAACCTTTAAAGTAATTTTATTATCACTTTAAAGGCCTCGTTGCCTTATAAAATATAGACAGCATTGTCTGTAATATAGTAAACCAGCTACAAGTTATTTGCTAAAATTATTGCATCTGCAATAACCCGCATGGAAACCCTTTTGTTCATACTTTGTTTGCGCATCCGGTTAAAGGCCTCAGATTCGTTCAAGCCATGCTTCTCCATTAAGATACCCTTAGCCCGCTCCACAACTTTTCTTGTTTCCAATGTTTCCTTAAGTTCAGCCACCTGCGATTCCAATTTGACTAACTCTTTATACTTTGTAATAGTTAATTCTATGGTCGGCACCAAGGTGGTTTCCTCTATCGGACTTACCAAAAAAGCAAAAACATTTGCCCTTTTAGCTTTCTCCACTAAATCAGCCTGTGAAGTGGAAGCAATCAAAACAACAGGAGCCAATTTATCCTCATGAACAATTCGGGCTACTTCCAACCCATCCATTCCCGGCAGCAGGGGTTCCATTATCACCAATTCCGGCTGCCTGCTCCTAATCATTTTTAAAGCAGTCAAACCGTCGCCGGCTTCACCCACAACATAGTAACCCGACCGGTTCAGTATAGATTTAATATTGTTCCTCCACGCGGTATCTTTGGCAACCAAAACTATTCTTTGTTCACCCATGGAGTACACACCCCGTTACTCAAGATAAAAATGCCCTCAACAGAAAATATACTGTCGGGGCACCATTGCCGAGTTTAAGATACGTCATTGTATCTTAAACAATTATATATTAACCTAATCCGCAATGCAATAGTTTTTTTAGCAACCTTAGCCGAGAATTTGTTCCACCTCTTCAGCATCAGCGTCCATGATATAGCTTATACCTGTGATTTCAGCAGCTTCCTTAGTAAGCGATACAATATCGTCGCGGCCAATCAGACCCAAGTTAAATTTACGCGCTCCACACATGAACTGACGTAAGCCTTGAGACAAACGCTCGTAGTAACTGTATACACCGATAGCACCGACCGGCAGGTCATCAAAATCAGAACCCAACTTATCCTTTAGCTCACTTGCAGCAACAAAAATCTGTTCCATACTTTCACCATACTTCTTATACTCGGCTATAGTCAAACCTTTCTTTATAGCCTGCCCCACAGTCTTGCCTACCATAGCGGCAGTTAACGCCGAACGTGCCATTCCGATAGCCTTCACATAAGGTGCGCTTATAGCAAAACCCTTAAACATATGATCTTCCAAAGCTAAACCACCGGCAATAGCTACATCAGGCACATAGGCACCTTTAGCAGCCAAACGGTCCAAATACTGGGTCATTAAAGCCTGTATATATACGGTCGGCAAACCCCACTCATTCATCATTCTCCAAGGACTCATACCTGTTCCGCCACCTGCGCCGTCAACAGTCAAAAGATCCAGTTTAGCATCAGAAGCATATTTAACTGCACGGGCTAAGTCGGCCGGACGATATGCACCGGTTTTCAGGAAAACATATTTAGCACCGGCATTACGCAGTACTTCCACGCGCTGCATAAAGGACTCGTATTCGACCATACCAACACGGGAATGACGCTCAAACTCACTGAAAGCACCGGCTTTATAAGCTTCCTGAACCTTCGGGTCTTCCGGGTTTGGCAGCACGATGTAACCGCGACTCTTTAACTGAAGTGCACGTTCCAAGGTATTCAGCTTTACTTCGCCGCCAATATCCTTAGCACCCTGACCCCACTTAAGTTCAACCGCATCAACACCCAACTTTTCCAAAGCATATTCCTGAACACCCAAAGTGGTATCTTCCACATTAGCCTGAACGGCAATAAAACCTTTACCGTTATACCACTTCTGAAAATCTTTAACCCGGCGAGCCAGGTTCGGAGAATTAACTACACGGCCATTTTTGATTTCCACATTCGGATCCATGCCACAAACGTTCTCACCAATAGCAATACCGCCACCACAAATAGCCACACCGGCTGCCAGGTGATCCCAGTTATCGGCGGCTACATTAGTGGAACCCATAGCTGCCACAACAATGGGAACATCCATCTTAATCTTGTTTGTGCTGCCAAATTCCGTAGAAATATCGACGGCCGGGAAAATCGCCTTTTCGGAATCGGCTTCGATGCCATGAGCACCAACAGCTGTACCCATAATATTAAAGTGAGAATAATCTACAGGATATTCTTTTTGTGAGGCAGACGTAGTTTTGCCAAACGGGGCAGGATAGAGAACCTCTTTCCCCCTTACTGCCGATTTACCGATTTCACAAAGGCCCGGACACCCATCCAAACAAGTTACACACATCCCGCTAGGACTAAAATCCTTACCTGTCCGCAGTTTGGTTAATGTTGCGGTACTCGCGTTAACACCTTTACTAAATCCACTCATTGACTACCATCCCCCTGTTTTTATCTATATTTTTATCTAAACACTTATTCAAAAGTCGGCCAGAGCTATTATGCTATATGATTAACATATAAGCTCGCATTAAAATCACCGGCTTTTAAATAAAGAAATTTTCAGTTCACTTTCTCTAATAATTCCTTAAATATTCCTCGATTTCCCAAGGGTGTATTATAGTATTAAAGCGCTTGCATTCTTCCTCCTTAGTTTCAATAAAACGACTATAAATTTGTTCACCAAGCGTTTCTTTAATTACTTCGTTAGCTGATAAAGCACATAAGGCTTCATTAAGATTGGACGGCAAGCCGTAATTCTTGATAATTTTTCCCAATCCACCATGCAAATTATTTTCTTCCATGGCGGCAGGAGGTTTAATTTTAGATATAATCCCAACTAACCCTGCTTTCAAGGTTACCGCCATAGCCAAGTAAGGGTTGCAAGTGCCGTCAGGACTGCGTAAAACAATTCTAGTGCCGCTTTCCCGCTGAGACGGCACACGAATCATGGTACTGCGATTTTGCTCAGACCATCCGGCCAAAACCGGAGCTGCCAGATCCAAACCAAGTCTTTTATATGAATTAATCAGCGGGTTGGTTATAGCTGTTAAGGCTCTTGCATGTTCCAGCAATCCACCCATATAATAATAAGCTGTCTTACTCAGCTGCTGGCAATTAGCATGAGAAGGTGCGTGAAAAGCATTCTCCCCCTCTTTCCACAGAGAATGATGCAGATGCAGACCGGATCCGTTAAAACCGGCCAGAGGCTTTGGCATAAAAGAAGCATGCAAACCATGCCGCTGAGCAATTGTTCTTACCACAAACTTAAAAGTAGCTAAGTTATCCGCCATTGATAGAGCATCACTTTCTTTTAGAGAAATTTCGTGCTGACCGGCAGAAACCTCGTGATGAGAAGAAGAAATCTCAAATCCCATACTTTCCAGAGTGAGTACCATATCCCTCCTGGCGTTTTCCCCCAAATCCACGGGGGTTAAATCACAATAACCGGCTTGATCGTGAGTTACCGTAGTAGGCTTACCCTGATCATCCATATAGAACATAAAAAACTCAATTTCGGCTCCTGAACGAAGCCCATAGCCCAACCGCTCCGCCTCCAACAACACCCGCTTTAGGACACTGCGCGGGCATGCCGAAAATGGCTCACCATCAGAACCATATACGTCACAAATTAAACGAGCTACCGCTCCATTCCTTGGCCTCCAAGGAAATATAACAAAAGTTTCCGGATCCGGACACAAATAAATATCTGACTGCTTGCTTTGCGCAAAACCTTCTATTACCGCATTATCGAACATTATCCCACCATTTAGGGCTCTCTCCAGCTCTTCTATAGTGATAGCAATATTTTTAAAGGATCCTAAAATATCGGTAAACTGCAGCCGGATAAACTTAACATCATACTCCTTGGCTTTTTCCAATACATCCTCTTTTGATAATAGACTCAGCACAAAACACCTCAATCCCAGTTTAAAAATAAAAAAATCCATTAATTGATCCTGCCATACAACAGGTCAACTAACGGACGTCTCTGCCCAAATATTAACTTATAACTTCTCTACAGGTAATGGTACATTATCTTCAAAAAAAAGTCAAGCTTCAATTATTTTCTTTTTGTAGAAGAGAAATAATTTTTTTTGCTACCTTGGGAATTGCAATTCCCTTATCCATACTAATTTTTTGGATGAACTTGTGAGCTTCTTTTTCAGACAACCCTTTTTGGCTGATTAACAAACCCTTGGCTTTCTCTATAAGTTTTCCTTCCTCCAGCAACTTTTTCAATTCTTTGTTCTCATTTTCCAGTCTAAGAAGTCTTTTGAAACTTGCAATAGCTATCTCAATTGCCGGAAAGAGATTTTCTTGATTAATAGGTTTTAATAAATAGCCAAACACCCAGGAATGTTTGGCTTCCTCAATCAATTCACGTTGGCTATAGGCAGTTAAAAGCAAAACGGGAGCCACCCTATGTTCCTCAATAACACGTGCTATTTCCAGTCCTTCACAACCAGGAATATTAGAATCCATAATAATTAAATCCGGTTCGGTCTTAAAGATAACCTGCAGAGCGCTTTTTGCATCATATACCTCACCTACCACCATATATCCGACATGAGTTAAACTGTCTTTCAGTTTTTTTAAAAACACCCTGTCAGCATCTGCAATAACTATTCTGGTCCCGTACATCGGGCGACACTCCTAAAACTCTTGTTATAATTAATTCTAACATTATTTTTTTAAAATTAAATAGCAGAATTCAAATATATTATCATATCATATTTAGCCCGCAATAGACCTAAATATTTATACCATATTATCATTTAAAAGTGTACTTACTCACAGCTTAAAATTATTAGGAAAATCAAAAAAGTTTATTTCGAAACAGTCCGGCTGATAAAATAAAAAAATTTATATTTTTTAAGATCTGTTTTACTGATATAGATATGCATTATAATGATTAAAACAAGAAGCTGGCAATATATCAACAAAAGAATAGAGGATAAATTTTCTCGGTAAATATGGGGGTGTAGTTATTGAGTCATCGTGAACTGTCACAGGCCGAGATAGATGCACTTTTTGAACGCTATAATAATCCTGTATCAGAGGATTTCAGCAGTCTCCTGTCGCATCATCAGCTTGATACAATCGGTGAAGTTGGTAACATTTCCATGGGAACTGCTGCCACAACATTATCACAAATTCTAAACCAACGCGTAACTATAGGCAACCCGCGCGTAATAGTCTGTAAACAAGAAGAGGTCTTTAAAAGTTTTGCCACACCCTACCTTCTGGTTTATGTGTCTTTTAAAGAAGGCTTAACGGGTTTTAATGTACTTATCATTACTGAAAATGAAGTGGCGACAATAGCCAATCTGATGCTGGGCGGGGACGGAAATATCCCGCCTGTTGTTGAATTAAGTGAACTGGAAATAAGCGCTGCCCAGGAAGCCATGAACCAAATGATAGGTTCAGTATGTACCGCTATGACTGATATGTTTGGTATTCCTATCGATATAACCCCGCCAACAATAACCATGGTTCATGACATCAAAAATGCAAGTCTTACCCCTCTTCCTACCGAACAACCGGTGGTTGTAGTTAGATTTGATACTTTTATCAGTAATATATTAAAAACTACTATTATGCAGATACTCAGTGTGGACGCAGCTCAAGAAGAAGCAAATTACCTTCTGCAAAAAGCCGGTTATATGGATAAAGAAGCAGAAATTGTTGCCAATAACGCTAATTCAGATAATGACCAGGTTGCAGTTGCTTCCAAATTGCCTAATCTTACAGCAGCCTTATCACTCCCTGTTAACCTGACTGTGGTACTCGGCAAAACTCTGTCGACTGTTGAGGAACTGGCAAGATTGGAAATCGGCAAAAAACTTACACTGCCGCTCTCTGCGGAATGCGTTGAGATATATGCAGGGGATACACTGGTAGGTAAAGGTAAGCTAATTGATCAAAAAGGAAAAATGCAGGTCGAAATAAATCAACTAAGTATGCCTAATTGGAAATTAGAATAATATTTTGTTTACACAATCACCAACAAACAGTAAAATAGCCGGACATTATTTTACAAACAGGAAAGTCGCTCAAAGCGGCTTTTGAGCAGCCACACGCACTCGTGCTTGTTGAGAATTATGCATTACTGACATTGATTATGCAATATGAATTTGCACTTCATTATAAAATGGTTTATCCACAAATCCACCATAAGGTATAATTTGGCAAGGAATAAAAAGATCATACCCTGCCGGAATATTGGGCAGGGTATGAGGTATAATATACTTATATTTTTTAGCTGTTGCCCTTAATCATTTTCCTGTTTCTATAGTCCCAGGCCAAAACAGCCTCGGCAAAGGCAACCATTTTTTTAGTCATACCCCCACCAACTCTGCCGTTCTGCCGGCTGGTTAGTTCCCCTTTATCAATATAAGCATAATCATGTATACCGATTTCGGAAGCCATCTCATTCTTAAATTCCTCCAACGCCGGTTGAACATATGGCTGCAGCTCGCTTGGAACTATCCCTATGGAAGCAGTTATTTTGGCCAGAGAATTGGGCTGTAAATCCGGGAAGGTTTTTTGGGACAAAATAATCCCCTCCTGGTAGTTTTTTATCAATATAAAAAATCATGTTGTCCTGCTTATTAAATTATTATGCCCTGCAATGACCAAAATATTAAAGCAAAATAATGCAATATAAATTTGTACTTCATGCAACAATGACTTGTCCACAGATCCGCCATAAGCATAATTTATTAAAATATAAAAAAGGCAAAGGGTTAACGGTTTTTAGTGTAGTTTAAAAGGCCGCCGGCCTTAATTATTATTTTTTGTCTTTCGGAAAGATTGTGCACTACTTTAAATTCCGTACCTTTAGTCAAGTTCCGAACCAGCATATGCTCCGCAGACATTTGAGCGGATGTATCTGATAACAGCAGCAAATCTTCTTGATCAATACCGTCGTAATCTTTTTCATCAACAAAAGTTAGCGGCAAAATACCAAAATTAACCAAATTTTGTCTGTGTATTCTGGCAAAGGACTTCACAAGGACTGCCTTAACTCCCAGAAACATGGGAGCCAGAGCGGCGTGCTCACGACTGGAACCTTGACCGTAGTTGCTGCCTCCGATAATAATTCCCCTGCCTGTTTCTTTAGCACGCAAAGGAAAACACTTGTCCACCGTACAGAATACATACTCGGAAATAGCGGGGATATTTGATCTGAGCGGCAATATTTTAGCTCCGGCCGGCATAATATGATCAGTGGTAATATTATCCCCGACTTTTAACAAAACACTGGCTTTAATCTCACCCGGCAAAGCTTCATTTACCGGCAGTGGCTTGATATTGGGACCACGCAGAACTTCTAAGCCTGCCCCGTTTTCCGGTGGGGATATAATCATATTATCATTAACCGTAAAAGTTTCCGGCCAAACAACCTCTTCATAATTCATCTGAAGATCCCTGGGATCGGTTAAAACACCGGTTATTGCAGTAGCGGCAGCCACTGCCGGACCGGTCAAGTAAATGCTGGCATCCTGTGTTCCACTGCGACCCTCAAAATTGCGGTTAAAGGTACGCACTGAGTTGGCAGCTGACGAAGGTGACTGCCCCATACCGATACATGGCCCGCAGGCTGATTCCAATATCCTGGCGCCGGCATCAATTAAATCAGCCAGCGCACCGTTTTGAGCAATCATTGTATATACTTGCTTGGAGCCAGGGGCAATAGCCAAGCTGACAGAAGGATGCACAGTTCTGCCCTTAAGCATTTTAGCCACAATCATTAAATCGGCATAAGATGAATTAGTACAGGATCCGATAGCCACCTGTTGAACAGGAACCGGCCCGATGTCACGCACCTTGGCCACATTGTCCGGGCTATGCGGCCTGGCTGACAGGGGTTCCAGCTCATCCAGTTTAATTTCTAAAAGTTCGTCATATACGGCATCAGCATCAGCATTCAGGGAAACCCAGTCTTCTTCCCTGCCCTGAGATTTTAAATAGGCCCTGGTCTCTTCATCGCTGGGAAAAATTGAGGTTGTCGCACCCAGTTCCGCTCCCATATTGGTAATCGTAGCCCTCTCCGGTACGGTTAAAGATTTAACACCCTCACCAAAATACTCAATTACCTTGCCTACCCCTCCTTTAACACTGAGAATACGTAAAACTTCCAATATAATGTCCTTGGCCGAAACCCATGGCTGTAATTTGCCCTTTAGCTCGATCCCTACAACTTTGGGCATGGTGGTGTAAAAAGCTCCCCCGCCCATTGCTACAGCTACATCCAAACCACCTGCGCCGATAGCTATGACAGCCATCCCACCGGCAGTCGGCGTATGAGAATCAGAGCCTAACAGTGTTTTACCCGGTTTAGCAAAACGTTCCAAATGCACCTGGTGGCAAATGCCGTTTCCGGGACGGGAAAAATAAATACCATACTTGGCAGCCACTGTTTGTAAAAAACGGTGATCATCAGCATTCTCAAAACCGCTTTGCAAAGTATTATGATCAACATAGCTGACGGACAATTCTGTTCTAACTCTGGGAATTCCTATAGCTTCAAACTGCAGGTAGGCCATAGTTCCTGTGGCATCCTGAGTTAAGGTCTGGTCAATTTTTATCGCAACTTCTTTGCCAGCAATCATTTCCCCTTCTATCAGATGTTCTGCAAAAATTTTCTGCGTAAGACTTCTGCCCATTTTTATCCTCCTAGTTATTAATTATAGTGTATAAACAATTTATTTTACATAAAACCCCAGTACCATAAGATAAGCTTCTCTCCCCAGAATACAGCAAGAAGTGCTCCCAGTGACAAAAACGGCCCAAACGGTACGGGATCCTTCCTGCCCTTGCGACCGGACAACATTAAAACCAAGCCAACAACACCACCGGTTAAAAAGGCCAAAAAGAAAGCTACAATTAAATTATTTAAGCCCAAATACAACCCTATCATTGCACCAAGCTTAATGTCACCGCCTCCCATTCCGCCGCAGGAAACAATAGCAACAATTAAAAGAAAGCCTCCCCCGACAACAAATGCCATTAAGCCTGACTTTAGTACCTCCCAGGACTGCAAGGCCGTAAGCGGCAAACCGGCAATAAGACCTGCCAAAATAATGCGATTAGGGATAATTTGGTGATATAAATCTATTACTGAAGCCACTATTAATAAAGAAATAAATAACCACATAGCCGGGGTTATCCAGGCATAACCAAAACGCAGCCACACTGCTGTATAGCTCAGTGCTGTAAACAATTCTACCATAGGGTATTGCCGGGAGAAAACTGCTCCACAATATTTACAACGGCCCTTGAATAATAAATAACCTGCTATTGGTAAAATTTCAGGCAAGCCCAACCTGTTATGACAACTCATACAATGTGATGGCGGGCTAATAATCGATTCGCCCAGAGGCATGCGGCAAATACATACATTTAAAAAGCTGCCTACACAGGCACCGACAATAAAGACCAATAAAAAAGACAAGTAACTCATAATATCACCCACGACAACAGTTATCTGTTAAATATTATTATAACGTGTTTATTAAATCAATTAACTGTATTATTTTAAAACAATATTTTATAATTAAGATGTGATTATCTGGGTCAATTATCTCTGTAGCTATTACTTGACATGTACTAATTATATATTTTTTGCAGGAAATAATAAACATACATCTAAATATTATTGTTGAAACAAATACTTTACGAGCGGTGGCGGTCAACCATGTTTGACTTACTGGCCAAAAAAGCACCCGGACGCAACACCTATCAAACCCTTACCGGACATACAATAGACGACATAAAAGTGCTGGCCTGCTATATTAACGAGAATAAATCTTCACTTCAAAGGTTTGCCCGTGATTTTACCATAGATTACGAGGAACTGTGCAACATTATTTTTCTGGCCCTGTTTTTCCATGACCTTGGTAAAGCTACTCAGGAATACCAGAAAAATATTATTACCGGCCAGGTAAACCTCAATGTTTCTCACCCTTTTTTTGCTATGCCTTTTACACAAACAAATTTACCCAAGGAAAGTGAACTTCTTTTACGCTGCCTTGTTTTATCTCATCACAATCAACTTTATGATTATATATACAGGCGTGTTCCCATAAAACCACGTGTGAACTATCATTTTGAGCAAATTACGGCTTTTATAGAAAGTTACGCTGAAATATACCGACAATATCTGGAGAATATGTTTAAACTGCGTTATCATCCCATCTCTGAATATCCGGCCTATATATACAGCAACAATCAGAGAGATCATATTTTCTCCTTGATAACCTCTACCCGTTATGATATAGACAACCTTGAAGACAAGGTTAAATTTAAAGCGATATATTGTTATCTGTTGTCAATTATGAAATACTGCGATCAACAATCCAGCAAAGCTTTTTCTCAAAATTGCCTGCAGCCGGAAACAATTTATGACCAAGTGTTTGATCCCGGAAATCTTGCCGGTTCTGCACAGATTTTGAAAAATACATTGCCGCCTGTTGTTTCTCTCAAAGCCTGCTGCGATGAATTAACAACAGGGCAATTTAATTTGTTTTTAGCCCCGATTAACCGCAACAGGCGGGAACTTGTGGTACAGCAGGCACTGATGCTGGCTAACCGGGAACACAGATCACGAATAATCTATGTGCTGCCGTATCAACTGGCTTCCGAGCCCATTTTTGAGTGGTTGAAGGATATTTTTGGTTCTGCCAATGTAGGGTTGATCCATACTATGAGTTATTATGTAAAGGAGCAGCTGATACCCAATGAATTAAAGCAAAAAGGGGATCAGGGCAGAGATACCGCCAGAAACTTGCGCTACGGAGATCGTATTTTTGACAAACAAGTGACTGTTACAACAATAGACCACTTAGTCTATACAATGGTACACGGCTATAAGCAATCGGACTTCGCTCTGGGCAAATTGCTAAACTCAGTTATTATTTTTGAGGGATTTAATCCCAACAGTTGTTCTTCTCAACGATACCTGCTTGACTGCATTAAGCTGTTGTGGAAAATGAAAATTCCATGCTTGGGAGCAACAAGTTTTGTACCTGGTCAATTCCAAAACTATATTTACCAAAACCATAATTGCAGGATTTTTGATTTACATAACAGCGATCAAAAATTTCAATGCAAAATAACGGAAAAGACTTTGGAGGGAAACAAGGACGAATACATTCGACTTTATCACCAGGGAAAAAAACAGTTAATTTTCTGTGATAATATATTTCAAGCACAAAGGCTTTTCCTGAAACTTAAAAAATTATTATTTAATAGCAATGTTTATCTGTGTCATTCTGTTTACAGCAGTCATGATCGCTACTATTCTCCTACCAGTAAGCACAAGCAGATCAGCAAACTGGACAAACTGCCTGGCCCATGGGTAATAGTTGCCACCCAGGCAATTCTGGCCTATACTTTCGATATCAATTGTGATACTGTTCATACTGGCACTAAATCTTTAGAATGCCTGCTGCACCGCATCAATACTTTGTATCAGCCTGGACGTGGAACAGACCAGACTGCCTACATATATCCCGGGCAGCAGGGTATCAATCAAGAGACGGACTGGGATGAACTGCATGATCGTTGCTTTAGCTTTTCCCAAATTACTCAGCTGTACTATCAAAACAAATTTTCTACTGAATCAAGTTCAGCTACCAACCTGGCTAAAGTATTTAACTACTGTACACTATTTGGCTATTCACCTCAGGAAGTGCGGCAAGCCGCGGGAAATCGCAAGCAGATTCAAATGTGGAATGAAAAACAATACAAAATGGATGTCATACCGGAATGCGTCTGGGATCCGTATCTGCACAAAAACCCTGAAATGGCCGACAGTCTATATATTAAGTTACCCTATTACTGGTACATTAAATATCCCCAGTATTTTTATCATGATGACGGTTTTTTTAAAAGCTTTATGATCTGCAAGCTGTCTTATAACAGCGAAATGGGACTGGACCTGCGAAAAATACAAAAAGAAGACAATGATGCGCTCTGGGTTTAAGAGAGTTGATTCCAAAGGTGTCGACAGCTAATCAAACTCAAAAAGAGACCGTATCACCCCAAAAGTGGTACCCGTCTCTTTTTGACTGCCGTCTAACTTGTAATGCTATATTTTAAAGAAAATTATGTTAAATATACACTCTTGGCACACGAACATTCACCATACAAACTAATTCATAGTTAATAGTACCCATTTTCTCCGCCACCTCTTCAACCGGCAGGCTAGACTCACCCTGCTGGCCCCACAATACCACTTCATCCCCGATCAAAGGGTCATTTATGTGGCCAACATCGATCATGCACTGATCCATACATACCCTGCCCACAACAGGTGCGCGCTGACCGTGAATCAACACCTCCGCCCGCGAGGATAGGAGACGGCTGTAACCGTCGGCATACCCAACAGGCAACGTGGCAATAAGAGTAGGCCGCCTGGTTATATATGTACAACCATAACTGACCGGATAGCCCGCAGGCACCCTTTTTATATGTCCTACCTGCGTTTTAAAGGACATGGCCGGCTGCAAAACAATCCTGCTTTTGTCAACCCCTTCAGATGGGTACAAACCGTACATGGCTATACCCGCGCGAACCATATTCAAATGCGTATCCGGCATATCAATAATTGCCGCGCTGTTGGCTGCATGCTTTAACTGTATATCCACCCCTTTGCGATGTAACTCCCGCAGCACTTCTTGAAACCTGAATAATTGCTGTCTGGTATAGCTTTTATCAATAATATCAGACACGGCAAAATGTGTAAAAATACCATCCACTTTTAAATGTGAAAGTCTGGTAACAGCTATAACCTGCTCAACAACAGCCTGACAGGCCTCAAAGCCCAATCGTCCCATACCGGTCTCAATTTTTATATGTACTTTCGCTTTTATACCTGCTTTAGTGGCTATGTCCGAAAGAATCTCGGCCTGCTGCATATTGAAAACAGTATGAGACAGGTCATTTTTTAACGAAAACAACACTTCCCCGGGGGACAGATAGCCCAGCACTAAGACCGGACAGTCAATTCCGGCCTCGCGCAGTGCTACACCCTCTGAAACACGGGAAACTGCCAGTATCACAACACCGTTATCCAAAGCAATCCTGGCGGTTTCCACAGCTCCGTGACCGTAAGCATCCGCCTTTACTACAGCCATCAACTGTGCTCCGGGCGCAGCTATCCGCCGCAATTCTTGAATGTTATGAGCTATCGCCGAAAGATTAATTTCTGCCCAGGTGGTTTTCTCATACATTATATTTCACCTTCTAATATCATATTTAAAGCTCCGGGCAGGCAATCCAGAAAGTCACCGGCAATCAACCCCATAACACCTTTATCCGCCAGGGCCAAATCTCCGGCTCTGCCATGCACAAACGCACCGGCAGCAGCTGCTCTGAGAGGACTCAAGCCTTGCGCTAAAAGCGCAGCAATAACTCCGGTCAAAACATCACCGCTTCCGCCGGTAGCCATTCCCGGATTACCTGTGGCATTAATATAGATTTCCTCCCCATCCGTTATCAGAGTGCGGGAGCCCTTCAAAAGCACAATGCACCCGCCGGCCTCCACTAATTTTTGAACTGAGCCTAAGCGATCAGACAACACTTCCCCGGCAGTTATGCTTAACAAACGAGCCATTTCTACCGGATGGGGTGTTAGCACAACAGGTGCTTTAATTCTGCTCAAAATACCGGTCTGCCCGGCCAGAGCATTTAACCCGTCCGCGTCTATTACAGCAGGTATTTTTAGATCTTCCAGTACCTTTTGCACTAAAGCCACGGTCTCAGGATGCACCGTCAGGCCCGGCCCCAAAGCAAGCACATCAGACCTGTCTAACAGCGCTTTTATCTGATCCAGGGCCTCCAGAGACAGAGTTTTCCTGTCTGTTTCCGGCAACGGCACCGTCATAACCTCGGTTAACTTAATCTCCATAATATCGTGCAAACCTTCAGGTACACCAAGCGTAACCAGGCCCGCACCGGATCTGATCGCAGCCTGAGCTGTCAGGCAGGCAGCTCCTGTCATTCCCCGGGATCCGGCTAGAATTAATACTCTTCCACAATCTCCTTTATGAGCACCGGTAAAACGGCGAGGCAGCCACTCACTGACAAGCTCATCCCGCAGCAAATAACGCCCGTAATTCCGGAACTTTAATAAAACGGCCGGCAAAGAAATATCCACTATGTGCAGCTTGCCGGAATAGTACGAACCCGGTTCCAGCAAAAGACCCAGCTTGGGCAGCGCAAATGTAACTGTATGATCAGCCTTAAAACAGGGTCCCCGGACACAACCTGTATCAGCTTCTACACCGGAAGGAATATCCACACATACAATGGGTTTGCCGCTGTTATTGGCCAGCAAGATAAAAGAAGCCGCTGGTTCAGGCACAACTCCTTTAAAGCCGGTACCATAAAGAGCATCTACCATAATATCAGCGGAAGCAACCGCAAGTTCAGCCGGAGACTTACCGTTTCCATCATTTATCCGAACAATAGTCTGGCCCATTTTAAGCCATATATTTAAATTGATGGCGGCATCGCCGGAAATTTGCGCAGGATCAGCAAAAAGCAAGACATCTACAGCGGCACCCAGATTATGCAAGTGGCGGGCAATAACAAACCCATCCCCGCCGTTATTGCCTTTGCCGGCAAAAATAACCACTCTCTTGCCATTTACTTGTTTATCCAAAAGATCAACTATAACCTTAACCACTTGAAGACCTGCATTCTCCATAAGAACAATGCCCGGTATACAATACTGCTCAATAGCCTTCCTGTCAAGAGCAGCCATTTCCCCTGCCGTAACAACCTGCATTAGCTTCACTCCCTCATCAAAATAGCCTCTGCGCTGACTGCCGCGGCAAAAGCCACAGCCCGCTCCCTGTCATGCGAAAGACTGATCAATACCCCGGCAATCTTTTTTTCCTGCGCAATCTGAGCAGCCTGACCGTACAGAAAAACTTGCGGCCGCCCACCGGCTTCATTTATTATTTCCACATCTGTCCACTTACAGCCGCCCAGTCCCAAACCCAGAGCTTTAAAAACCGCTTCCTTTCCGGCAAACCTGGCAGCATAACTGCTATAGGGATCCTTTTTACCTTCACAATACTCCTCTTCCCTTTCAGTAAACAAGCGCCTGACAAAGCTGCAGCCGATTTTCTCTATGGCCGCTCTTACCCGCACAATTTCAATACTGTCTGTACCGACACCGATTAACAATACAAGCCCCCGCTTCCTTTTTCAGATAAAAAACCTGCCTCTGGAGACAGGTTTTCTAAAAGCCCAATATTTTACGCAGCTTTTTAGCCTGGGCACGGCTAACCGGAACTTCCCCGCCTTCCTTATCTTCCACCACAAGATTATACGTACCGTTAAAAAAAGGCACAATTTCTTTGACTTTGTGCAGGTTAACAATGTAGCAGCGGTGAGTGCGGAAAAAAGAATTTGTATTCAAGCGTGCTTCCAGATCTTTTAAAGTGAACCTGGTCAAAAGTTTATCATTATGAGTCTTTATATAGACATAATCCTGCTCGGTAAAAGCGTAGATAATATCCGCTTCATTGATCAGCACAGTTTTGCCCATTTTCTCTGCCGGTATTCGGTCAATTTGAATTTGTTTAGGCTCCTGCTTGACCTTACCGGCGGAAATATCAACTGCCTCCTCATCTTTCTCTACTGCAGGCGCGGATTCTCCAACGGCCTTCATAACCTTTTCGATAGCTTGTTTTAACCTTCTCGGTTCCACAGGCTTTAACAGGTAGTCAACTGCATCAACTTCAAAGGCCTGTACGGCATACTCATCGTAGGCTGTAACAAATATGACATAGGGCCTGTTAGGCAGATCCTGAATTGCTCTGCCTAATTCCAGGCCGTTCATGCCAGGCATAGATATATCTAAAAATAACACGGTATAATCAAGTGCCTTAATTAAAGACAGCGCTTCCTTTGCATTAGCCGCCTCACCGACAATCTCCACATTATCAAATTCACTTAGAGCATAGCGCAGTTCCTGACGGGCAGGATATTCGTCATCCACGATCAAGGTCTTCAGTTTCACCGGACATTTCACCTCTCCTAATCAGATCCCTTTTTATGGGTACCCGGACATAAACAGCTGTACCCTCACCAGGTTTACTGATTATCCTTAACCCGTACTCTTCGCCAAATAAATTCTTTAGTCGTTCATGAACATTGCTTAAACCTACTCCGTTGCCCGAGCCGTAGCCTGGCTGCAAAACTTTCGGGATCATATCCAAACTGATACCAACCCCGTCATCCTCCACAACAATTAAAAGCTCATCATTCTGCATCTTTACAGTAATTGATACGGTACCCGCACCTTCTTTTGGCATAATCCCATGCTTGACAGCATTCTCCACCAACGGCTGTATAGTTAAAACCGGCACCCGGTATTCCAGCAATTCATGAGCTATTTGACGGCGCACCCTGATCTTCTCACGGAAGCGGGCCCGCACCAATACTAAATAAGTGTTTATATATTCAATCTCACCTTTTAAAGTATTGAAATGTCCCTTTCTCTGCAAAGCCTGACGAAAGAAAGAGGACAGACGAATTAACAGCCTACGTGCGGTTTCCGGGTTTGTCCGGCTGAACATGATTATGGTGTTTAGAGTATTAAATAAAAAATGAGGGTTAATTTGAGCGTGCAGGGCATCGAGTTCGGCTACAGCTACCAACTGAGCCCGGCGATCCAGTTCAGCCAACTCCATTTGCACATCCAGCATCTGAGCCACCCCAACAGCCAGCTTTACCAAATGATCCGGCATTCTACCCTGTTTGGTTCTGTACATTTTTACAGTGCCGACAACCTCCCCGTTACATCTAAGCGGCACAATAACTGCCGCTTCCAGGGGACAATGAGGCACCGAACAGTTTATATCCCGACTGTTATGAATTACCTTTATCTCACCGGTTATAATAGCCCGCCTGGTTGCATAGGTTAAAATCTCCCCACCCGGTTTATGGTGATCGGAACCTTCTCCTATATAAGCCAGCACTTTTTCCCTGTCGGTTATGGCCACGGCATCAACATCACTGATTTTTTTAATTATTTCCGCCGTACTCCCGGCCGTTTCAACATTTAAACCCCGCCGCATAAAAGGCAGCGTCTCACTGGCTATCTGCAACTCAATCGGCTGGTCGGTAGATTTAAGCTTCACCGGACGACGGTTTAACCAGTAGTAAAGAACAAAGGAAACAGATAAACCGCTGATAATAAACAAAATAAAAACCGCCTGCCATAATTTTAGAGATAAGGCCAGCACCATGACAGAACCGATAAGTTGAACTATCAACCATCTGATAATAACGTTTAATAAATCCTTTGTATCTATATTCATAGTCCTCATTTCTTAGATGCTATATTTTAATTAAGGTATTCTACAAGAAGGCCCGATTTCCTGCACCGAAATGGGTCTGTATAATTACAGAATTAATAATTTGCTATTTTCTAATTTTTTTTATAAAAATTGCTAAATCAACTTATTAATTAACGTTTTCTGGGCATACTATTGTTAGCAAAAATTTTAGGGGAGGATAAAAAATGCATCAAATAACTTTAAACGAATACTTGACTCAAGCCAATAAAAGACTGCCTACAGAAGCAAAAAAGGTATTACAGGCCTTATTCGATCAGGGCAGTATGAACAAAGAGGAATTATCACTAACAGCCAGAGTAAAACGGGCTGTCCTGGATCATATTATTATGCAATTGTACGCTTTAGGCTTAGTCGATGTATCCACCGAAGGGAAAAGCAAAATCTGTAATCTCACCAAACTTGGCAATGAATTTTTAAATATCATTGAAGCGGAAGCCAGTTAATATTAAAAAAACCGGCTGTACCAATGCTGCGGACAAAGTCAATAACTCAAAAAAAGAAACCCGTGTCACTAAAGCGGCACGGGTTTCTTTGCTTGCTATACCGGCTAAAAGCTTATCCCAGTATTTGTGAAACAGACCGATCCATAATAAACTTGACAAATTCCTCTGTTGCTTTTGACTCAAATTTATCCTTGTTCCTAATCAGGTAAAATTCTCTGGTTACATTAAAATCCTTAATTCTCAAAAGCTTCAGTGTACCTAATTGCAACTCCTTGCGCAGGGCCCATTTGGAGATAAAGGAAATGCCCAGATTAGCCTCTACAGCTTCCTTAATAGCCTGGGTACTGCCCATAGTCATGCTCCTGGCCGGCTTTAACTTCAATTCGTGCAAAACATCATCCATAGCCAATTTTGTTCCGGAACCAACTTCCCTCAGGATGAAGGTAAAAGGAATTTCACTGATATCCTCTCTGGTCAAAAAGGTTTTTTTAGCCAGTGGGTGTCCCGGTGCGGCAATAAACACCAATTCATCTTGCAAAAACGGTTCAATGATTAAATGGCTGTCCTCAACCAAACCCTCCACCAGACCAACATCAATAACTCGTTCACGGGTTTTTTCATGTATAAACTCCGTATTGCCAATTAACTCTGAGAACATGACCTCTGTGTATTTCTGTGAAAAGGCACCTAAAAGACGGGGCAGCACATATTCTCCAATAGTAAAACTGGCCCCAATTTTCAAATCACCGGAAACCATCTCCACCAAATCGGCAACCGCTCTTTTAGCCACCTGGTGCATTTTCATTATTTCCTGGGCATAATGATGAAGTACCTCCCCGGCTTTAGTAAGCTCCACTCTTTTACTGGACCGTTCAAAGAGCTTTGCACCATAATACTCTTCAAGGGCATGTATATGCTGGCTTATAGCCGGCTGGGTCAGCTTTAAGAGCTCACCTGCCCTGGAAAAGTTTTTTTTTCCGAAACAACCATAAAAATCTGCAGTTGATGTTCTAACATAGAGGCTCCTCCAACTATTTATAAAAATTTTGATTTGCATAAGTCATTCTTATATATGAACTATTTTAACATTAATATGTAAATTTGAAAATAATAATTATAAAAAAAAATGTTTTTTATTCAACCTTATGAATTATACTTTCGAGAAGGAAAACTACTATTAAAAGCGAAGTCTTTACTTTACTCCAGGAAATTATGCTTATGATGAATCTACAGATAAGTCATTGCTTAATGAAACACAAATTTATATTGCATAAGCAATGTTAGTACCGCATAATTTCCGTCGAGTACGAGTGCCTGTGGCTACTCAAAAATATAATTTTTTGAAGGGATGTCTGATATTATGTCCTCTGTATTTTATGATGATCAGGATTTTGAGTTAGAACTCTCAGATGATGTTATGAGATTAATCGATGAATACGCTGAGAAAACCAACAGAACAGGTGAAGAAGTGGTTGAATACATTCTAAAGGAATTTTTGCAGGATCAACTGCATGTTTTTGTAAAAATAGCAGAGCGGGATGACAAACCTTTGAAAAAGGTTTTGAGCAGGCAATTTTATAAGACGTTGCAAAGCCTTATGGTAGCCCCCAACAAATAAAAAAGTTTGAGATTCACTAACCGGCACTTTTCTTTTTTGAGAAGAGTCAAAGGGCTGACCCCATAAAGGTGCTTAAATCTGCCTTTCTGGAACAGCCCTCCTTCATACTATTTTCCTAATACAAGAAAGTCGCTTAAAACGGCTTTCGAGCGGCCACAGGCACTCATACTCGCGGGAAATTATGCGGTATTAACTTTAGCTTATCCACAGATCCATCATAAGCATAATTTGCTAGAGCAATAAAAAAGCCTCTCTCTGCTTTTGCATATCACTCAGAACAGAACGCAGCCATTCAAAACCAAACTTCATAAGCTGAACATCGTCATCCCTAATTTTCCCAACTACCTCTTTCGATATGGAGAGTTTATCCACAAAACTTAAGCTAAAAAGCTTATATTTAAATTCATCCGTATTGTAGCAAACCAAAAAGATAAGTTCACCAATTTTTCCGTCATGTTCTTTCTCCCCGGAAAACTCTATCAATGCGGGTAAATCCTTAAAAGACTCTTCCATCTGATCATAGATGCCCAATCCCTGCTCCTGCATCCACTCATCTACAGTTTGCTCCTTGGCCTCCTTCAATCCATGACAGCGTGCAGGTTTAAATATAAAACCAAACTGGCCGTTGCCCAGCATATCCACCGGGGCAATGCGGCAGGCCCAGGGCCTTTCCTGGTAAACCATACAGCCATAGGAGGTAATAAAAGGGCAAACCAGGTTTTCATCTTCTTTCATCTTAATCAGCACCAGAGGAAAACGCTGCTTTTGAAACGATAAACGAAGTGTATGGAGATTTAAAAACTCCTGTGAGGTAAGCCCGAGCTTGTTTTTCATGCGCAAGACATCATAAGGACTTAGAAAAATGTTTATATTACGGCAGCACTGCTTAAAACATTCCAGCCCTTGATGGCAGGAAAAATTAAACTTACTCTCTAAATTAAGAATAATTTCTTCTTTCATCAATACACCCCTAAAGACAATATATTAATAAACATCTGAGTCATTCTGATAACTGCTGCCGGCAAACTCGTATCTGGGATTCCTTAAGTCATACTTTAAAGCCAGTTCACTTTCTCCTTCATACCATTCCAGCCGGACAATTTCCCTTCCTTCAACAGTTGCTATCATTAAAGGCGGCTGACAATGCATTTCCTTACCCTCGTCAACTCTTTGCCGCCGGTCATTGATTAATATACTCCCAAAGGTGCGCGGATTCTCACTCCAAACATCCAATATATTGACATCAGCCTTATGAAAACGCACGTTTAATACATATGAACTGAACAAATCCTCCAACTGCCTCAAAGTAGCATTTCCGTCAAGCGCGTTTCCCACCTGGTCAAAACCTATCCAATACTGATCCATTCTCCAACCTCCAAAGCTATCTCTTGTTCTTTTTATAATACCTCATTTACCCCGTTGATTCAATTCATCAAATTCCAGTATTTCAACAGACTCTTCTAAATCTATTTCAAATCCCGGCAGTTAACCTGCACTTTGTTCATATAAATTATCGGGTTTATTTTGGTTTTGAACAATATTCTAAACTTGTCCCGCTAAATATCAGTCTTTCCTGGCTCAATTAAATTATATCGAAATAAATTTCAAAAAAAATTTATTTTTTTAGCAGGACTTTTGAAATATATTGCGAAATATATTTCAATATAAAAAAACAGTCTTTTCAAACTAATCAGAAAAGGACAAATTTTATTTTAAAGGAGGTTTCATTTATGCCAAGGTTTAAAGACACCAGTCTTACCTGCCGGTCTTCTGACAAATCACCTCGTGTTGTTGATCCCAAGTCTGTAATGAGAACCATAGATCCGGCAGCATTAGAAATGATCAAAGTAGCACAGGAAGAAGGCATTATAACTGCATTTGACCGGGTTGTAGCCCAACAGCCCCAGTGCCAATTTGGTTACAAAGGTATTTGCTGCCGTTTTTGTATGATGGGACCCTGCCGCATTAAAGCGGATGAAGGCCCGGCCAGCAGAGGTATTTGCGGAGCCAATTCCTGGACTATCGTAGCCCGCAGCGTAGGTCTGATGATTCTTACCGGTTGCGCTTCCCATGCCCAGCACGGCAACCACATAGCCCACACATTGCACATGGTTGCTGAGGGCCATGCAACTGATTATTCTATTAAAGATCCCGCAAAATTACGCCGGTTAAGTGAGAGATACGGTGTTGAGAACATTGATAGCAAGAATGATATGACTCTGGCCAAAGAACTGTGTGAACTGGCCCTGGAAGATATGGCCATGCTTAAAGGTGAAGGAGAGGTTCGCTGGATTACCAAGAATGTTGTTCCTGAACGCAATAACCTCTACAGAACCCATAATGTTATGCCCTTTGGTATCCACTCGGTTATTTCAGACCTGGTAACCCAGGCACACGTCGGTATGGACAATGACCCGATTAACCTGGTGTTCAGCGCAGTACGGGTAGGCCTGGCTGACCTGGCCGGCAAATGGATTGCCACCGACCTGTCAGATATAATTTTCGGCACTCCCGAACCTGTAGCAAGTGAAGCTAATATGGGTGTACTTGAAGCCAAAAATGTTAATATAATTCTGCACGGACATAATCCTCTGTTAAGTGAAATGATCGTTGCTGCGGCCCGGGAAATGGAAGCAGATGCAAAAGCCGCCGGTGCCGGAGGGATTACACTCTCAGGTATTTGTTGCACAGGTAATGAGGTCTTGATGCGCCAGGGTGTTCCACTTGTCACATCTTTCTCATCCCAGGAACTGGTTATCTGCACTGGTGCCGTTGACTTAATGGTAGTTGATGTGCAGTGCATCATGCCCGGCTTAGGACCAGTATGCCAATGTTTCCATACAAAACTGGTAACAACTTCCGATATCGTTAAGATTCCTGGCTCTATCCATATTGACTACCAGGAAAAAACAGCCATGGATAACGCTAAAGAAGTTATTGCCATGGCCATAGAAGCCTTTAAAGAGCGGGGAGATCGCCCGGTTAAAATACCGCAACACAAACAATATGTGGTTGCAGGTTACAGTCTCGAAGCTATTTACAATATTTTTGCCTCAGTTAACCCGGAAAATCCGGTTCGCGTTCTAAATGATGCTATTCTGTCCGGAGAACTGAAGGGTGTTGCCTTTATGGTCGGTTGCCACAACTTGAAGACCATGCAGGATAAGGCTCACTTAGAAATTACCAAAGCTATGCTGGCCAACGATGTATTTGTTATCTCCACCGGTTGCCATGCCCAGGTTTGTGCCAAGCACGGCTTAATGGATCCCGCCAATGTTGAAACATATTGCGGAGATGGCTTAAAATCCTTCTTCAAGCGCATCAGCGCCAATGCCAACATGAAATATCCGATCCCGCCGGTACTGCACATGGGTTCTTGTGTTGATAACTCCCGTGGTGCCGAATTGCTGATGGATATGGCCAGAGATCTGGGCGTTGATACCCCGAAAGTACCGTTTGTAGCATCTGCTCCGGAAGCCATGAGCGGTAAAGCTACCAGTATCGGTACCTGGTGTGTTGATATTGGATGCCCGACTCACGTGGGTACTATGCCTCCGGTAGAAGGCTGCGACCTGATATACAGCGTTTTAACACAAGTTGCCGGTGACGTTTTAGGCGGTTACTTTATTCTGGAATGCGATATAGAAGAATCTATTAAGAAGATTCTCAATGCTCTGGAATACAGGGCTTGGAAACTGAAAATACACAAAGCAGTGGCCGAGGATTTGGAAACCAGCCTGTCCAAGTGCTGGTAATATAGATATTGAAAGGAGGAGTTAAAATGTCTGAAGCGATCAATTTCGATCAAATCTTTGAAGGTGCAATAGAACCGGGAAAAGAGCCGAAAAAGCTATTTAAAGAGGCATATGAAGGTACAATAACCGCACTTAGTTATGCTGAAATTTTATTAAATCAGGCCATCCGGACCTACGGGAAAGATAAGCAGATAGGCTATCCCGATACTGCCTACTATCTTCCGGTAATCCGCTGCTTAAGCGGTGAAGAAATTAAGACTCTGGGTGACTGCGTACCCGTATTAAACAGAATGCGGGCCAGGGTTAAAGAGGCTAAAACCTTTGAAAATGCCCGTTTCTGGGGTGAGGCTACCTGGTATGCGGCTGACATTATCGAAGCGGTTCGTTATATCCAAAATACACCGGAAAATCCTTTACACGTTAAACCCTGGACCGGCTTTGTCGGTGACCCGGTAGTTCGTTCCTATGGGACTAAGATGGTTGACTGGACCATCCCCGGTGAAGCAGTTATTCTTGGCCGTGCTAAAGACAGCGCCTCAGCTAAGAAAATTGTTACCAGCTTAATGGCTAAAGGCCTAATGCTATTCCTTAGTGATGAAATCATTGAGCAGTGCCTGGAAGAAAACGTTAAACTCGGTATTGACTATATCGCCTACCCACTGGGTAACTTCACTCAGATCGTTCATGCTGCCAACTACGCTCTGCGTGCCGGTATGATGTTCGGCGGCATTAAGCCGGGCGACTATGAAGCTCAAAAAGATTACCAGCGCCGTCGTGTTTTGGCCTTCGCTCTCTACCTTGGTGAGCATGACATGGTTAAAACTGCTGCGGCTATGGGTTGTATTAACGTTGGTTTCCCGGTTATTACCGACCAGGTGTTGCCGGAAGATAAGCAAATTCCTGAATGGTTCATTTCAGAACCTGATTATGATAAAATCGTTCAAGTTGCACTGGAAGTTCGCGGAGTTAAAATTACAGCCATTGATATTGATGTGCCGATTATGGTTGGTCCCGCTTTCGAAGGTGAGAGCCTGCGTAAGAAAGATATGTTCGTTGAATTCGGCGGTCAGAGAACACCTGGTTTTGAACTGGTGCGTATGGCCGGAGATGACATTGAAGACGGTACTATTGAGCTCGTCGGGCCGGATATTGATGGATTGGAACCGGGCAGCCAGCTGCCTATAGGTATTGTAGTTGATGTATACGGCCGTAAAATGCAGGAAGATTTCGAGCCTGTTCTGGAGCGCCGGGTACACTACTTTACCAACTACGGTGAAGGTCTCTGGCACGTGGCCCAGCGCGATTTAATGTGGGTCAGGATCAGTAAAGACGCTTATGCTAAAGGTTTCCGTATGAGACATATAGGAGATATCCTTTATGCCAAGTTTAAATCCGAGTTCTCCGCTATCGTAGACCGGATTAAGATAACCCTTATCACCGATGAAGCAAAAGTTTTAGAAATGCGTGAAGTAGCCCGCAGTTACTACACTAAGCGTGACGCACGCCTTAAAGAGTTAACTGACGAGGGTGTTGATACCTTCTACTCCTGCCTGCTCTGCCAGACCTTTGCTCCTACCCACGTTTGCGTGGTAGCTCCCGAGCGTGTTGGTCTCTGTGGGGCTGTTAGCTGGCTGGATGCCAAAGCTGCTTTTGAAATTAACCCACACGGCGCTAACCAACCCATTCCTAAGGGCGAGGTTATTGATGATGTTAAGGGTCAATGGGAATCCTTTAACGAGTATACTTTCTCCAACTCTCAGCGTACCGTAGAAAAGGTTAACTTCTACACCATTATGGAATACCCGATGACCTCCTGCGGTTGCTTCGAAGCTATTATGGCCATGGTGCCTGAGTGCAACGGTTTTATGGTGGTTTCCCGTGAGCACAGCGGTATGACCCCAACAGGTATGACCTTCTCGACTTTAGCCGGTATGATGGGTGGCGGCGCTCAAATGCCCGGTTTCATGGGTATCGGTAAATCCTATCTGCTTTCCAAGAAATTCGTACCGGCTGATGGTGGATTAGCCCGCCTTGTCTGGATGCCTAAAGCATTAAAGGATCTGTTGCGTGAAGGTTTAACCGAAAGAGCTATAGATGAGGGACTTGGTGAAGATTTCGTAGATAAGATTGCAGATGAAACCATTGGAGCCTCCGGCGAAGAAATTCTGCCGTTCCTGGAGGAAAAAGGCCACCCGGCTTTAACTATGGACTCTATGTTTTAAATAAAGCCTGATTTCAGAAATTCGTTAATCTTGGTTAAAAGTCTTTCTTGGCGAGTCTTTTAACCTCCTTATAAATTCTCAGATTGCAATTCTGGGTTATTGTGATCTGAAGATGTAATAACCTCTGTGTGGCATGTGCAGCAAACACATGCCTTTTTTTTTCTATAAAACAAAGTCTATTTGAATGCGCTCAAGATAATTAGTAAGTTCTTGTACTTTTTTGTCAATTAATTCGCAATTTCTTTCTTTTGCCGCCACTTCCAAGCAGCAACCGATTTCAGTAATATAATCAAACCCGTAGGCGCCGCCTGAACCCTTCATATTATGCCCAATAAATATTATGCTATCATAATCAACCTGTTCTAACGCCTCTAATAAGTTCTTAATGTCTTTTTGCCTGTTGCTTAAATATTCTGGTATTAAATCTTCTAAACAAGAATCCACCTTTATTATAATCTTTTCTTGACTTAATATTTTATGAATCTCCATAAGCCCATCAACTCCCGATATATTTATGTATTGCCTCCAACAGCACTGACTTTTTAATAGGTTTTGTCAGATGATCCGTGCATCCAGCATCATAACTTTTCAGCACATCTTCCTTTAATGCGTATGCTGTCAACGCGATTATCGGGGTTCGTGTTAAATTATTGGCCTTTTCATTCTCCCTGATAATGCTTGTAGCAGTATATCCGTCCATTACCGGCATTTGCATATCCATAAGCACCAGGTCATATTTGCCTGCCCTAAACTTTTCAACTGCTAATTGACCGTTCTCGGCAATATCTATTTCATAGCAGGTTCTCTTTAAATATGCCATTATTAACATACGGTTGTCTCCGGAATCATCTACCAGTAAAATCCTCCGCCTTAAGCCTCTGCTGTGCAAGGACAGGTCTGACCGGTCTTCTGTGAATTGCTGCTGTAAATCACGTTCACCATTCTCTAAAGCAGGCTCTTTTCCTATTTTCAATTGAATGGAAAAAAAGAAAGTACTCCCCTGCTCTATCTCACTCTCAACCCCAATATGCCCGCCCATCGCTTCTACGAGTCTTTTGCAAATAGTCAATCCCAGACCGGTGCCGCCAAATTTACTGGTAGTAGAAGCATCTGCTTGCGTAAAACTCTCAAATATAATTTCACTTTTCTCCTTTTCAATACCGATACCCGTATCGGAAACAGAGAATTTAAGAAAAACATTTTCTTCCTGCATCGATAGCTTTTCAATTATGAGAATAACTTCACCTTTTTCGGTAAACTTAATGGCATTACCGAGCAAGTTAACCAGTATTTGCTGCAAACGATTCTGATCTCCGACTACAAAACCCGGCACATCAGGTTTTATCTGGTATGACAAAGAAAGAAACTTAATATTTGCCTGGACAGACATAAATTCAACAGTTTTTTCAACTAACTTTTTAATGTTAAAGTCCTGCTGCTCCAGTTTAAGATGACCTGCTTCAACCTTTGAAAGATCTAAAATATCATTAATCAGATTCAACAGATTTTGTCCGGCTGTCCGAAATATACCCACATATTCGCGCTGCTCCTTAGTCAAGGAGGTTTCCCAGAGCAAATCTGCCATGCCTATTATAGCATTCATAGGCGTTCTAATCTCATGACTCATATTAGCAAGAAAGGCACTTTTAGCAATATTAGCAGCTTCAGCCGCTTTTTGCGCCAAACTTAATTGCATCATCTTTTGTTCCAGTTCCTCCGCTTGCTTTTGCAACAAGATTTTTTGTTTATGCAATTCCAGAAATACCTTTACCTTGCTTCTCAAGATTTCCGGTTCCAGCGGTTTAAATAAATAGTCAACAGCACCGGCTTCGTATCCTTTAAAAATATGTTTCTGTTCTTTACTGATTGCTGTTACAAAGATTATTGGGATACTTTTAGTTTTTTCAATTCCTCTCATTAATTCGGCAATTTCAAAACCGTCCATACCCGGCATCTGCACATCAAGCAACACCAGGGCAAAATCATGGGAAAGCAACAAAGCTAAAGCTTCATTGCCGGAATTGACTTTATAAAATTCCACTTCTTGATCTACCAGTATATTTTCCAGAACTAAAAGATTTTGGGGTCTGTCATCTACCAGAAGAACTTTCGCCATTTCATTTATTTTCATAACTCTTTCCTTTCGATAAACTCATCAAAAAAGAAGCTATTTGTTCTAACGACAGTATGAAATCAACTGCGGTGGCAGCCAGTGCAGCGCGGGGCATGGAATCCACTTCAGCGTCCAGAGGGTCTTGCACCACAGCAAGCCCCCCTCCTTCTTTAATCCTTTTGAGCCCCTTACTGCCATCGTTATTAGATCCGGTTAAAATAATCCCGATTAATTTTTCTCCATAAGCCCGTGCAGCAGTTTCAAATAACACATCAATAGAAGGACGGGCATAATTAACTCTATTATCAACTGTTAAGGAAAAAGTTCTATCCTCCTCAACCAGCAAGTGATAATTAGGTGATGCCAGGTAAACCGTACCAGGCTTAATAGACTCTTTTTCATCCGCTTGTTTAACTATTAGTGAACATTTATTATTTAGGTGCTGAACTATATAGCTGCCTGAAGCAGGGTGCAAATGCTGCACAATAATCACCGGCAGGCTGAAGTCTTCAGGCAAAGAAGGAAGCAAGAAACTCAACGCGGCAAACCCTCCAGCCGAAACACCTATTACAACCGCTTGATATACCCTTTTCTCTTTTAAACTAGTATTTAGACTTCTTTCGATATATTTTTTCCTCCTTAACAATGTCTTCAAAGCATCGACCATATTCTGAAAACATCAGGCTTTCTTTGGAACCAAGGCAAAGAAAGCCGTTTCGGCAAAGACTGTCATAAAATAGTCCTATAACTCTGTTTTGTAAAATCTTATCGAAATATATGAGCACATTGCGGCATAAGATCAAATTCATCTCGCCAAACACCCCGTCAGTCACTAAGTTATGATCGGCAAACAGAATATTTTTTTTTAACGACTGGTTAATAATAACCGAATCGTATTTAGCCGTGTAGTAACTGGAAAAGGATTCCTTGCCTCCTGCTTTTTGATAGTTAATTGTATATTCTTTTATATTTTCAATTGGGAAAATTCCTTCTTTGGCCTTCTGCAGTACTACCTGATTGAAATCAGTAGCGTAAATCTGGCACCTGTCATAGATCCCTTCCTCTTTTAGAAGTATAACCATAGAATATACTTCTTCACCTGTAGCACAGCCAGCGTGCCATATTTTTATATAAGGATAGGTTCGTAAAACAGGAATTATCTCTCGCCTGAGAGAATAATAGAAAGACGGATCACGAAACATCTCAGTTACATTAATTGAAAAATCAAGCAATAGTTTTTTAAAAAAATCCAAGTCATATAAAGATAAATGCTGCATTTCTGAAATGCTTTGCAACCCGGACATAGCCATTCTGTGCAATATACGTCGCTTTATAGAGGCTTTGGCATAATTTCTAAAATCATAACCATACTTCAAATATATCGCATCTAACAATAGCCTTATTTCAATATTTTGATTTTCCCGATTAACATCTATTGTAGACTCGTCTGTTATATCCAGTTTGCTCCCCCCCTGGAAAAGACTTACTGGTAAAGCCAAACCCTGAGAAGTGACAACAACTTGTCCGTGTCAATCGGTTTGGACAAATAATCACTGGCCCCCGCTTCAATACACTTGCTCCTGTCACCCACCATAGCCTTTGCCGTAAGTGCAATAATAGGAGTAAGCTTAAACTTATTCTGTTTTCTTATTTCTTTCATAGCTTCATACCCATCCATTTCAGGCATCATGATATCCATTAGTATGAGATCAACGTCAGGATTATCTTCCAACAGGAAAATGCCCTCCTTGCCGTTCTTGCCCACCAGTACCTTCATGCCTTTTTCCTCAAGAACATTCATTAAGGCAAACACATTGCGCATATCATCGTCAATAAGCAAAATTTTCTTATTTTGAAAGATCATTTCTTTATTATGAATCATCTGCAGCATTTTCTGACTGTCTTCAGACAAATTAGCTTCTACCCTGTGCAAAAATAAAGTAGTCTCATCCAGCAGCCTTTCCGGTGATTTTACTCCTTTAATAATAATGCTTTCCGCATGCTCACTAAGTATGGCTTCTTCTTCTTTGGTAAGATCTTTGCCCGTATAGATGATCACCGGAATATGCGAAATTGCATCATGGTTTCTTATCTTTTCCAACAGATCGAAGCCTGACATATCCCGAAGTCCTAAATCTAAAACTATACAGTCAAAATTGCCTGTTCTCAACAATTCAAAAGCCTCATAACCACTTCCCACAGCCGTAGTCATAACATCCCCTTCACCAATTAATTCAAGGATGCTTCTTTGCTGCAGCTCGTCATCTTCTACAACCAAAAGTTTTTTGATATTTTTTGATATAATATCCTGAATTTTATTAAAAGCTCCGTCCAAGACTTCCATGCTTACGGGTTTTGTTAGATACCCTATGGCACCCATTCGCATGGCATCAAGACCACTGTCGTAAGCTGAAATAAAATGTACCGGAATATGTCTGGTTTCAGGATTACCTTTAAGCCTTTCCATAACCGCCCAACCATCTATATCTGGAAGCCCGACATCTAGAATTATGGCACTGGGTCTATACTTTAGCGCAAACTGCAATCCTGTTTCCCCGTCTGCCGCAGTATATACATGAAATCCCTTGCCTCCGGCCAAATCCACCAGGATTGCAGAAAACCTGGGATCATCCTCAATAATTAATACAGAAACACCCAGTCGATTATCTTTAAGTTGATCCTTGGCAGATCTGGAAGCTAACTGCTGTTCCTGTATTTCTGCAACAATGTGTTTAGTGTCCCTTGCCTGCGTAAACTCTATTGCTTCCGGCAAACCGGTTCGGACAACCTTCTTGTCTGCTGCATCTTTCTTTACAGTCCACAGCTTATAGGCACTCTGCTCGCTCAATATTTCCGGCAAATATATCGTAAAAGTGCTGCCATAGCCCTCCCTGCTTTCAAGCTGAATTTCACCACCCAGACATCTAACTAGTTCCCTGGATATGGAAAGACCTAAGCCTGTACCCCCATATTGCCTGCTGGTAGTACCATCGGCTTGCTGGAAAGGCTCAAAAATCAATTTCATTTTATCAGCCGCTATACCGATACCTGTATCGGAAACTGTGAAAGCTACCGTATTTCTTATGTCAAGATCACTGCGCATCAGCTTTGCTTCTGAATAGGGTCTGCCGATCTTTAAACAAATGCTCCCCTGAGAAGTAAATTTAATAGCATTGGACAACAAGTTTTTAATTATCTGTTCCAACCGCTGCCTGTCTGTTCTAATAATGGAAGGCATGGACTGAGATAATTCTATGTCAAAGGTTAAGCCTTTTTCCTCCGCCATATGACGTAAATTTCTTTCAACACTACCGGCCAAATCAGCAATATCCAAATCTTGAATAAATAAATCTACTTTACCGGCCTCTATCTTTGAGAGATCCAAAATATCATTTATCAACTCCAATAAATCGGAACCGGAAGAATGAATAGTACGAGCAAACTCTACTTGCTTTTCTGTTAAGTTGCTTTCCTTATTCTCATATAGCAATCTGGAAAGTATCAACAAACTATTTAAAGGAGTTCTTAATTCATGTGACATGTTAGCTAAAAATTCCGATTTATATTTGCCGGACAACTCTAAATCCCTGGCCTTTTCTTCAATCATCCGGCGACTGTACTCCAGTTCCTCATTTTTTTTCTTAATATCATTTTGCTGTTTTTCCAGATACCTATTTTTCTCCTCCAACTCTTCATTTGTCTGCCGCAATTCTTCCTGCTGTACTTGCAATTTAGCTTCAGAATCCCTCAGCGCTCTGGCCTGTTCTTCTAATTCCTCATTTGTCTGCCGCAATTCCTCCTGCTGCACCTGCAACTCTTCCGACTGCTGCTGTCTTTCCTCCACCAGAACTTTTAAGCGAGACCTGGAAGCACTGGTGTTTATGGCAATAGCAATGCTGGAAACGGATTGCTGCATAAAATCAACTTGGATATCTGTAAGTTCATGAAACGTGCCCAATTCAATTACTGCTTTTACTTCTCCTTCATACACAGCCGGGACAACTATTAAATTACGCGGTGCCGATTCACCTAAACCGGAATTAATCTTTACATAATCATCAGGAACACCGGTTATCAATATGCTCTTTTTTTCCAGCGCCGCCTGGCCTACCAATCCCTCACCGGGTGCATATGAGTTAGCAATATGTTTTCTTTTTGTATAAGCAAAACTGGCAACCAATTTGAACTTATCCTGCTCTTGCAGAAAAAAAGCTCCGACCTGTGCCCCTGCATAATTGCTTAAAAAACCAATTATATTCTGCGACAGCTCAATTAAATCTTGTTCTCCTTTTATGGTATCATATAATTGGTTTAAACCTGTTTTCAGCCAGGCCTGCTTGTCATTTTCCGCCGTTACCTGCCTGAGGGTCGAGGTCATATGGCTTAGAGCTACTCCCAATTCATCATTGTCTGAATGAGGCAATATATCTAAAGAATAATTTCCGTTAGCAATAGCCACTGCTTGGTGAACAACATTGCGCAGGTTTTCAATGATCTGATTGATAGCAGTGCAAAGACCATCTTCCTCACTTCGGACAAAAACGGTATGGCTCAAATCACCCCCGGCAACCTCCTTACATACAGAAGTAATTAATCTTCTGGAATCAATTAGTTCTTTAAAATCATTGTCCATATGTTTGATCTCATAAATTGACGATGAGATTTGTTCATATATTAGATTGCCTATAGCTAAATTTCTAGCACAGCGAGAAAGCTGCAGCATTGGCCTGACAATACTTCTTGTTACCATCGCAGCAGCAAATATGACCAGTATAGCAGCTGATATAGATCCAATAAGAACAACTTTTTGCTGCAATTCAAGGTATAAAATAATAGTAACACCAAAAATCGGCAATAATGCGGCACCTACAAGCCAGAACAATAGCACTCTGGCAATACCGCCTCTTCTTAATGAATTTAAAATACTTGAATCATCTTTTTGGCCTGTCATTTTTTATTCTCCATATATCATAATTTTTAAAGAGCAACACCTTATATATCCTCAATACTACAATGCTTATCGTACAAATGAGTGTCCATATTAATATCAACCACCTTGACCATGTTACCACCGGCACGTTTGGCCTGAAACATAGCCCAATCAGCCGCCAACAAAAGATCCGCAGGCGTTGATTTTTGGCCCGGCCAATGAGTTGCTATGCCAAAACTCATAGTAATGCAATTAGAATTTGTTGATTTTTTATGCTTAATACAGAGTTCAGTAATAGATGAGCGCATTCTCTCCGCAACAACCAACGCTCCCTCCGCTGTTGTTTTGGGCAAAACAGCTACAAACTCCTCCCCACCGAAGCGAGCAACCAGATCACTGGGTCGGTGCAGTGTACCGGTTAAAACATTTGCTACTTGCACCAGGCAATCATCACCCATTAAATGACCATAAGTATCGTTATATGCTTTAAAAGAATCAATATCTGCCATAATTATAGATAAAGGGTTCGCCTCATTGACAGATCTGGTCCATTCAACAGCCAAAAACTCATCAAGACGCCGCCGGTTATGAATACCTGTAAGACCGTCCAGCGATGAAAGCCGGTATAAGGTACGGTTGGCCTCTTCCAGCAAACGTGTCACTTCGTGCAATTCCTTTTCTCTGGCTCTGCGCCTATCCATTTCATGCTTAAGTTTTAGAACTGAGCGCAGACGCACCAACAATTCCACCTTATTAAAAGGTTTTTTAACATAATCTACAGCCCCCGCAGCAAAAGCTGCCTGAAGATCATTAGCATCCGTCTTCGCTGTGACAATTATTATAGGAATATTTCGCAGACGTTCTTTCGCCCTGATTAGATTACATGCCTCTATACCGTCAATTCCCGGCATCATAATATCCATCAAAATCGCATCAATATTAGTTGCCCCGCGCCTCCTGTCATCTGTTATCCCAAGATAATCAAATGCCTCGTGTGCAGAATGTGCCATCAAGATATCAGTATAACCATCTGCCTGCAGAATAGTTTTAATTAAATTCAGATTATCAGGCAGATCGTCAACTACCAGTATGCTCATATTTTTGAGCCCCCTTAATTATTTCGGAATATTGAAATCGTTTATATAGTTAAATAACGCTATGTGATAATCTTTTTTATTAAATAATAACTCTCATATTTTTAATAGTTCAATCCACAAATTTAAAATAGACAGGTGATAGCCTGAAAACCTATTTTCTCACTAATAAAATACCATATTTTGATGCTATATAGTAGATATTTTTTTAAACATATGATCTTTTATATAATAGTTATATTATTTATGCCAATAAGATAAACAATTAGGAAAATTAAATTAGCATTTGACATTGCTATTGTTTAGTTTATTAAGAAAATATTACGGATAAAACAGGGACTTGCAGGATTATTATCACCACGAACGAATTATCTTATATGTAAATGATCATTTTTTTGAGGGGGTTATTCGTGAAAAAGCTACTGATTTATATTCTTTTGCTCTCATTATTGGGAGGCGGCTGTTCAACTGTCCCAAATACACAGACATTGAATAAGAATGTTACAGAACAAGATGTACGCAATGTTATCACAGAATTAATCAATGGAATCAACAGCGGCAATATTGAGATTGTGCAAAAATATGTGGAGGGGGCCGGACCGGTTGCCGAAAAACTAATTGAAAAATTACACAATAATATTCGCCTGACCAATATCAGGGATATATCTATTCAGGGCACCACCGCTCAGGCAACTGTGACACTGGAAATTGTTCCTTTGAAAATACAGAAAGATGTTGCGCTTCATTTTAACATAACTGATGTTTTGCTGCTGAACAGCCCACTGGGATTATTATCGTTATTGCTATAGTCCTTTCGTAGTATTTATTATGATATACTATTACCAACAAATTAAGAGGAGGTAATTATTTGGAGCAAAAAGAATCTCTTTGGACCAAAGATTTCATTTTAATCTGTCTGGCCAATATGATTATGTTTATCAGCTTCTATCTGCTTTTACCTACATTACCGGTTTTTGTTATTGATGTATTAAAAGGGGATAAGAGCAAGGTTGGCTATATCATTGGTATTCTGTCTCTAACAGCAGTCTTGGTGCGGCCAGTTTCCGGCTATATGCTGGATACCCTGAGCCGCAAAAAAGTTTTGCTTGTGGCCCTGCTGGCTTTTATCCTTTCTATGGCAGCTTATAATTTTGTCACCGGTTTAACACTCTTATTAGTTTTAAGGGCCCTACATGGTTTTTCCTGGGGTTTTACTACCACCGGGGCCGGAACCATCGCCGCTGATGTGGTACCGCCGACAAGAAGGGGCGAAGGAATGGGTTATTTCGGGCTGTCCAACACCTTCTCTATGGCGATAGGACCCAGCCTGGGTTTATTCATCATCAATAAAGCCGGCTTTACTTCGTTATTTAATGCCTGTGTGCTTACCGCCCTGCTAGGCCTATTGTTTGTTCTTCCCATATCTTATAAAGAACAGATTACTTCAAAAGATAAAAGTATTATGAGCCTGAATAGCTTTTTCGAGGCCAAAGTTTTTTCACTGTCAGCCATGATTTTTTTTATTGCCGTAGTCTATGGAGGTATTGTTTCCTTTATTACTATTTACGGAAAGGACCTGGGAATAAAAAACGCCGGCACCTTTTTTCTGGTATACGCACTCACATTACTATTGGTAAGACCGATAGCCGGTAAAACCTTCGACAAAAACGGCCCGCTGAAAATCATGGCCCTGGGCTTTATCTCCATATCCATGGCCTTCGTTCTTCTTTTTATAGCCAAAGGAAACACGCTTTTTCTTTTATCAGCCGTCAGTATGGGTATAGGTTTTGGCATAGTCCACCCCACAGCAATGGCTATGGCTATTAACCGGGTAAAACCTTACCGCAGGGGTGCCGCCAACGCTACTATTATGAGCGCCTTTGACTTAGGGATAGGTTTAGGGTCAATTTTTCTAGGCATTCTTTCCGATCAAACAGGCATGTCCTACATGTATCTAACCTGTAGTCTGATAATTCTAATACCGCTTGTCATGTTTTATTTGATAGATGCCCGGGAATTCATAAAAAAACGGGAAACAAAACACCACTCCCATAAATAGATTTATGTAAAGGATTCACTTAGCATGCATTTTGACACTGCTCCGGGCACAGTCTATCGCCCGCCGGGTGAGGCAAATAGCCTTATTATACGTGTAACCCTGGGTTGCTCTCACAATGCCTGCACTTTCTGCGGCATGTACAGAAACGTAAAATTTCGGATCAGAAAACAGGATGAAATTCTGGACCAGATAAATCGGGCTGTGCTTTACCTGCCTCATGCACGCAAGATTTTTCTGGCTGACGGCAATGCACTGGTGCTGCCTGCGGGCAAATTGCTTAATATAATGCAACTACTGCATTTAAATTTCCCCAGATTGACCCGCATTTCCTGTTACGGCGGGCCTAATGATATATTAAATAAGAGCCTTGATGAACTGGTTGCCTTAAAAAATGCCGGACTAAAAATCATTTACCTGGGTCTGGAGAGCGGTGACGGGGAGGTTCTGTCAGAGATAAACAAAGGCGCAACCCCCGCTGAGATGATTGAAGCAGGACAAAGAGTTATGGCTGCAGGTATAAAATTGTCCCTTATGATCATACTGGGTCTGGGGGGTAAAAAACATTCAGTGAATCATGCCCAAAACACCGCGCTCGCTATAAACAAAATTAATCCTTACATGTTGAGCACACTGACATTAATGCTGCAGAAAAAAATTCCCCTGGCGATTGCTGCGGAGCAGGGCAAATTTATAACCCTGTCCGATTTAGAAGCAATACAGGAATTAGAAATGATAATCCGCAATATTAATGTCAGCAGGCCTTGTATTTTTCGCAGCAATCATATTTCCAACCTGCTGCCGCTGGCCGGCACCTTGCCCAGGGACAAAGCTCAGCTGTTATCCGGGATCAACGAAATGCTTGAGTTTCTGAGTGAAAGGGGTGAATCAAAAATGGCTGTCTGGAAATGTAATGAATGCGGAGCAGTTATTGAAGGCCGTTGCAAACCGGGAAAATGCAAAACCTGCGGCGCGCCAAAGGATATGTTGATAAAAGAAACAGTGGAAGGAGAAAAAAAGAGCGCCACAAAAAAGTCGACTTAAGCGAATTTCGGTCAGACATAGGCACTTGTACCCGCTGGAAATCATGCAGTACTAACCTTAACTTATCCGCAAATCTAATATAGGCATAATTTACTGGAATAAGAAAAAGGTCACAGCTTGCAAACACAAGACTATGGCCTTTCTTATTGCACCATAAAAAACTTTTCTGATACTAATCGCTGTCATATTAATTTAATTGCCGGTCATTGCCTTTTGAATTTTTGCCCAAGAATCCTTTAGAGATACTATGCGGTTAAAAACAAGCCTGTTTTCGTTTGCCTCAATATCTATTATAAAATAGCCATGCCTCAAAAACTGGCAGCGGCTCCCCGGCAGCGCTCCTGCCAGACCCGGCTCAAGCAAACAATCAGTAAGCACTTCCAAAGAGTTTTCATTCAAACAATCTTTAAAGTCAACACCTTCTCTGGCGTCTTCGGGATTATCCTTAGTGAAAAGATGATCGTAAAGACGAACTTCCGCTGTTACGGCATGAGCAGCGGAAACCCAATGCAGTGTTCCTTTTACCTTTCGCACATCCGCATTTACACCGCTTTTAGTCTCAGGATCGTATGTGCAATGCAGCTCGATAATTTCACCTGTTGTCTCGTCTTTAACAACCCGCTCACATTTGATAATATAAGCATGCTTTAGACGCACCTCACGGCCCGGTGCCAGGCGGAAAAATTTTTTCGGCGGATTTTCACTGAAATCCTCCTGCTCAATATACACTACACGGGAAAAAGGAAGTTTACGGGAACCCATAGCCGGGTTCTCCTGATTATACTCGGCATCCAGTTCTTCTACTTGATTCTCCGGGTAATTGTCAATAACAACTTTCAGTGGCCGCAATACAGCCATCACTCTGGGAGCCCGCGCGTTCAAATCCTCACGAATACAGTGCTCCAGCATTGCAATATCAACTATACTGTTGCTTTTAGCCACACCAATACGGTCGCAAAAGTCGCGAATAGCTTCCGGGGTATAGCCCCGGCGCCGCAAACCGGATAAAGTTGACATCCTGGGGTCATCCCAACCATTAACATAGCCCTGCTCAACCAGAATGCGCAGTTTGCGCTTACTCATAACAGTAGAGCTCAAATTAAGACGGGCAAACTCTATTTGCTGAGGGTGACACTCAAGTTCCAGAGCATCCAGCACCCAGTCATAAAGAGGACGGTGATCTTCAAATTCCATTGTGCAAATAGAGTGAGTAACCCCTTCAATAGAATCCGACAGGGGGTGGGCATAATCATACATAGGATAAATGCACCACTTGTCACCTGTCCGGTGATGGGTCGCCCGTAGAATACGGTATAAAACCGGATCTCTCATATTTAAATTGGGCGAAGCCATATCAATCTTGGCCCGCAGCACGCGGGAACCATCCGGGAATTCTCCGGCTTGCATCCTCTCAAACAAATCCAGGTTCTCCTCAACCGAACGGTTGCGGTAAGGACTATCTCTGCCCGGTTCAGTCAGTGTACCCCGGTAATCCTTGATTTCCTGCGCGCTCAAATCACAGACATAAGCCTTGCCGGACTTAATCAACTGTACCGCATAATCATACAGCCGGCCAAAATAATCTGAAGCATAAAACATTCTGTCATCCCAATCAAAACCCAACCACTGCACATCTGCTTTTATTGAGTCTACATATTCAACTTCTTCTTTACTGGGATTGGTATCATCAAAACGTAAATTACAAAAACCCCCGTTATCCCTGGCTATACCGAAATTAAGACATATGGATTTAGCATGTCCAATATGCAAATAACCGTTAGGTTCGGGCGGAAATCTGGTTTGAACCCGTCCGTTGTTTTTGTTTTGTTTTAAATCTTCAGTAATTATGTTCTGAATAAAGTTTGAAGGTAATTCCGGTTTGATCGTCATATTATTGGCTCCTTAAGGTTTTCTCTCAGCTATCAAAACATATAATGTTAATCAAAATATAATTTAACCTGATTAAAGCAAAAAACTGGATTAAGCAAGCAATTTACTTATATATAATAACATTTCAAACAATCTTAAAGCAACTGTATCAAAACAATGTTTGCAACACTAGTTAAAATCCACTCTAATTTATAGATAACCAAACCTGCAGTCCGGCAAACATTTTATATTGACAATATCAGTTATTATTAATTTGTGACAAATATCACCCTTAGCTATATTATATTTAACACTCAAACATCATAAATAATGATAAAATTATTAATATGCAGATAGAATAAGAAGCTTATTTTAACCGTTGCAGGAGGTTCTCAACAATGAACAACAGTGAAGAAAACGATCAAAAACAACTGGCCAAAACTAATGTTAAGGGATTAGCCAAAAGCTATCTGTGTAAGATGAAAGGCGGTAAATGTCCCGCTATGAATAAATCATCTTTCACTGGTTTACTGGTTACATCAATAGGAAGCTTCATGGGCATTGGACTAATTACACTACTGGCCACCTACTATAAACTACCCCTGCTCTTGCCATCTTTCGGAGCCTCTGCGGTACTGCTTTACGGCGCCTGCCATGTACCTATGGCACAACCCAGAAATGTTATCGGCGGACACATAATCTCAGCTCTGACAGGGGTAACCACCTATCAACTCTTTGGCAACCCCTGGTGGGCAATAACACTGGCGGTAACTGTATCCATCGTTATGATGACAGTTACACACACACTCCATCCTCCCGGCGGTGCAACTGCCTTTGTAGCTGTTTACTCAAGTCAAAACTATAGCTTTGTTTTTTCCCCTGTTGGCATAGGAGTAACATGCCTGGTGCTCATAGCAGTCGCAGTAAATAATATTTCCAGCCAACGAAAGTACCCCGATTACTGGTATTAAATAACATATCCTTATTTATTTAAAACTGGAATATAAAGACTTGAGCTCTTCAGCCATGATCCCCAATTTATTATTATCAGCCAGCATTTCCAGCTGCAAAATGCAACCGTTAAAATGACCGTCCATAAAACCTTCGTAATACAAAGAATCGCTGCCTTGCTTAGCCCTGTTTTCCAAAATATTGTTATAAAGTCTAACTTGCACTTCATATTGCTTCTGAATATAGGCATAAACTGCAGCCTGTTTCTGATTCATACTAACCACCTTCACTCCTGCTATAAGCTTTATTTTGTCTTAATTTTACAATGCTCAGGCAATATCCGCAACATTAATATCCAGCTTGATATCAGTTTTCATGGCTTACGAAATGCTTGGCCGGCACTTTTAATTTGCAGCAGGAATAAAGGCAATTATAAAGAAATAATATATTAACCCATCCAAAAGCCAGGTGATAAAAAAGTGGAAGATATTATTGCAAGGATTGCTGAGCAAAGAATTCTTGAAGGCATACGAAAAGGCGATTTTAAAAATCTCGAAGGAGAAGGAAAACCCTTAAATTTAGAGGATTTATCACAAATACCGGTCGAATTTCGGGCCTCCTATACTATTTTAAAAAATGCCGGGGTACTGCCTGAAGAGATGCAACTGCACAAGGAAATAGTCTCTCTGCAAAGAATGCTTGACTGCTGCATGAAGGAAGATGAAAAACAGTCTTTGAAAACAAGATTATCCAAGCTGCTTCTCAAATACAACATTATGATGGAGAGAAGATGCAGGAGATAATTCACTGAATAAGCCTGTTTTTGACCATAGCCAAAGGAATTCTTAAGGTCAAGACAACAAATATTAATAGCCAGATTAGATCAGATAACATAGCCCATGATACCTGTCCCAAAATCAGCGGACGTATTAGCTGCACAGCGTGGTATAGGGGGGTTAGCCAGGGAAGAAAACCGGCCCAATCAGGAAGATTATCTACCGGAAAAAAAACCCCGCCAAACAAAAACATTGGTGAAATAAACAATGTAAAAAAATATCCGAAGGAATCATAGTTTGGTGCAATACTGGTCCAGATAAGAGACATAACACAAAAAGACATAGCCATCAGAGCCAGCGGCACAGGCAACAAAAGCGCCCAAACCGATTTAACCAAACCAAACATAACTACCACCATAAAAAAAACAACGCCGTAGAGAACCCCTTTACAGGTACCATATAGTATCTCACCCATAACCACATCATCCATACTCACAGGAGTGGCTACCATGCCGTGAAAGGTTTTCTGGTAACCCATACGGGTAAAACTGCCATAGGTCATTTCATAAGATGTAGCAAACATAGCCGAAGAGGCAATGAGCGCAGGGGCCAGATACTGAATGTAAGAGAGCCCGTTAATCTGGCTTACATAAGTACCCAGACCAAAGCCCATAGCCCATAGGTAAAGCATTGGCTCAACAAAATTAAACATGATATTGGCCTGCCAGGTCTTTTTAAAAACCAGCATATTGCGGTAGAAAACCTTCATAACCAACGGCCAGGATAAATCCGGAACAGTAGTTACACCGGACAACAAACGTTTTATTTTTTTCATAAGCATCCACCTCCCGCAAAATAACACCAAAACACCCATCATTCAATATTATTCTCTAACTCAGGCTGACTTCATCTACAATCACGCGTATAACAAACACATTGACAGTCACTGAAGATTACCGGAGGATTCTTCATCCAAACTCTCACCCGTCAGCTTCAAAAATACATCCTCTAAATTACTGGCTCTGAGTCTTCGGTAATTAATGGTCAATCCGAGTTCAGCAGCTTTTTGAGAAACCAACCGGGATAATTCCCGACCGTGATTAGTAAAGAGAAGCACATCGTCACCCAATGTCTGACTGCCTTTAACCATTTCTTCGCAGCCATTTAAAAGAGAATCATAATGCTCTGAAGCAATTCCTAACTCTAAAACCTCTTGACCAACATGCCGGTCTACCAGTTCCTGCGGCGTACCTTGCTCCAAGACTTTACCCCTATAAATTACTACAAGCATGTCACAAAGCTGCTCAGCCTCTTCTAAATAGTGTGTCGTCAAAAGTATGGTTGTACCGGCTTCCTTTAGTTTTCTTAAGCGCTGCCAAACCAGGTGACGGGCATAAGGATCTAATCCAGTAGTTGGTTCATCCAGAATTAATAGCTCCGGATTGTTGATCAGCGCCCTCCCTATAGTCAAACGCCGCTTTAAACCTCCGGAAAGGTTATCTACGACCTCACGGGATTTTTCAGTTAAATCCATAAACTCCAGTATCTCGTCTGAGCGCTTGAGTGCCAGTGCCTTTTTCATCCTAAAATAACTGGCATAAACAATCAGATTTTGGCGCACAGTCAGCTCCTGATCCAGGTTATCTTCCTGCGGCACCACACCGATTCTCCCCTTAATGCTCCTGCCTCTTGACATAATATTTTCCCCAAATACTTCGAGTTTGCCTGAAGTAACCGGGGAAAAACCGCAAATCATTTTTACTATAGATGTTTTCCCTGCACCGTTAGGACCCAGCAGACCCAAGCAATTGCCTCGGTATACTTCCATATTGACACCCTTCACTGCTTCAAAACCATCATAAGACTTTACCAAATACCTGGCATAAACTACTTTTTCTCTGACTTTATCACTCATCTGCATCACCCTGTAATAAGAATCCCGTATTGCCAATGCAAACGGTATTGGTGTTTTGCTCAAAACTCGATATGATAGTTAATATTGTAAACGCAATGGTTTGTTTTTCTTTCCACGATCCAATTATACAGTAGAGGAAGTGTTTGTGTATATACTTGTCGCCCTACCGGGCGAACGCTCCTGGGTTATTCGGACACTCCAAATCTTGATGAGTTCCGTACAGCCCGCAGATTTCCGGCCACACCTTGAATTTATATTTTTTTCGCAGTATTTCATCACCTAAAATCCCCAAATTACAGTTTTACACTAGTTCTATAAAACGCTGTTTAATTGCCCACTTATATTCTACTTTTGCAGGAATACGCCGTTTTATAGAGAATATTTAACACATGGAATGTAGTACCTAAAAATGAAGTGCTGCAATTAACCATCCCGGATTACCAAACTATAATGCTTCTATACAGTAAATTAACATGAAAGTATTATAATCCCTTGCGATTATAAATATAAAATTAATGAGTTTCTTGGGAACTATGACATCAACTCTTTATCTGGGCATCTTAGAGTTGATTGAGTTAGTGATGCAACCGACCTTGAAGAAAAAAGGTCGGTTTTTATTTTTTAAAGTACTGTTTTTAAAAAAACATAATAAAATTTGAACAATTATCAAATTATTGATTAAAAACTCATCTTCGTGGATTATAAAGTTAAAAATGTAGTAATTACTTAGTAAAGCACAGTTAGTTATTTTAGGGTTATTTTAAAATAAGGACATCAAAGGAGGATGGTTAAAAAAATGTCTGAATGTCCACGCTTAAAAACATGTCCATTTTTTAATGATAAAATGGCAAGTATGCCCTCAACAGCAGAATTGTACAAGAAGAAATATTGCATGACAGATTGTAGTAAGTGTGCCAGATACATGGTCCTTAAGGAAAAAGGTATGGATATGGTTCCTGCGGATTTATTTCCAAATCAATATGATAGGGCTAAAAAATTACTTAGCTAACAATAGTTTATATATAATTCCAAGTTAAAGTGCTTATTCTTAAACGCTTCGTCTTTGGCTGCTTAACTAACTGTGCATTTGCTAAGTCAAGCATATCGCATGTGTCGAGAGTCCAGGAGGGGTAGAATAATCTATCCCTCTTTTTTGTACTTATTATCACTATAAATATCATATGGATGGTAGTTTCACTTGGCCCGGTATCAAAATCAAGAGCGACATTATGCCTGTTAGCTAGGGAAACAAAAAAAGGTTACACAATAAATGTAACCCAATAATATTTATTTTTATTAGAAATATATTACCTCTATTTATGAATAATGATATTAACCATCCTAATCTGATAGTTAGTCCTTTTTAAGGTTTTAATTCTTTGTTTTAAGATTATCTTGAAGATTAATAAAAGCTTTTAACATATCTGAAGAGGCAAGCATCAATTTTTCAATATTTTTTGAATTACAATCCATTGATAAATTTTCAGCTGCCTCGTGTACTCTTCTATGGGGCAAATCCACTTCTACATAAGCCTTTATAGAACTGTATTTGTCCCTGTTTTCCTCATACCATTTGCCAAAGGCACATTCCTTGTAACCAGTAACTTTCACTTTTTTACCTGCATCTGCTATAGTCTTCTTAAGGAAATTGGCATGATCTATTAGTCTGGCAGCCAGGATACTTATAACCGATTTACTACCGGATAATACTAGACTCGGATTTATTATTTCGCACAGGTTATCTGCTTCATTTCTCAAAAGATTGCCGATATACTCACTTGTTTCTGCAAGAGCTTCGGATAAATCTGATAAATTTGTAGCAATGGCATTTTGTTCCTCTGTAGCACCTGATATATTGGCAATCATACTGGCACATTCTTCAATTTGGATTGTACCCTCCTGAAATATACCACCAACGTTGTTTGACTCATCCAGATACTGTTCAAAAGTGTTCTTCACATTTAATATGTTGTCATTTGTTATAGACGATTTTAAATTCATTTGTTCGGATATTTTTTTTACATTACCGACGGCATCCTTGGTTTGTGCAGCCAGTTTTCGTACTTCTTCTGCCACAACATTAAAACCCCTGCCTGCCTCGCCTGCTCTAGCCGCTTCAATAGCGGCATTTAGAGCCAGTAAATTAGTTTGATCCGCTATATAAGCTACATTCTGACTTATATGGTCTATTTGTTTTACCTGTTTTCCTAGTTCCTCCACATTGCTAACCATTTCTAATATGACATCTCCTGTTTTATCGCCAAATTGAGACAAAATATTAATCTTACTGACACCTTCTTCTGACCCAGCTTTTACCTGCTCCATAGTAGCATTAATATGCTGAACGGAGGAAGAAACCTCTTCAGTCATACCAGTCATTTGCTGACTGGTAGCAGACAATTCCGATGCTTTTATTGTTATCTCCTGTATCTTTAGCATAGCTTGAAAAGATATTAATTCAGTATGAGCTAAGGAAAAAGCAGCTAATGCGGTAATAAAATCAGAATTATCTCTCTTAGTTAGGCTATCTGTAGTAGACTTAGGTTTTGAGAAATTTAAAAACATAATGCTATATCCTCTCTTATTATGTTTACTTAATTTAATTAACTTTTATTAAATATTTCATCAACAATAGTGAAAATCTTCTTACAATAATTAATAGATATTTTACAATTACTTTGACATATCTACAAGATAAAAATATTAAAATCCGGTATAATTGTAGAATACCGACATTTATTTTGCGTTATATTACATAATAATATATTTCTTAATTATTAACTTCAAAAAATAACAAATTTATATCGCTGCTGTTTTCTTATTGCCGACTTAACTCATCTACAGCCCTCTGCAAATCATCCTCCCCAGGCTGTGTGTGAGTTAAAGCCTGCTGAATGTTCGGTGTGCCATTATTTTCAACATTCCCAGCCAGTCGTGCACCACGTCTAAGTTATAGTGGTACAGCTACCAGCGATCTTCAACGACAATAGCGGCCCCATCACACAAGTCTTGATGTTTACAGCGGCATAACGAAAGGATATAGATTTTAATCTATATCCTTTCGTAACAGACCGTCTGTAGTCATACAGGGATTTACAACGGCCAGTACCGCACTCAATAACATGAGGTGAATAGTATTCCTCACCTGCTGATTAAATGGGTCGCCTTCGACGATAAGTGGTCATACTGCGAATAGCTCGTGATGCCTCGCTTGCTCAGTCCCCGAGAAAAAGAAGGTAATAACTATATATCTTAAATATTTACTCTAATATTTTTATTTCATCAAATGAATAATATATAAACTCTGCTTTACCTATAATACTATTAATAGAGAGCGCTCCCCAATATCTACTATCATAACCATTATTTCCATTATCACCCATTAAAAAAATATTATTAGCCGGTATTTTATATGATTCAAATTTATTAATAGGTAATTCAGATATATAAGGTTCTTTTAACGGTTTGCCATTAATATAAACAATACTATTATTCAGATAATGCCTTCCGATTAATCCTATTCCCCCGCCTTAAAGTTATAAATCGGTTTAATAACTTTCACAATATCTGCCGTCGGCCCGATATTGTTTACGATGTCATCCATATTCTTATAGGCCATAGGACACTCATCCAAGGTTTCTTTATTGACAGATGTAGTATAGACATCCTTCATCTGTTTTTTAAATTCCGAAACAGTAAAACTTTGTTTTGCCTTGGTCCTGCTCATGAGCCTTCCTGCGCCATGGGGAGCAGAGCAGTTCCAGTCCTCATTGCCTTTGCCAATACAAATAAGACTGCCATCCCTCATATTGATCGGAATTAAAAGCCTCTCCCCTTTCTTTGCAGATACCGCTCCTTTCCGTAAGATCATCGTATCGGTATCAATGTAGTTATGAGTTGTAGTGAACTGCTCCACTACGTCCAATTTCATGCCTTTTACGATCTCTGTAATCATCGCTTTGCGGTTCAGTTCTGCAAACTGCTGGGCGATATTCATATCATGTATATAGTCCTCGAATAGACTGCCGGTTACATAAGCAAGAGGAAACGGAATATCTGTCAATACTTGATTCTTGAATTCCTTTAAAGCGTTCTGGATTTCTTTATCACGTCCTTCCGATTTATAGCGGGCAATAAGTGCCTCAATGTCGGATTTGTCATTACGGTTTAACTGCTTATAACCAGCTTCTTGATAATATTTTGCCACTTCAAGGCCTAAGTGACGGCTGCCCGAATGAACCACAACATACAGGTTGCCCTCCTCATCCTTGTTTACTTCAATAAAATGATTGCCGCCACCCAATGTTCCAATACTCTTTTCTGCTCTATCCAATTTTACTTCCTTGTGACAACGGAGCTGTGTTAAATCAATTTGCTCGTTATAGCGATGCGGTGTCTTCCTAACCTCAAATCCTGACGGTATTTTTTCATAAATCAACTTATTTAACTTTTGCAGTTCCAGTCGCTTATTAGTTATCGAAATTGTCTCCATGCCGCAACCGATATCCACCCCAACTAAATTAGGTACCACTTTATCCGCAATGGTCATGGTAGTCCCAATAGTACAACCGGCTCCGGCATGTACATCCGGCATAATCCGGATTTTGCTTTCTTTTACAAACTCCTGATTGCAAAGAGTTTCAATCTGAGAAGCAGCACCTTCTTCTAGAACATCGGTATACACCTTCGCCATATTACATTTTCCTTTAATTTCCAACATAGTTTTTCACCGTTCCATTCTGATATTTCACGTTTTTAACTTAAATTCCTCACCCTCATAACTTTTTCTTTATTTCATACGATGACAGACATTCCTTACTATCAATGTTCATTCGAGAGTAACATGTTCTCCTTTACAACGGTATCAGCTTTTATTGCCTGTTGGAACATGTCAAAATACCACACAGGCCGCGTAAACACTAGGCTTTTAGTTTTCTATCCTTATTACCGTTTCCACATGTGTCGATAGTGAAAAGGGGATATACTCTATCAATCACCTTAAATACTTTTCTTAATAATATCTATTTCGTTATATTGTCCCTTAAGATAAAAATAAATGATTTCGGGTGGTTAAGAATTTCTTTCATACAAATTAATGTTAAAGAAGTGTCATTAACTGGATTATGATGTAACACGATTACTCGGCAATATCCGGCATTTCATTGACATAGTCAGGAATGTTATCAATAACATCTTGTAAGCAAATAGCATTATCCAGCATTTCCATTGTATCCTTGTGAGGGCTTGCATATATCCCAGGCCAAAAAAATTCATCATAATTTTGCCGATTGGTAAATGCAAGTAATGGTTTATTAAAAGAAAACTGTGCGTTTTTCCCATTTGTATTTCCTCTGGCATCAACTTTTATCCAATAACTATTCACATATATTGCATTATAACAATGAACACAATATCCGAGCGAATCATCTTCTGCAAGCGTTATATGCTGAAAACACATTCCTGTTGGTATACCCTGTGTTCTTAACAAAGCTGCAAGTAAGTTAGCCTTGGCATGGCAAATTCCTGTTTTATACTTGAGAACATCCGATGCTTTTGATGTAATAATTTTTGCTTTTATATCAAATGAGTGCGGAATTTCATCCCTTACATACTCAAATGCAATTTTTGCTTTTTCAGCATCCGTATTTATATGCTTAAAAAGCTGTTTTGCCTTTCCTGTTATTAATGGTGATGAAAAATCTATATACTTATTTTCCTGTAAGAATACTGCAAAATCCATATTAAGTTTCATTCCTTTCGCTGTGCTCAAGGCAAAAATCCTTTTACATAATCTAGCTTCTCACTGGTAAAATTATTTTTATGGTAACATAGTGAACTACCCCCGCTTACGTTCCACTAAGAAGCGGGGGCTTCCAAAGGAACATCAACGAGCGTTTCCTGATTCATCAGCCACGGCCTACCGTTACAAAGAGCAATAGGTCTTACACGGCCTCCAGCAGGCATGACTTCGGGCGGTCCCCGCCCTACAACTATATATCTAAGCCGCTAGCATTTCTAAGCCACGACGTTCTATCAATATGGCTGACACCAAATCCCTGGGCATAACCATTCCACAAGCAGGACACCGGTGCACTCTGACACTCAAATCCTTTGGCACATTGGCACCACAAAGACATGTCTGGGAAGTGCCATGAGGAGGGACAGGAAGAAATATTTTACCATATCTGTGACATTTATACTCAACAAAGTTTCTGAATGTACCCCATGAAGCATCATGTATGCTTTTAGCTAGGTAGTGGTTTTTGACCATGTTCTCGATCTTTAGATCTTCCATGAAGACAATATCATGGCTCTGAACCACGTTTAGACTGGCCTTGTGTAGAAAGTCTTTTCGTTGATTAGTTATCTTAGCATGAAGTTTAGCCACTTTAGTTTTGGCTTTCCCTCGGTTGTTAGAACCTTTCTTTTTGCGAGAAAGTCTTCGCTGTTGTTTGGCTAACTTCCTTTCTGATTTACGATAGTATTTTGGGGTTCCTATTTCTGTACTATCAGACAATACAGCAAAATGTTCAAGGCCCACGTCTATTCCAATGGATTTGGTACTGTCGATAAGATTTTCGAGTACTTCCACTTCGGCAGTCAAATTAGCGTACCACTTACCACCGTGATACTTTATGTTAACCCTGGATATTTGACTGGCATCAAATTCCCGGTGAGTTGTCATTTTTACGAAACCTATTTTAGAAAGATAGATTTTACCCGGCTTAGAGAAAGTTTTCTTTACAGCATCCACCTGGGGATAGGTAAATGATGTGTAATGGTCACGGTTTTTGAACCGGGGGTATCCGGCTTCTTTGGCAAAAAACCGCTGATAGGCAAAGTCTACCCGGCGCAAAGTATCCTGCATTACCTGACTGTGAACTTGCTTGTATTCCAGATGTTCTTTTGTATAGCCCGGCAGCATATTCTGCTGTTTATTATATGTCAACCCTTGGCCGGTTTCTTTATACACACGCTGACGCTCAGATAAAGACCAGTTATAGAGTTTCCGGCAAAGTTTTAGTGTGTGAAACATTTTTTTCTGTTGCTCTTTGGTCGGACGCATTTCAAACCGGTAGACAATTTGCAAATGATTCACCTCTTTTCACCCTGGGTTTCAATGTACTTCTTAATTACTTCAATGGGTGCACCACCTGTAGTTAGAAGACAAAAACTTTGCGACCAAAAATATTCTTTCCACAGCTGCTTTCTAACTTCCGGAAACTCCTTTTTAATAAGTCTGGATGATGCACTTTTGAATGCATTGATGTACTTAGAAATTTCCGTATTAGGGTGAGCCTTGAACAATATGTGTGTGTGATCTTTGTCATGGTTGTATTCAAGAAAACTAATATTATATTTTGGTGCAATATACTCACCAATTTCTTTGATACGGTTTGCTATTGTGTCGTTTATAACTTTTCTGCGATATTTTACTACCAAAATCAGATGATATGTGAGTAAGAAGACCGAGTGGCTATTTGTATCAAGTTTGCTCAATAATAATCAGCCTTTCGTTATTGCGTCTGATTATATTTTGCCACATCATAGAGGCTTTGGCAAACATTTTATTAGTACACAAAACAAGGCCGCCATTCATCCCACCACCTTAGAGGTGGGGGAATTCTGGCGGGGTTTGGTTAAACCAATAACAAGCAACGTTGAAGAATGTCTAAGTAATAACTATGGCCTTATCCAAATATCTCCTGGCCTGTCGTGAGTGAACAAAAAACAGCCGAGCAAGCTCGACATAAAGTAGTCAGACTTGAGGAATGGGCAGAGTTTATAGGTGATCCGGTAATTACAACGGCCATTCTAGATCGGCTGGTTCATAATAGCGAAATATTTAATATGAGTGGTGAGAGCTATAGGATTAAACATAGAAATACTATTTTAAAGAAGGTACAACAAGAAGATGATGATTCTCAATTAGGGGGAAATAGCCACGGAGATACAGAGATAATGCGGTTTTAAAATACATTTTTTTAGGTGAGCCTCTGAGGAATTTGTGGGTTCAGTAAGCGGCGCCATAGGCTAGACTTGACACCCAGATTTCGCATTTAGAGATTTTTAAATTAGAAATTGCTACCAAACGTTATTTTTTTAAATTATCATTAAACCATTTCTCAATATAATACGAAAAATTTATTGACGAATTAATGATCTCTATTAACTCAAGTGGATGGGGTAAATTAAACAGATTAACCAATACATCAATGCTATTAGGAATATTCGTCCCATTCCAATGACGTACACCAATAGGTTGCAACCTTTGCTCTGATATAGTTAGGTCACCAAGTTCTTTCTGTAATTTTTGGGGAGACATTTTTTTGTAATTTCTAGCCAATAACCAGGCGGCTAAATTAATCACGAGCATAGCCAATACTTTTAAAAAGCAATAGGCATCAACCCTTTCCGGATTACGAAGGAAAACCTGTTGTAAATCAAGGGAACCTTTCAAAAATCTAAAACTGATTTCAATATCGTTCCTACTCCGGTAGCGGGTGAGAAGTTCGTTAGCATCAACTTTCTCTTTATCGTGGTTGGTTAAAAGCACAAAAATACCGTCAGTTTTCTCTAGTTCAGGAATTATTGCTTCATCTTTTGACCAGGACATAACAAGAGCATCGTGCTGATTTAGCCCAATTTCTACATTGAACAGCCTACGCATTTCAGGTTGCCCTTTGAAAATATTATCTACCGCCTTTTCACAGGCTTCCTTGGTAATTAAGTTGCGTTTGTTGAGCTTGCTATTGAGTTCTACTAAGGCATCTTCAGTGCTGGTTATACGTTTTTGACGACGTTCTTCTTCCTTAGGTTTTTTATTTAAATCACAATAAATAATTGCCCTAATAGTATGGATTACAAATTTTCGCTCACCTTTTTTACGACGCTTTTTATCCTTTTTATCTTTTGAGAGAGGATCAATTTCTATTTTAAATGTATATTCTGTCTCAAATGCCTCGTAGTGTTTAGGTAGATTTCTTTCTATTTCTTTTTTTGAGCGATACTCAATAGAAACAAAATCATCTTTTTCAGTGTTATTTAATTGCTCTAAAACCCAATTTTTCGATAGTTCGTCCTTAAGTGGGCCAATAAATAACGCCTTTTTGTTGCTATTGGCGAGCATCAAATGCATGTTATCTTGGGTCAGAATACCACGATCAATAATCATCTCAAATTCTTGGCCGTCGGTAATTTCCTTGACCTTCTCAAATGAACGCTCAAAAGTAGTGCCACCTTGAACATTACCGGGATCAATTGTGGATGTTACCGGCAAAGATGCACCAGCGGATATAGTAAGATTGAGGATTAATTGTTTTAAACCCGGCATGCCCCCGTATCCATATTGAACCTTATCGTTATTTTCCATATCACCATAGACCGGAACGGAAGATGTATCGTTGTAAAAAGTGTTAAGTGGAATATCAAATCTCTTGGATGCCGATAAAACAACATCTTGCAATACATTAGCCATATATTTTGCATTTGAGTTTAAAGTATCAAGGGCTCTGCCCATTTTGTCATCATTAAATTTTTTGGCCGGTATACCGAGTATTGTTTCAACTTGCCAATTTTCACAAGCTTCTTCAAATTTATATAAACGGGTAAGGTCTTTATTTCTGCCAAGCATATCGCCTATCATTATTTCACATGCTAGACCAGTGCTTACCCGACAATTAGAACCATTGGATCTTTCTTCACGTAAATGTTCATAAGTAACATATTCTTCATCAATAAAATCGTCAATTATTTTACCGATGCCAAGGCTTCTAGCTAAAAAAACACCGATGAGTACTGCACCTGAGGGATTTGCTTTCGGAACTTCTACTTTTAATTCGGGCATTATCTTCATCAACGCTTCAGGCGGTAATTTGGCCAGTTGTTCTAAAATAGGTTGTAAGTCCATAACGATCCCTCACTAATAGTTTTTTACTAGTAGTAAGGATTCGACACAAAAGGGGAATATCCTCCCATTTTATGGATCACTTATTTTTATGGTTGTAATTAACATTGCTTATGCACCATTATCTGGCAGTCTTAAATTTTATAATGCGGAAGTTGGGTTGACAGACTTTATAACAACCTATAATTACCATTAAACTATCCAAAATTATTTGCCGATTTTTGTCCAAAAGTACTTGCCGCGCACATGAGGTCGTAATATCTGCCTATTACATCTAGTGTAATTACATCATAAATAACCATTTTCCTATTTATCAACAGGACTTCTCCAATCTATTCCTGGCTTTCCGCTTAATTCATAACCATAGAATTCTCCATTTTCAGCGTCCCAAAGCTGAGTTACATCGGCATCTGTTACGGAACCATATCTAGTTAAATATATGGGGGATTTAGTTTTTACTACCCAGATCATTCTTTCAGGATGTATAGTAAGATCATTTACCCTCACGCCACTTGAATGTTTAACATTTTCCCAGAGAAGTAATTCTTCACTAATACGCATTTCACCACTTGATAATTCAGACGCTATTTTATATCCCTTAAGTTGCTGTAGAGGTAATAACTGCTTAGAATCGGAATTACCCTTTAAAATTGGTTCAGTGAGTTTATAGTTTTCCTGATTGCTAGTGCACGATGGCGTAAATACGTACACACTATAAATTTACAGTAATTCAGAATAAACCAAATTAAAATTTAGTTAATTATCATAAAGGATGTTTACTGCAATAGGTACTGGAACTACGTATTCAATATTTATTAACTACTGTAATTAGTATCGGCCTGAACCTTTTCGCTAGACATAAGCCAAAATACTTATGTTTGCACAATATTTATTTGGTATTTATTGGTGTACGTGTATTTACGCCACGCTGCACTAGACTATTACTGTTAAACTCATTTGCTTGACAGCCTTGGCCGCACCCAAAGCATAAAATATATCCCGGTGGTAGTACCAAGATAAGTCTTATGCTTTGGCGAGTATCGCTGTATAACGATATATACAGTATATTACAGCAATAACGATATATATATTATTATATATCGTTATTGTTTGTTCGTATTTTTTATACATACCTATCTCTTAACCGTTGGTCTTATAAAAACCCTTAAAGAGAGAGAGAGGGATGGCTGGCCGGGCCGCCCCGCTAAACATAGCATTATTTAACTGTTAATGTAGCTGTTGGTCGTTAGATTTTAAAACTTGTTCTAACTATAAATCTTTTATACAAGCTCAAGCACTAAGTCAACCCCGGTTTATTTGTCCGATATAATGGGTCGAACTTATGCTTATTCACTTATATAGTGGTTCTTTTGGGGTAGATTACAAGGTCTATATGTGAGATATTTTCGACATTTTCAATATTTTGGTGGCTATGTTATTAAAACTCGTTTTAACCGCAAACATTTTATACAAGCTCGAACATTAAGTCCGCCCCGGATTATTTTCCGATATAGTGGGTTGGACTTATGCTCGCTCACCCATATAGTTTGGCAATTTGGGAGATTTACAAGTTCTTTAAGCTATATTTTCAATAATTTTGAAGATATATTTCATAACATGCTCTTAATGATATTTTGAGCAAAAAACAAACTTCGTTTAGTTTTTATGAAGTCAGTTGAAGCAATTCATAGTCCTCTAAAATAGCACCCTTAGCTCTAATTTTACTGCTTACAAGAAGTTTATTAGGGCTTCCAATACATATGGGAGTTAAAATCAGTTGTTTTCGAAGTAGATGTCCATCATTAGAACCTATTCCATCTCTTAATTGCCCGACTAGTGCAATACCATTCCAGAATCCGTTTTCCGAAAACTGTATAAATGCCGAATCAGAATACATATATAAAGGATCAATTAACATACATATTTCAAAAATAACATCATTTAATTTATCTAATATTTCCCTTCTCATGGTTCCTTGCGGTCCTTCTATCATTCCGCTAGCATCAACCAGTTCGGTTTGGTCTGGAATGTCTCTTCCAATAAATTGACAAGAAAAATGAACAATTTCACCTCTAAGTTCTGTAGCATCTAAAGCACCCAATTCAATTAATGCTAGATTATATGTAGACATATTACTCATTACAGTTTTTACCGCATCATCAAGGTAAGAACGATTCTCTAATAGCTGAGTCCAATTAAGAGAGTTTTTGGGGTTATTCCAAAGTGAATTGTAACTACCCTTTGAATTAGAGTATTTGTAAGGCATCTTAGTAATCATGCTTTTACCTGTTATAGACTTAAATATGGTTTCCAATCTATGCACATTAATATAGTAGAATTGATTTACAAAGGAATCATTGTATCGTAAGTATTCTTCAAGATTACTACATTGTTCAGTCCACTTTTGTTTAAAAACTCCAATTTGTTCAGGAGTTATGTTTCTTCTCATCTCAAATTTACTATGCAGGTCGGAATGGCACTTTTCACGTACAGCTACTAAATTATCATATTGGTTATTTGAATGATTTTTATCAATATGATGTATATTCGCTATCCTACTGTGTTCAGGACACAAACAACAACGATAATGACATTCAACCAGTATTTTTGTACTCATATCTTGTGGAATCTTTACTCTCGTCATAAATACCTCCCCAGAATTTTATCATTATTTATCAGTGAGTAGCTCCCCTGTTTCATAATCATAATACCCAATTACAGATTCTCCTGGAACTTCACGAATTTCTTTGACTGGCCAAGTAACATTTACCGTATCCTGTTCACTTTGGGTTAAATATCTTCCCCGATAACACAATTCCTTCTGTTTTGGATAAAAGAAGATATTTTCTATTATATATTCAGAGTTATTATTACGAGCAGCAAGTCCAATTCCTCCAGGCATAATTATCCTCTCATAACGGTTTTCATCTGGCATTGTCTCAGTAGAAGATTCAAAATCAACTTGCATTTTAGATAATGAACCATCATTACATAAGGTCTCCAACAAAGCGATAACTTCTGCTGTGACTGGCAAAACGCCCCCCGGTCCCATTACCTCATCACTTAATCTGGCAATTTCTAATGCTTGTTTAAATACTGTACCCATCTGATTTTCAGCCATAACATGTCCAGACAAGCGCAGACTTCCATATGTTCTATCATAAATAACAATAAAATAATTCCCTTCTTGAATATAAGGTAATCTCTTTACACGAAATTTTCCAAAAGCTACATCTAAATCTTGACGTTCAAATGGTATAGAAATTAAAAAAGCTTCGTAAATCAACCTTGAAACTGCTCCTAGTTCATCTGTTTTGGCAATATTGAACGTAGGATGAGTAAAAACAACTCCGCTTGTAAAGTAGTTTCTTGTAAATCGTGGGAGATCAAAAAATACATTAATGCCATCACCAGTAAGCGGATACTTATATGGCTTAGTCTCGGCTGAACCTCTTTTTTCTTTAAATCCGATAACAGATTCACGAACCTGACAATTTGCTTCAATTACCATAAGATCACCATATTTATTGGAATTATATATATTTCCCTCTGTAAAATTGGGAAATACTTGAGATGGAGGCATACTAGGGTTAGTTGTATACTTCTTCTCGCTCCTAACATAAATAAGACGATTCTTTTGGAATATTTTATATACTCGCAGTGACTCTGTGGCATAATAATAAACTGCTCCAGGATAAGCTTCTCTTAATGCTTGACTATAGGAAAGTGAACCCATATCTTTTAATACAGGGCCTTGTTTAAACTGCACTTTAAACTGACTTTCTACATCTCTTAAAGGGAAAACATTATTGGGACAATCATTTGCCTCAGATTTCATTGCTTGAAGATCAGATGGTAACTCACCCGTACGCTCAGACTTACATAATACCATAAACCCTTCAGGCCATTTTATTGGACTAATAAAGTCAGTTTCATCATTAGATATTTTTAATGCTTGGCAAAATTGATCATGCTCACCGCCCTCACGACTAAGGCACAAGGTGTGAATATATTGAATGCGGGGATTTTGTAGGTACAATGCACCTTCTGATAAAGGACGTTCTAATATACTTTTAGGATTCCTAAATACAACTTCATCAACAACATCACCTGAATGAATGATATATACGGTTCCGGGACAATTACGACCAACACGACCCATGCGTTGTAATAAGCTAGTTGATGAATAAGGTACACCTAATAAGACAACTGCACTCAAGTCTGCTATATCTAAACCGAGTTCAAGTGCACTTGTACTAACTACTCCGCTTAAAGAACCTGTATAAAGTCGTTCTTGAATAATTATTTGATCTTCTTCTTCATATCCAGAACGATAGGGAAGAATATTAAGAGTATGTATGCGATCTGGTTTTATAATTCCTGTAATCTTATCACTTTCAACTTCAATATTTGCGCCTTGTTCACGTCCCTGATGACCTCTTGATAAAATTGATGTTATTAATTCCGCTGATTTCCTACTATCAACAAAAGCTATAAACCGTCTTTCAATAGAAGTAAGCTCTTTAAGAAAATAAGTAATCTCAGTAAGATAATCTCCTTTTAAATGAGGTCTTAAAAACACAATTTTGACTTCCTGTCTGGGAGATGTATCAAGTTCAGAACCAATAATATGAAAAGGGACGCCAAAAAGGTTTTCCAGATGTTTTTCAGGAGATGCCATAGTTGCTGAAGCACAAATAAATTGGGGAGTGTTATTGGTAAAAGCTATAAGATGCCTTAAGCGCCGGAATAAAAAAGCAGCATTTGAACCAAAAACTCCGGTATATGTATGTACTTCATCTACAACAAAAAGGGCAACATTAGTTAAAAATTTTACAATTTCCCTGTCGGAAATATTCAACAAAAGCCAATGATGAATTATATCAGGAGTCATAATTACAACCTGACAATCTTTAAGAATAGCCTTTCTCCTAGCCATTGATTTTACATCACCATCAATACGTCCAACTTTAGCATTTATTCCGGCTGCATCAAGTGCATTCTTCCAACGTTTTTCTTGTTCACGTCCTAATGCTTTTAATGGGTAAATGGCAATTATTTTTGCACTAGGTTTTGCAACTAATTTCTCAATACCTAAAGCATAAAATGCCAAACTTTTACCCGATGCAGTACCTGTAACCAAACAAACATTATATCCACCTATGGAATATTTAAGAGCTTCTTTTTGGTGCAAATATATTCCTGGAACAAATGTTTTAATATAATTTAGTGTTGTATTGGATAGTGGTAGGTCATCAATTGGTTCTAAACACTTCTCCCTTGATTCTAAGAGAATTGTATCGACCAGTTCCCATTGTCGTATCTCAAAAAAACTATTGATGTTATCACCCCTGTTCATAATGAACCATATAGGACTATATTTGGCATATGAAAAATTTGTCATAATACTACAAGTTTAATAAAAAAAAATATATATTTATCTAGTGATAATTGCTTATATTTAAAGAAGATTACATGCATTGTATATTAATAGTATGTTGTCATAATTCTACATTAAATCCAATAGTCCTTCTTTCTTTGCATAGAGATAATAATATATAATATATTTTTCATATTACTATTCATCCTATATTCACCTGTACCCTTTCGCTCATATTGCTAAACCTCATTGCCAACCACACTCCCACTACACACCCCATTCGCCCCAACCGCAACTTCCCCACCCTCACATTAACCCTCACCAAGAAATCCCTGCTTGCCACGGGCAACGTCGTGGCTTTGCGATTGTTATTCGTAAAAAGGCTGGTAAATTTAGATAAATATTAGCCATTAGACACAAAAATATTTTCCCATTTCATTGATAAAAGCAGGAATTAAGAAGATGGTTAAGGAATTACCAAAAATATGTCATTGACACGGTTATATATTGGGGAACTTTTTGTGGCTAACAATTAACATTTAAAAAGGTTTTTGTAGTAAAAAGTAGTACATTTATATTAAGTCTAAATTTGGGGGGCGGCACCTTTGAGATCAAATATTTCCAAATTTCTTATAGCAATTATACCTATATTAGCAGTATTTATAACATATTATTTAAATCATACTACAGTAGACGTTAGATATACATTATCTGATAAAATACCAATTAGTGATTCAACTGAAAGTATACAACAATTAATTGTAAAAAACAGTGGTAAGGTTGAAGCTAAAAAAATACAGGTTAAAATAAAGGCAAAAATTACTTCATGTGATATTATAAAACACTCATATGTTGATAATGTGAAAGAGCAAAAAACTGATAACTCTCTTGAAATTGTATATCCAGAATTACCACCACAAGGCAGTTTTTTATTAACTCTTAAATCATTAGGTAATGGAATAAATAAATCTGATTTAGAAATATACCCCTCAAATGGTACTGCTTCTGAGGCACTCTCTAGGAATAACCATTATGATATACTTGAAATTATGATAATGATTTACTGGATACTGTTAACAATTTTATACTTTTACTTTATTAGAACACAAGGATGGGAATCTAAAATAGTTTATGGTAATCATGATACTATTTTAAAAAGAAGGAATAGCCCATTCTATATTACTAAAAATAAATGGGCTAATATTCGTGAAGAAGCATTAAAACAAAAAATTATTAAAGCATATTTTTTCACACAAGAGATAATGAACTCGGAAATCTATAAAATTTTAAATAATAATAAACCGGATTACTTAATTGAAGATGAATGGGATACCTTGAAAACTGGTTATTGTAAAAAATTTGTGGAAAGTTATAATGTGGCAGTAGAAAGATATTTTAGTGAACAGCAAATATTAAAACTTCTAGCAATTCCCAAACCACTTCATATTCCTAAAAGTGATTGGTCTGATTTACAGATTAATGCCAATAAAAAATATATTTTTTCAAGAAAACAATACATTCACTTACATGATTACAAATCTATTCTAAAAGAGATTAACGATCAAAAGCCGGATTATGTTTTAGATTCATTTTGGTCCGAATACCATGAATTCCTACAAAAGATACTGTATACCTCGATTGCAATAAGATTAGAACTAGAAAAAGAACCTCTGATATTTCTTCAACAACTAGATCTAGATATGCTTTCTGCAGAATTTAAGAACAATTTAACCGATCGAGCATATAAACTAAAACTAATGTCAATACCTAATATACTTGAAACAAATAACGCAAAAAAAATATTAAAACAACCTAAGCCAGATTGGATTAGTACTGAAGACTATGAATTGTTATTAAAAAAGGCAAGACAGTCTTATCAACTTGAGAGTCTCATTAAGGAATTTGAACTAAAAATAACCTTATTAAAATCCATAGTGAATAAACGGGCACTGCCAGATTCAAAACCCAATCTTTTGTCAGATGAAGAGTGGGACCTATTTATGAATTTAGATAATAGCATAAGAGAACAATCATTATCAAATGCTCAATTAAAAAATAAACTAACAAAAGGATATGTTACTGTAGAAAAGCTTAAAAAGAGAATAGTTGGACAATTAGCTACTATTAATACATTTTTAAATGATACTACAGTACTGGGTAGGATTGAAGATTATGACAATGTTTTCGCCCCGGGGAATTTTGAAAATCTAAAAAAGCTTGCATTATTGCTAAATAAGTGTAGTATTAAAAATTAACCCTAAGAAAACATCAGCAATAAGTTTAAAAATGTTAATTGAGAGGTTTTCACTGTTTCGAACCTTAACCTAATAGCCGAGGTAGAAGGTACAACTCCCTCGGCTTTTTTCTCGTATCAAGCAGATGCCCACATCATAAATATCAGCAATACGAAAAGACTCGCAGGCCGCTAAATACGTGGCTTCACCCTTTCTATTCTTACCACGCACTCCACATGGCTCGTATGCGGGAACATACTAATATAATCATTGCTTTTATTATTGAACATAAAATAAATAATTGATGCAAAAATTATTATCGTAATCTAGGGATATGGCTCAATAAAACTTTTAGCCTACAAAAATCCACACTGTACTAAAATCAAAATAGTGTGGATTTTTGTAAATTAACAACCTAATAAAAAATGATGCCTGATATAAAAGCAAAAACCCTCCAGAAAAAATCCTAAAGGGCTTAAATAAGCTTTTAATGTTCTTTCAAAACTGCACAGCGTGAATATTAAGGTCAAGCGTTCGACCTATTAGTACCGGTCAGCTAAACACATTACTATGCTTACACACCCGGCCTATCTACCTGGTGGTCTTCCAGGGGTCTTATTCTTGCGAAGGGAAACCTAATCTTAAGGTGGGCTTCGCGCTTAGATGCTTTCAGCGCTTATCCCTTCCGGATATAACTACCCGGCATTGCCGCTGGCGCGACAACCGGTACACCAGTGATCCGTCCATCCCGGTCCTCTCGTACTAGGGACAGCTCCTTGCAAGTTTCCTGCGACTACGATGGATAGGGACCGAACTGTCTCACGACGTTCTGAACCCAGCTCACGTACCGCTTTAATGGGCGAACAGCCCAACCCTTGGGACCTACTACAGCCCCAGGATGCGATGAGCCGACATCGAGGTGCCAAACCTCCCCGTCGATGTGAACTCTTGGGGGAGATAAGCCTGTTATCCCCGGGGTAGCTTTTATCCGTTGAGCGACGGCTCTTCCACTCGATACCGCCGGATCACTAAGCCCGACTTTCGTCCCTGCTCGACCTGTATGTCTCGCAGTCAAGCTCCCTTTTGCCTTTGCACTCTGTGAGCGCGATTTCCAACCGCGCTGAGGGAACCTTTGGGCGCCTCCGTTACTTTTTGGGAGGCGACCGCCCCAGTCAAACTGCCCGCCTGACAATGTCCACCGGCCTGATTCAAGGCCGTATGTTAGAACTTCAATACTGCAAGGGTGGTATCCCAACGTTGGCTCCGCCAAGGCTGGCGCCCTGACTTCTCTGCCTCCCACCTATCCTGTACATGCAATACCAAAATCCAATATCAAGCTGCAGTAAAGCTCCACGGGGTCTTTCTGTCCTATCGCAGTTAGCCGGCATCTTTACCGGCAATTCAATTTCACCGAGCCCCTCGTTGAGACAGTGCCCAAATCGTTACGCCTTTCGTGCGGGTCAGAACTTACCTGACAAGGAATTTCGCTACCTTAGGACCGTTATAGTTACGGCCGCCGTTTACCGGGGCTTCAATTCAAAGCTTCGAGTTTCCCCTGACCTCTCCTCTTAACCTTCCGGCACCGGGCAGGCGTCAGCTCCTATACTTCATCTTAGCGATTTAGCAGGAACCTGTGTTTTTGGTAAACAGTCGCTTGGGCCTTTTCTCTGCGGCCTCTTCACGCTCCGAATGTATAAATCTTCACGTTAATGAGGCACCCCTTCTCCCGAAGTTACGGGGTCATTTTGCCGAGTTCCTTAACGAGGGTTCTCTCGCGCGCCTTAGGATTCTCACCCTACCTACCTGTGTCGGTTTGCGGTACGGGCACCAATGAGTCTCGTTAGAGGTTTTTCTTGACAGTATGGGTTCAACCACTTCGGTACTTGTTTTCCCTCCCCATCACTTCTCAGGCTTTGTGTCAGACGGATTTGCCTGCCTGACGCCCTACGAGCTTGGACGCGCTTTTCCATCCGCGCGCTTGGCCTACCCTCCTGTGTCACCCCATCCTGATAACGACTTTTGGTGGCATAGGATTTTCAACCTATTGTCCATCGCCTACGCCTTTCGGCCTCGGCTTAGGTCCCGGCTTACCCTGAGCGGACGAGCCTTCCCCAGGAATCCTTAGGTTTTCGGCGGGCAGGATTCTCACCTGCCTTTTCGCTTACTTATACCGGCATTCTCACTTCCATACGCTCCACCGCTCCTTACGGTACGACTTCGCCGCATATGGAACGCTCCTCTACCATGTCTTGCGACATCCGTGGCTTCGGTGACATGCTTTAGCCCCGTTACATTTTCGGCGCAGGGCCACTTGACCAGTGAGCTATTACGCACTCTTTGAATGGTGGCTGCTTCTAAGCCAACATCCTGGTTGTCTGTGCAACCCCACATCCTTTTCCACTTAGCATGTCTTTGGGACCTTAGCCGACGGTCTGGGCTGTTTCCCTTTCGACTATGAACCTTAGCACCCATAGTCTGACTCTTGAGTATGTTTTAATCCGGCATTCGGAGTTTGATTGAGTTCGGTAACCGGTGAAGGCCCCTAGCCCAGTCAGTGCTCTACCTCCGGATTTTTTTCTCAAGGCTAGCCCTAAAGCTATTTCGAGGAGAACCAGCTATCTCCGGGTTCGATTGGCATTTCACCCCTACCCACGTTTCATCCGCCTCCTTTTCAACGAAGGTCGGTTCGAGCCTCCACTTTATTTTACTAAAGCTTCACTCTGAACATGGGTAGATCACCCGGTTTCGGGTCTACTCCAACGGACTTGCCGCCCTATTAAGACTTGCTTTCGCTTCGGCTCCGTCTTTTCTGACTTAACCTTGCCCGTTAGATGTAACTCGCCGGTCCGTTCTACAAAAAGTACGCCGTCACACTTTTAACGTGCTTCGACTGGCTTGTAAGCATACGGTTTCAGGTTCTTTTTCACTCCCCTTCCGGGGTGCTTTTCACCTTTCCCTCACGGTACTAATCACTATCGGTTGCTGCAGGTATTTAGCCTTGGGAGGTGGTCCTCCCTGTTTCCCACGGGGTTCCTCGTGTCCCGCGGTACTTGGGATTCACTCTAAACTTCTCGCCTTTTCGCCTACAGGGTTGTTACCTTTTATAACGGGCCTTTCCAGGCCGCTTCGGCTAAGGCAATGGTTTGTGATGAGTGTCCCGCTACCCCTAATCTGCAAGCAGTTTAGGTTTTGGCTGGTCCCTTTTCGCTCGCCGCTACTCGGGGAATCGCTGTTGCTTTCTTTTCCTCAGGGTACTAAGATGTTTCAGTTCCCCTGGTGCCCTCCTGTAACTTATGTATTCGGTTACAGGTGACGAGGGTTTGCCTCGCCGGGTTGCCCCATTCGGATATCCACGGATCGTTGCCTGCTTGCGGCTTCCCGTGGCTTTTCGCAGCTTGCCGCGTCCTTCTTCGGCCTGCAGCACCTAGGCATTCACCGTATGCTCTTTTTTGCTTGACCTATTTTTTGCGCTTGAGAGTTCTATTTGTATTTCTAAATAGAGCTTTCTTTTGCTTCACGCTGTGTAGTTTTCAAAGAACTTTTTTTTTGGTTGCGGAGATAGGACTTGAACCTATGACCTTCGGGTTATGAGCCCGACGAGCTACCAACTGCTCCACCCCGCGATGTTGTTTAAAAACCCTTTTTACAGGGTAAATTTAGTTTCCGGCAACGTCTTACTCTCCCAGGGGGTAACCCCAAGTACCATCAGCGCTGAAGAGCTTGACTTCCGTGTTCGGGATGGGAACGGGTATGACCTCTTCGCTATTGCCACCGGAAAAAGTCTCTCAAAACTAAACAGTTTGTCGATGGATGTCGACCAATATTGAGATATGGAGCTTCCGTTAGCTGTGAGTGATTTCTCTCCCAGTGGCTAACCGTTAACCACCAACATCCAATATCCTTAGAAAGGAGGTGATCCAGCCGCACCTTCCGATACGGCTACCTTGTTACGACTTCACCCCAATCACCGACCCCACCTTCGACGGCTCTCTCTCTTGCGAGTTAAGTCACCGGCTTCGGGTGTTGCCGACTTTCGTGGTGTGACGGGCGGTGTGTACAAGGCCCGGGAACGTATTCACCGCAGTATGCTGACCTGCGATTACTAGCGATTCCGACTTCATGTAGGCGAGTTGCAGCCTACAATCCGAACTGGGACCTGTTTTTAGGGGTTGGCTCTACTTCACAGTTTCGCTTCCCTCTGTTCAGGCCATTGTAGTACGTGTGTAGCCCAAGACATAAGGGGCATGATGATTTGACGTCATCCCCACCTTCCTCCGTTTTGTCAACGGCAGTTCTGCCAGAGTTCCCACCTTTATGTGCTGGCAACTGGCTGTAGGGGTTGCGCTCGTTGCGGGACTTAACCCAACATCTCACGACACGAGCTGACGACAACCATGCACCACCTGTCTCCGTGTGCAAGTAAACTTGCAAGACCATGTTTCCACGGCGGTCACGGGATGTCAAGCCTTGGTAAGGTTCTTCGCGTTGCGTCGAATTAAACCACATACTCCACCGCTTGTGCGGGCCCCCGTCAATTCCTTTGAGTTTCAGTCTTGCGACCGTACTCCCCAGGCGGAGTGCTTATTGTGTTAACTGTGGCACCGAGGGGGTCGATACCCCCGACACCTAGCACTCATCGTTTACGGCGTGGACTACCAGGGTATCTAATCCTGTTTGATCCCCACGCTTTCGCGCCTCAGTGTCAGTTACAGGCCAGGAAGTCGCCTTCGCCACTGGTGTTCCTCCTAATATCTACGCATTTCACCGCTACACTAGGAATTCCACTTCCCTCTCCTGCACTCAAGTCTACCAGTTTCAGAAGCAGTCTCCAGGTTGAGCCCGGAGTTTTCACTTCTGACTTAATAAACCACCTACTCGCCCTTTACGCCCAGTAATTCCGGACAACGTTTGCCACCTACGTATTACCGCGGCTGCTGGCACGTAGTTAGCCGTGGCTTCCTCTTATTGTACCGTCATTTTTCCTTGCTATTTACAAGAAATCTGTTCGTCCAATATCACAGAGCTTTACAATCCGAAGACCTTCTTCGCTCACGCGGCGTTGCTCCGTCAGGCTTTCGCCCATTGCGGAAGATTCCCCACTGCTGCCTCCCGTAGGAGTCTGGACCGTGTCTCAGTTCCAGTGTGGCCGATCACCCTCTCAGGCCGGCTACCCATCGTCGCTTTGGTGGGCCGTTACCCCACCAACTGGCTAATGGGACGCGGATTCATCTGTAAGCGGCAGCATTGCAAAGAGGCCACCTTTTCTCTTCTCACCATGCGATAAAAAGAGGTTATCCGGTATTAGCACCGGTTTCCCGGCGTTATTCCTGTCTTACAGGCAGATTATCCACGCGTTACTCACCCGTCCGCCACTAAGTTAAGGAAAAAGTAAACTCTTTTCTTAACTCCGTTCGACTTGCATGTGTTAAGCACGCCGCCAACGTTCGTCCTGAGCCAGGATCAAACTCTCCGTTAAATATGTGAAAAGTTTGATTGCTCATTAAAATTTGGCTTATAGATTTTCGTTAAAAGTTAAAACTTTTGACGAGGTATGTTTAATTTCATCCATCTTACACTGTTTAGTTTTCAAAGACCTGTTTATGACCTGTTTGTTCACCGACTTTACGCCGACAGGAGTTTATTTTATCAGGTTCTGCCTTTCGGGTCAAGAACCAGTTTTTACTATCGTCACCTTAGTGGCGACAAGAGTAAGTTTATCAAATTTTCTTGCCGCTGTCAACAACTATTTTCTGTCTAGCAGTCATCAGCAATGTTTTTTATTATAACAAGTTATGATAATTTAGTCAATAACCAATTGCTTCTTGTCACTTTGCAGCGACATTTAATATAATACAGCATATTTATAAATAATGCAAGTGACAAATTAGTATTCAGCAAATTTTATTTAAATCAATATCAAAACAGGTAAATTAATTTAAGTCAGAATGTTTTCCCAAGAAATTTTTAACCAAACCCCGCCAGAATTCCCCCACCTCTAAGGTGGTGGGATGAATGGCGGCCTTGTTTTGTGTACTAATAAAATGTTTGCCAAGGCCTCTATGATGTGGCAAAATATAATCAGATGCAATAACGAAAGGCTGATTATTATTGAGCAAACTTGATACAAATAGCCACTCAGTCTTCTTACTCACATATCATCTGATTTTGGTAGTAAAATACCGCAGAAAAGTTATAAACGACACAATAGCAAACCGTATCAAAGAAATTGGTGAGTATATTGCACCAAAATATAATATTAGTTTCCTTGAATACAACCAAGACAAAGATCACACACACATATTGTTCAAGGCTCACCCTAATTATGGAAAGAATATTTTTGGTCGCAAAGTTTTTGTCTTCTAACTACAGGTGGTGTACCCATTGAAGTAATTAAGAAGTACATTGAAACCCAGGGTGAAAAGAGGTGAATCATTTGCAAATTGTCTACCGTTTTGAAATGCGTCCGACCAAAGAGCAACAGAAAAAAATGTTTCACACACTAAAACTTTGCCGGAAACTCTATAACCGGTCTTTATCTGAGCGTCAGCGTGTGTATAAAGAAACCGGCCAAGGGTTGACATATAATAAACAGCAGAATATGCTGCCGGGCTATACAAAAGAACATCTGGAATACAAGCAAGTTCACAGTCAGGTAATGCAGGATACTTTGCGCCGGGTAGACTTTGCCTATCAGCGGTTTTTTGCCAAAGAAGCTGGATACCCCCGGTTCAAAAACCGTGACCATTACACATCATTTACCTATCCGCAGGTGGATGCTGTAAAGAAAACTTTCTCTAAGCCGGGTAAAATCTATCTTTCTAAAATAGGTTTCGTAAAAATGACAACTCACCGGGAATTTGATGCCAGTCAAATATCCAGGCTTAACATAAAGTATTACAGTGGTAAGTGGTACGCTAATTTGACAGCCGAAGTGGAAGTACCCGAAAATCTTACTGACAGAACCAAATCCACCGGAATAGACATGGGTCTTGAGCATTTTGCCGTACTGTCTGACAGTACAGAGATAGAAACCCCAAAGTACTATCTTAAATCGGAAAAGAAGTTAGCTAAACAACAGCGCAGACTCTCCCGCAAAAAGAAAGGTTCTAACAACCGAGGGAAAGCCAAAACTAAGGTTGCCAAACTTCATGCCAAGATAACTAATCAACGAAAAGACTTTTTGCATAAGACAAGTTTTGAGATAGTTCAAAGCCATGACATTATTATCATGGAAGATCTGCGAATCAAAAATATGGTCAAAAACCACCGTCTAGCTAAAAGCATACATGATGCTTCATGGGGTACATTCAGAAACTTTATTGAGTATAAATGTCACAGATACGGTAAAATATTTCTTCCTGTCCCTCCTCATGGCACTTCCCAGACATGTCTTTGTGGTGCCAATGTGCCAAAGGATTTGAGTGTCAGAGTGCACCGGTGTCCTGCTTGTGGAATGGTTATGCCCAGGGATTTGGTGTCAGCCATATTGATAGAACGTCGTGGCTTAGAAATGCTAGCGGCTTAGATATATAGTTGTAGAGCGGGGACCGCCCGAAATCATGCCTGTTGGAGGCCGTGTAAGACCTATTGCTCTTTGTAACGGTAGGCCGTGGCTGATGAATCAGGAAACGCTCGTTGATGTTCCTTTGGAAGCCCCCGCTTCTTAGTGGAACGTAAGCGGGGGTAGTTCACAAGGAATAAAACGCTAGGCACTCTGAAATCATAACAGTATTCGATAAAATATTCGTTATTCTGATTAATATACAGTAAAAAAAACATGTTATAATTACATGAAAGCCGCCTTAAGCGCCTTTCAAACAACTACGGCCACTGGTACCGGTTGAAAATTATAAAGTACTAACCTTAACTTATCCATAAATCCACTATAACCATAATTTTCTATAATACAAGAAAAAGGGGGACTGAAAAATGTACAAATACTTATTGGCTATAGACGAATCGGAAAATGCTCTGCGGGCAGTTAATTATATGTTAAACCTGGCTAAAGTCACTAAAGGCCTGGAAATTGTTCTAATCCACGTGGTAAATTTCAAACAAATAATATCCAGCATTTCTCCTTTTATGGTTATCCCGGATATTCAAGCGGTCTTAAAAGAGCAGGGCAGGAAACTGTTAGATGAACGCGCTGCAATATTTGAAGATAAGGGCATAACCATAAACAGGATTCTTGCCGAAGGAGATCCCGGCATAGAGATAGCCAAATACGCCGCAAATAATGATATCGATCATATTGTCCTGGGAACCAGGGGACTAAGCAATTTAAAAGGCCTGGTTATGGGAAGTGTCAGTCACCAAATCATACACCTGGCTCAATGTCCGGTTACACTGATCAAATAATCTTCCATAAAAATACTGCCATGAAGACTCATAAGACTTTTTTTAGAGCTGACATTATTATAAGTGTCGAATAAATTATTGGTCTTCTGCTAATCCTAGCAATAAATCGAATATATGGGGGAGCTATATGTCAAAATACGCATTTTATTCAATTATACTGTTTGCAGTTTTAATCGGTGCCTATGCTTACAGTCAGGATTCTACAACTGATCTTAAGAATAATTTAACTCAATCCAATACGATAGAGAACAAAACAATGCCCGACAGCAGCTCGACAGAGACCAAGCAAGAAGCTAAAAACAGTGCACCTGCCAGCATAACTAAGGAAACCACACCGAACAAAGACAACCAGGAGGATGCAAATAGCAATTCATCCGGGAGTACAACTAAAGACAGTAAAACAGTAAACCCTGCTTCAGATCAAACACAATCTAATGAAAAAATTCAAAAACCGGTAACAACCGGTCTGTCTAACACTAAAAAAGGTTGGGGCTTAAAGGTGAACAGCAACCATCAGCAGCCCGAGATGCCGTCCTCAATTACAGCCACACTGAACAAATACAACTCCTACTGGATTGGCAGTCCCAATGAAAAAGTTGTTTACCTAACCTTTGACGAGGGTTACGAAAATGGTTATTCGAATCGTATTTTGGATATTCTTAAAGCCAACAATGTCAAGGCAGCCTTTTTCATAACCGGACACTATTTAAAATCTCAGCCTGAACTGGTTAAACGCATGTCAGATGAGGGACATATTATCGGCAACCATACCGATACTCACCCCAGTTTGCCTGAAGTTTCAGACGAGCAAATAAAAAAAGAACTTCAGGTGGTGGAGAGTGGCTACAAGCAAATCACAGGCCAAGAAAATATGAAATACCTGAGACCGCCTAAAGGAGAGTATAGCGAAAGAACATTGGCACTAACTAAAGATTTAGGCTACCATAATATTTTCTGGAGTATGGCGCTGGTAGATTGGGTGCCCATGAAAGGCGGGCCGCAAGAAGCCTATGACCACGTAATAAACAACCTGCACAATGGAGCGCTAATACTTCTACATGCCGTTTCCAAGGATGATACGGAAGCTCTGGATAGGATCATAAAGGACACCAAGGAGCAAGGATATGTATTTAAGTCCCTGGACGAGTTAGTAAAACAGTAGGACACAAGAAAACCGTTTTAAACGACTTTCAAGCAGCCACAGGCAACCGTGCTCGGCAGAAATCATGCAAAAACCCCTTGTGAATTTGCCATTCATAAGGGGTTTGAATTTATGCACTATTAGCCAAACGCCACAGCCTCGCGAACTGCAAAGCCGGATTTTGCTGATTTACCCAAATATGCCTGCTGAACTCTTTCATCGCTGACCAACTCGCTGGAATTACCGCTTAACGCAACCTGTCCGCGCTCTATAATAATCGCCCTGTCTGCCACTTTCAAAGCAGCAGAGGCATTTTGCTCAACCAGGATAATCGTCGTGCCGTCTTCTTTTAGTTTTCGCAAGGCACACATAATTTCACGCACAACCATAGGAGCCAGGCCGATAGAAGGTTCATCAAGCATGATCAGTTTGGGTCTGGCCATCAATCCTCTGCCTATGGCCAGCATTTGCTGCAACCCGCCGCTCATTGTACCGGCTATCTGCTTTTGCTTACCTTCTAAAGCAGGGAATATTTCTATTACCCGCTGCAAATCTTCCATTACCCTACTCTTATCACTGCGGTAACGGTGGAACGCACCCAAAAGCAGGTTATCCAACACAGTTAAAGAATTAAATATCTGCCTGTGTTCCGGTACCAAACTAAGACCCTGCCTGACAATAAACTCAGGAGACTTGCGGGTCAGGGATTTCCCCTCAAATATTATTTCGCCTTCCCCGGGCGAGCATATACCGGAAATAGTGGCCAACAGTGTACTTTTTCCCGCTCCGTTAGCCCCCAGTACAGCTATCATTTCCCCCCGTTCCGCCCGGAAAGTCAAACCTCGCAAGGCCTGCACACACCCGTGAAATACCTTAAGCCCCTGCACCTGCAGCATACTCAAATTCTTCATCCTCCCCGAGATAAGCTTTCTTCACCTGCGTGTCATTTCTAATTTCCTCCGGTGTTCCCATTGCAATTGGAATCCCAAAATTCAAAACCAGAATCCTATCCGCTACTTCCATTACTGTATCCATGTCATGTTCAACCAGAATCAGAGCAAGACCCTTTTCTCTTAATTTTTTCAAATTTTCCGCCAGCTGCTTCGTCTCACCCGCGTTAAGTCCGGCTGCAGGTTCATCCAGCAGAAGCAGTTCCGGAGCCCCTGAAAGTGCTCTGGCAATCTCCAACAAGCGCTGTTTGCCAAAAGGCAGAGTGGAAGCCGGTGTATCAATATCACTGCCCAATCCCATTTCCCGCATTACACTTACAGAAAGCCGGTAGGTTTCCTTTTCCTCAATGGCAACGCCCGGCAATCGCAGCAATGACTGTACAAAACCTTTCTTACCGGTCACATGAGCACCGGCCATAACATTTTCCACAGAGGACATACTGCTGAAAAGCTGCAGGTTCTGGAAAGTACGGGCCATGCCCAGCGTTCTTATCTGAAAAGGCTTTAGAACAGTCAAATCCTTACCTTTAAATTTTACATCTCCGCTGTCCGGTTTCAATATACCGGAAATCAGATTAAATACTGTTGTTTTTCCCGCACCGTTAGGGCCGATAAGAGCGAAAATCTCTCCGGGGAACACTTTAAAGCTGACATTATCCACAGCTGTCACACCGTCAAAATGCTTAGTCAGACCTTTTACTTCCAAAAACACTATGCCACCTCCGGTGCACCTCATTTTCTCAAAAAGTACTTTAAGTAGTAGTAGTCTCCAGAGCACCCTTACCCTCTTCGGCTGCAGCCTGTTTTTTACGCCACCTCCCGCTTAAGCCTTCCGGTCTGAAAATCATTACCAGAACCAGTATTATCCCAAAAAATACAATCTGGTATTCACCGCCTGCACGAGGCATAACCAGGGGAATAAACCATCTGAGTACCTCTCCCAAAGCCACCACCAGGCCTACACCCAAAACCGGTCCCCAAACTGTGCCCAAACCTCCGACAACAGCCATTAAAACAAATTGAACAGACATATTGAAACCAAAAGGTGAAGGGCTGACAAAAGTAATGTAATAGGCATAAATTCCCCCAGCCAATCCGGCCAAAAAAGCGCTGAACACAAAAGCCTGCAGCTTAAGAAGAGCGGTATTGATCCCATTGGCTTCCGCCGCTAATTCACTGTCACGAATAGCCCTCATAGCCCTGCCAATTCTGGAGCGATCCAAATTGCGGACTGCGAGGAAAACCAGCAAAACAAAAGCCCAAACCAGATAGTAAAAATGTATATCACGATTCAATATTAATCCGGCAAAGGAGAGATAAGGAATTCCGGTAAGCCCGGACGGCCCACCGGTCAGTTCTCTTCCTTCATTAAAAGCTATATGCACCAAAAGCCCAAAAGCAAGAGTCGCCAAGGCCAGATAAAGTTCCCGCAGTTTTAAAGTAGGCCTGCCGATTATAAAAGCCACGGCTGAAGGAATAACTACAGCGGCCAGCAGCGCCGCAACAGTATCCCAATGGTACCTGGCAGTCAATATGGCCACCGTATAACTGCCGATGCCAAAAAAAGCCGCCTGCCCGAAAGATACCTGCCCCGCATAGCCCATAAGCAAACCCAGGCCTTCCACAACGAGCGTATATATACCTATTACAATTAATATACTCAATAAATAGTTGCTTTTAATTATAAAAGGCAGAGCCAAAAATAACAGGCCCAAAACGGAAGTTATTATAACTCTCATAGCTGATCACTCCGTATGGTCATTTTTTATACTCTTCTACCGGTAACTGCACTGATAATGCCTTCCGGTCTGACCAGCAAAACTATGATTAAAACAATCAGGGCAACAGCATCCTTAAAACCGGATGAGACTAGACCTGCTCCGAACATTTCCAAAACACCCAATAAAAGACCCCCCAGAATTGCCCCTCCGACACTGTTGATACCGCCCAACACTGCCGCAACAAAGCCTTTCAAACCGAGCACAAAACCCATATCATAAGTAGCAAGAGTAACAGGAGTAATCACAATGCCGGCTGCCGCTCCTAATGCCCCACTGGCCACAAAGGCCATAAAGGAAAGGATATACGGGTTTATGCCTACCAACCTGGCGCCTACGCGGTTAATCACACAGGCCCGGACCGCCTTGCCCCAGTAAGTTTTTTCCATAAAAATATACAAGCCTGATACCGCAAATATGACCAAACCCAAAATCCATATGCCTTGTTCATTAATTACGGCTCCCAGCACATGCAGTGATTCGCCCCCGCTGAACGAAGGCAGAGAATAAGGATCTGTACCCCATATAAGAAGTGCTGTACCGCGCAAAGCAATAGATACACCTATAGTTATGATAATCAGAGACAGGGGCGATGAATTGCGGGCCGGGTTGATGGCCAGCCTCTCCATAAAACCGCCTACAATCGCCGTAATCAATACAGCCAGAATAAAAGCTGCGGGCAAGGAAAAACCCGCCTCGTAAAAACTACAGGCGGTCAAGGCACCGATAGCGACGAACTCGCCCTGGGCCATATTTAAAATACCGGTTATATTATGAGTAGTAACCAGGGCCAGGGCAATCAGTGCGTAAATACTGCCGAGCATCAAGCCGGAAAAGATGAATTGTAAAAGCTGTTCATGAGTCTGCACTTATTCGCCACCTCATTTGCTGGTTGTTATATAATAAATTATTTAATTAAATTCCATTTACCGTCTTTAACCTCTACCATTACCATGCAAGCTTCATCAAGCCCGTTATGATCTTGCGCAGACATATTAAATACACCGGATATACCTGTAAAACCAGTTGTTTTCTCCAACCCGTCACGGATTTTAACACGGTCAGTACCGCTTTCCTTAATCACATTGACCAACATACTAAAAGCGTCCCAGGCGTGACCGCCAAAGGTATTCGGCTGGCTCTTAAACCTCTCTGAATAATCTTTAGCATAAGAAAGCAATACCTGTTTTTGCGGATCACTATCCGGCAATTGCTCAGCCACTACAATCTTACCTACCGGCAGAACTATATTGTTGGCAGATTCATCTGCCAGTTCCAAAAACTTCTGATTGGCTATCCCGTGACAATGAATTAAAGGAATCTTTAAACCCAAATCCCGATAATTGCGAGTCAGTATAGATGCAGAAGGAGGAATAGCCCACACCAATACAGCCTGAGCCTCACTGGCTTTAATTTTAGCCAGCTGCGCTGACATTTCCTTATCCGTGGCTTCAAACTTATCCTCAAAAACAACGTCAATACCTTTAGCGGCAGCAGACTCAATCAAAGCCTTTTTGCCACCGTCACCGAAAGCATTATTCATATAGAGCACAGCTATTTTCTGAGCTCCTTTAGCCTTTGCATAAATAATCATTTTATCGGCAACAGTAGCGTCACTCTGAGCCATCTTAAACACCCATTTATGCTCAGCAACCGGCTGCACAATTTTACTGTTTGTAGCTAAAGAAATCATGGGTACTCCCTCTTTTTGCACAGTATCCACCATAGCCAGTGAGGTTCCGCTTGCGCTGGCACCGATTACCGCAACCACTTTATCATTGTCAATAAGCTTTTTCACTGCCAGAACCGATTCGGTTTCATCACTTTTATTATCCATAATAATCATTTTTACCTGCTTGCCGTTGATACCGCCCTTAGCGTTTAACTGGTCGGCCATCATCTGTAAAGTATCTCTTTCAGGTATACCAAGAGAGGAAGATGTACCGCTAATATCCAGCACGGCACCTATGTTTATCGTGTCGCCGGTTTTAGAAGAATTGGCTGATTCCGTCTGACTGGAAGAACAACCTGCCGTAAAAAGCAGCGCTGACAACAACACTGAAATTATTAATAATACAGGAACTTTTTTCATTATCTAAGCCTCCAATTCCCAATCAAAGTAGTGAATAAAAATCAAAAACGGCACCCTCGAATGAGAGTGCCATCCACAAGCCACAACATCATTCTACCGTTCTACCATTCTACATTTTTATTAGCCTCTCAATACCACCTGCCTTCGGGTAACTGAAAGTAATGAACAAATCTTTTAATTACCATTCTGCCATTCTTCAATAACAAGCTATTCCTCTAAATTTACCATAATGCATAGCAAATTTCAACCGTCTTATGACAAAATATCAATAATAATAATTTTATAGTTTTTTTAAAAATATGATTTTTATCTTGACTTTGTACAAAGACGGTTTATAATTAATTAAATATTTAAAAGTGATGACTGGGAAAAGTAAACGGAGTTTCATCTTTTCAGGGAGAAAGCGTCGTGACTGGAAGCGCTTTTAAAGTATGTGCCGTTGAAGTTCTCCCCGCGAACTGCCGGATTGAAAGTCTTTGGAGTAGGTTCGGCCGGATTCTTCTACCGTTAAAAGGAAGGGGGTATAAGGAATAAATCCCGTACCCTGCCTAAAGAGTGGGTCATTTATTGACCAACAAGGGTGGTACCGCGAAACAACTTTTCGTCCCTTTACGGACGAGGAGTTTTTTTTATTTTTACCACCTGGCAGGGAGGATATTTTCACGTACCCTTATTGAGTGGGTTATTTAACCAATTGGGGTGGTACCACGGAAGTCCCGCTTTCGTCCCTGCGAAGGCTGGGGCTTTTTTTATTTCCTTTTTCAGGGGGTGGTTTATGAAGAGATTAAAACAGTGCTGCCTTAAATAATTCTACTTCGAAAAAGCAGTCCATACATGGCAATATATTCTATGATAATTTTTTTTAATAATATGAGGAGGAACAAGATGAGAAAATTACCTGTTTACATTATAGCGTCACTGCTGGCGGCAGTTTTTTTACTCAGCGGCTGTGCCAGTGGCACAAAGGAAACCGGGGCCCCCACGGATACCGCCAAAGAACCTTATCGAATTGGCGCGGTTGTTGATATCAGCGGTCCTTCTTCATCGCTTGGTGTTCCCGAGCGCAACACTTTGCAGATGCTGGCCGATAAATTAAATGCTGCCGGCGGTATTAACGGACACCCGGTAGAACTAACCATTTTAGACAATAAAAGTGATGAGACTGAAGCGGTAATGGCTATTAAAAAACTCATTGACCGGCAAAAAGTACTGGCCGTTATCGGAGCAAGCTCCAGCGGCCCTTCTCTGGCAATGGTTGACACGGCACAAAAAGAACAAACACCTTTAATCTCTATGGCCGCCGCCAGTACAATCGTAGAGCCGGTGGCGGAAAGAAAATGGGTGTTTAAGACCGCTCAAAGCGACCTGGTCACTGCAAACAGGATTGCCGGTTATCTTAAAGAGAAAGGCTTAACTAAAGTCGCTTTTCTTTACACTAATAATGCATACGGGGACAACGGCAGAAAAGGCTTTGAGATGGTTGCCCAAAAAGAGGGACTGACTATTACTGATGAAGAAAAGTTTGAAGCTGCCGATAAGGATATGACCCCGCAGTTGACCAGAATAAAAAACAGCGAAGCACAAGCAGCGATCGTATGGGCCATACCACCCACAGCTTCTATTGTGACAAGGAATTTTAAGGATTTAAAACTTACCATACCCCTGCTGCACAGCCACGGGTCAGGCAACCAAAAGTTTATCGAGCTGGCACAGGGCGCAGCTGAAGGCGTAATTTTGCCCATCGGGAAAATTGCGGTTGCTGAGCAGCTTCCAGATTCCGATCCTCAGAAAAAAATTCTAACTAATTATATTGATGATTATACCAAGAAGTATAATGCACCGCCCAACTCGTTCGGCGGTTATGGTTATGATGCCTTTAATTTAGTGGTAAGAGCAATTGAAAAAGCCGGCGACAATAAAGCTGCTATCAGGGATGAGCTGGAGAAAATTCAGAATTTCTCCGGTGTTTCAGGAATCTTCAATCTCTCAGATAAGGATCATAACGGGTTAAATGCGGAGTCCATGGTGCTGGTAGAAATTAAAGACGGTAAATGGCAGCTAATGAAATAATGATTAAAATGAAATAGTCTTATTGGTGATAAGAAGGTGATTGAAAAGGCCTGAACCTAAATCACCTTCTTATTATATTTTTCAAATATTATTTCCCAAAAACAAATACATGATTTTTGTTAGTCTCTTTAGAAATCCCTCAAACCTCTGAAATAAAATCAACTACCAGTTCAAAAACTCTGTCCTTTTCCACATCAAGACATATTAAATGGGAAGATTCCGGCAAGTAATATATTCGCTTCGTCTTCGAAACGGCGTTATTAAAAATATAGTCCGCGCTTTTAGGTTTAACCGTATCATCCTTTAAACCCTGAATAACCATAAGCGGCACCTGAATACTTCTAACCAGCGGCAAAGTTTTTCTCTGGATAAGTTTAAAATTGGCCACTGCCTTAAAAGGTACGTGCATTATGTTGCGAGCATATTTTTTTATGCGCCGGTAATCATTATTTTTTAAGCCTGTATATATATTCTCCACAATCTTTCTGAAATCAAGAACATAAACAGGTGAACTCAATGTGATCAGGCTATTTACCTCATATTTATGAGCAAGATAGATACCTATCAGCCCTCCCATGGAAAAACCGGCAATATGCACTTTCCGGTACTCGCTGCGCAGCTTAATTAAAGCTGTTTCAGCGGAGGCAAGCCAGTCCTGATAATTAGCCTGGCCCAGTTTACTAAGGTTATCATCATGCCCGGCCAGTGTTGGAACAGATACAGTAAAACCTTGCTCGGCTAAATAATCTGCCAACGGCATAACCTCAAAGGGCCCACCGCTAAAGCCGTGAATAAGCAGACAGGCATCCTTATTCTTCAACAACACTCACCTCTGACGCATAAGTGTGACATAATTCCAGATTCATCGGGCACAATTCCTTCCAGATAAAAACATATAGCCGATAAAAATCAGCAGCGTAATCCCTGTTGCCACAATAGCGGCATTTACACCCACACCGGCTTTAGCTGCCAGAGTGTATCCGCCAACGCCAAGAAACATAAAAGTATTCTCTACAAAGTTTTGAATGGCAATAGTTTTTCCGGCCCCAATAGTTTCATGCCCGACCTGCTGCAAACAGGTATTCATGGGAACGATGAAAATACCTCCCAAACAACCTGTCAGCAACAAAAAGATTATTGTAAATGTTAAGCTGTGGATTAAGGTGAAGGCAAAAATACAAATTGCCATGGCCAACCCGTAATAAGCTGTTCTGGTATAGGTTTTTACCGTCACCAGATACGGAGTAATGGCGGCACCAATAGCTATGCCAATACCGGTTACAGCAATAATCATACTGATAGAGGTATTGCCGGTAATACCAAGGGTTATCGGCAGCCAGGCAATAATCACCATTCTGAGCACTGCAGAAGCAAGCCAAAACGACCCGGTGCCAATAAGCGAGAAACGACCCTGCGCGTCTTTAAAAAGTAACGTGCTGTCAGCTCCGAAGGCCCGTACCGCCCTACTGTAACCAATGCGTTCATTGCCTTTTTGTCTGGGAATAAAAGTGCTAAAAAGTATCGAAAGGCCATAAAGCACCAGGCAGACCAGGAGTGACAGGAGTATAGATTTATCTGAGAGATACCCCCCGGACACCGAGCCGGCCAGTATTGCCAGAATAGTAAAGCTCTCCATATTCGAGTTTGCTTTTAAAAGCCGGCCTTCGCCAGAGGTCAGTTCAGGCAATATGCCATACTTGGCCGGACTGTATACCACTGCACCGGCACCGACAACCGCATAACTGACAGCGGGATTAATTTTAACCAGCAGCATTAAAATACCGACTGATTTTAAAATGTTGCCGATAACCAGCACCCAGGGCTTGGGATTTTTATCAGCAAACCTGCCTACCCAGGGTGCACACACAATATAAGCAAAAAGAAAAGCGCTCTGAACCAGCGGCAGATAGTAACCGGGATAACCATCCCTATTAATAATTGCCAGTGTAATAAAAAGAATCATATTATCAACAAAAGCAGATAAAAACTGAGCGGCAAACAGAGCGTTTAGAGGTTTTAGCTTAAAACACCATCCGGCAACCAACATGCTGCCCCCTCCCCATTTCTGTTGTTCCAACATTGTTTCATTTTCTTTCCATTCCTTTTCCGCACCTCCAGCCAAATTAGTCCTTCAAGTTTCTTTTTTCAGCAACTTGTTTTAATGCTACATAATCTGTCTTACCGCTGCCCAGCAGAGGCAGTTTTTCAATATACTCCACCTCCGCCGGCATCAGCAGCATACTCTGGTGACTGCGCGCCAGATAATCTCTGAGCTGCTGCCTAGTCGCTTTCTTGTCAGAGGTATAGAGTATGATTTTTTCCCCTTTTCTGGAATCAGGCATATTCACAGCTGCTTGCCCAGCAATTCCAAAACACTTTTCAGCCAGCTCTTCCACCAGATTTAAACTTACCATTTCACCTGAGACCTTGGCAAACCTCTTCAGCCGGGACTTGACAGCAACAAACCCCTCCCGGTCAATACTTACAACGTCGCCGCAGTTATACCAGACCGGGGCGGGAACAAAACCAACCCCGTGCAGCAGGTAGCCCTCCATTACATTTGGCCCTTGCACCAGAAGACTCCCCCCTCCTTCAATCCCCTCAACAATTTCCAATTGCCAACTTACTCCCGGCAGCAACCTGCCTACCGTGCCTTCTTTATAAAAAAGCGGCGTATTCAAACTCAAAACCGGTGCTGTTTCCGTAGTACCATAGCCTTCTAAAATACGGATACCAAACTTATCCTGCCAAAGGGCCCTGGTATCTTCTTTAAGTTTTTCTGCCCCGGCTAAGACAAGCCTCAAGCTAAAAAAGTCATAGGGATGAGCATATTTTCCATACGAGGCCAAAAAAGTGGAAGTGCCGAAAATAACCGTGGCTCTTTTCTCATAACAAAGCTCGGGTATAATTTTATAATGCAAAGGGCTGGGATAGAGAAACACTTCTACACCGGAGAGCAGGGGCAGCATGGTGCCGGCTGTCAGGCCAAAGCTGTGAAACATAGGTAAGGCATTGAATATCCTATCCTTAGGCGTAAAATCAATAACGCAGGAAACCTGTCTGATGTTGGCCGCAATATTACTGTGGCTTAACACCACACCCTTGGGCTTGCTTTCACTTCCCGAGGTAAAAAGTATTACTCTGCCAGTGGGCTTTTGGGCTTTAGCTTTGACTAAATATTTAATTAAACCGTTCAATTTATCGCTAAAACCTATTTGTTTTTTAATATCCTCCAAATAGATAACGTTATATTTTTTAGCCAGTGCCTCCGCTAAATCATTCAGGTCACCCTTTTCTATAAACACACGGGAAGTCAAAACTACACCGATACCGGCTGTTTCAGCGCAGTCCAGGTTATTTTTCACCCCTGCGGAAAAGTTAAGCACAGCGGGAGTCTTACCGTTGAAAAACAGGGAAAAAAGGGTTACCACATGGCCTATGGAATTAGGCAGTAAAACCCCTATATTCTCATCTTTCAGCAATCCGGACAATTTTTTAGCCAAAACATAGGATCCGATAAGCAAATTGCGATAGGATATTTTCTGCCCCATGTCCTCTGCAATAATGCTCCCAGTCCCATTGGTCTGGGCGGCTTGGAGCAAATTATTAAAAAGATTAACCTTTTCCTCATATTTAGCCCTGAAAAGAGACTGCTGCATAGTTTGCAGAATTTTATTGCTCAGTTCCCTTTTCTGCATTCTAGAAGTTTTAGTTTCATCAGCCTTCAATTTTACCGGCTGATCCGCAAAAAGCCGCACCCTCGGGAACCACCTGCTCTTAAGCTTATCCCGCACCCGGGATGATTTAGAATACTCTAAACCGGTAAAAATAAGGGGATAAAGAGCAGCTCCCGTTTTTTGAGCAATAAAACCTATACCGTCATATACTTTCATTAAGCCTCCGGTTACTGTAATCCGTCCTTCCGGAAACAATACCACCGGGGTACCGGTTTTAACAATGGCAGCTATTTTTTTTAAGGAATAAGGATTTAACGGATCCACATCAACATGATGGCAAAAGCGCAAGACAAAAGCAAAACGTTTGGCAATGTGAGTGTTTACCACAAAGACTACTTCCCGCGGCAGAAAAAGATATAGAATAACAGGATCTATAAAGGACACATGATTAGGTATAATTACAGACGGCCCGTTAAATTGCAAATTCTCAAAATTAACCAGGCGAAGCCTGAATAACAGCTTAAATATTATTTGCAATAAGCGTCTCACATCGTGACACTCCTTTTTAATAGCACTCTTTTTATTTGTTAACGTTCGTTAACTACGACTTAAAAAAATATTTTATTCGTGTGATTATTTCTGTTACTGCAAAAGCTTACGTACTTTAGACATGATCCGTACCTTAAGCTCCTGTAGAGGCGGCAAAACATCATAAAAATACGGATACTGAGCCAGAGGTTCCAGCAGCAGCCCGCTGTAAACAGTAATCAGCAGGTAGACTTCCTCCCTTGGTATTTCACCCGAATCCATGCCTTCTTCAAGTATCGCTTTGATTAGCAGGTGAGGCTTAAAATCATTAGGCAGTACCTCCCAAAACTTGTGCTGTGTGATTAAAGCAAAGCGTATTTCCGAAGGATGAGCCTCATAAAGATCAAAAGTAATGGCAACAATCCGGCAAAGCTTTTCAATAGCACCGGTGTCGCTTTGCTTGATTTCAAATATACGGCGGCAATATTCCCGGATTATTTCTTTAAAAATAGTTAAAAACATATCCTCTTTGCCCTTAAAATGCTTATAAAGGGCAGCCTCAGTAACCCCTGCGGCTTTGGAAATATCTCTGACGGAAACCGCATCATAACCTTTTTCGGCAAATAACTTAATACTGGCATTTATAATATCTTCTTTTTTCCCGTGATGAGAGTAAATATGTTCCATAACGTCTCCCCTTGGTTAACATTTGTTAACTAAGTATATGTTAAGCAGAATAGCTTTGTCAACAGTTTTGTAAATATTTTTATAGTAAACTTTCTGGACTTACAATATTCAGCCATATATAATATAAGCAATATTTTAAAGGAGTGGTGAATATGTCCGAGAAAAAGGATTCGGTAATCTCAGTCTCATTTCGGGTAATTAAGGTCGCAGGTTTCCTCATTTATTAATTGAAAGCTGATTTAAATACCTGGGGATTCTTCTGCGACCACAATAATTTGGTCTGGAGGAATCCAAGTGAATTTAGAAAATATAGGATGGAACTCATTTTTCAATAACAGCTTTGCTCCTTATTCACAGCAGGGCTATATTGCCGGCAGAATAGCGGCAGAGCACAAACATATCTACCGCGTATACATTGAGCAAGGTGAATTGCTGGCCGCCGTCTCCGGCAAAATGCGCTACGAAGCCTCCGGCCGGCGGGACTTTCCTGCTGTCGGAGACTGGGTTGTTCTTAACCCAACCGGGGAAGGAAAAGCCACTATACAGGCTGTTTTACCCAGACAAAGCAAGTTTTCCCGGCAAACAGCGGGAACAACTGTTGAAGAACAGGTAATAGCGGCTAACATAGATACCGTGTTTTTAGTTGCTGCCCTGAATAATGATTTTAATTTAAGGCGTTTGGAACGCTACCTGACACTGGCCTGGGAAAGCGGAGCTAATCCGGTTATAATTTTGAGCAAAGCGGACTTATGCAATGATATAAATCAAAAAGTCCTGGCCATTGAAAACATTGCTCCGGGCGTGCCGGTACATGTGACCAGCAGCCAAAGCGGAACAGGGATAACTGAACTGGCTTCTCATCTAAGAAAGGGCCGCACTGCGGCCCTGCTGGGCTCCTCAGGAGCGGGCAAATCAACACTTATCAACCATCTTTGCGGCAGAGAAGCACAAAAAACCGCCGAAATACGACAGTCAGATGACCGGGGCAGGCATACCACAACCTACCGCGAATTAATCATTCTACCCGGGGGTGGACTTATAATAGATACACCGGGGATGAGAGAATTGCAGCTATGGGGTACGTGTGAAGGATTGCAATCATTTGCAGATATTTCGTTACTGGCCTCACAGTGCCGCTTTAAGGACTGCCGGCATGAAGGAGAACCCGGCTGTGCTGTGAAAGCCGCTCTAGAGAATGGCCGACTGGATTATGACAGGTACGGGAATTACCGCAAACTGCAAAAAGAACTGGCCTACCTATCCAGGAAAGAAAACCGGCAGGAGTATCTGGCAGAGAAAGAAAGATGGAAAAAGATTCATAAACAGATAAAAAATCTTAAAAAACGATAGTTAAATCTAAAACCCTTCGAAGACATGTTTTTCGAAGGGTTTTTGTCAAAATTAATTCATTCAAACATATTCATTTTCTTAATATCTGCCTAAAATCTCATCAATCTCTTCTATATAAAAACCATGAACTTAAAATTTCAATGCAAACATTTATGATCCACCGGCGGCAAATCCTGCCAGGCAAAACCGGGCATTTTGCCCCTTGGGGTAAAGCAGGTATGCAGCAATTCCCTGGATTTCTCCCCCAGGGGACGCCCTAAATATTCCTCATATATCTTCTTGACCGCCGGGTTTTCATGTGATCGGCGAAGTTCTTTGCTCAGATCAATCCTGTGCAGGGCGTCAGCCCTGTTATGCCTGTAATCAAGCGAGATTTCCTTGTGCTCCCTGCCTCCGAAAATAGGCTGTCCGCCGCCGCCCACACAACCTCCGGGGCAGGCCATAATTTCGGCATAATGAAATTCTTCTCCGGCCTTCAATCTGTCCAGCAGGCGGCGGGCATTGCCGGTACCGTGGGCAATCGCTACCTTAATAGTTCTGTCCTTCAGCTTTACCTCGGCTATTTTCAAGCCGCTGATTCCCTCAAATTCACTGTAGTCCAATAAATCCATTTCTTCTCCGGTTGACAGGTAATAAGCTGTACGCACAGCGGCTTCAATTACTCCGCCCGTGGCGCCAAAAATTGCTCCCGCCCCTGTGGACATGCCCATAGGCTGATCATAGTCCTCATCAGGAAGTTCAGTAAAGTTTATTCCCATCTGTCGAATCATGCGGGACAGTTCCCTGGTAGTCAGCACCCAATCTACATCTTTAAATCTTTTATTGCCGAATTCCGGACGTGAGGCCTCATACTTCTTGGCAGTGCAAGGCATAATGGCCACCACCACAATTTTCTCAGGATCAAGCCCCTCTTTCTCGGCAAAATAGGTCTTGGTCAAGGCACCGAACATTTCATGCGGTGACTTGCAGGTAGACATATTTTCCGTGAACTCGGGATAAAAATGCTCGCAGAATTTGACCCATCCGGGACTGCAGGAAGACAAAAGCGGCAGCCTGCCATGGCCGTTTAGTCTGTCTAACAGTTCATGCGCCTCTTCCATAATAGTTAAATCAGCAGTAAAATCGGTTGCAAAAACTTTGTCAAACCCCATCCGCCTCAGTGCCGATACAAGTTTTCCGGTAACAATTGTCCCTACCGGAAGACCGAAAGACTCTCCTAAAGTAACCTGTATGGACGGGGCGGTTTGCACCACCACATACTTATCCTTATCTGCCAGAGCATCCCATACTTCTTCAATGCACTCTTTTTCCACCAGTGAACCGGTGGGACAGGCAATAACACACTGCCCGCAGGTAATGCAGGCGACGGCGGACAAATCCTGTATAAAAGCAGGCGCTATTTTTACTTCAAACCCCCGGCCTAAAGCAGAATACACGTTTACCTCCTGAACCTTGCTGCAGATAGCCTCACAGCGGCGGCATTTAATGCACTTATTGTAGTCCCTCATGATAAAAGGGTTATTTGCAAATATGGGAACATAATTCGTTTCACCGGTGTATTTAATATTTCTGATGCCCAGGTCATCAGCCAGGTTCTGCAGTTCACAGTTTAAGTTTCTTATGCAAGCAGTGCACTCCCTGTGGTGATCGGAAAGCAGGAGTTCCACCATAGTCCGCCTGACACGGCGGGCCTGCGGCGTATTGGTGTACACCCTGATTCCCTCAGCAACCGGATACACACAGGAAGCCTGCAAAGTCATAACCCCGTTAACTTCCACCTCCACCATGCAAACCCGGCAGGAACCTATCTCATTAATACCCTTTAAATAACATAGACTGGGTATGGTTATGCCCACAGATCTGGCTGCTTCCAGTACAGAAATTCCCTTTAGCGCCGTCACTTCCTTACCGTCAATAAACAGCCGCACCTTTTCTAAGTTCTTTTCATCTTTTTCAAACAGGTGGCCCGCACCCTCAATGACCGGACCCGGCGTGTACTCCTGAACCTGCGGCATGCTTATCCCCCCTTTCCCGTATCCCCGCAAAGTCTGAATTCTCCAGGTTGCCTTCTTCGTTTATACCACCCCTGCCGCCCCCGGGAACTTGACCTGCAGCAGCTTTAAATCCGGGAATGCTGCCCCTGATAATAACATCTTTGGGACACTTCTCCATGCAGGCGCCGCAGCGGATACATTTCTCCGGATCAATTTTATAGGGCGGTTTTTTCCTCTCCCCGCTTATCGCATCAACCGGGCAGGCTTTAGCGCATATACCGCAGGCAATGCACTGGTCCTCCAGCACCAGATAATGCAGCAAGTCTTTACATACACCGGCCGGGCAGTGCTTATCCCTAATATGAGCGATATACTCATCCCGGAAAAAACGCAGTGTGGAGAGCACCGGATTAGGAGCGGTCTGGCCTAACCCGCAGAGGGAGGCAACCTTAATATCCTGAGAAAGTTCCTCCAGCAGCCTTAAATCCTCCATCTCACCTTCACCTTTGGTTATGCGCTGCAAGATTTCCAGCAGTCTTTTCGTACCTACACGGCAAGGGGTACAACGCCCGCAAGATTCATCCTGAGCAAATTCAACATAGAAACGGGCTATATCCACCATACAGTCGCGGTCATCCATAACAATTAGCCCGCCGGAACCCATAATTGAACCAACTTTCGCCAGAGAGTCATAATCTACCAGGATATCCAGGTATTCCTCCGGAATACACCCGCCGGAAGGCCCGCCTGTCTGGACAGCCTTGTACCTGTGGCCGTCAGGTATACCACCTCCGGTATCGAAAATAATAGAGCGTAAAGTGGAGCCCATGGGCACCTCAATTAGACCGGTATTTTTAATCTTGCCGGCCAGAGAAAATACCTTGGTTCCGCTGCTTTTGGCAGTACCCCGCCCCACAAACCACTGCCAACCCTTCTGAAAAACAACCGTCACGTTGGCAAAAGTCTCGACATTGTTAATTACAGTAGGCTTTCCCCAAAGCCCCTCCTGAGCGGGGTAGGGCGGTCGGGGTCTGGGTTCTCCCCTGGCCCCCATGCATGAATGCAGCAGCGCGGTTTCCTCACCGCAGACGAAAGCCCCGGCGCCCAGTTTTATATCAATATCAAAGTTAAAACCGCTGCCCAAAATGTTTTTACCCAGTAAGCCCATTTGCCTGGCCTGCCCAATAGCTATTTCCAGCCTGTCCACCGCGATAGGATACTCTGCGCGCACATAGATATAACCCTGCTCGGCACCTACAGCGTAAGCGCCGATAGACATACCCTCCAGTATGGCATGAGGATCTCCTTCTAAAATACTGCGATCCATAAACGCGCCCGGATCCCCCTCATCAGCATTGCATACTATATATTTAGGGTTTACTTCCTGCCGGGCAGCTATTTGCCATTTTTTGCCTGTAGGGAACCCCCCACCTCCCCGGCCACGAAGAACAGAATTAATTACTTGATCAATAACCTCAGCCCGCGAACGATGATTAAGTATATCGGCTAAAGCGGCATAACCGTCCCTGGCTATGTACTCATTAATATCTTCCGGGTTGATTACACCGCAATTGCGCAGTACCACCCGCTGCTGGTTGTGAAAAAACCTTATGTCCTCCATACGCCGCTGCAGTTCTCCCGAATCAGGCTCTTTAAACAGCAGTTCCTCAAGCACCCGGCCGCCGATTATATGCTTTTCCACCAGATCCTTGACATTCTCTTTCTTAACCCGGCAATAAAAAATATTATCAGGCTGCACCACAACAATTGGTCCTTGCTGGCAAAACCCGAAACAACCTGTTTTAAAAACTTTTGCTTTACCGGTTAACTTATGTTCCTTGATCTGTCGGTCAAGTTCTTTGATGATCTCTTGACTGGCTGACGAAGTACAGGCGGTACCGGCACAAACCAGCAGATGTCTTTGTTCCGAAGCCGGTCTGTGATCTAAGCGCAAATTGATAACAGGCAGGTATTTATCTTTAATTGCTTTGAGTTCCTCAATGGACTTGATCATGATTCTCGTTTGCCCTCGCTTCCGGCTGTATTTCAGCTTTTTCCGCTGCTGCCGTACCACTACCGGCAGCGACCGGATCAGACCGGTATTTTTCCAGTATGGTAATCACATCTTTTGCGGTTAAATTGCCGTATACTTCCTCATCAACAGTCAACACCGGAGCCATTCCGCAGGCACCGATACAGCGGGTAGAGGTTAATGTGAATAAACCATCCTCGCCTGTTTCCCGGCCGTCCAGCTTGAGTTCTTGTTTAAATTTATCCATAATATCAGCGGCACCCTTAACGTAACAGGCTGTACCCGTACAAACCCTAACCGTATGCCGCCCCCTCGGCTCAGTAACAAAAAGAGTATAAAATGTCACTACCCCGTTAACCTCACTAATCGGGATATCCATTTTGGCGGCAATATATGCCTGAACCTCCGGCGGCAGATAACCGAATATCTTCTGAGCGCCGTAGAGAACCCGGATTAGTTCACCTCTTTCCCTGCCATAGAGCTCCAGCAGCTTGTCCAGTTCAGCATATAATGAAGCCTTATTCTTAGCTGCTGTTACAAGCTCATCCTGCTTCTCCCCCGGCAAAGGGTTTTTAAATATCGGGGCGTTCTCCTGCCCGCAGGAAGAACACCTTTCTCCGGCTTCTATTTCCATGCGATACCTCCTGAAATAAGCAATCACTAATCACAAGATATTTATTTGCGTTATTATATGTATTACAGTAAATACTAATACAACTTGTTATATGGAAACTTAATCAGGTAAAATATATCTTACCTGTAATTTTCTTATTGACTATTAGCAATACTAAAGTAAAATAAATTAAACCATAATTTATAAATTCAAAACATGTGAGGTTGCCATGATCATTATAAACAACGGAAATGTATTTACAGATGAACAGCTGAATAAAATAATCAAACTGTTGGGCAAGGATTACAAGCCACAGAAGCTGGTTATTTATGAAACCAGGTTTGATATGCTGAAACACTATCCCAGGTGCTTTAATTTTTCTCTGGAAGAATTTTCGGGAAAGTTAGAGGGTACTTACAACCAGGCCACCGATGAAGTTTTTGTCTGCATCTTTGCTCAAGATGATGACGGGGATAACTTTCACAGCAAACAGTTATACTCCTTACACGCATTAGTTCATGAATTAAGACACAGGTATCAACTGGTAAACAATTTTCTCACTGCCGACGTGGATGAAGAAAAAGCGGAAAAGGATGCTGACAGGTTTGCGACAAATTTTATTAACCGCAAGTCAGCCAAGATAAGCAATATAATGGGCTGGGAGGATGAATGGCTGGTTGAAGAAGAAGAATAAAAACAAGGACTTAAGCCATTCATCAGCAGCCCAATAAGCTTTGGGGCTATTTTTTTTGACCGTTTTTACTGTATCTTTGACAAATTAAGGATTACAGAAGAATTTATATATAAAGATTTAGTAAACTAACCCGATATAGATTAAAAGAATTTATCTTAAAGAGGGGAGGAATTAGCGTGAAAATCCAGAGTTCAAATATCTTCATGCATAGCGATTGCAGCAGTATTAGTATAGATACAAAAGAAGAAACTTTAAAAACCTGGGTCGGTGATAAAAGACCTGACTTTGAAGGAAAGTTATCTTCTACTAATCAATTAGCTAAAATAACTATTAATACTGATTTCCTGGATTTATCTGAAGAGGCCAGGGCCTTAATTGAACAGGAAAAAAGCGCTTCCGGAAAAATTACAGAAACTCAAAACGAGGAAATAAATATAAGTGATAAAGATAAACAAAAAATTCTATTGCTTCAAAAAATGCTGGAAGCTATCACCGGGAAGAAAATTAAGTTCATTTTACCTGAAAGAATAGAACTTCAGGGAACCAGCGCTAAACTTTCTTTTAATTCCAGAAACCTGAATATTAAATTACCCGCTAAACTAGGTTCGGGAATGGAATACAACCTGCAAGAAACACATTTTGAAAAGGAACAAATGTCTTATGAGTCTCAGGGGATTATAAAAACAAGCGATGGAAGGGAAATCAATTTTTCTGTTCAGTTAGATATGAGCAGGCAGTTCGCATCACAACAAAACATTCAAATCAGAGCGGGTGATGCTGTTAAAATTGACCCACTGGTGATTAATTTTAATGGTAAAGCGCCGGAGTTAACTGATACAAAGTTTAGTTTTGACCTGGACTCTGACGGCAGCCAGGATCAAATTTCTTTTCTAACCCAGGACAGTGGCTTTCTGGCTCTGGACCTGAATAATGACGGTGTCATTAATAACGGCAGTGAATTATTTGGGCCAAACAGCGGAAATGGCTTTGCTGAGCTGTCTCAATACGACAGCGACGGTAATAACTGGATAGATGAAAATGATCCCATCTTTGAGCAGCTTCGCATCTGGACTAAGGATTCAAAAGGCAACGATAAATTATTTGCCCTTGGCCAAAAAGGTGTAGGTGCCATATATCTCGGTAATATAGAGACACCATTTAGCATGAAGAACAGTGAAAACATTTTAAACGGGCAGATTAGAACATCAGGAATTTACATTAATGAAAACGGAACTGCGGGCACAATTCAGCAAATTGATTTGACAGTTTAAGTGAACTACCCCCGCTTACGTTCCACTAAGAAGCGGGGGCTTTCATAGGAACTTCAACGAGCGTTTCCTGATTCATCAGCTACCGCCTACGATACAAAGAGAAGAGGTCTTACAAGGCCTCCGCTCATCCCCCACTTTAAAGGTGGGGGAATTCTGGCTGGTTTTGGTTAAACCAAACAGAGAAGGTAGTTCCCATATTATTACTCTCAACTTTTAAAGTTGCTTTGTGTCTATTGGCTATACTATAGCAGACTGATAAACCCAAGCCTGTTCCATTATTTTTAGTCGTAAAAAAAGGAGTCCCCAACTTTTTAATTATCTCCGGTCGTATACCCGAACCCTCATCTTGTACAACTAAAGCAACCTTACCGCTGCATGTCATCGTTTTAATAATTAATTTTCCACCGGGGGACATAGCTTCCAAACCATTGCGGGATAGGTTTAAGATAAGTTGACGGATCTCCTTTTCATCCAGAAGCAAATTCGGGACATCTCCCAGCGACAGCACTATAAACTTATCCTCACGCATTGCTGTAGCCTGTATTAGCGGGTATAAAACATCTAAAATCTGATTCAAACTTTGTATTTTTAAATTGACACACTTGTTCTTGGCCAGCGATAAGTACTCCGTAATAATGGAATTAGCCCTATCCAGTTCCTCTATCATTAAATCATAATACTGCTTATATTTAAGGCAATCATTCTTCTCTGCCATCATTTGTAAAAAACCGCGTACTGTAGTCATTGGATTTCTAATCTCATGTCCTATACCGGCAGCCATTTCTCCGATTAAATTAAGCCTGTCCAGGCGTGCTATTTCTTGTTCCAGTTGTTTACGATGGCTTATTTCCAGGGCAACCTGAACAGTTCCTATGACATTGCGGTTACCGTCATAAACAGGGTTAGCCCTAACAAGCCAGTCCTTTCCATCGGGACCAATAACCTCTTTTTCCTGCGATTGACCGCTTTCAAGCAGCTCCTTAACAGGGCAGCCATCACATGGTTCCACCTGCTTCCATAACTCGTAACAGCGATGGCCCACTAACCTTTCCGGGGCTAATCCAAAAAACCTGCCTGCAGCCTCATTTGCCCATTTAATCCTCATATTTATATCGTGATATACTACCAGTTCCGACAGATTACTGAGAATAAGCTCCTTCTCCTCTTCAGCTTTTCTCAGTGTTTCTAAAAACTGTCCCCGTTCATACAAAATACTGATTTTTTGAGTGGCTAATTCAACAAGCTTCGCAGTGGCGCTAATAAAATTGAATTCGTCTAAATGCCAGGTGCGGCGGTATCTAATCTGGCTAAAAATCATTAAATAGTAACCGCTCTGCTGGAAAGAGAAAGGGTAACACAACATGCTTTGTATATTAATTTGATGGTGAAATATTTCTGCGGAACCATCAGCGGTTAGTTCAGCATGCTTATTATCTATGTGACTCTCAAGCCATTTTCGACAATTCCAAATAAACCTGACACCATTCGAATATTGGTCTAAACTGTAGATATCTTGACAGGGCACCATATTAACGACTTCTTCGTTCATCCATTCACACATTTTTATTGCTAAGTTTTGTTTAATGTCTATTTCAAAAATACTGCAGCGGTCCACCCCAAGTGTTTGTCCTAACATTCTGGTCATATCATTTAAAATCGTCTTTTTGTCATCCTGGACGATTATGGTTTCAGCTATGCGGTTGAGGGAATTAGAAAAGAGCAACTGCTCATACAAGCGCTCCTGATCCTTTTCCAGTTTCTTCTCTATCTGTTTCCGCTCAGTAATCTCCGATTGCAATTGTTTATTCGCAATTATAAGTTCCTTATTACGCTCCTGCACCAGATTTTCCAGGTGCTTACGGTGTTTCTTCAACTCATTCTCAATTTTTTTATGTTCAGTCATATCACGAACTGATTCAATTGCTCCAACAATATTGCCTTCATTGTCATACAGAGGAGAAGCCTTTCCCCACCAAAAGGCTCCCTTACCATTAAATGCATACTTACTAAAGCTTTCGGCATATAAAATACCCTTCTTTCTTTCAAAGTAATTATATTTTTTTATATCGTCTTTTTTATCTGAAATTATTATATCGACCAGCAATGGCCTTTTTTCACCATAGAACGGCAAGGAGTAGGGAAAGTCACTCTTACCAATAATATCCTTTTTATTAATACCGGTCATATCCTCAATTGCCCTATTCCAAAAAATAACCCTTTTATTAATATCTACAGCAAAAGTAGCATCCGGCAGAAATTCAACTATATCTACCAGTTTTCTGCAAACATTGCATGCCGTACTATCACATTGAAGCAAAAGATTCAATGTTTTTAAATTAGATATGTCCTCACAGAAGGCCACTACACCGACAATCTCCCCTTTACTGTCATAAAAAGGTCTGGAATTCCATTTTGTAATTTTTCGAACACCGTCTTCCCATATCATTTCCACCTCCTGATCCGCAATTATTTCACCATATATGGCCGAACGCTGCATAGGCGCATTTTCCGGTAAAAGTCTTTTCCCGTTACTATATATTTTCACAGGCGGTAGAATAGCAGATGAAAGTGAAAAACTCTCCCAGGGGTTAATTCTTAATATCTTAGCAGCAGCTGAATTATGTCTTATATCTCTGCAGGACAGATCTGTAGTTATAGATATGCCATAAGGTATTATTTCTAATATGTTTTGGAGCTGTTCAAAACCAATTGAATCATCCCCCAAAAGATACTTATCATCTATCAGCTTGTAAGAACAGAAATTGTTATCAGGCAATCTTCTTTCCAATTCAAACAAGTTGCCAACAGACATTTCTTTTAATTTATCTCTACCCTTCATTTTAACATTACCTCCCATAGACATACGGCACACTCCCATTAAACATTAGACAGAAACCAAGATAATACCTTCGGAAATGCTGTCGAATTATGACTAATAAGCATTTATTCAATCTTAAACCCTATATAAACATCTCTTATTATGGAAAGCAAAACAGGCGCCTTCCGTTAATTAGGAAAACGCCTGTTAAATTAATTTTTACCGGAATCTCCAATATATATTGTTTTATATTTATCAAGACCTGGCAGAGTTATGTGTACCATTCTGGTTGATATTTTCACAAATAGATCTATTGGCAGCAGCAGTTTCCGCGGCATTTTTGGCTTCATTGGCGGCCATGGCATCATTTTTAGCCTCAGCAGCAGACAAGGCGGCATTCTTTGCATCGCTCTCAGCTTTATTAGCTGCCAATGCCGCATTCTCAGCCGCACTTTCCGCTTTATTAGCGGCAACTGCCGCACTCTTTGCCTCATTCTCCGCTTTGCTGGCGGCCAAGGCGGCATTCTTTGCTTCATTCTCAGCCTTATTAGCGGCAACTGCTGCATTCTTTGCCTCATTTTCGGCCTTATTAGCGGCAAGAGCGGCATTCTTTGCTTCACTCTCAGCTTTATTGGCGGCAACCGCTGCACTCTTTGCCTCACCCTCAGCTTTGGAAGCTGCTATTGCCGCATTCTTAGCCTCATTCTTGGCCTCATTGGCAACAGTTACAGTTTCCTTCGCTATATTTACAGCCTCGGCAGCGGCTTTAGCACAAGCAGTAACTTCCGCATGCAAAATGTTAAATAAATTTACCAACAAATTAATAGGTACGTTAACCTCTGTTTTATTATCCTTAATGTAATAATTAAGCTCCTGCATACAACCATTAAAATCCACACAATCAACTTTCTTCTTATCCAACATATTAAATACCCCCAATATTTTTTTCCCACCCAGTGGGATTCGGCACTTTCCTGCACTATTTACTACATTACATACTATTCATCATTGTTAAATTATGCCATATGAGGGCTTGAAATTTTTTTTATTCCGCAACCGGTGTTACTCTTGCAGCATTGTTCGAACCATTCTGATTGCAATTATATACAAATAGCATTAATCGAATTCCCAATTCGTGTATTTGAATCTCCTTGGATGTGGTTAAATTAGATAAAAATTGTGCCATTAATTCCGGACTCATATCCCTGATTATCACATTACCGTCTTTATCACTTGTAAAATGGCGGCTCATATCTTCCTGAAATAAATTTGACGAACCATTTTGATTAATGTTATAAATCCATAATACCACGGTTTTCATTCCCAGTTGGGCTGCTTCTATTCGTGTACCCGGGAATTCCTCTTCTCCGATACAGGTATTGCCTGCAGCTATTTTACTCTCTACAACACTTTCGCTTGAGATATTATTCAAAATCATCCCCCCGGCTCTTACAAATCTAATTTGTAAATCTTATGATATCCGGTTGGCAATCATTCGGCAAAATTTAATCTGAAGATAGCTAAAGCTAGATAATAACTCTTTAATAATTTACTTTCAACCTGTAACCATGAAAAAGATTCTTACATAATATGTGTCAGGTGCAATTTAAAAGTGAGCTTAAACTAATAAAATTAGCCCCGGCAAACTTCTTTTGGGGGCTGAAAGATTTAAGCTAATCATAATCTTAGACACGATGTTTTAAAATTCATCCAACCGTGAGGAGTATACAATGAAAGACAGACAGAAGAACCCTAACAATAAAAATATTATTACCCTGCATGATTTACCCATTGGTAAAATGGGTATTGTGAGTTCTATTAAAGCTGAAGGAATCAGCAGAAGAAGAATGCTTGATCTGGGCCTGGTTCCGGGCACAAAGGTAGAGGCCTTGCGAATTAGCCCCATGGGAGACCCCAAAGCCTATAAAATTCGTGGTGCCGTTATTGCTTTCAGAGAAGAAGAAGGCACAAAAATATTAGTAAAATTATAAGGAGGATTAAAAGACATGGGTTTAACGCACCGATCTTGTGGCAGCGGGGCAAACAAGGAAACCTTTCATAAAAGTTATTTTTCCAAAACAGATTATGTAGTTGCATTAGCCGGAAATCCAAATACAGGTAAAAGCACTGTTTTTAATGCCTTAACCGGCTTAAACCAGCACACCGGCAACTGGCCGGGCAAAACAGTATTAAGAGCTGAAGGGAAATATATCAATCAAGGTCTGGTGTTTAATTTAATTGACCTACCGGGCACTTACTCTCTGCTGGCCAATTCTGTGGAAGAACAAGTGGCCAGAGATTACCTCTGCTTTGGCAAACCCGACACTACCGTTGTTGTCGTGGACGCCACTTGCCTGGAAAGAAATCTAAACCTAACATTACAGGTCTTTGAGATTACTGCAAAAGTCGTCGTCTGCGTAAACCTAATTGATGAGGCTTCCAGAAAAAAAATTAAGATTGACTTGGAAGGTTTATCAAATATTTTAGGTGTTCCTGTAGTGGCCACATCCGCTCGGAATGGTTCAGGCCTGGACCAATTAATAAACACCGTCACAGGTGTTGCCAGCGGAGCAATTAATACTAATCCTTATGTTGTTAAATACAGCGATTGTCTTGAAGCTGCCATTGAGAAAATTGAGCCAAAGATTAAACAGTTGGCCGGGGAAAATTTCAATAGCCGTTGGCTTGCTTTAAGACTATTGGATAAGGATGAAACCGTAATTAAAACTCTTAAAAAATTGTATCAGCATGATAGCACTTTCAAGAGCCCGGTAGGAGGTGAGGTGTGGGCATGAACCGGACATTCTCCGCCGGACTTGACGATATATTAAGAGATACTGATAACTTAGCCCCCGACAATAAGCCGTGGGTAAATGATACTATCGTAAGCAGCATCTACAACGCTGCGGAGACAATAACAAATCAAGTTGTTAGCCAAAAAGATAAACCGGGCATTGACTGGGATAAAAAACTGGATGACATTCTTACTTCAAGGTTGCTTGGGTTCCCATCCATGTTAATACTGTTGGGTTTGATATTCTGGATGACCGTAGCAGGTGCCAATATTCCCTCTGCGATGATCGCAGACTCACTGTTCTGGATCCAGGATCGTTTAACCTATATATGCAACTACCTGCATGCTCCCGCATGGTTCCACGGTCTTTTTATAGAAGGAATCTACCGATGTCTGGCCTGGGTTGTAGCCGTGATGCTGCCTCCAATGGCTATTTTCTTCCCCTGTTTCACTTTACTGGAGGATTTGGGCTACCTACCCAGAGTGGCTTTTAATCTTGACCGACTTTTTAAGAAAGCCGGCGCCCACGGCAAACAGTCCCTGACCATGAGTATGGGTTTTGGTTGTAACGCCGCCGGTATTGTAGCCTGCAGAATAATTGAGTCACCCCGGGAACGCATGATTGCCATGTTAACCAATAACTTTGTACCCTGTAACGGCCGTTTTCCCACTTTAATAGCCCTGGCCGGTATCTTAGTCTTTGGTATGGGAAGCAGCTTTGGGGCAACTGCTATTGTAGTAGGAATTGTTCTCCTGGGAATTGCCGCAACACTTGCCATTTCATGGATTCTTTCCAAAACATTGTTAAAGGGAGTTCCTTCATCTTTTACTCTGGAACTTCCTCCGTATCGGAAACCCCAGATAGGAAAAATCATAGTACGTTCCGTCTATGATCGAACCTTGTTTATTCTGGGCCGAGCAGTTTGTATAGCGGCGCCCGCGGGTGCCATTACCTGGCTTTTAGCTAATATCTATGTAAGCGATTTGAGTATACTTGCCCATTGTGCCCAGTGGTTAAATCCCTTTGGCCAGATGATCGGGCTGGATGGTTTTATCCTAATGGCCTTTATTCTCGGATTACCGGCCAATGAAATTGTACTTCCCATTCTGATCATGAGTTACTTGTCCACCGGTTCCATGACCGAATTAGATAGTATTGAAGATTTATACAATCTCTTTGTGGTACAGCACGGCTGGACCTGGCTTACTGCAGTTTGCATGATGTTGTTCTCCCTGCTGCACTATCCCTGTGGAACTACTCTGTGGACTATCCGTAAAGAATGCGGCAGTACCAAATGGACTATACTGGCCGCTTTAATTCCATTGGGAGTTGCCTGTACTGTCTGCTTTATTGCGGCTCAAATTTACAAGCTTATTGAAGGATAAGCGGCTTCTTATCATTTTATTAATGTGCATAGAAGAGTGTGGATCAGAATCGGATTTACACTCTTCTATAATTTTTGTTATAATTCCACTCACTTATTTAAATTAAAAAAATGTCTGCAACAGATAGGAAAAAAGCTATTTACAACCTGTCATAATTGTCCGCCATTGACTATAATACTGTTATAATCAGTTAGCAATAATTATGTAAAATCATCTCACACCAAAGGGGCTAAGAAAAAATGTCTCAGACAGACACTTTATCAAATGAACTTGTCTTTGGAGAAGTTTTTTTAACTTTTTTTTATTTATTCCCGGCATCTCTGGACCCTCTAAGTAATTCTGAAAAAGATCTACTGCAAAGAAGTCAACTAAGCAATGGACAAAGGCAACAAATTTTAAGAAAATATAAAGATGCCATGGAAATTATTTTAAAAGAAAAACTTTGTTATAATAATAAAATTGAACCCAAAATAGAGGGAATTACATATGCTGAGAAATTTATATTAAGAAGTATACAAGGTCAAAAACTTATTGAAGATTGCTATCGAGTAAAGATTGACAGATTTTCTTTTTTCTATACGGTAAACAATGCTGATACATCAGTAGACACCAGTAAGAAAAATGAAATTGTTGTGGATGTGTATTTCACCATTTACCCAAGAACGGATGTAGGCATAATTTTCTTCAATATTGTTAGAAAAGACGCTACAACAGACGATATTATTTTTATTAAGCAATGTTTTGACGGTCATCACCACGTATCCTTCCAAAATGTAAAAGGGAAAGATAAATCAAAATTATTTACTAAACTAAATGAATACGCTGTTAACCTTATTAAAAAAACTGATTATGAATATTTTCTTTTTACTCATTTAGTTGAAATAAGAGATCCGATTAAAAATTCCGGCTCCCTTATTAATAATCCTCAACATTTGATTCAACATTTCCCTCAACAGCTATATGGAATCATTACCGGTGATGAAGGATGGCGTTTTGTTCCCCATGACATTTTGAATTCACGAATATCCAACACATGGTCAACAAGGGATTTCTTTACTGTCATCTCATTTGATAAATGTGTTCTATCAATTAATTTCAGCAACGGAGAAAGAAGAAGGAAATATGAAGATCAACAAGAAGAGATATTAACCCAATACGGACAGGAACAACTACACTATTTCTATAAAGAAAAACTACCCCAAATAGCCGGCGTTGATCACGGACCTTTTTTATTATTAGAACAAATCTCAATAATCAGGTGCCTGTTAGACGAAATAGAGGAAAAACATAAATTTGAATCTACCACCAGTATTGAAGAGATTTATGCTCTAAAAAGCAAGCTTTACTGTATGTTTTCCGATATGCTTTGTTCTTCCGGAATAAAAGAAATAGATATCCTTGCACAAAATATTCGCGACAGTCTTCTCATTGATGCAAAATTAAATGAATTAACTAAGCATCAAGATACAGCCGAAAAGAAACTGATTATAGATAACAACAAAAAAATCAATAAAATATTAATTTATCTGGCAGTTATTGGCGGTTTAGGGGCAATAGCTACGATTATTGATGTATTAAAAGGTATACTTAAATAGGCTTCTCAGCCGCTACAAAAATGTCACGGCCATTTGGATTGTTTTTGGTATTATGAAAAATTTGCATATATGTTATTACTAAAAAATTATTTTGAAAAAGCTCTACCAGAGACTGTCTGCTAAAAAAATGCACGGGTAATATCCCCTCACTGTTGCTTACCATTGAATCAAATAACTCCGGGCTTATTTCCTCTTCAACAAAATTGTTCTCGGCAAAATAATCTTTTACATAATAATCAGCGGATTTTGTAGAATAGCTTGTCATGAGGAATAAATAACCGCCCGGCTTAAGATGCTTAAAACAACCCGATAATATTTTATCCACTAAATGCCTTTGAACATGCTGAATAATGTGACTGGAAATTATAACATCAAATTGCAGTTCAAACTCACACTCTTCCAATGCCGCATTTATAAAAACAACCTTTTCTTCAATTCCCAATTTTCTGGAGGTCTCTGCAGCTTTAGAAAGCCTATTGCTATCAGGATCAATAGCATATATTTTTTTAAAAAAGCTATGAAAATGAGGCAGCAGACGACCATCCCCACAGCCACCATCAAGGAGAACCGCCTTATCAGGATCCAGATGAGACAGCTTTTCTTTTATCCATGCTAATATTGATAATTCATCTTGTTCCCAACTCCCGGCTATAAGTTCCGTTTTATTTATAAGCGATAGAGTAATCTGATCATTAATATCAGGATAGATGTATTCATTTGCCATGACATACTCCCCCTTACATTTACATTATAACGCATCATATCGCAAAACTAAATTTAATAATCCTCTATTTTGTAAGCCTTATCATCTGAAACAGTCAAACCTTCGCCCCCTTTCATTATATTTATTATACCATCTGCAGTCTGTCCTGTCGGCACAAGTAGACTGTTCCTGAGATAAGTTAATATCTTTAAAGCATTCCAAAATATTTTGTTTTTCAACAAGAGACTATTACTTATATGCTGAAAAACGGGATCCAAAATCCGTCTTCCGGCATCCCAAATTATACCCCCTTTTATATCAAGCATACCTCTTTCCATAAGGCCAGATCCAACCCACTGCTGTCCGCCATTTTTCGTGTTTAAAACTAACACGACTTAAAATAGCTTTATTGGCAGCATTTTGGATTATATTAAAGTAATATTCATTCATCAGCATATAATCCAGACTATTGAATAATCTATGGTGATATTTACGTATTTTTTGATTAGACAATATTTGCATTAATAGATACAATATAGATAAAAAATATCATAATCATTATTTCGTAGTTAACAGTATATGGAATAATAAATTGATATTTAGGAAAGAGAGGTATTCATGTAAAATCATATGAAAAAAATGTTTATTTTAATATTGCTTACCGTTTTTGTATCAGCCTATGGCGGCAAATCTTTCGCGCAAGATTCACAGTTTGTTGATTTATCCTCTGAGCACTGGGCTCATAATATTATTAATACCATGGTTTTACATGGTTATATGTTAGGTTACCCAGATAATAGTTTTAAACCTGAAAAAGCAATGTCCCGCGAAGAATTTGCAGTCTTACTTGTACGCTGCATGGGTATTTCACCTACAAGTACCGATAACTCTTCATTTATTGACGTACCTGTTGAACACTGGTCTGCAAGATACATAGAAGCTGTAAAAGAATATTTGCCCGGTTATTCTTTGGGAAACGGTACTTTTAACTTCCAGGGGACAAAACCTATTTCCAGAGAGGACGTAACAGCTGCCTTGGTAAAAGCTAAAGGCGGTGTCAATTCAAAGCAAGAAGATCTTGACATTCTCAAAAATAATTTTAAAGATTACTCGTCAATAACTGACAGCCTTCAGCCTCTTATAGCTGCCGCCCTGTCAAATGAATTAATTTCCGGTTATCCTGACGGAACTTTTAGGCCTGAGCAATCTTTAACCAGGTCACAGGCGGCAGTTTTGTTATACAGGGCCTTTTGCAGAACCAATTCAGTTATAAAAAATATGATTAGTTTGGGAGATATTACAACTATCAACACATCGGATCAAATATTTACACAGTTATCCAAACAATTAAATAATTCCACTTCCCGTGCCATTATTGACGGTGAAACTTACAATTTTGAAGTATATGTCAAAAACGCTGCACAAAACACAGAACAATTAAAAGACCTTATTTATGTTTTTGTTAAAAGCAGCGCTCCTTTTAGTTTTGAGGCAGCAAATAAATATCATCCCGAACAGGTGCAGGAATACATGAATAAAATAAAAAACATGGTTAATAACTATTATCCGGCATACCCTCTGTTAATTATGACCGGTTTTAGAAAACAATACGATGAATACGAGTGGGTACAGACAAGAAGTCTGTTTGAGGATACTGATTATCAGATTACTAAAGATGAGAATAGCAAAAGTCACCTGGTAGATAAATTTTTTTCCGGTGTTTTGTATATTAACGGTAAAGCAATTGAAAGTTTTTAATGCAAATTTTATAACCCATTAAAACTATGATCTATATCATAACAAGATATGCGTTTATTAATAGTTATTGTAAAAAATAATAAACGTTGAACGAGCATTTCAAGTTCTCAAAAAAATTTGCGTTATACTATGGGATAAAAACTCTGCCTTCATCACCATCCACCGTTATTTTTTGGCCGTCTTTAACAACCTTCATAACGCCGGGAATATTAACTACCGCCGGAATGCCGTATTCCCGGGCTACAATGGCGCCGTGAGACATAAATCCCCCGGTTTCCATAACCACTGCGCAGGCTTTTAAAAACAAAGGAGTCCAGGCAGGGTCGGTAGACGGTGCCACAAGTACATCACCCGATTGCAATTTGCTTCCCTCAACCGGGTTATTGATCAATCGTACAGTGCCGGAAGCTTTACCGGCGGCAACCGCCACCCCCTGTAGCCCGCTATCTAAGTTGAGGGTAACCGGCTCTGTATATCTGGGTGTTTCACCAAAAATTATATCCGGGGGAGAAATAGATTCCATTTTACTCATCAGGGACTTTCTTTCAACAATTAGAACCTTTAGTCCGATACCGTCCCATGCTCCGGTTAACACCGAGAATAATTCCGGCCAAGTGCAAAAAAAGATGTCAGCCTGTTTTTCAATAATCCCCTTTAAATAAAAACGGGAACCCAACTCCAAAGCCATTATCCGGCATACATTAGTAACCTTTACCAAAATCGATTTAGCCATTTCCCGCACCGCGGCCCCGGCCTGAGCCTCCTTGACCCATTTCTCTATGGAGTAATGCTCGCTTACGGGCACCTTATCTTTAATTTCCTCCCAAACCCGTTCATATTTCTCTTTTTGTTTCGTCCTGATTTCTCCGATATCGGCAGTGTCAATGCTGCCACGGATAATATCCAGCAGGTAAGTAGGGTCTTCCTGCCACCTGGGGTTCCTTATATCCAATTCATAGACAGCTCGGTGCCCGTAATCATTGAGAAATTGCCGAAAAGACTGCTTGAAGGGAGATTCCTCGGGCAGCTGTTCCTCCCATTTGAGCAGTCTAAAATCGGCGATATTAAAGAATCGAACAGCGTCATTGTCCCGGCGGGCCAATGACGCCAGTTCCACTAGCCTGTAACCGTGATCCGCGCTGGTTATGCCCACCTCACTGCCCACCATCAAGGCATTAAAAACCATTGCGGCCCTGTGACCCAAATACTGGTTGAGTACCGTAAACAACGAACCCACTGCTGAGGCGCCTGTGCCGCTCAAAAACCTAAATTCCCGGGCATATTCTTTAGCCAACCGTGCCAATTCATTATAAGCATTGATAATCTCAGTACCCTGCCGCTGCTCAAAACCTTTTTCGGTTAGAATATTTACACGGTGTAATACGTGACTAAATGTCTTCGGAGCATCTTCCATGGCCTTATCTATCAACAAGGCATTTTTTTGCAATCTTTCCAACCTCTTTGCACCTGCGTCGCCTTGATACGGTTCGGTCTCCTTGATATCTATTTCCGGCTGGTGCCCTCCCCAAAAACTGTTAACATCCCTGGGCAAAATGCCCATGGAATCATACCAGGCCCACTGCAGGACAGAGATATTAGCATAAAGCCGGCCATTAAAATATCTGGAAAACCTTAAACCCTTGGGTAGTTGGTAGCCAATGCGGGTATAGGAGGCTTCGTGGATAGTATCTATTATGTCGATGCATAACCGGCGATTCAGGGGTGACTGAACCATGGGCACGGCATCCCGATAATTGCCGTTGGACCAAATATCCGGCTGGCCTTTTAAAGCCGGAAAGGTGTTGCGAGGCAGGCTTGTCACAGGTCTGGCCTGGACCAAAACAAATTCCCGCCCGTCAAAGACCCATTCCACATCCTGGTGCTGCTCACCATCTCCCAGGGCGTAAAGCACCCTCAGTAGGAGCAGGCCAAGTTTTTCAACTTCCTCGTTGGACAATACCGGCTGACCGGATAATTGTTCATTATGTATAAATTGAGTCCCACCATCCTTTTTATTGATGGTTACTCCTTCCTTTCGACCGGTTTTACGTTCAATTAGCCCCGGTACCGCTTCCCAAGGCTGTGCATTCAAATAATAGGTATCCGGTTCTACAACCCCGTTTACCACCGATTCACCCAAACCGAAATTGGCACTGATCACCAAAACATCCTGCTGTCCAGACCGGGGATCACATGTAAACCCCACACCGGCGGCATGTGCCTCAACCATGGACATGATTACCACTGCCATAGCTGAATCATCATCACTGATATTTATTTTTCTCCGATATGCCACTGCCCGGGGTGACCAAAGCGAAGCGTAACATTCTTTTATTGCCGCCAGTATATTGTCCAGTCCGCTTACATTCAGAAATGATTCATGGATACCGGCAAAGGAGGCCTGCACTGAATCTTCCGCCGCTGCTGATGATCTCACAGCCAACGACTTATCTGCCAACTCCGGTTCTTTGATCAGGTTGGTTATTTCCGATACGACATGTTGCGGCACGGCACCTCTCCTGATTTTATTTCTTAAATCAGTCAAAATGTCCCGGCTGTAAGTTTCATTTATATTTGCCGCGGTTACTGATGCGGCAATGTCTTGCACCTGTTCCTGAAGTTTATTTAAGTTAATAAATTCAGCATAAGCCCGAGTAGTAAGAATTCCTCCCGGGGGAATGTTAAAACCATACCTGGCTAGGCGTCCCAGGTTCCAGCCTTTGCCACCGGCATGACGGGTACCTAAATGAAAAACCTCTGACCAGTTTAAAATGCATTTTGTTCCGGAATTTTTCACTTTGTTGACCTCCTTTGGAATTATTGGATCATAAATATACTCACAGGCTTTTTCCATTGTTTTTTATTCAGAATCATCGCGGTTAGCTGCCCCGTTTAAAAAAAGGTCTGTTACCATGACCATCTTTCGGCGCAGTTCAAACCTGGACATATCCTTTAACCAATCCATGACCACGGCACCCCGGAGAATATCTATTTGGGTGGCCAGTACAGTCACCGGAAAATCGCGTCTGATTTCACCGCTTTCCTGGCCCAGACGGATAATCTCAGAAACAATACTTCGAGTTCCTGTTACGCTATTTTCATCTTCTGAGCCCCGGCATATGTTTTTCATTCGATAACCCAGGCAGATTCCTGCAAACTCCGGGTTTTCTTCCACCCATTGGTAGGCTTTATCCAGTGCAGCCACTAAACGGGATTTGGTATCAGGCAGGTCCCTTATGGCTTTCATGCTTTTCTTGGCAAATTCGCTGGAAATATCCCGCATATACTCGTCAACAATAGCTTCCTTGACGGGAAAGTGATTATAAAGCGTTTTTCTGGCAATGTCTGTTTTTTCAGCTATTTGCTCCATGGTAGTGTTATTAAACCCCTGCCGCCGGAATAAATCCAGAGCGGTTGTAATAATCTTTTGTCGAGTTTCCCTTTTCTTACGCTCAAGCCTGTTTTCAGGCAACATATTTCCTGAACCCATTAGCAACCTCCAATATAAATTTTAAAAAAGAGAACCGGGGAAGCAATTATACAAAGCATAGTTATATACATTGTGTAATTAATTTATCACTACATTCATTGTTGTGTCAATAGTATTTCTTACTATGCTTTTGAACAATAAAAACCGGACAGGACCTCTATTCCGAATTTTTTTAAAATTTCCCAGACTACAAATAAAACCCGCTTTTGAGCGGGTTGATGTGTTCATCATGTTCTTTTAGTTATTCACGGGAATCTCTCGCTCCTACTAACGGCAGGCGACGAAGGGCATAGTCGAAAGACATGACCCGGTATTGCGTTTGGAGAGCGAGAGTCGTGCCGTCCAATTGGTAAGCCTTGCGGAAATCAGAAGGAGTGGAGCGGAAGAAGCGTTTAAAATACTTGATTAGGTATTTGTTATCGGAAAAGCCACAGTCCGCCGCGATCTCAACGATGCGCCTGTCGGTACCCAACAATAGTCTCGCCGCGTGTTCGCACCGGCTGTAACACAACAGTTCCTGAAAGGTCATTCCGAATTTTTTCCTGATGTCGCCGCTTAAATGCTGGGCACTGATGCCAAGCTCGGCAGCAAGAGCCGTCAGACCCATCTGTACCTCCGCGTCACTGGTTGTATGCTTTGCCATCTGACGCAGCCTTGATACGCGCTTTTCGTCAAAGGGTTCCGTTCCATAGCCCCAGCGTATAAAGTCAAAGTTGTATGTGGTATAGATCAGCATTTCTTTCAGCAGCTTCTCAACGGTATTCTGATCGGTAATGCGCGGGCCTGCGCCGAGCATCACGGCCAGCCGTGCAATATATTCCTTCAAGACGTTATACTTCTCCGGTGCCTGGGCCTCGTGGTAAGGGGAGCAGCAGTATATAAACAGGTAATGGTCCGGCAGGACGCGGCGGCAGAAGTCGTTGTCGATGTGGATAAACAGGATTTCCTCTTCTCCATCACCCGCCATGCGGTGAATTTCGCCCATGTTCGTAACGGCAATGTCACCTTCCTGCAACAGCAGGTCATCGTCGCCCATGCCGATGTTGACCGAGCCTTTGAGAACCTGAATGATTTCCAGTGCGTCGTGCCAGTGGTAAGGGTATTGGTTGCCGCTCCGGGCAAACGCCCTGACCGGCATTCCGTTATTAAATTCTATCAGTTCAGGACGCATCTTTACCACCTGCCTTTTTAAGATTTCAGCAGAGCTTATCCGATTCTTTCTGTGTAATCTTGGATCGGAAGGTTTTTGCGCGCTTTGGGGTATAAACCATGCGCCGGATTTTTTTATAGATCCTGGAATTTTGTCCTGTCTGCATAATATCTGTACACGCCTTCCTGTTATACCCCATTTTTCCGCAGCTTCCTCAACAGTCATATAATCAAACATAGCAAACCTCACAAAAATATATATTCACACAAGTTCATACCTGCATTCTATTCGATTTTTCGAATAAAAACAACAGTTTTGAGTGGAAAAAGCGGGCCGGTTGAGCCGGACTCCCTGCTCTTGGTTAGGCATTTAAGTATATTATTAACATGTTGGTTCATCCAATCATTTTTCTTGAGTCCTTAAAGAATGGCATAAAAAACAGGCACATAATCGATATGCTCTACCCGTGAGAAAATCAAGTTATGGGTGGAAAAATACAGACGGAGGTTCACTCAGGAGATTATGGAAATATATTAAATTCCGCAATTATCCAAAGAAAAAAAGGATTTTCATCCTCCAGAGAGAATAAATTCTGTAGAGTACCTATAGTAGCGCAGGAAATGCAATACTCTAAACTGGTTCTATCTCAAATAACGTAATCTGTCGGTAAAATTATTTAGAAGGAGGAAGCATATGAAAAACATACTTTTAGCAGTTGACGGATCCGAAAACTCACTGCGTGCGGCAGAAAAAACCTTGAGTCTGACTAAATTGCATAGCGATTTGAAGTTCACCGTTATTTTCGTGGCTCCTACCTGTTTTGATCTTTTTCCTGAGCCGGGTATATGTGCTTGGATAAATCGCAATGAGCTGGAAAAAGATATTCAATCCCGTGCGGCAATAGTTTCAGAAAAGGTTTCTGAAATATTTAAAGCTGAAGGGCTATCTCCACAATTTATACTGGGTAGAGGAAATACAGCCGAAACTATATGCAAAACCGCTGAAGAAGGGAATTTCGATATGATTGTTATCGGCAGCCGAGGATTTGGTGACATAAAAAGCGCATTGCTGGGAAGTGTAAGCCACAAGGTACTACACTGCAGTCACTGCCCGGTACTGGTAGTAAAGTAAACCTCCTCCGGGACGAGTCCATGGGTTTTCAGGAGCGATTTTCTATAAAACTTTATACTATTATAAATGAACAAAATTTGAGTGATTATTTACCATGCAAAAAAAGAGACGAGTTTGTTATTATAGCTGATAGTTCTTCTTAATTTATTAATCCTCACAAAATATAAATAATATCAATTTACAATAATAAATTACCACAAAAATCAAAGAAAATCGATTACTAACAATCCGGAGTTAAGGAAAATAAAAAGGGGGCAGTTATAGGCTGCTCCTTTTCTTTTGCACCAGACAGCTTCATTTCCTTTTCTTCATAATCCACAATTAACTTATACCAAAACTCAACAATTACAGTTTATGGTTCCTCAGATCTATACAAACATCTATAAGTGTAAATAAACAACATTGTATTTAAATGTAACAAATAATACCAAGAGCAATAATATAGTAATAAACTAAGGATACGGGAAAAGGAGGATAAATATAATGGCTTATGGTACAGATACATGTACAGATACAACCCCTGCTGGAGCAGCGGTTTTCGGAAGTTGGCCCTTTGTTCTCTTCTTAATTTTAATTCTATTAATTTTTGCAATACCTGCTGCTTGTGTGTGAACTACCCCCGCTTACGTTCCACTAAGAAGCGGGGGCTTCCAAAGGAACATCAACGAGCGTTTCCTGATTCATCAGCCACGGCCTACCGTTACAAAGAGCAATAGGTCTTACACGGCCTCCAGCAGGCATGACTTCGGGCGGTCCCCGCCCTACAACTATATATCTAAGCCGCTAGCATTTCTAAGCCACGACGTTCTATCAATATGGCTGACACCAAATCCCTGGGCATAACCATTCCACAAGCAGGACACCGGTGCACTCTGACACTCAAATCCTTTGGCACATTGGCACCACAAAGACATGTCTGGGAAGTGCCATGAGGAGGGACAGGAAGAAATATTTTACCATATCTGTGACATTTATACTCAACAAAGTTTCTGAATGTACCCCATGAAGCATCATGTATGCTTTTAGCTAGGTAGTGGTTTTTGACCATGTTCTTGATCTTTAGATCTTCCATGAAGACAATATCATGGCTCTGAACCACGTCTAGACTGGCCTTGTGTAGAAAGTCTTTTCGTTGATTAGTTATCTTAGCATGAAGTTTAGCCACTTTAGTTTTGGCTTTCCCTCGGTTGTTAGAACCTTTCTTTTTGCGAGAAAGTCTTCGCTGTTGTTTGGCTAACTTCCTTTCTGATTTACGATAGTATTTTGGGGTTCCTATTTCTGTACTATCAGACAATACAGCAAAATGTTCAAGGCCCACGTCTATTCCAATGGATTTGGTACTGTCGATAAGATTTTCGAGTACTTCCACTTCGGCAGTCAAATTAGCGTACCACTTACCACCGTGATACTTTATGTTAACCCTGGATATTTGACTGGCATCAAATTCCCGGTGAGTTGTCATTTTTACGAAACCTATTTTAGAAAGATAGATTTTACCCGGCTTAGAGAAAGTTTTCTTTACAGCATCCACCTGGGGATAGGTAAACGATGTGTAATGGTCACGGTTTTTGAACCGGGGGTATCCGGCTTCTTTGGCAAAAAACCGCTGATAGGCAAAGTCTACCCGGCGCAAAGTATCCTGCATTACCTGACTGTGAACTTGCTTGTATTCCAGATGTTCTTTTGTATAGCCCGGCAGCATATTCTGCTGTTTATTATATGTCAACCCTTGGCCGGTTTCTTTATACACACGCTGACGCTCAGATAAAGACCAGTTATAGAGTTTCCGGCAAAGTTTTAGTGTGTGAAACATTTTTTTCTGTTGCTCTTTGGTCGGACGCATTTCAAACCGGTAGACAATTTGCAAATGATTCACCTCTTTTCACCCTGGGTTTCAATGTACTTCTTAATTACTTCAATGGGTGCACCACCTGTAGTTAGAAGACAAAAACTTTGCGACCAAAAATATTCTTTCCACAGCTGCTTTCTAACTTCCGGAAACTCCTTTTTAATAAGTCTGGATGATGCACTTTTGAATGCATTGATGTACTTAGAAATTTCCGTATTAGGGTGAGCCTTGAACAATATGCGTGTGTGATCTTTGTCATGGTTGTATTCAAGAAAACTAATATTATATTTTGGTGCAATATACTCACCAATTTCTTTGATACGGTTTGCTATTGTGTCGTTTATAACTTTTCTGCGATATTTTACTACCAAAATCAGATGATATGTGAGTAAGAAGACCGAGTGGCTATTTGTATCAAGTTTGCTCAATAATAATCAGCCTTTCGTTATTGCGTCTGATTATATTTTGCCACATCATAGAGGCTTTGGCAAACATTTTATTAGTACACAAAACAAGGCCGCCATTCATCCCACCACCTTAGAGGTGGGGGAATTCTGGCGGGGTTTGGTTAAAAAAACATTAAATAATATAAGTCACGGTGGTATAGATTATAATAACAGCCATAGATGTTGATGAAATAGGAGGATATAATTATGCAAAGAATAGTTCCACACTTATGGTACAACAAGGAAGCTAAAGAGGCAGCTTTGTTTTATATTAGTCTATTTGACCAATCAAAATTATTAAATATAACAATTATAGAAAATACCCCCTCAGGGAAAGCAGAAATTGTTAGTTTTGAACTGGCTGGACAACAATTCGAGGCGATTAGTGCCGGCCCTTTCTTCAAATTCAACCCCTCCATTTCCTTGATGGTAGCCTGTTTCTCTGTAGAAGAAGTAAATACCAAATGGAAAGCTTTATCTGAAGGTGGAACGGAATTAATGCCTTTGGGTGAATACCCCTTTAGTAAGTGGTACTGTTGGGTCCAGGACCGGTATGGATTGTCCTGGCAGCTAATGCTTACCGATAATGCACAAACTGTTCAAAAGATTACACCCAACTTACTTTTTTCAAAAGAATCATGTGGTAAAGCTGAAGAAGCAGTAAAGTACTACACCGAAGTATTTGAAAACTCAGAATTAGGAGCAATCAGCAGGTATGGAGAAGGAGAAGCAGTGTCACCAAAGGCAAAGATAAATTATGCTGCTTTCAAACTAGCCGGTATTGCTTTTTCTGCAATGGATAATGGCTTTGAGGCGGATTTCAACTTTAATGAAGCAATTTCTTTTAAAGTAAACTGTAACGACCAGCAAGAGATTGATTACTTCTGGCAAAAGCTTTCTGCCGTACCTGAGGCAGAACAATGCGGGTGGATAAAGGATAAGTTTGGAGTGTCGTGGCAGATCGTACCTACAGTTATGAATGAGATGATAAAGTCCGGTGACAGAGAAAAGATACGGCGTGTGACCGAGGCGCTCCTGAAAATGAAAAAATTTGATTTGGGAGCTTTGCAAAAAGCTTATGCTGGAATTTAAGGTGTGTCTCTGGAAAAGCAAAAACCAGAGACAGCGATGTATATTTAAATGAACGAAGTAGACGCATATATAAAAGGCTTGGGGATGTACCCCTCCCGGGGACTGGCTTTTTTATATTCGGGACGGACTGACGGATTGATTTAGTCTATTTTAATTTAATTATTCTAGTCTAATTTAAAGTGAACGGTGACAATTAAGCATAAAGAATTAAAGGATTACAGCGTTTATAGAAAATTGTTATGAGTTAAGGCATCTTTTTTAACCAAACTTTTCAGAAAAGACATATCTTCCTCCAAGAGGAAGGTATGTCTTTGTTTATGAAATGCGGCATGATAAAAAAGACAACTTACTGATTTATAGATTTTTCGTTGGAAGGAGATGGTTTGCATGGAATTCAGATATATCCATGTAGCAGTGCTTAAAATTTTGAGGAGGATGACCATATTTTAAGCTGATGTTCAACCTTATTTAAGATAGAAGTCCCTTAATTACAGGGTCTTCGATAAAAAGTTCTATACTACATCATGAATCACCGCTTTTTAAATTATGAAAATATTTTTTAGTTTTGAAAGAATTCTTTGCTTTAAGGTGTCTAATAGCTAAAAGGAGGCTGAAGTAATGGGTTATATCTCGGTACCAAATAGAAAACCTATACCTGATATAAATAATCTCATAGAAAAATATGGCAACTCACTGCTTAGAATGTGCCTTATTTACCTTAAAGATTCACATTTAGCAGAAGATGCTGTACAAGATACTTTCATTAAGATACATAAAAGCTATCCAAAGTTTAGAGGTGACAGTAAGGAAAGAACATGGATAATGAGAATAGCAATCAATGTTTGCAAAAATTACTTGCGCTCTTCCTGGTGGAAACGCATTGATGAAACAATGGTTTTAGAAAATATGCCTTCAAATAACAGCAATGATGCTTTGCAAGATGAGGCGCTCCTTTTAGAAATAATGAAGTTATCTTCTAAATACAAGGAAGTGATACTTCTGTTCTACTATCAAGATATGAAAATCCGCGAAATTGCAGAGGTGTTGAAAACACCGGAGGCAACTATATCTATTAGGTTGAAGAGAGCAAGAGAAATATTAAAAATAAATTTGAAAGGATGGTATTATGATGAATAGAACAATTAAGAATGTTATTGATACAAGGCTTGCTAACATTAAAATTAGTGATGAGCTTAAAGGTAAAATTTTAAGTAATTCCTATAAAAAAAGAAAAACAGTAAAAAGAGTATTTGCCATAGCTGCAGCGATTTTATGTGTTATGCTGTCCGTTTCTGTTATGGCAGCAACTATTCCAAACTTTAATAAACTTTTATATACTGTAAGTCCGCAAATAGCACAATTCCTTCAGCCAATAGGAGTTACTTCTGAAGATAACGGAATTAAAATGGAAGTGGTTGCAGCAATGAGTGATGATGATACTGCTGTTGTGTACATCTCAATGCAAGACCTGACTGCTGATAGAGTTGATGAGGATATCGACTTTTATAATTACAGTATTACAGGATTGCATAGTTTTACAAGTCAAGTAATATCATATGATAAAGCTTCAAGGACTGCAATTGTAAGATTACTTGCGAATGGAGGCAGCAGACTGAATGGTAAAAAAGTAACAGTTAATGTAAATTCATTTTTAAGTGATAAACAAAGTTATAACTTATTTGATACCGGCATTGACTTGGTAAAGGCTGTAAACGACTCTAATACAAGCACAATTCCCCTTGACATGCATAATATTCCCGGTGGCAGCGGTGATTTATTTAATAAATTAATTGAAAAAGGAACTATAAATATATTAAAAACCGATGAAATGAATATTGCACTACCAAATATAAATTTTGCACATATATCAAATATTGGAATTATTGATGGGCAGCTTCATGTTCAAACTAAATGGAACGGTAATGGAATTGATGATCATGGTACCTTTGCGTTAATTGACAGTTCGGGTAATAGAATAAACCCAAGTAACATTTATTTTGGTACTGATGAAAAAGGAAATACCAAATATGGCAGTGAATATGTTGAGTATATTTTCCAAGTAAAGAAAACCGAGCTTAATAACTATAGGCTCAATGCAGATCATTTTACGACATCCGGACAGTATACTGAAGGCAAATGGCAGACTACATTTAAAATTGAAGCAGTGGAAAAAAGCACAGTAGTTGACTGTGATATGAATTCGGGCGGAATAAAAATAAATAAGGTTTCTGTTTCCCCCATTGGTGTTTCAATAATTGGTAATGGAAACATAAAGGACAATACTAACGATATTAGCGTATCGGTAAAAATGAATGATGGTAGTATTCTAGCCCTGAAATCCGTAATCTCACAAAGAGAAGATGACATGATTATCTGCAAATATATGCCTACAGAGCCTATTAAGGTTGCAAATGTTAAAGAAATTAACATTAATGGAAAGGTTGTGAGACTAAAATAAGTATCAATATTATGAACCTAATAATCCATGGGAGATTTACTTCGTTTTTCAACATATGACAGTAATGAGGAAATTGTACCATGTCAAAGGGGACGGGTACATTGACACGCTTCTGACCAAATTATAAAATATGCATATGGAGGCTGAAACATGCCAAGAAAGGATAGCTAGCGGGAGTTTACGAATTAGCATGTCGTTATGAACAAATGAACAGAAATTATCATCTAAAAAACTAGTGGAGGCCTTGATTTTAAAGGACTTTTTTGCAATTAAAAAGTGGTATTGATGAAGAAAAAGTGTATTACCCTACCGCATAACTCATATTTAACATTTTAGACATGTTTTTTGGTTATGAAATGCTTAATTTCAAAGACTTTATTGATGTATGCAGGAATTTTATGCATAAGTGTCGAAGTTATGTATTACCCTACCATAATAAAGGGAGGTTTCCATGGCTTCGATCATTAAAAAGAAGAAAAAAAATCAATTTTATTACTATCTGGTAGAGTCTGCCCGAGTTAACGGTAAGCCAAGAATTGTCCGGCAAAAATATCTTGGACGTGCCGAGGATATTGCCAAGGCTGTTGAAGGCAAATCTGATTTGGAAAATCCCAAGTACAGTATTGTTTTAGAGTTTGGCACCGTGTGTGCTTTGTATGATATTGCCAAGCAGCTCGGTGTTATTGAAATAATTGATAAGTATGCTCCCAAACGCGAACAAGGGTTAAGTGTCGGAGAATATATGCTGCTGGCTGCTATAAACAGGGTCGTTAAACCTGTTAGCAAGTTCCAAATTGGTGAATGGTATGATAAAACAATGCTTTATAGAATGCTGCCTGCTCCAAAACAATCATTAACAAGTCAAAGATTCTGGGATAATATGAGTTTATTATCTGACTCAGCTATTGAGAGTTTTGAAAATGAATTTACGCAACTTATCGTTGATAAATATAATCTTTCTACCGATTTGCTTATTTACGATGCAACCAACTTTTTTACATATATTGATACGTTATCAGCCGATAAGTTACCACAACGGGGCCACAGCAAGGAAAAGAGGTCTGATTTGAAGATTGTCGGTTTAGCAATGATGGTTACTCCCGATTTCAATGTCCCTCTTTTTTATGATGTTTATCCGGGCAATGACAACGACTCTGTTGAGTTTAAGGCAGTTATTGAGAAACTTAAGAACCGCTATATTAATATTTGCGGTAAACCGGGAAATGCAACCCTTGTTTTTGATAAGGGAAACAATTCTCTAAATAATATGGATCTTGTTATGAGCGGTGAATTTGCTTTTAATGTTGTAGGTTCTCTTAGGCTTTCTCAAAATAAATCCTTGCTTGATATTCCAATTCAAGAATACGAGTCGGTTAACAGTGATAATTTTAGAAATGTTAAGGCATACCGGACTACGCTTTCCGTTTATAACCGGGAAATGACAGTTTTAGTGGTTTGCAATCCTGAGTTATTTGCCGGACAGATGCAGAGCATTGCAATTAATATTGAAAAATGTACTCTTAAGTTACGAGTACTGCAGAAATCATTACTTGATCGTGTTGCCGGTGTAACTACAAAAGGGCGTAAGCCCACGGTTACATCTGTACAAAAAAATGTTGCCACTATTCTTCACGGCGAGTTTATGAGTGATATTTTCGATGTTCAGATATATGAACAAGATGGTCTTGCTCATCTTGATTTTTCTATTAATATCAAACAATTTAACTATGTTAAAGAACATTTTCTTGGCAAGACAGTCTTATTTACGGATAATCATGATTGGCCAAATGATAAGATAATCTCCACATACAGATCACAATATCATATAGAAGACGATTTTAGGCAAATGAAAGACACTACATTTTTAGGTTTTCGTCCAATACATCATTGGACTGATCAAAAAATTAAAGTTCATGCTTTCTATTGCGTGCTGGCCTTAAGACTTTGTTGTTTGTTAAACCGCGTTCTGCATGAAAATGGCCTTAAAATGAGTATAAACAAAATGCTGTCAAGATTATCTGATATTAAACAGGTTATTACCGTTTATCCAAAGAAGGGTAATTCAAAAAAGGACAGGGAGTGTTTTTCATTAACGAAAATATCTGCTGAAGAAAAGAGATTATTAGAGGTTTTAGATATAGGGAAGTATGCACTTGGTGGGTAATACACTTTTATCCCTCCGATGCCTTGTGATTGCTGGCATAGAAGGGATCTGTTTCTAATAATTCGTAAACTCCCGCTAGGTTAAATTAATGGCATCTTTTTTTACCTAACTTCTCAATTTTACTTTGGCCACCTTTCTCATAGCGGTCAGCGCGTTAAGGTAAGAGCATGTCCTCATAGGAAAGCATGGCAGAAAGGCACCCGACTGCATGGACTGGCTCCATCCGTTGACACGCACCAATTCCTGCTGCGGCACCAGCATGGGTACCGCGGCTTGAATGGCCGGGCTGTGAAACACATTACCCACCGCCCTGACGCCCAGCGCCACGCAAACCGACCAATACCAAGCAGAAAGAAGAAGAAAACAGGGGCCACCAGTCCTCGGGATTAATGAAGTTGTTCAAAAATTCGATCATTACAATATTTCAAGAAGCACACAAGCCATTTCTTGAAAACTACTGGAACAATTCACTATGTGCTACAACACCTTATTTGTCAAGTTCTCCCGTCAGGCTAATATGTTTCACTAGTTCATCTGCCAACCCAATATACTTCTGAGGACTCAATTCCATTAGTCGCATTTTATCTTCTTCAGGTAGTTCAACGCTTGAAATAAATGCTCTTATTTCTTCTTTTCCAATCATCTTTCCACGAGTAATTTCCTTGAGCCTTTCATATGGGTTGCAATAGCCATGCTTTCTCATAACTGTTTGTACAGCTTCAGCAATAACTTCCCAGGCTTCCTCAAAATCATCTTCAATAGTCTTGGGATTTATAGATATTTTTCTGAACCCTCTCAAAGTAGAATTAATCGCTATGTATGAATACGCAATTGCCGCCCCTATATTCCTCTGAGCAGATGAATCGCTAAGATCTCTTTGCATACGTGATATTGGAAGCTTATTCGCGAGAAATCGCAGTATAGAATTGCTTATCCCAAGGTTCGCTTCAGCATTCTCAAAATCAATCGGATTGACTTTATGCGGCATTGTTGAAGATCCAACCTCTCCTTTTGCCATTTTCTGTTTAAAATATCCAAGTGAAATATATAACCATACATCCCTGTCAAAATCTAAAACAATATTGTTAAAACGACTGATTGCATGGAAACATTCAGCCATATAATCATGAGACTCGATCTGCGTGGTCATGGGATTATACTCTAGGCCCAAGCCGCATACAAACTCCTTGGATACTTTCTCCCATTCAACATCAGGATACGCGATTTTATGAGCATTGAAATTACCTACAGCTCCATTAAATTTACCAAGATATTCAAGTGAACAAACTAACTTTAGCTGTCGGTTCCACCTATAAACAAATATTGCCAGTTCCTTCCCGACAGTAGTTGGCGAGGCTGGCTGCCCATGAGTATGGGATAACATTGGAACATCTTTTAATTCTTCTGCCATATTAGCAACTTCATCCACAAGTTTTTTCGCCATCGGTAACCAAGCTTCATTCATTCCCTGTTTTAACATTAAAGCATAGGACAAATTATTTATGTCTTCTGATGTACAAGCAAAATGAATAAATTCAATTACATCCGAAAGTGATGTATCTTTTAGCATTTCCCTCAAGAAATATTCCACCGCTTTCACATCATGGTTAGTAACCTTTTCAATCTCTTTTATTTTTAAAGCGAGTTCTTCATTAAAATTAGCTGCTATATTTCTGAGAAACTGTGTTTCTTCAATAGTCAAGCCTCTTATGTCGTGAAATTCCGGATTAGAAGCCATTGTAATCAGCCATTCAACCTCAATATGCACGCGGAATTTCATTAATGCCCACTCAGAAAAATAGTTTTCTAAGTTTGTTGTTACACTGCCATAGCGACCTTCAATCGAAGTCAAAGCTTTAATTCTATTCATACACATTCCCTGGTTTCTAAAACCCACTAAAAACTACAAGTAGTTTTTTCACCCGTCCGACAAACGGGTGGCAGTGTCACAGGATTCAACTGCTAGGCCATAGGCTCTCGCCTATGTTCCGGGTGGTCTCCTCTAAAAGAGTTCCCCGCCACTGCTTAAAGCAAGCGTACTACCCGGAGAAGGTGTTACCTCCGCCTGGGTTCTGACTTGCGGCAACAGCCTTTCGCTGCGTGTACTGTGCCGCCCGCAAAATTTATAGCAAAGGGATTAACCTATACCTAACACATTTTTCCGGTGAATCTGCCATGAAACCAGGCTATTCACCTTCTTCCTTTTCGTGATTTTTTTAATCTTGGCCAGCACAGACTTTTTAACTGCTGACCATTGTTTCCAATTTGCCATTTGTTTAAATTCAGGTTTCTTTTTAACCAGTTTATCAAGCAATATCTTGGGTATCTTCTCATGATCAAAGCCCAAGCCACGCTGGGCTTTGACATAGCCTGCCGCTTCGTGAACAGCTATGCCGTACATGTGCTGGTATTTTAGGATGCCTATGACTGAAGTAAAAGCCGGTTTTACCTTTAATATCGGCACTTCCTCACGGGCAGCACTCCGGTCAACTGCTTTTAGAAACTTTGACCAGACAAAACTGTGATTCATTCGGTTAAACTTGGCAGTTACGGACTTGTCATTTTTAAACTTCAAGTCCTCTACCGCCAGGGCGTAACCTTTTTCTTTAGCCCGGAGGATCACTTTCTTAGCCATTTCGCAGGTCTGGTTATCTCTCCGGTTTGTTCTGGCATAAGTCCATTCGCCTTGACCCAGCCATTCACTGCCCCGGTATTGCCCCAGACATTCTACCTGGGTTACACCTAATCCGTCCGGGTTGGTGTCTACACCAAACGCACCCTTATGGTTATATGGCATCGGAGCTTCTTCTTCAATACTCACATGGACGTAATATTTCCCGTCTCTGCGGAGGATTTCTACCTGATAGGCACTGCCTGTTTTAAGATAATCCAAAACCATTTGCCGGTAGTTGATACCGTTAATCTTGCCGGTCTTTTTCGATGGCTTTTGAGCTAAATAGATCGGCACCGTTATACTATGATGTGTTATTTACGCATTTACTACATTATGATGTGTCGGTAGATTCAGTTCAATAAAAAGTTTTAGTTCCGGGCTGTTTCTTAAAAGTTGCAATCTCACTTAAAAAATGGGAAGGCCGGTACCTCGTTATTACCGATGCCATCGGCGGTAACTACCAAACAACGAGGCAGTTATTCAGGGTAGAAAACCTGAAACGGAAAAATCATAGCTCGCTAGCTAACGCTGGCGAGTTCTTTTTTTGCACCACCTACATACTAAGTCATCTTTAAAACTGTATTAGTCTTCCGGCAAATCAAAATATTTTCGTTCTTAAGTATGTCCCATGTTGGATCAGACTATATAAGACGTAGTATTATGTAGAAATTAATTAACCATAATAAAATAATATAACTTTAAATAAATTATTATTTTTTTCAACATTCTTTACTTCTTGCAAGATATGATAAATTGTGATAAATTTTTACTTGGGTGTACACCCAAATACTACTTATGAAGGTAATTAGCAATTGAGTAGAATTTTTATGCTTTGTATGCTTAATTTAAGTATAGCTGTGTCAATTGCACTTTGCAATTAATCAACAAACCAAAGGCGAAAGTTAAGTAGGTGGTTATATAGCAATGTTGATGTTAATATTTATTTTGGTAATTTTATGTTTGGTGGCTTGTGTATATTTTTTAAGAAAATATAAGGTGGATAAAAAAATAGTGAATTTGATAATAGGTTTTTTATTATTGTTTTCAACATTGACATTTATAATGGTATCAATAAAATACACCACACACCCAATTCGCTCTACTTCTCTTGTGACAACAGGCCTTATTAGGTTTTTATGTTTTTCCTGAAAACTAGCCCAATAGTCTTTAAATATTTGCTTAATTTTTTGTATATGTCAAGTCAAAAATCAGCCAAGTTATAATCGAAAAACCAGCCACTATGGGTCAAAAAATAAAACAATAAGTGTATAAATATTCTTCTGACTGGAAGCCCGGCAACCTTGAAATAACCGTAAATTTCTGCGTATCATTCACTCAATAATGAAAATAAAAGTATCTAGTCCAATATTTCATTTGAAACAGACTGCCCTATAAACCCTGCTTTTTTGCTTTGTTGTAATACATATCTTTATCCGCAATTTCAATGATTCGCTCCAAGCTCAGGTTCATTTCCGGTTTATACGAGAATACCCCAAAACTCGCGTCAATCCAATAAGGTTTTTGTTTGCTTTGGTTCAAGGCCTCAAACTGCTGTGCAATTCGAGCACAGGTTTCTCTGACTTCCCGTTCACAGCTGTTCTCGAATAATATCACGAATTCATCCCCGCCATAGCGGAAAATAACGTCGTCCTGATGCAGTTCTTGCATGATAACCTTGCAAACGTCGATAATCATAGCATCCCCTTCCAAATGTCCGAAGGTATCATTTACCGTTTTAAGATTATCTATATCAAAAAAACAAAGGCTAAATCCCGTTTTCCCGCACTGGACGCCTTCAAACCGCATCTGAAGCAGATCCATCCCGGCCCTTCTGTTTAAAACACCGGTCAATGGGTCGGTGGAGGCATGAAGGTTCAATTTGTTTTCGATCCTCTTTATTTCACTGATGTCCGCGACGCCACTTAAAATTGACTTTTCACCGAAATAATCGATCAGTTCGCAATTAACAACAGTATACTTAGTCTGCCCCAGCAATGTCTTTTGCTCTACTAAATAATCGGTCACTTTTCTGTCCGCTTCCAGCTTCTTGCGGATGCTGTTGAAATCCTGGACGTTTTTATAGAAATGTGTATAGTTTAAATCATCAGATGGCTCCTCTGGGAGCCCATAAAACAACACAGCTCTATTGTTTGCGTACTGGATTTTCCCATCATCAAACCTGCAGATCAGCAGAGGAAAGGGATTGATCTCAAACAGTTTAATAAAAGTCTGTCTATCTTCTTTGAGCATTTCCTCATTTAAGAAGTTTGTCACATTGTAGCGATATAAGAGTAGGAACAAAACAGCCGCTATCAATATGGTGGTAGTAGCATTAAACTGCTTGACAACAACGGAATTATCCGTGCACAAATAGGAAAGGCCGATCAGAAATAGCATATGGTTCACAGCATAAATCGAAAGCACCCATTTCGGATAAATAGGAATGACCAGCGCTGCCGCAAGGACAATCATAATGTATGCATTAATGTTTCCGGTAAATCTTTGGCTGTTTAAAGATAGAGCGGATGCGAACAAAACAATTAGGGATATTTCAGAAAGGAGCAAAGCTTTGGCAGCACAAGAGTTTGGAAGATTCTTCTTAAGCAAGCTATAGGCTACAAGATAGACTATTGAGAGCAGAAAAATGATAACGTGCATTGTGAAAAGGTTCCGGAGGTATATAATATCCACAGAAGGGTCTTGATGCAGTATAAAATCCAAATAAAAGTTTAAAAAACTTAAAATGAAAACAAACCCGGTGAAGATTTCCCCCCTCTGCAAACTTAACAGAAGGTGCTTTCTTTCAAATTCCAGATGGTTTTTAAAATCCATATTCAACAATAAAATGTTTGAAAACCGGCTCAAACCTCTGAAATACTCTCTTACCAAGGACTCTCTCCTCTTTCTGCTGCTGTATCAACTGCAAGTATATCACAAGAAATAAAAAAAATCGACGTTTCTTATAAATAACATATCGGATCGTTCATTCAAAAAACCTTTGTATCCCGAAAGTAATTTTAATACACTATAAAGCTTCCTTAAACAAAAATACCCACAAAGCAAGCAACACTGCCAGATCTGTGGGTCAATTGTCTTATTAATATTAGGCTTTAATTACCGTGCTATCTTTGCGCTGCAGCCATTTGTTTTCGAGAAGACTCTTTTTGGTCGCCAAGGCAATTTCATAAATAATCTGCTTTTCATAGCTGGTACAACCCTCTATAATCCGCGCCAAATCTGTCAGATATTCTGCCTGATCGTTTGTCTGATTGCCACTTAGCAAGTGATCCACTGTAACGCCAAGAACATTCGCAATCCGCACCAGCGATTCCAGACTCGCATGCTTTTTGGCTGTTTCAACGTGACTTATGTGGGTCACTGACATCATTAAATCCCTGGTGGAATCATACGGCTTGTTCATTTCGTCGAACAAAGTTCCCGGCGGTATCTGCGCTGTATCCTGTCTAGAGTATATTCATCAGAAATTCGGATTCCATGTGCTGGATCGCACCTTGCGTCTCTGCGTCGGGACATGGGAAGGCGATTACAATTCGCTGTCCGCTAATATGCTGAAAGGTATAGCCCAGCTGATTGTGGCTTTTGGCAATGTTCTGAAGGACGATATTTTTAAAGAAAAAGTCGGCAAGTTTTCCTCCAAAGAAATAGGGCGCACAGCAAAGGAACGAAAGGCCGGATCTCTTGGTTATGCTGAGGCCATGCTTATCGCATACAACAAGAAAATGAAATCTCCGCTGAAATAGTCAAAATTGTATATGACCAAATCTGCTGCACCAGAGGATGACTTTGGCAAGGAGTACGAAGAAAGCGACTTCGATACTAAAGAAGAAGAGGATGCGGTCTGAAGCACCGCGGGCCCTCTATGCTTGGATGATCATCCCATTTTTAAATGTAAACCGCACGTTGAACTGGGATATCAAACCATCCTGTTTTCTCAGGCTGTCGATGAAGGCTTCAGCTATATCCAGTCGGGCCTTTTTTTCTGAAAGTAAATCGCCGACTTCCACGAATCTGTGTTTTGCCGTTTCAAAGCGGCCGACCAGCCCCTCGTACCGCGCTGGTGGTATTCGTCCTGACTCTGAGTAACGCGGGCATTCTCGTCCACGCACTTCTGCATCATTTCGGCAAGAACAGCCATCTCGGTTTACAGTTCAGCACGTTCCGCGTCAAAGACGGCGGTATCGAAAAGCACCTGCTTCACCGTCTTGAGGTTTGCGAGGATTTCAGCCATATCAACCAGCAGCTTATTGACCGACGACATAAATAGTCTGTAAGTATTCAGTGAACCCACTATAAAAATCAAAAATCGTAGTTAAAGAACTAAAAAATGCTGAATATCAACACAAAATAGCTAATCTAACTTTAATCGCTGCTGGTACATTCTTAACAATCGCTTTTACTAAAAAAGAAAATCAGTATTGGTTTTGCTAGTATATCCTATTGTATCAATGTTTTTAGCAGGTAGGTGGGTTAGTAATGGCAAAACAATTATGAACATAGCTAGATATATAAGGGATGAAATAGAAATAAACAATCCTGGTCTAGGGTGGGAAACATATCTCAAAAATAATTCATCAATGCCCGCATTCAATATAATGTTTATGTTTTCAATTGGAGGACTGTTCTTACTAACTCAATTAGTAACTATACTCCTTGCCGAACTTAAAATTTATACTGAATCAGGCGATTTTTTACCAAGCGATCCAGTGCAAAAATTTATATTACTACTTGCATATTATTCAATTATAAGTACCATTATCTTGCTTATTCATTTCAAAATCAAACATTGCAGGAGAACATAACTATATCAGTAAAAAGCCCCGGCAACTACTCAGTATATTAGAGCAGTTCCGGGCTAAGAAAATTAATTCACGTTATTATATTTTATACGAAAGCAGGGATTACCATTTATAAATGAACGTTTCTACACTGTAACTCAGCTGGCATATTATCCTGGCCCAGTTTTAACTTCTATTTGTTGCTTATATAGCTGCCGGGGATATTATAAAAGAATGGTTGGTATACTAACAAGAAAATAAATGGGAGGAATACCAATGCCAATGATGTTTGGTTATAATAGTACTTATGGAGTATGGGGAATACTCATGATGCTCATTTCTGCAGGATTATTCGGTTATATTGTCTACTGGGCTGTGTTTTCCGGCGTGAAGAATGCCATAAAGGTTAGTAATAACAAAGAGGATTCTAAAAAATAAAAACCCTCCCCGAAGGGAGGTGTAAAAAGTTGTTCGTGCTTAATTTAGTTTGTAGGTACCGGAGCTACAGAAGTTTGACCGCCCCACATACCCATTCCATTACCACGCATCATGCCATTGCCTTTTCCATATCCCATGCCAGGACCACCACCGGGACAAATATAGCCGTTTTGCTCATGAAATTCGGCCATTTGGTCGAAATGTTCTTTCCAAACCTGTCCTTGCTCCTCAGTAATTCTACCGTCCTTAACCGCCTGATCTACTGCTGCCTTTTTGGCTGCAAACTTCTGCTCAAACCACGTTTTAGCATCGATGGCCGTATTGGTAGCCGCAAAAACCGGAACGGCGAAGGATACTAAAACTAATAGGGCTACACCAATTATCCATTTACGTTTCATGTGATCCCCTCCTGTTTTGTTTTTATAATTATAAACAATAAGTTTTGCAAAACAAGGACAAAAGTTTAACAGTTTTGTTACGAATCTAATTAGACAAACAAAAAAAGCCCTGTCATATTAACAGGGCAAAAGAAAATTAATACGCGTCATTATATTTTATCCAATATACAGACTTATGATGTTTGATTTTCCAGCTCTTCCGAAATAGATCTCGCCGTATCACTAAAAACAAAGCTAACTTTTTTCTGCCCAGCAACAGCCTGTTCAATCAAATGAGAAATCCAAGCCTCCAAGTCACCATATTTACCAGACAAAATTTCCTTCGCTTCTTCACTTAAAATAGAATTCACATCAGCAATAACCTTGTTCTTCACTGCCCTGGCTCCTGCCGGCGTAAGGGTACCGGTACCGGATTTGGATTTGATCGTATCAACAACCGTCTGCTTTGCAGAAGTAACCACGGCGGCTATAATCTTTTCAAGCTCCGAAGTGGCTGATTCTGCCGCTGTGCGAAGGGCATCATTTTTGATGATTTGCTCCTTGGCTTTTATGAGTTTTGTTAAACGGACCTTTTCTGTTTACAAATGGATCTTTAAACAGTGTTAATCACCAACTTTATCCCAGCTGTTATCTTGTGCGGGCCATTAACTAACACGCCTTGATTATCCTGATAGAGTTGCTCCCACTTATTTGGGTCACCTAATAGGTTTGCAGCAATGCGACTCAGTGTATCTCCTGATTTAACGATATAGTCCTGACTATTTGTGACAGTTGATTGAGCCACCATCACAGCGGACTTATCTACCGCATCAGCTACCAGAGTTTGATTTGTTATCAATGACTCGACGTAAGATAATAGAAAAAGGAATTCGCCGGTTATTTTTATAGTCCGGTAAGAATTCCTCTATCATCACAGGTATTGTAAATTTTTCAGTTGTAAGCTGTACTGGTTTTCCGGCAGTTCGCATAAGTCCAACGATCATCATTCGGTCATAAGCATCAGCACCCACAAAAATGCCATTCCAGGTTATAGGGCGGTATGCCGGACAGCTTATGATTAGGTATGATTTGGCTACCCCGAGGCACATTCATTAACTCAGGACCTTTTTCTCCTACCCAGGGGCTAAACCACCAGAGGCGTTATCAGTACCCGAAGCGTATTGAGCTATATTATTATATATATTACTGGCGAGTGTCTGCCCACCAAACGAGCCTAAACCCGCCCCGACTGCTGCACCCATCATTGCTGTCCAGGGCGATAAAACGCCGGCACCAACAAGCAATCCTGTTACAGCACCAGTCAAAGCTCCAACTCCTAAAGAACCTAACGCAGAGCCAAGTTCTTTTATTACTACTTGCTTTTTATCATTTGCACTGATGATTTCCGATATAGAAACAAATAATGCTAATGGCATGGCTAATAGTAAAATTAATAATAATCTTAATGATACTTTTCTCATACAACCCCTCCTTTTCCGCAATAATACGCCAGCAAAAGGGGAAATTCCTTCTCTTCCCGAAAATGTTACAACTTTCGATAATTCTATTTTATAAAACCACCGCCTTTATGGCAAAACAAAAACACCCTGATTATGGGTGTTTTTGTTAACTACCTTACTTAACCCGTCAAGTGAATAACAGATATAATACTTATCCCCCAGTTAAAATTTAAACCGGGGGATTTCTTTATTTCATTATCTATTTACCCAAAAACTCTTGATATTATAGTACTATATGTAGTACCATAATATCAGAGGTGAGGGCAATGGGTAAACTTGAAAAACTGCTAAAGAAAATAAAAAACAACCCTAAAGCCATGCGATTTGAAGAACTGGACAAAATTCTAATACGGACAGGCTTCAATAGGAGGCAGCCTCGAAAAGGCTCAAGCCATTACATATACTCAAAAGGGTCCAAGAGGTTAACAGTTCCGTTTGATGAGCCTCATATCAAAACCATTTATGTAGAACTGGCCATAAATTTACTGAAAGGAGAAATAAACAATGACTAAAGATCTTCAATATTACCTAGAACTACCTTACCGGGTACTCCTTCATCCTGCCGAAGAAGGCGGATATGCAATTGAAATACCGGAACTTCCCGGATGCATCAGCCAGGGTGAAACATTGGAAGAAGCATACAAAATGATTCAGGATGCTAAAATATGCTGGTTGGAAACCGCCCTTGAGGATGGCATAGAGATTCCCGAGCCGGTCAAGATACAGAATGAATACTCCGGCAAACTCAACATCCGTATACCTAAAACCCTTCACCGCTTATTGGCTGAAAAAGCAAAAGATGAAAAGGTTAGTCTCAATCAATATATTATGTATCAGTTGTCCCGAAATACAGGACATCCGGTTAAGTAAATTTCTTGATTTGAAAAATAATATACTTTTGCAAAGCCCCATTATCTAAATTAGGGGTTTTGTTTTTTTTAGCAATAAGAAAGAGTCCGGAGGCTCTTATACTAAATCATTCAATTATTTTCACTGATAAACAACATAAATCTATAAATCTTATCTCCACCTTGTACTTCAATCAATGTCTGACCTTCCTCTGGTTCGGTTAGCAATTCTTCGGAAGTAGATACCCAATACTTTCTAAATGTTGGGTTAATTTTATACCCAAAATTCTTAATTCCATCGATAATAAATTAAATTAATTTATCTTTTTCCTGAATGGAAAAATGAATATAGGCACCCCTAACTCCCATTCCAACTTTAGCATTTTTTAAGATATATCTTTTTTCGTTCCGAGGAATGTTTGGATAAAATCCAATTTCAATTTCTATGCCAATAGTTTTCTCTATGTCGCATACCATCATATGCGGGTAGAGTTACATTCCATTACTACTGGAGATGATATACCCCGTGCACTGACTCAGGAGCTGGTTACACTTCGCAGACCGGCTCTAAAACTTAATCTTTATATAAAGTTGCATGAAAAGCAGCTCATGCCCGCGTTTCCTCAAAGGAGCATGCCGAGAAAGAACTATCTATCCCAGCCCAGCTAAACGTTATACGCAAATTTTGTAAGGACAGAAATGATAGCTATCGCCAAAAAACAGACCTAAAAACGAGTGGATTGTTACAGCCAATGCGCATGAGCCGTTAGTATCAAGGGATTTGTTTAATGCAGTAAAGCAACGAGGAACAGACAGAACAAATAATGCGGAAGCAATTAAAAAATCCTCTAAGGTTAGCCCTTTCATTTTGAAAGGGCTATTGTTATGTCCTGATTGCGGTAATAAGATGGTCACCGGATCAAATAGTATTAAATCCCGTAGCTATACCAGATATTATCACTGCGGCACATACCAAAGAAAAGGTCCTATTTCCTGCAAGAGAAATCCGGTGCCCAAAGATCGTTTCGGAGCAAAATTATTAGACGTGTTCGTTAGTGAATTGTCACAATTACTTGAGCCTGGTATTTTCGAATTAGAAATTGAAAGATACACTGACAAGTTAAATAAAGATATTTATAATCAAATTACTGAGTTGGAGGGAGGAATTAAATATATTGCAAAACGGATTGAACGGCTTAATGATGTCGCTGAGTCTAAAGAAACACCTAACATCAGGACACAATTGTGCTTTTAATTCTTTAAGCTGATCCTCCGGGTATCTCATCTTGCAACCCCCTTAGGAAGAACCGCCGGATGGCGCACAAGACTTAAAGCGTTCCTCACCTTTGATAGTAATAGAATCGTTATCGTTTAAAGCTGCTTCGTAATTTGGCATCAGATATAGTATATCAGTTGAAGGAACATTACCAACTGCCTTAATTGCTGCCACCGCTTGATGACCACGATGTATTTCTACTGCTATATCGTTGACATAAATCATAACCATTTCTTTACCATGATTGTCGCCATGAACGACAGATCCCTTTACTTCTTCTTGCTCTTTTCCTGTCATTTTTCAGTACCTAACCCTTCATTAAATTTGGGCTTTGAGTCAGGAAATTAACTAAAATTTCCCCAACTTGGCACAAGTCCAGCAGGAAATACATAAAACGTGGCGAACTGTAACATAATATAATAATGGAGTCCGTCATGGGAAATCGATTTATATGTAATTTCCCCCGGACTTGGCGAGATAGTAGGGTTCCCAACCTTTCTATCTGCTTGGATCTTTCAAAAATAGGATCTCAAAGTAAAAAGAGCATCGGCCAGGATGTTCTTTTTACTTTTTTCTTCCTTGCAAAGTGCACCACCCCTTTCGAAAGTTATTCTTTTGTAACCCCTTTAAATGGGTTCCCATCTGACTTCACATCCATAAACCGGCCAGTGCTACTATCGCGTTTGACCCATGTAGCGTTTTTTGGGTTGTAAGCTTGGGTCCGGTTAGAAACCGCACCATGTCTATGGTTTTTGCCCGTGTTTTTGGCCATCTTCCCACCCCCTTTGGCTTAATGTGGATAAGCCTAGCTCAAACTAATTATATACAGAAAATTATTTTTTAGCAAGTATAATTATCAAGTATTCAAATTTTGTTTTTTTGTATATAATAAGAATAAAAGGGTGGTAACTATGGATCAAAAAATTATTGGTGCGAACCTTCGCCGGATTCGCGAGGCCAAGGGTTGGACTCAATCCCAGGTAGCCGATCTGGCTGGGATTTCAAGGGTTGCTTATCGAAATATTGAAAACGGTAATACAACCCCCAAAGTATCGACCCTGCAAAACATCGCTTCCGCTGTTGGAGTAAAACTCCAGGATTTATTCATTCCGGTTCGCACCTTAAAGGGAGTCCGATTTCGAGCATCGAAAAAGATGAACAGCCGGGACAATATTTTGACTGAAGTAGCACATTGGCTTGATGATTTTAATTACCTGGAAAGGTTACTAAATGATCACAAAGACTACCAGTTCGAAGATCTTACCAGGGAGTTGTCTTCAATGCCTCCTGGAGATGACAGAGCTAAGCATGCAGCCGAACGAGTAAGAAAAAAATTGAAACTCAAAGAAAAAGAGCCTATCCGCGATATTGCTGGTCTGCTGGAAGCATGCGGGATAAAAGTATACCCTCTGAGTCTTGTATCAGACGGTTTTTTCGGCTTATCTGTTGCCGGAGAAGATGGCGGCCCTGCAGTCATTGTTAATGTTTGGGGAAGAATATCCGTTGAGCGATGGATTTTTAGCGCTGCTCACGAACTAGGGCATTTACTTCTTCATTTAGATACCTATAACATAGAAGAAAGTTTTGAAGACAAAGACCAAGAAAATGAAGCAAATGTCTTTGCTTCCCATTTTTTGATGCCAGAAAAAGCTTTTCAAGCTGAATGGATAGATACTTACGGCTTGTCCTTTGTCGACCGGGTTTTTAAAGTTAAGCAAATATTCCTGGTAAGCTACAAAACTGTTCTATATCGCCTTTCTGAAAGTCTGGGAAATTCCGTGTGGAAAAAATTTCAGATTGCTTATAAGATGAAAACTGGCAAAACATTGAGTATTGCGGATGAGCCGGAGGCTTTGTCCCCAGATAAATTTCAACAATCATCGCCAGAAGTATTGCGTTCCAGAGAACCTGACTCTCTATCCCCCTCACACTTTATTGAAGATCGTTTATCTAGATTGGTTCGTAAAGCTATCGAAAAGGATGAAATCACCATGAGTCGTGGGGCAGAAATTCTTAGATTAGATCTTGAGGCCATGCGAGAAATGGTCTCTTCATGGGTGTGAATAAATGGGGACAAAAAAGAGGCATTTTCTAATACTGGATGCTAACATACTCATCGATTTCTGTAAATGTGACAGGACGATTATTAAATTGATTTGTACCTATGTAGGTCAAATCTATTTAGCTACGCCTGTTTTATATGAAATTAATGAAATCGATGAGGGTGACTGCGTTGAACTTGGAATTATACTTGTGGAACCAGAACTATGGCAGGTTATGATAGCAGCAGAGAAAAAAGGCCCACTATCTTTTCAAGATAATTTATGTTTAATTCTTGCAAAAGAACATGGTTGGGCCTGTGTAACAAACGATAAACCTTTGAGACAAAAGTGTGAAATTGAAGGAGTGCCAATAATATGGGGGATTGAACTAATATGCATATTAGTTCAATCTGGCGGGCTGCCTGTTGAACATGCGAGAGATATTATAGTAGAAATACAAAAGATTAATCCTAAATACATCACCGACAATATCGTAGAAAAAGCCTTTAAAAGACTTGGGGTTATTTAATTGTTCTCGATTATTTAAAGTACATCACTATTAAAACCGGGAGGGAAGGTTGTTCGAGAGCCGCAGTAAAATCTTTTCTCCCGGTACCCGGTCATAAGAAAAGCAAGCCAGCGCTGCAACCGAAAAAGCCATCAATCGGACCTGAAAAACGCAGACGTTATTTACTGTGCAATAACCAATACAGCAAATTGGCCCAAAACTGGAGCCTATCTCCACCCGAATGCGTTAGTTACCGACCCCCAAAGAGGGGTGCTCTAAGCCCCCCCACCTCTGGCCGGATGAACCGTATCCGACCTTCGCGAGCCTGAAGCGGCGACAAGCTATCATAAGGACGAGAATCGTTCGTTTAACACAAATGTTGCCGGATACTGTTTAAGGGATTATATAATGGAAAGTGCGGGAGGTGCATATTTCGGAGACATCCGGGGTTCTTCCGCAATATTGGGTATAAAAGTCTAAAATAAAAAGCTAATAGATAATCTTAGCTCTGAGAAGATCTAAACCGGCTCTTCCATACATGGTGCGTTTGATCATTTTTAGACGATTGTTATTACCTTACTCTGATCCTTTACTCGTATATTCGTACCACAGCAATTAAAAAGCCTGTTTTAGAAAAAGACAAAAAAACCGTTTGGAATTTATACCAAACGGAATTGTTCTTTAATATATCTGGTATGCGTTTATTAATTGTTCAAAACTGAACCTCAATACAACTAGAATGAATATTACTTCTTTGGTTAGTGTTCATTTTTGAAAGATGTTTTTCAAAAGACTCATGTTATCGCTTTCTTATTATTTAATGCAACTATTAGGTAACTAAATTATGTATTAATTATGTATAGTAATATGTACTCTGCAATAGCAAGATAACATTTCTTTTACCAAACATCTTTAAAATCTTCTTTTTCCTTGTAAAGTACTTTCACAACAGACTATTTTAATTTGCTAAATTTTTTGGTGTAAGCTTTTCCCATAGTGAAGATCTTTTAATAGCATCATTTAATCTATCTAATATCTTACCTTTAATATTTCCTGAGAAAGAATTAAAATCAAATCTCTGCAAACTAACAGGCATAGTATTTAAAACATTGCACCAGCGAGTTATATTTTTAAAACCATAAACCTTATCTACTTCAACATATAACTCAGTCTTTTTCTGTTCATCCGTTGGTTCTTGACTAGTTAATGGAACTACAATAGCTGTATTACCTCCTACTCGCAATACTATTGCAGGATGTTTTCCACCAAATTCTTGACCTATATTTACTCCAAAATCTACCCAAAAAACGGTACCCCTTTTAATGTTTATTCCATCTGGAATAGTAAAGGAATCTTCCTGAATAAACATCTGTGTTTTATTCTCTATGTGCTTAAAATATGCTTGTACAATTTTTTTATCTTTAATTCCTAATTTTTTAACTAACTAAATAAGTTCTTCAAGTTTAACAACTAATTTCCACAAGTCATTACAAAGATCCCACCTTCCGCAAGATAAAAATTTAAACCTGTAAAATAGTGGAGCATAAATAATATTAATTACAACCATAAAAAAAACTGATCCATAAACTGGAAGGATCTCTGTTTTTTGTGTCGAATTATCACTAATAAGAATAAATATTAGTGAGGGATCGTCATGGACTTACAACCTATTTTAGAACAACTAGCTAAATTACCCCCCGAAATATTGATGAAGATAATGCCCGAATTAAAAGTAGAAGTTCCGAAGGCAGATCCCTCAGGTGCAGTACTTATCGGTGTCTTTTTAGCAAGAAGCCTGGGCATCGGTAAAATAATTGACAACTTTATAGGCGAAGAATATGTTACTTATGAGCATCTACGTGAAGACAGAGCCAACGGTTCTAAATGTCGGGTAAGTACTGGTTTGGCATGTGAAATAATGGTTGGCGACATGCTGGGCAGAAATAAAGATCTCACCCGTTTATATAAATTTGAAGAAGCTTGTAAAAACTGGCAAGTCGAAACAATACTCGGTATACCGTCCGAAAAATTTAATTATGACAAAATGGTAGAGCCCTTGACGCTATAAACTCAAATGCAAAATATATGGCTAATGTATTGCAGGATATTGTTTTATCAGCATCCAAGAAATTTGGAGTTCCACTTAACACTTTTTACAATGACACATCTTCCATTCCAGTCTCTGGTGTTATGGAGGATAACGATAAAGTTCAATACGGGTATGGTGGTCTACCGGGTTTAAAACAATTAATCCTTAATCTTACGATAGCCTCTGGTGCATCTTTGCCGGTAACATCATCAATTGATTCCGGTAATGTTCAAGGCGGTACGACTTTTGAGCGTTCATTCGAGAAGGTTAAAGAGATTACCGATGACCAAGAATTTGAGATGATTATTGATCGTGGTATCCTAACCCAAGATAATATGCATTTGATGCTTACTAATAGCAACCAAAAGGCCTTTTTTATAGGTCCACTCAAGGATGAGCTATCAAAAAATTGGGTCTTAGAGCAATTAAATGAGGCTAAAAAAGATGATTTTGCTGCTATTGACTATCGCTCTAAGAAAGAAATAGAAAGAAATCTACCCAGACACTACGAGGCGTTAGAGACAAAATATACGTTTAAGGTAAAACTTGAGCCTCCCTCAGAGGGTAGTAAGAACAAAAAGCAACTCAAAAAAAGTAAGCGAATATTTGCGACACATACTATAAGGGCGGTTATTTATTGTGATTTAAACAAAAAACCTAAGGAACAAGAGCGTCGTCAAAAGCGTATAACCAGCACAGAAGATGCATTAGTAGAACTAAATGGTAAGCTCAACAAACGTAACTTAATTACGAAGGAAGCCTGTGAAAAAGCAGTAGATAATATTTTTAAAGGGCAGCCTGAAATGCGTAGGCTGTTTAATGTAACAATTAAACTAAATCAACATAATGCTATTGTTATGTCCTGGTCAAAAGATGAAGCTATAATTCCGGAGCTTGAGAAAACCGACGGTATCTTTGTGCTTTTAACCAACCATGACAAAGAGAAGGTTGATGCTAATGAACTGCTTACCCGCTATCGTGGTAGGAACGACATCGAAATCAGTTTTAGGTTTTTAAAGGGTTCTCTTGATTTACAACAAGTATTCCTTCGCAATCCTGAAAGAGTAGATGCCTATTGCTTTCTAAAAGTATTGGCTATGCTTGTGCTTAATTTAGCAGCCTGGCTGTTAGCTAAAAATGGCAAAAAGATGTCTCCCCAAAAATTACAGAGAGAACTTGGCGACCTAACTATCTCAGAACAAAGGTTGCAGCCTATTGGTATACGCCATTGGAATGGGACGAATATTCCTAATACTATTGATGTATTGGTTAATCTGTTTAAATTACCACATCCACTTGAATTAATAGAGGTTATTAATTCAGCAATCAATTTTTCTTATCATATTGAGAAATGGTTTAAGGATAATTTTAGAAAATAAGGTTTGGCAGTGGTTCCCAGTTTAATGATCCCTTGGTGCGAAACCTGGGGGGTAACAGTGATATTATAACCCCTTTGGCTTTATTAGTATCGGGATAAATCAAAGTAATCCCTCCCTGATAATATTCAATTAGTTCCCGTTCTGTTTATTAAGCACTTTCATTTTATCCGCTTCATCCAGTATCGAAATTTGATAGCCAGCTATTTCTAATAATATCTTAAACCTTTCTTCTTTGCTTTTTCCTTCCTTTATCAATTCAGCATTATGTGTTTCAAGATTGGATAAAACCGTCAGTTCGTTTATTGAGGCGAAGTCTCTGATGTTATTTTTCTTTGCCAATTCTTCATTTGCCTGTCTCCATTGTTTCGCCGTACAGCCGAAAAGTGCAACATTTAATAAATCAGCTTCGTCTGCATAAGCAAGCCATTCTGTTTGTTTTACATAATCACTCTGTGGAAGTATATATTTTTTGACAGCATCCGTATGTATTAAATAATTTGTTTTTGATAAAAATCTTTTGGCATCCCACTCCAATTTCTGTTGATCGTACTCTAAATCTTTGAGACGTTGATACTCTTTGAGAAGATACAGTTTGAATACAGGACTGATTGCAGACCCGAATTCAAAGGCAATATCTTTATGGGCATAAGTGCCGCCGTATCTGCCGGCTTGAACATATAAACCGATCGCATTTGTCTTTTCAATCCATTGCTTTGCACTTAATACAAAAGTCGGTAACCCAGCTTGCATTTTAAAGTGGTCGAATTCGACCACTTTAAAATTGGAATTATACATCTTCTCCCAAGTTCCTAAAAACTCCAGCGTAGAGCGATTCCGTATCCAGTTTTTAATAATGTCGGCAGCCCGTGCATCACCATCTTTTGCTTTTGCCATATCAGTGATGCAAATATAATCATTCATATCAGATGAAGCTATAGTAACCGAAATATCTTGTACTGATATAACACTTGTTTTCTTATTTTTACTCATATTTTTACTCACCTACCCTTAACCCTGCTTTAATTTTCTTATCAACATTATATCAAACATATGTTCCGTATTGCAATACAAAACAAAATTTACCTATATTTATAAAGATTTCATGCCCTCAATTTCTTTGCCAGAAATCAAACCATTAACCAATGGGTCATATTTGTTCGCTCTAGCGTTGAAAATGATCCGCTTCATAATAAAGTCATTAGAATATGCCTTGCCACCAAATTGAATATTGATTCCATTGCCGAGTAAAACAGATCTCATACAAAACCACCTCCAAAAGATTTTTATGGTAATTATTCCAATTCTTCTCTACTCATGCTGTTTTGAATTGCATCAATTAGTCCCATTATGAGCGACTTTGGAAGAAAAAATAAACCTTTTTCCCAATTCCCAATGATAGTGGAATCAATAAACTTGATAGACTGGTCAGTGGCACAATCATGAACTAAACCGCAACGAATAACATGATATATTATATCTTCAATGCCTGCATATCCATTCTCATCCAACTTCAAGTTTTTCACATTAGCATTTACTTTTATTTTAATAAAATCTGCAGATACACCAGGGAATCCTTTGCCGCAAATTCTTCTAAAGTTGGTGGAAATAAATTTTTTATATCTTTCACCAACTTTTAAACTCGGATACTGTATCTGGGCGGAAGCATCTGATGCAACACATACCAAACAAAATGCTCCATCATAGAAATTGTTATCATAAAGATATTGCGCCGCTTTGAGAAATGACTGTACGCTCATAATATTTCCTCACAATTACTTAATCTCCCAATCTCCGGCGCAATAGAAACATCAATTTTCTTAGACTTAATAAATCCAAGGAAATCAACGACAATTTTCTCAATTTCTATCCGGAGTCCTCCAAGCCGTTCCTTCAAAGAATGATGAGCTTCAAAGTATTCAGAGAATGCAATGAGCACAATTTCTATCAGTTCGTATAAATGTGTACAAAGATATCGGTCAATATAATAAGCATTCAAGTTGATAACCAGTGATTTTGTGTTCAACTCCATCGCACATTTTTTTTCATCGATAAACTCGAGATATACATTCCATTTTGCCTGTTCAGGAGTGCAATGGCTATAGTTATTAAGAGCGTGTCGGATTATTTTCCGGTACTCACTAAGATAAATCCCATCAGACATAACTAAGTTTACCGCATTCGTCCATATTTTTGCGGCATCGCTGCTCTTCAAATTTCCTTCTGCCCAATTCTTTGCGGCATTAATATCCAGAGCAACTGCAGCAAAACAATCGGTAGCATCTTCAATGGGACGAAACATTGTAATTGCAGCGGAATGATAGCCACGGCAATTAATTAAACCGGTACTATCACATAGCCCCAATAAGTGCGTCAAAATAAGAGCGGATGCTGATCTGGATTGATCTGAATTTGCGTTTGGCATCGGCTTTTCATCGGCTAATATACGAAGGTGTCTTAATGCCTGCTGTACTGGGCTATCTTCACCGACTATATCTTGAAAGGGCATCTGCAAGTTGTTACTCATCGTTTCGCCTCCGTTTCACTTTTCTGTAGCCTACTTGATATAGCAATCACACAAAGTAACTATTTCTCTATGCTTGCCATGCGAAACTTCTTGACGACATCTAGCCTATATGCTGGATCAATCCACATGCTGAACTCACAGGCAATGTCCGGATGGGCAAAGGTACCGCCGTTTTTGCCCTGCTTCGATGTAATCCCTACCGCACCTGTATTGGCAATCCACTGCTTAAGCGTCAGTGTAAAAGAGCTGGATTTCATTCTTTCGATTAACGCCGTACATTCTTCATCTACGAATTTTGGATTACTCTCTTTCTCCCACAAACGAAGGAATTCAATTGTTCCATAGTTGCGCAGCCAGCTTTGAATGACATAACTTGGCACTTCCGTATCTTTCTGCCGGGCTATCTCGGTCAGTGACATATAGGTGTTATCCGGAAAAGCAATTTGAATGCGCTTCGCAATCATAGCTTCACCGACTGATGATCGGCGAAATCCGGGTATGTCATTTACATTCAGCTGCTCAAGCATCCTTTCGGAAAGCGTATCCGCGAGATATTGAGGCATGATATTTTTCTCAACCAGACGCTTTAAGACTTTTTCTCTTGCTATGCAATATGTCCAAATAGCTTCTGCTCTTTCTTCCTCAGTCAACATACTCATCTCCCATTAAAACAAAACCTGAATATATTTATATAATACTTTTGTTCGAGGGAGTTTGCATAGCGCTGATCAGAGAATTGAAAACCGTTGCATATGTTTATGCTCAAAAGAGAGCGTTTCGAAATGATTGATCAGGATTTGATTCAGCGAATTTCTGACATGCTCCGCATCAAAAGTATGCATGCTAAGCTCATTGCAAACCAACAGGATTATATCTTGCTCGGCAATTGATAGGGACTGTGTGCAGCTTCTACGTTCCACACGGTTTGCACAACGCCATACCACTTCTCCGGAGGCACGTGTGATTCTGCGGTAATTCGCGCCGCACTCCGCACAAATCAAAAGGCCGCTCAGTACATTCTGTGAATTATACCGAGTGGCCTTCCGCTGTGTGCTTCCGTTATTACGCAGTTCTTGATTTGAGCGCGCCGCTTTTTCAAATTGTACTGCGGTATACAGTTCCAAGCTAATAATGAGCGGAACATACTTTGAACTGAACAATAGCTTATCAATCGCGGCCCGCCCCCAACACTTATTTCCTGATGGTGAGGGAATAGCCCGGCTTTCCAGCATTCTTGCCAACCCTCCAAGGCTATTGCCGTTAAGGTATTCTCTAAAAATCATCTGTATAACTTGCGCTTGCGTTTTTTCAACAGTAACCTTGCCATGATTATCTACAGTAAAACCATAAGGAATTTTCATAGAAGGCATCCTTAAACATTATTATTTGTGGGTTTATAATTTCACCAGCGGCCCAAACCTACGGTAATTTATGTTACGATTTGAATTGCCGAGCAGTAATCCTTCGCTTTTTACAATTTAAGGGCATAAAAAAAGACAAACCCACTTTTAACTAAGTTAAAAAAGTAGGTTTGTCTACTTGGTGGAGGCGGGGGGAGTCGAACCCACCGTCCGAAAGAACGACCACAAGAGTATCTCCGAGCTGAAACCCTTGTGCCACCTGGCCTGCAGCATATTCAATGATGAAAGACTATTTTCAGTTCATTCGAACACTTGACTTTAACAAAGTAAAATGTGACTGGAGTTCAAGTGACCTGCACGTATTCATCATAACATAAAAAATATGCTAAGCAAAACATTTCTTCCACCATTTAGGTTGAGGAATATTACCATTTGACTCAATAATTGTCTTCTAACTTAAAATATCATTCAACAATAATTACAGTATCATCAAATATATTATAATTATTTCCTCCTTGAAGCTTACTGTATTCCGTAATATAATAAACATATAAATACCACCAGGAGGCCAATCACTATGACAATAACTAACCCTATTCACGAATCTATCACAGTTAAACCCGAAGTAACCACACTGGTCAATCAAATTATAAAAAACGGCTACTACAAAAAAGAATCCAACACCGAAAGATTCACCATGCTTAAATCTTTGGCTGAAAATATCTGCCGGATTTACAACGTATCCCCTGTTAAAATCATAACCCAGAATGTACCCCTCGGAGCCTATGCCTGTTACGTCCCTTCAGCTAATACAATTAAACTCGGCAATACCAGCATAGTCAGCTTCCTACATGAACTCCGTCACCACCTACAATTTACCGGCGACAAACAAAAACGTGGTCTTAATAAAGAACAGGATGCACATGCATGGAGTTTGAGAGTCTTTAGTATAGCTGTTCCAAAAATGTTTGAGAAGGACGTTAAGGAAGATAAAATTGCAGCATTGGCCTGGGATGATGATAATCAAAAAGTAGTTAACCGTATCGGCTACAGTCAGATTATTTAATCAAAGAGAGGGATTTTCCCCTCTCTTATTAAATTAATCCCAAGAACTTCAAACAAAAAATCATCACTGTGGTATCATAGACTGGCCAGACATTATTAATAACAAAATATATCGAACGGTAAAAACTGACTGTAAGCAGTACTCCTGCAAATACTGTCAACTTACATTACCTCCATTACAATACTTCTTTTTCCGTCCGTTCAACATATGCTTTTTATTTGATGTATATCCCGATAACTCGGCTTTTACTTGTTCCCTATTATCTCTGAGTTGTAGCTGTTCTTGACCCAAAACCGGATATTCTGTTTTGGCCACTTTATCTGACAGTTTATTGGCCAGGTCATCCATTAATATATAATTAGCCAGTTCAGTTAACTGGTTACTATCTGGCAACTCTTTGATTGATTCAACATAAGCATCCGTAATGTCCTGTACTGCTTTAATTCGCCAGGGTAACGGCATTTTATTTTTGATAAGTAAACTAACCTCGTCTTTAAAAGCTGCCTTATAATCCATATCATGCCGGAATTTGCTGCTGTAAACATTCACAGTAACTTTCCTCCTTGCCTTTGTTAACCATTGCTATCTTGTGAACCACACTGTTAACATGGTCACTGACTGCCTGTTGTGAAATATTTAGTATCCTGGCCACTTGCTGTTGGGTTAAATCTTTTTCGAAAACCAGATAAATAACTTGCTTTTGTCGGTCAGTTAAATTAGCCTCTGTCATTGATTTCTCAAAGTCTAACAGCAAGACACTGGCTTCATAATCACCCCTGATAAATCTGCTTTCCCTGACATGATGAATTTGTGAAAACAAGGCATGAACACCTTTTTTCGTATCAATCGGAAATCTATCATCCAACTTTTTCATCTTTGTTGCCATGTCCACTTTGAACCCGGCCACTACTACATACCTCCCTCAATTTCTGTTCTATCTGTTGGTACAGTTCATCCAGTGTACCGTCATTATTAATCTGATAATCAACAGAAAAGGAATCAATTAATTGTTCTGTCTCATGCTTTATATCTGCCATAGAAAAGTTATCACCACTGTCATTCATTCTTCTAATTCTGTTATCCAGCCTAGAATTCACCCGTACAATGATAAAGCCATTCTGCTTTAAAGCCATATATTCATTTTGTTGCCTTAGATCCGTAAGAACTAAATTGGTTCCGGGTGATTCCTTATTTAACTGCTTAAATAGCTTATTAATCCAAACATCAGTTTCAATTGTCCTCATACCTTGTCCTACAGCTTGATATAAGTATCGTGGTTTACCTTTTACCAAAGTTTCGGGAAACAGTTCTTGGCATATTGACCGGATAGCATCACCAAAAGCAAACTTTTTAAAGTTATGCTTTCTAACAAGATAATCACCCACTGTGTCTTTACCACTTCTCATTTTACCTGTTACTGCTATCCTCATTCTTTTTACTATTCCCCTTTCTTTTTTTGCTTTGTCCGGCTTTATTATTTTCATTTACTGCATCCCACTGCTGCAGCTTAGCCAATCTTTTTTCCAGTCTCTCGAAGTATTGCAATTCTATTGGGTCAAGACATTCCAGTTCTTCTTCTAAACTCGTTCCGTTAAACTTTGCCAGTTCATCCATCTCATTTAGAAAATCATCAAGTTCCTTTTGATACCTGGTCATTACATCACGATAATCTATAACTCCACTCATCAGATTTGCCTCCCTTAAAACTTGTCCAATCAAATTCTTTTGCCTTAAGTTCGTAACACAATTTCCCACCCCACGGTAGAAAATAAATAGGTATCTTTACTTTCTTAATACGTTCCATGTCTATTTTTTTGATAACAGTAAAGACCGGATTATCAGTTTCATAACCGTTAACCCAAAGAACCACAGCCTCTTGCTTTAGATAACTGTTTAACTGGTCAACCTTAAAGTGAAATATCGTTAAATAATGTTTATTTAACTTAACCTCGACTGGCTTGCCGTTAACTAAAAAATCAGCTTTGCTGTTAACCTTCGATAAACTCAAAAGCTTACCGATGTTATCACAACCATTATCTAAAACGGTGAGATTTTCTCCATACTTTTTCCGGTAATACTCAACATACCAATCAATAATTACCCTTTCAGCTTTTGAACCGTTTTTAATATCCCTGGCAAATTGTTCTGTTGTCCGGTAGTCCATCCTGTACCGGTTATAAGGGTTTGCTGTCATGTCTTGTGTCCCCCCCTTAAATAACCCTCTACTATTACATTCCGTAATTAAAATTCATTTGTGACACTGCAATTACTTGATTTCGTAAAAATATTTATATATAATAGGATTACGTTAAACAGTAATCACCATGGAGGAATATCATGCCTTTAAAATTTACTGTAAGATTGAAACAAATTTTATTCGAAAGAGGAATGACACAGAAAGAACTGGTGGAGTTAACCGGACTCAGACCTGCTGCTATTAGTGAATTTGCTAATAACAGGAGATCGGTTATTAATACGGAGCATTTAGTGAGAGTTGCAGAAGCTTTAAATATCAAGGATATTAGTGAATTGATTCGTTTTGAAGAAGTGAAACAATAACGTCCACGTGTTACTGTGAAACGTTATTGTTGTTTGAATCATCAATGATTTAGGATTCTGTTTAATAACAAGGAGAGTGTTTGCCATGTTAATCAGAACGGCCACTATCAGTGATGTATCTGCCATAGCAAAGGTTACTGTTGATACTTGGAAAACAACTTATCGTGGAATTATACCTGATGACTACTTAAATAGTCTAACCTATGAAGAACGAGAAAAAGGTTGGAGGGAATTTCCGTTTCATAATTCTTTTGTCTACATAGCTGAAGACGAAAACCAAAATATAGTTGGTTTTGCAGCTGCAGGTCATGAAAGAACATCAAATCCTATTTATAAGGGAGAAATTTATGCAATATATGTTTTAGAAAGTTATCAAAATAAAGGTATAGGAAGTTCTCTCATTAAGGCAATTATGAGTAATTTTAAGCAACTAGACATTTATTCAGTTATAGTTTGGGTGTTATCTGATAATAATTATCGGAAGTTTTATGAATTACACCAAGGAGAAAAAGTAGATTGTAAGCAATTCGATTTCAAGTATTTTGAAGCCGAAATAACTTCCTACGGTTGGACTGACATTAAGGAAATTTTTTAAGACACTTTGCATAGGAGTAATTTAAAAACCTGTACTAACCCACTTTCTGTTTTACCATGTGTTTACCACATGAACCGTGAATTTCTGGACAATAGCCTAATTCATTACCCTTACAGTTCAATTCCTTAAATATAACCGGCATAATTTCTGACAGTATATATTTTAATCTATTGGCCAGTTGTCTAATCTCCCACTCCGCTCTTTCACAGAGTCTTAGCTGTAGGAATTCGTACAAAGCTTGATAATTGCCGGATAATACAAGGTCTGTGGTACTTCCTAACGGTAACATTAGCTTTGCCAGTTCGTTCCTCTGTTCACGGTTATTGTAACCGTCTTTTTCTGACCACTTATGATATATTTTCATTATTGTTTCATAGTCATCGTTATACTCAAAACGGTCAGTCAAGCTAATAAACGGTGGTACAGCATTATTAACTTCATCCATATTACAGAAACGTGATGATTTAACGGTCAAATTAATATGAGGATGACGGCTTAATTGTCTGAGTAAGCTTTGACTAACACCTTCCACAAGAAAAGAAGCCATGCCGTGTCTGGCAATACTTCTGTGACCACTGTTCCATACACGGCTTACAACATCTATACTTTCTTTGCTTTGATAAGGCATTGCTGTAGCTTTTATAACGGCAAGTGGTGATGTGTACTCTATCAGTAATACTTTCATTATTCCACTCTCCTATCAGTTATTTGGCAAAGATGTGATTACCGATTTTTACAGTTTGAGGTCTTGTCCAAATCCAACTGCTGGTTGAAGTGTCAGGGTTAAAGAAAAACAAAGCACCGTAAGAAGGGTCGAGACCTTTAACAGCATCGTATGTTGCCAAATATGCTGTTGAATTAGGTGTTAAGTAAATCTGTCCATCCATCACACTTGAAAAGGCCCAAGGCTGGTATATTACGTCAACTACTTTTTTAGGGAAATCAGAACTTTTTACCCGGTTTAAAACAACTGCTGCCACTGCCACCTGTCCTGAGTATGGTTCTCCCCTGCTTTCGGCATATACTGTTCTGGCTATTAGGTCAATATCAGTCTGGTTATAATTTTGTTGATTGTCTGACTGATTGATTTCTTTATCATAATACAGTAACTCCCCCGGATAGATGTAATCACTTGATAAGTTATTAATCTTTTTTAAGGACCCTAGTTTGGCGACATAATTTGCCAAATGCAGATATGACAAGGGCTTGAGCCCTATAGGTTTAAGAGTGTTGTCCCTACAACCAACACTCCGCTGCTTTTAGAACTGGTTCGACACGCTTTTTATCAATAACAACCTCACATTTCAACGCATGGAGAATCTCCTTTAATTGAGATGAAGGTTGCGTAATACTCAACCAAGAACGATTTGTTTGTTGAATGGCAAGACGATTAACCAGACATTCTCTTAGGGTACCAATAACTTCTTCAGTAGAATAAGCCAGATCATTTTGCTTTAACCGGTACTCTATGTCATTGAAAATGAAGTATGCCAATACACAAATTATTACATGTGCCATAACCCTTTGTTCTCGGGTAAGGTAAATTGGTCTTAAATCTAGATGATCTTTAATTTCATGGAATGCTTCTTCAACTTTGTTTTTGCGACGATACCATTGAATAATGTCAATTGCTGTATGTGATGTAACATCCAAATTGGTAATAAAGCATGTAATACCATGAATTCTTTGCTCATTTTTTTGTGCCACGGTATTAATCGTGTACGACAGTTGAAAGGATTGAATGGTTCGTGAGTTACCCCGTTTATTGATAACTTCAAAATCATATGGTTCAATATTGACGGATACCCATTTTTTTAAATGTTTACGCTTCAGCATAGCGGCAACTTCCCGTTCAAGCAAACTTTGACAACGTTTCTTTTTAGCTTCACGGAGTGACTGATTTTTAACGGTTAGCCATTGAACAAAATAGGCAACATTATTTAATTGTGCATGATGTTCATCAAAAAAACGAGCCACGTCAAAGGTCAGGATATAACGTCTATCATCAATTATAAACTCGCGATAATATAAAAAAGCGTTTTCGTCAAAGGGGAGAAACTCTTGCATGACCATAATTTGTTCATAATTATCTGGGGTAACTGATTCCGGTAATGCTGTATTGAAAAAATCTGCTTTTTTAATCTCATCCCGATCCATTGCAGAAACATACGTCCATTTTTCGCATTCCAACGCAACAATGTTGTCTGTAGATACCATACCACGATCAAATACCATGGTACAGTTTTTTAGTGCAAAGCGAGCTTTAACATCCTCAATCAAAGGCTTAATTGTTGTGATGTCCTGAGTGTTTCCCGGCATAACACGCCAGTAAAAAGGATACCCCTCAGGAGTAATCATCAGGGCAATTACTATTTGTTCGCAATCGGGTCGGTGATCTCTGGAGTAACCAAGTTTAGCGATTACACAACGACTGCCCGTCAAGTAAGATGAGGTGATGTCATAAAAAAACGCATTCTCTGTATGTGGCCATCGGTTTTTTATCTGATGGAAAAGGAACGTTTGTAGTTCACCTTCTGATTTATGCAATCTGTCAAGAGTACGATAAACTTCAAATTTATCAAGTTTGGTAGGATCATCGATACCCAAATAGGCAGGAATAACTGTTTTCTCCATCCAATCCTTGATATTAATTTTCGCTTTTGGGTCGATACATCGGTTAATTACAAGTGCTTCTACCCACTGATCTTTTGAAAAGAATTGATGAAAATGCCACTCGTGCCATAAATGGTTTAGTACTGCTACATCAAGATATGCAGCATGCTTGGTCACAACAATTTGTTCCGGTTTTGAAACAATAATATCTGGATTGTTATGAGCATTTAGAGTAATTCGTAAACGTTCGGCCTGTTCATCTGACAATGTGCCGACGTTAAATAAAATGCGGTGTTTAACCTTTCCGTCTTCACGATAGGATTCTACTATTTTATAATGACAGTATATTTTATTGTTTCGTTTGAAAATCGATTTTTTTAGAAACATTGTAGCCCTCCATTATTATTGGGACTACAATAATTATACCCAAAAACCTTATATAATCAAGAGTTAAGTCGACTTTTCTTAAAAAAGTGTTGGGACTACACTTTTTTAAGTAGATACCCTTTAGGCCTTGGTATTACAGGGTTTGGCAATATATGTCGCCAAACTAGGGTAAGGAATCAACTGAAGTTCCTAACTGCCGAGATATCTTCCATAAGGTATCATTTTTTTTAACGGTGTAACTCATTCGTTGTGTGTAATAAGAAAGTACTTTTATCGGGTTTGATTCTTCAGGCTGCTTTGTACTCCAACCTCTACCGTCAAACTCAACATTAGACCAGGAAAATGCTTGGACTGGAATTGCAATTAATAGATTTGCTATAAGTACACTGACACCCAAGGTAACTTTATATCTCTTTATATTTGCCAATAAACCAACCTCCCCGATAATTCCTTAACCGTATGATAATCAAAGCCCATCATATACCAGTAAAGTAGCAGTAAAGCTATTGAAACAATCAAATAAAACATTCCTTTATCCCGTATGACCATAGCCTCCCTCTCCCCTTCCCGTTGATGTCAGCTTCGAAGTTTCCTGCAAGTTTACATAATGCAAAATCGGTTGAAATACTAACTGTGCAATTCTGTCACCTTTTGTTATTGTAAAAATATCTTTGCTGTGGTTTACAAGGATAACCCCTATATCCGATCTGTAATCACTGTCTAAAGTGGCAGGACTATTTAACACAGTTATCCCATGTTTTATAGCCAGACCACTTCTCGGTCTTATCTGTGCCTCCATGCCAGGGTTCATTTGTAAAGCCAGACCGGTTCTAACCAATACCCTTTCACCTGGGTCAAGTTCATAAAATGTAAAACCGTTATCATACATATCTTTTATACCATTAACAGTAACTACATCAAGACAGTGTAAATCTAAACCACTTGACAGTTCTGTTTGCCTTTTAGGAATGATTGCATCATTATGAAGTTTTTTGACGAGAACCAGATTATTTGTGTTAGTCATTGCTGTCTCCCCCCTTAAGCAGTCTGGTTAAATCTTCTTCTCTCAAACTCATAATTTTTTCTTACATCTCCCCATGATGAAGTTTTTGAGAAATAACCTATCACCCTGGTTAAATAATCATCTATGGGTTTACCACATATCGGACAAACTTTGCCATTACCCACTATTGATGTGTGACCTTCTGAACAAATTCCGAAACCATAGTTAACTGCAAAATGTTCTACTCCTTCTTTTAAACACATTAGAATTAACTTTTTCATGGTGTCAGGGTTGGTTACACGGTCTTGAACGTTAAGGTGTAAGATACCACCACCGGAGACATACTTCATAAACCTGCCGGTTAATTTAATACGGTCAATAGTGTCCATGTCAGCTATCAGGGGTATATACTGGTTGCTGTATAAGGCAAATGGCTGTTTATCTTCGCCATATATTATCCGGTCTTTTTTTGCCAAAGTTACTGCAGTTGATTCAGCAGGTATTTCCTCGGTGTTAAAGCTGTGGCCAGTTTCTTTACTAAATGCCAAGGCATAATCCTCAATCTTTTTTAACACTGCTTCTGTGAAATCTTGACCTGCCAGGTTTTCCATGTCAAATCCTAAGAAGTGGCACATTTCATATAAACCGTGAATCCCGATTGTAGAAAAAAGCATGTCCAGATTAAACCACTTCAACGGGTTAAAGAATTTTAAAAATCCTCTTTCCACTCTTCTTCGTAAGATTTCCTCACGATGAACTAAAAGTAAGTCTTTTGCCATTTTTGTACGACTGTCAAGAATATTGAAGAAATCTTCTCTTGACTTAGCTTCCATTGCTATCCTCGGAAAATTTATTGTTACCACTCTATGAGACCCAATATTTAAGCCACCGTTGCCAAAGGTGTCAACACGGTAGTTCATTCTTTGATTTGTTGAAGGGGAAAATCTGCAACACATTGCTATTTTACTTCCCTCGTTGATGTAGATATTGTAAATACCAAGTTGGGTATTTGTTTTTGCCACAAAGTCAAGAAAATCTAAATCCAGAGGGTTTCTATTTTCGTCAACAGATAAGTTAACAGTCATTACCGGAAATCTATACGGCAATCCAGTTGACGGGTCTCCCTTTGAAAAGAATTCTGCTATGATTTTTTGAACATCCATGATGTAATCAATATTTACCTCACTGCCATCCGGGTAACGGTAATCTGTAAACAGTTTTTTTAAATTCTCTCGGTCAAAAATACTCACGTTAGTGAACGGACTCTGACCAGATACTCTAAATTTGTTATTCATCACATGAATAAATTTTTGCCAGAGATTTTCAATATACTTTCTACCCTCGCTGCTTTCGGTATCAATACCTTCACGTTCTAAGTACCAGCATAGGTTTACGATAAAATCACCGGGAGCTACAGCACCCACAAACTCTTGACTTAAATCCATTGTCGTTTCAATAACCTGGGCTACAAAGGAATCAGAACGGTTGGGTGGTAAACTGTATAACTGACCATACATTCTGCCTTCAGTCATTAAATTAGCTGTTGAATAAGCAAAACAATAAGGCAATTGTACTCCGTAGCCTGAAGCATCGTGAAAATATAACTCGCCATTCCAAATAGCTTTAATTAACTCGTTAGCCCTTCTTGTTCCAAATCTCTTTTTTGAGTATCGCCAAAGCAGGTAATAACCTTCGAGTTTTAATATCCCTTTGGTAACTTCGGCTTGATAATTATTGGCTGAAAGTTCCTCATTGGCATTAGCATTAACATCTACTGAAGCATCAGCCAGTCTTTTGGTAAAGTAATCATGGGACATCTGGCCGACATCTACCTTACGGGGAGAAATACCGTCCAAACTGTTTAAGTCTTTGGTTTGGCTACTGCCAGGGTTAGTATTCTCCCCCACTGGTTCATTTTTCTTTTGTGATACAGATTTGAAAAGTCCTTTGCTTTCGGCATTTGATAACCAGGATAACTTTGCTTCCGGGGTTAAATTGGCAGGAACTAAATCGTGAAACTCTTTGGGTACATCAGCCAGCTTTGCTTCCAGTAAGCCATTGATTACAGTTTCTAATTCCTGTACACGAACACTGGTGGACTTGTAGCTGTCTTTTACCTTTACCAGTTCCTCATTGGCCGTCTTATAAAGTTCTTCATATTTGCCTTGTTCTTCTTTGGCTTTCTTGTCTGCCTTTACTTTTTCAGTGTCAGCTTTTTCTTTCTCAGCCAGCAGTGACTCAAGTTTAGCCTGTATGTCCTTATATTTCTGGTTAACTTCCTCAAAACTTGATTTGGGAATCATATCTTCCTGCTGGTTGGTTTGACTCCTATTTTCCATGTTTTTCTCGGTAGATGTATTTTGTTCGTTCCCTGTGTTCTGATTATTGATTGCATCAACCATTTCGAAGCCTCCCTTTATTACCTGTAATACAATTAATTTGTGGTATACTAGATATAGTGGGAACATCAAACCGGGAGTTGGTAAATTATGATGCCAAGATTTATTAGAATCAACGGTCAAACGAGAGAAGATAGGCATGATATGATTAGTAAAGTTAATACCGCTATATCTAATAGTGGAGCCTGGATACTTAACTTTAAAATGTTTTCCAACAGGCTAATCAATATACTTTTTGAAGTTCCTACGAATAACATAGACAAACTCTATGCATCATTGTTAGATACTGGCCTTGAATTATATGAGGAAAGCAAAGCATTATTGGAGGAATGTAGCAACCAGCAAAAGTATGTTAATGACGATTTTGATATTGCTGGTACTCTCCAGGTAACATTTATTCACAATGAACCTGATTTAAAAATTGATGTACCACCATTTGATTTATAAAGTTTGGGGTTTTTGTTTATGCTTTACCAAGACTGATTTGGGTAGTAACGATATATTTCGTAATGGCGATATATGATGTTTGCAGTTTGGATGAAATATTTTGCCACTCTGCCTTAACTCCCGATATGTCTTATAACCAGGTGTTACACCGTTCATAGAAATAACCATACCCTCATAATTACGGCAAGCATCTTTGGCACCGTGAGAAGAAATAACGGCCAGGTCAACACCTCTTTCCAGTGACTCTACCCTTACCCCTTCAATGTGTGACTGTTGTAGTTTGGTTCTAACTACCATCTCAGCATAAGTTGATAAGTTCCACCTTCTCCCTGCTTTATCTACTATGCCTACCCAAGCTTCAGATTCAAGTCTTCTTGATAATCCTTGCCGGGTGAGTTTATCTACAATTTCATTTCTTTGTGTTCTCCGGCCAAGCTGTTCAATTGTTCTGAGTCTCATGGTGTCACTGACAACACTTCTGACAAGCTGCTTTATTTTTCTCTCCGTGTTTTGTGTTGCCATGAGTAAATCGGTATAGGTATCATTTATTAAAGATTCAACCGTATCTCTTGCCAGAAGTGAAAAGGAAGCTAGACTGGCAGCTTCGGCAAGTGAAGCTGCTTCTCCGATTGTCCATATTGTACCAGCCTGTCCATCTATAAAAGCCTGTGTTACTGTCTCCTCTGTCCACTGCTGTGTTTGGTTGTTCAATTCGTTTAAAATATAAGCTATCTGATTTAACAGTGAGGTAGCATGTGACATTTCTATTCCGTTGGTAATTCCTCTGAGTTCGTAAGCTATTTTTTGCAATGCTTTTTTGTAATAGTTAATTAATCTTTGTTCATCCCGTTCATAACTGAGTTCCGGTATAGTTCGCATTAGCTGCCACCTACGGAGGCTTCTACATTAAATGCAGTAGGGTCTGCTGCTAACATTGAGTCTTCTTCATCTTGAATTCTTTTTAGTTCAATGTCAGCCTGTTCTTCAGTCAGATTATCCAGCCACATTATAGCTGATTTCTGTGATACCGTGGCTTTACCGGCAGTACGAATAGCCATGATGTTTGCCATTTCCGTTTCATCATCAGGTAAACCATCATTAAATTTAATTTTCGGTATGGTAACTGTGTAATCTATTGTTTGACGGCTTTGTTCTAATAGCTGGGCAATGAGTAAAATCTGCTTTAACCCTTTGTCATAATACTGTCTTTTACGGTTAATCTTGGCTAACAGTGAATTCATTCGCCACTTGATTGACAGTCCAGATGAACCACTGGTGCCGGAATCACCTTTACCCAGTGCCACTGCCGGTATCTCAGAGTTAATTAACAGAATATCGATTAATTTTTCCAATTCCATAAATGCTGCCTGTAACTGGCCATCCCAGGTGATGTATTGAGGTACAATATCATCTTTACCCAGCATTTCAAATACTTTATCAATGCCAACACGGAATACCGGGTTACCCTGTTCGTCTTCTCCCAGTGTGCCAGTGGGAACAGCAATGGCTGGGTCTGCATGTTTATCTAAAATGGTAGCAATCTGAGAAAGACGGTGGTTTATTTCGTCAAACAGTCCTTTGTTTTCGGAGATGTCATCAATACCCTGCCAGTCTTCGTCAGTGGCGAAGTTAGGGATGTGTACTACTAGGGGGAAAGGTACTCCTGTTTCTACAGTGTTTTCGGCTGAATATATTTCTGCTGATATACCCCATTCCGTTATTTCATTGTCAACCGTGATAACCAAAGGGTTTAATCTCCACTTGCTGTATTTGATTAAGCCGGGGTAATGTGATTCAACATTTAATATCCATTTTTCATCGTCACTGTCTTTGACCAGTAACGGGTAAGCAATGTGATAAGCAATTATTTTATTGGCATCTCCCGGTATTGTTTCGGGAAAGACATACTCAGCATTTTGGGGTTCGATAAATACTCGAAACGGGTCAATACTTACATCAATTAAACCACCGTACATCTGGCCGTAACGGATTTTATAAAAACTGTCTCCACGGTAAGCATTGCCAATGGCACTTTCATAATTGGTTATATTAAGGTCGTTATCTGCCACTAATTGGTCAATTTTCACTTGTTCAAGGGAATTATCCTCTTTACCGGCTGAGAAAACGGGAGCTTCACCAAATAAAAAATCTGCCGACTTCTTGCAGATAATCCCCGGCAGGTTTGCTGATATATACACTATTTCGTTTTGTCTTGAAGTAAGCCGGTCTTGGACTTTTTTAAATACATCGTAATGCTGGCCTAAGAACAGCTTTTTATTCTCTCTGTATCGTTTGATTCTTTCCCTGTGGGAAGGTGGAGGGTAGTATCCACCAATAGCAAACATGGCATCACCCCTTACTTATATAGTTAGCTGGCGACACTTTTTACAACCCTTTTGGCTTCTGGTGATAAGTTTTTCTTCTACCACCTCCACAAAGTTCAACAGCCATCTGCAATGCATCCGGTAAGTCATCATGGTCATGTGTGGGGAACTGTTCCAGCATTTCGAGTAGCAGCCTTTGATGTTTCATTAGTCGTAATATACCGTTTTCTAAAAGTGGCTCCAGTGATTCGATTCTTTCTTCTTTACGGGTTTTGCTGGTAACAGCTTTGATTTTGGTGTAGTAGATTTTTTCTTGGGGAAGACGGTCACGAAGTTGACGGAAGAAATCAATCTGAGCTTGAACTGTTTCAACGGCAAAGACCTTTGGCCTGTACTGTCGTATTTTTTCTACTGCCACATTTAAGGCTTCATGTGCCGGACATTTTTTTGACCAGGTATCAATACAGAAAATGATGCCGGTTATTCTGTCTCTTGCCACTGTTACTATGGCATTGTAATCACTTCTGTTATTTTTGCCGAAGGCTATGTCCCAGGCTGAGAAGTAATCTAACGGTAAATTCCTGCCTCTTCTGTCTTTTAAATCACTGTAATCAAAATATGTGTAAATTGACGGCCTGAATATCTGTGTATCTTCGTCAATCGGATTATTCATGTATTCAGAACCGAAAGCCCTGGAGCCAATATTAACCTTTTCCATCATAAGCTTGGCATAAGAGAACCGGCCTGACCATAACACTTTAACACCTTTATCCATTTCATCAGTATTGGCATGGTAGAAAGCTAAAGCATCTTCCAGCCGGTTTTCATTTTCCTGGTCACGGTAAATACTCTCAAATTTCTGCCAGAGATCTTCCCTATCCGGTGGGTTTACTATGGCTGAGTAAATCCTGCTTTCAAAGTCGGCACGTTTTAAAACACTGATCAGTAGACCAGAGCCGTGGACTATCGTACCCATGTAGATAAAAGCAGTTCTGTCAGGGTCACCTATTGGCATAACAACTGAGTTAAACCAGTGAATATTCTTTTCTCTCAATTCAGGGGTATTTGTATTTTTGGAACTCTCCAGGTCATCACATATTACCAGGTCTGGCCGGTAGGAACCGTTTCTTTTACCCCTTAACTGCTTACCCATCGAAGCAGCTTCTACCAGAACACCGTTTTTTGTGAGAAATGCTTCCTGATTGTCACGGTCATTTAAAGATTTTTTGGGTGAAAGCAGTTCCCCGAAGTCTTCTCTTAGCTTTAGATTAAATTTTAGCTGCATGGCTATCCACTCAATGAATTTCTTGGCTGAAGTGTCGGTCTCGGAGATAATCAGAATGTACCGTCTTAATCTAAAGCATATTTGGTGTACAGGGAAGCAGTTGGAGAGGTAGGCAGACTTAGCATGACCCCTGGGTGCAGCCCACCCTATCCTGGCTGTCGGATTTAGACTGGATACTTCATCGAGGATTCCACATAAATCACGGTGAAAATTAGGGGCAATAGCTAAACTTACACCAGCAGGTATTAAATTTTGTTCATTTGCCGGGTTTTTGCTGTCAGAAAAATATTCATACATGAAATACAAAACATCTGATTCCGAACGGTCTATTCTTTTTAATCTTACAATTTCTTTTAAGTCAGAGAGATAGTTTTCCCACTGTTCTTCATCTAGTTCTGTGGTGTCTTTTATGTTTTCATACAGATTTATCCTTTTATCCAGCAATAGAATCCGTTCACGTCTTTGTCGTTGGTCTAAAATGTCAATACTATTTCACCCCTAACACGTCACCAGGCTTCGGTAAATATGTCCCTTTTAAGTATGGATTTAACGGTAATGTATTTGCTTATGCAAAATAATAAAGACGTACCAAAGCGATCCTGGCACGTCCTATAAGTATTCTTAATTAAGTATGTTTTAGTTTGGATTTATAAAACTCGTGGTCTTTATCTAAAAAGACTACATAAAAAACATTTCTGACAACATGACCGATAATACATTGCTTACCAGTTATATGAATTCTTGCCCATAATGCATCATCTGGAATGTGTTTAGGGTGGAAAAATTCAGTAACATTTTTAGGAGGAAAATCACCATATACTGTAAATTTATCGGTATTAGACTGTGATGTAAGTGTAGAACAGCAATAATTCCTTATTAATTCAAAAGCTCTGGCAAGAATTCCTTCCTTTTCCCACTCAATTAACGATTGCCCTTGTTCCCTGTCTAAATCTTTTAAACTAAATAGAAACATGCTATTTGAATCTTGTTCATCCTGTTTTGCTTTGTTATTGTTTGATAATCCTGTAAACAAACTTCTTTGTTTTTTAGTCTTCGGTATTTTTGCCATAAAGCATGCTCCCATAGAATTGCTTTATCAAATCTTTATATATTACGGCTTCACATTTATCACTTGGAGCATAACCAAGTCTTGCTCTTCGCCATGGTTCTTCAGAATGAGTTAGGCACTCTAAATAATATGCTGTTTTATCCCCATATTCATCTAAAACATCATTTATCAGTTCTAATTGTTCACTGCTAATGTATTCAGATATATCAAAATAACCTTCCTCTAATTTAATTGGGTCATATAAAACTGATTTATCTCTAAAGTAATTCCAGATATTACGAACTACCGGGCCATGCATCCATGCTTCAAATTGATCTTCAATTAAAGGTTGGTTAAAATAAACATTATGCCATGCATCAACATAATATATTAGTTTTTGCAATTTCAAATGACTTACTTCATGGCCTTTATCATTAACATACTTAATGACATGCCTAGATAAATCAATTGGATTTATTTGTTTCAACATAATATTAACCCCCCTTCTCATAATTAAATAATACCATAATAACATTGCTTTTAGAATAAGTAACATTAAACTAAATTTTTACTGATATATTTTCTTAAACTAGATTAAGTTTAAAGTTTGCCGTTTCAAGGTTTTTGATATCTATTCCCCAATCACTATAACCATCGGCAATTATACTGAAATATGCTTCCCCCGGAGGTGTCAGCATATAGTGGTCAAGCATACGATAAACAAAGGCTTTAACTATCTCCCCGGTATCTTCTCTGACAACTTCGATAACATGCCTGTTATACAGCCGGGGATAACCTTCATAACGGTCAAGTGATTCACGGTCAAATTTTGATACTTTGTATATTGCACCTGTTACAGAGTCACCATCTTTTGGCTGTATGTCAGCTACCCCGTTTCCTCTCCAGTTCCCCTTAAAGGTTAACTCATAATCTGCCAACGTTGCCTTGGCAATTGGTATGCTGTCAGGACATCTATTTTGCATTTGTTCTTTATGAAGATTGGAACCGTAAGCGAAGTAATATAGTTGCAGCAGTCTTTTCATTATGTCAAACCTCCTGAAGTTGCCTGTAAATGTTTTATATGTATATTATATTACGGAATAGGGTAAATTTCAAGGACAGAAAAGAAAAAAGACGGGATTTTATTCCACGTCTTAGTTATTCTTGTATTTTGAGGTTTGTAATAATTTCTACCCTTACGAGTTCAAGAATAAAGCTTTCATAGTCAGTATAGGAAATTTCTTTGCCGGTCTGGAACTGTACCCTTCTTTGGGTGTCCTTCATGTATTCTTTAACGTCTTTTCCCGGTTTAAAAGATGTACTACGAAGTTTTCTCACTAATTCCTCATAGGTTTTACCCTCTAAGACTAACCCATCTATAAAGGTAGCTATAAGCATTTTTAACAACCTTTCCTTTTTAGCTGATTGTGCCACTATTATTATTCCCCTTCCGGTTAATTTATTATATATGGAGAGTCGGGCTATTACAACCCGACCCTTTATTCTATTAGGCTGCCTGGGATTCAAAATGCTGGCGACGTTTAATCTGGAATTTAATTGCTTGGCCATATTCGTTTTCCAGGCTTTCACGGGTAACTTCACCGAATAAGGTTCTTCTAAGTCTTCTTTCATGGTTGAAGTTTGTTACTGCATCACGGTCATGGTCTTTTTTAGCTAATCTTATAGTTTCAAGCTTTGCTCTTTCAACTATCGATTGTGTAAACATTACCCAGTTAGTTGCTTTGTCTGCATCTACAGTGCCACTATGCTGGCGAAATTCAATGGTTTCATGTCTGAAGTAGGACTGGAAATTTAATTTCAGGTAACGGTCTGGGAGGCTATGCCTTAAGTCGTTTATGGTTCTTGCCTTTTCAACTGATTCAATTATTTCTTTGTTAATTCCCTTGCAGTAGATATTATGGCTCCCTCTCCTGCTGGCCGGTACTACGGAATCGAAGTAGTTTTCAAATTTGTAGTAGATGTAGTAGATATTCTGGAAGTCTTTGACCTGGTAATCGGTAACATCATGGTGTACATGCAATCCACAACTTCTGTCAACTTTAGCACCGGCTTGGTCAAGTGCCTTCATAACGGTAGCTAATTCGACTAATCCCTGCTTGCCAGTTAATTTTGGGCTTACTACTTCCCAACCCCCTCTGGCTAAGCCTGTTCCTCTGTTGTTCACGGATGCATCGGTAACTAATTTCCAATGAGGTCTGGTTGAGTGGTTGTAGCCTTCTTTGTAGATTGTGATTCCTGCTGTTCTTATAGCCTGGATAGCTGTTTCAGAACTGATTCCATTGAATTCAATTTCTACTCCGAAGGTACGGTTCTCGTTAAAGTTGAAGCTTTTTAGTGTGTTCATTGCCATTAGTGTCATCCTCCATGTTGTCCGTTTTTATTGGTTCCTTGTTCTGAAATTATTATATTACGGAAAGGAGGAATTATCAAGGATAAACTGCCACTTTCTTCAACTTTTTGCCACTTATTAGATTATAATGCCGATACTTGGTTTACCTAGCTTGCCGACCATTCAGGGTTTTCCCAGATGTAATATATCCGGTTTTTAGGAAGGATTTCTTTTATCATTGCTGCCACTTCTTCTTTGGTATATTCATCTGCCGTCCTATCACTGGCTTTCTTCTTGTTAGGGTTAACTCCCTGCACCCCACCGTCTTTGGCTTGACGGACTTTTTTAACGATTGGGTCAGCTATGAGTTTATATGTGGCTTCATCGAGTTCGTTTAGTTTCTGTAAGTTATACTGCCGGGAGTTGGCTAATACCATATCCCAACCTAACAGTTGTAGCTGTGAACGGATTTTTTTAAAACGATCATTGCTGGTGTAATCAACTTTAGTCATACCAGCTTTTTCAGCAAAGGGATTAAAGTTTCCCATTGTAGTCAACATTTCAACGTACCTCTTGCCGGTTAACGGTAGAGTATCTTTGATTAATTTTGAACCAAGGCCAATTCCACGGTATTTCGGGTGTAGGACTACCCGGCTTATCAGTGCCACTTCTTGGTTTAGTAGCCTTGCAACTTCACTTGTGGCAGCTTTATATCTCTGGGTAAATTGATTACGTCCGGCTAAAGCCAGATAAGTGTAGCAATATATTATAACACCGGTTGTTTCTTCGCCGTTTGTGTACTTATATATTTTCTGTGGTACTGTGACTTTACCAGAACGATAATGGAAACGGGAAAGGGTTTTGTAGTCATCAAGGGTTCCATCTTGCAGCTTTAGGTTTTTGATTAGAGAACATTGAAGGGGTTCGGTAACAGGCAAATAAAAAAGGGCTACCTCTTTCTCTAGCCCTTTACGGATAAGAATATTTGGTTGTAGGTCATCTTTTAAATCATTGTGAGTGGTTGCCACTACTAGAGTTTTGTTAAACTTTCGGCAAATCTTCTGCATGTTAAAAGCTACTACTTTAGCTGTCTCCCGGTCAAGTAAGGCACAGAATTCATCTATGAAGTAAGCATCTGCTGTTGTTTCCAGCAGCTTGGCCAGTTGGTAACGGTATTTCTGACCGTCAGATAACTCCTTATATTTACGGAGAAAGATGAAAGCATCGTTAAGTCCAACCAGTGTTAGGTAATATATAGCCTGGTCAATGTTTTGGCCTACACCATCAATGATTACAGTGTCAGGTTCTATTTGTAGTTCATTTGTTGCTACGGCATTGGGATATTGCTGACGGAGTTCTTTTAGCAGTATTGATTTACCACTGCCGGAATCACCGGTTATGTAGATGATATTCCCCTGGGATATATCGAGTTTTAAGTTATCATATATGGTAAATGTGAATTCATCGTCTAATGAGATGCCAAAGGCTTCGGATACGGCTAATGTTCTTTCGGTGATTTTAGTTTTCATTGTGAATTGCTTAGTTATACAGTACTTTGCCACTTTGTTCCCCCAACTGGCTAGTTTTTAGAGTTACAAAATGTAACCATATAGAATTTGAAATGTTCATCATGAACTTAGCAAAATCCTCATCGCTTGTCAGATAAAGATATTTTTTTATCATATCTTGTCTTGTTACCTTTGTATATCGTGTCTTCACCTACAGCTGCAATTGAAAACCACGTAAGAAAAGATAATCCGGCAATATTTAAAACATAGCTTATAAGAAAATTAAAATCATGTAGATGTTTAAAAGCTCCAAAATAAACCATAATATACTCAGAAATACTCAGCAGTCCACTAAAAAGACTTATTAGTAATATTTTATATAAAGGATTTCTTTGCATCCAATTTACTAAAAGTATTCCTCCTGCAGCCCCACCAACCATATGAAATAACGGTATACTAGCAATATAAGCGAACCCATTTACAAATCGGTAATAACCGAGGTATGTAAATATATACTCCAAGATAAATAACCAAATAAAAGATATAACTGCTACTGGCCATAGCTTTTTAACTCTTTGAATAGGGATTAATAAAAAAACCAGTAACCAAAGCATAATAGACCAGAACAAATTTTCCATCCTAATCTAACCCCTAAAGAATATATTTAAAATTCATTTGTTTTATTGCTTTTAGTCTTTCGTATTAGGGCTTAGCTTAAACAGATTTCTTAGAAATCCCTCTATTTATCTCCAACTCAATTCTTCCACAGCTCTCTGTAAATCCTCTTCCCCTGGCTGTGTATATACGAGTGTTTGTTGAATGTTCGGAGTTCCATCAGTCCTCATATGTCCGGCCAGTCTTGCCACAACATCCAAAGATATTTTACGTGTGACTAACTCATGGCAAAAAGTATGTCTTAAAGCATGGCAATTGAAATGGTCAATACCGGTAAGTTTACGATATTTCTCCATGATGTACTGTATATTCCGGGTAGTCATTTTATCCCCGGTTTTAGAAGGGAACAAATAGGCACTTATGCTGTACTCCGTCAGATATTTTTTCAGCAAGTGTCTCACGTCAGCATTAAGTGGTATTTCTCTGTGACGGTCATGCTTACCCTGTCTTACGATAACTTTACCCTTTCTTTCGCCAATTTCAATGTCAACCAACCGTAAATCAGCCAGTTCCTGTACCCGAAGGCCGGTATGGAGTAACAGGGTTGTCATGGTGAGTTCACGGAGGTCTCCATATTTCCTAACGTACCGGATTATAGTGTTCTGTTCAGTCCGTGTAAGCCACTTGGGAGTTGTTTTAGCTGTGGTTATGGTAGCCACGAATTGAACAGGGTTATCGGGTATTATGTTTTGTGAAACAAGGAACTGAAAGTAGGAACGAAGGTGAGAGAGTGATTGTTTGACGGTATTAGGCTTGAAATTTCTGACAGCAAATCTTTTAAAATGTGATATGTCTATTGCTGTAGCTTGCCCTATGCCGGTAGTACCCCCGTCCCCCCTTCCTACCCCTTCTGCCTCAAACCAGTTCTGGAATCTTGCCAGGCTTGAACGGTATTGCCGGATGGTCAGGTCAGACTTACCCTCTCTTTTCAGTTTGTCCAAATAGATGTCAAACAACGATGTCAACTTCCTTTCCGATATACGAAGTAAAATCCAGTAGTTACGGAGGTCTTTTTACTGGGTTTCCGTACTTAAATTATAGGATTTCCTTCGTATATCGTCAAGGATATACGAAATTGCCGTATTATTCTTCTAACTGCTTTTTAAGTTCTTCAATTTCTTCAGCGATAGCCGCATTGGAACGTCTATCCTCAACGGTAGCCTCAACCTTTTGAACGTCAGTTAACTTGCCACGGTTCTTTAACACTAACTCAATAGCTTTAACCTTGGCACTTTCAGAACGGCCAGTACGTACCATGCCTTTTAAGTGGACGTAAGTCTCGGCTAAGAACTGTTCCATCCATCTCTCTGCCACTTCGTTTTGGTATCTGATAAAGTGTTTATCATTTTTCCAACGGTACAAAGTGGCCTGACTGATGCCGACTTCTTCTGCCACTTGTCCCATGCTTAACTGGTGGTAATCATTTGTTGCTAAAATTTCAGCTGCTCTTTTTTGTTGTGCATTTAACACATCCATCCTTCTAGCCATCATTTTCCACCCCTCTTTCCATAGGTCATAACCCTTCGATTCTATGGCTTAAAATGGTTACAGTATTTATCGTGATAGTCGTCAAGTAACAGTACTTGACGTTAATTGTCGTCATTCTGTTTTTTGCAAGTGAAAATTCCTCACTTTTGCAAAACATTTTCCCCATGCAACAGTGGTGAATTTTATTTGCAACTCTGTACTGCTTAACTCGTCACACAACGAAATCCTGTAAGGATTATGTTAGTTAGCTGCTATTTATCCTGCCACTTCCGTTAATCCCATGCCACTTGACGATAGTACCGGTAAACTAACGTCAGAGAAGGGATTAACGAAGATACGTTGATATACTGTAATGGCCAAACCTCTTAAGTTCTTGACGTTAGAATAACAGCTATAGTCACGGTAAATTATGGCATTGCTATTAGCATTTTAGTTTACCACTTTACACATGACGGCCACCATCATTGAACGTCAAATGCAGTTACAGTCAAGGGTACTTACAGTAATCATGTCAGCAACGGTAATAGCAGTTATAACAGCAATGGCAATATAATCACGATACTAACGTAAGTCGGGACGACTTTCGAGTATGACGATGATTGCTGTATTTAACGTCAAGTTAATATGCTTGACAGCTAATCATCATACCAACAGTCAATACAGACCTACCGTAAAAATAAAACAACTTGCCAAATCTAAGGCAAGTACTGAAAACAGTGATATACAGTTCTTATTACAGCTATGGCAAAATACTGTCAGGTATAGGGGTGAGTAATTTCTGTCCAGGGGTGAGTAAATCCTGACCCCACACGAAGTTATATTTAATAATTATTATATATATTATTATAATTATATATTTATATTTATTTATATATTATTATATATTCTTGTTAGTGAGTAATCTGTGGTCACCCATGTAACATTTTTGTCTAGGGGTGAGTAAATTTTTGACCAGCATGAGTAATTTATTGACTGTTTATGTTTTGTGTTAATTACCGTAAGCAACAACGAGTTACAGTTATTTTCGTTGGTTAACGTTGTTTGCCGTGGGTTAAGTGTATTTACAGTTTTGGCCAAGGTACTGTTAGTTTGCTGTAGGTTACTGTTAATCTTACGGTATTACTATTTAACAAGTATTATATATAATTATTTATTACTCTTATCCGTTAGATTTATTATTAATAATATAATTATATATAATATTACTTTATAGTTAGTGAGTAATTTCTGTCCACCCCTGTAACAGATTTGACTCACATAACACAGTTCTTTACAGTTCATTCATCTCTTGACCGTAAGAAATAAATTTATAACCTTCTCTACTACTTAGGGTAGCTGTAGAGGGTTTTTACAAGTTAGATTTAGGGTATTTGGCGTTAGAAATTTTTATCAGTTGGTATAAGCCGAAGTTATCGTTTATGGCTGTTAGTTATTTTTTAGTTCAGTGTGATTACTCCTTTACCTATTAGGTAGCTGTTAAGGCTTTTTACAAGCACTACTATTCAAGCCCTCTAAAACAAATTATTACTTACGGCTTGTAATCTAGGTAAGTTGTCATTGCTGACCATACCTACTAAAAAATGTTTTAAATTGCTATTACGCTATTTACGAATTTTTATTATATTACCTATCAGACACTACTAATCTAAGTCATAATAAAGCACTCATGTTTCGGTAATGGTCTTAATCTCATTTTTAGTTCTAATAGACTAGTTAATTATTTTCCATATTCTTGTTGATGTTGCATTATAATCATCATCATAAGTATTCATCCTAGAAATGGGCTCAATTGATAGACGATCTTTAGCTTCACCCAAGATTCTACCAATAGCCATATTTAAAGGATCTCCAACTATATAATCGTTACTATTAAGTTTTTTAACTAACTGTATTGTTGTAAATTCATTTTTATTGTTTAGCTTGAAATTATTTATTTCATTTTGAATATCTTCAATACAAATATCATGCTTTTCAATTATATTAATAGCACTTTTTAGAAGAAGATTTCTGTCAATAAGTTCTTCTATAGTAATTTTATCTTGTATTATTGAATTAAGTTCTTCTATATTAATATCTTCATTCACTGTTGAATTGATTTCCTCTAGACTAATTATTTCATGCACTGTCGGATCATCCTGGCTCATGCCGTCATATCCTAAAAACTTCTCTGGCCTATAAATCAAACAATGTACTTCTGCCTCGTTATACATTTCTTGGATTAATTCTGGCCTTGGTCCTAAAGTTTTACCATGTAAATTTAGCCACCAATCATCTTTTCTATCATCGGTTACAAATATAATAGGTTTTTTTTGTTCTCTTGCATAATCAATAGTTTGTTGCCATAATATATAATCATTGTATTTGTCATTTCCCGACTTCCTCTCTTTATATCCTGGAGGTATTTCTTGGTCATACCTCAATTTAGCAATATTATATAGTTGCTCTAGTTTTTCTTTATTATAAGGTGTACCTATTCTTCCATCAAATAAATCAACAATTTGCTTAAGTATTATATCATCCTCTGAGTATTTTATATCACTACTTTTCGATTCCTTTAGCTCCTTAGAAATATCTTCACCTGTTTTTTCTAGAATACTTGTTATCTTTTCTATACTAATTGAAAAGTGTCTATCCTTATATTTTTTTAATTGACTTATTATTTTAGGAATATCTATGATAGATTCAATAGTATTATACAAATTCTCCTGTTGAAAAATAACTTCCAAACGATTGGAAACATATTCTACTGCAACTTGATGGGGTATCCACATTCTATCCTGGTATTTTTCCAATACTTCTATAAAAGCTTTTTGAGTACTTGAACTATATCTATATAAATTTAATAAAATATTAGTATCAAAAACAAAAATTCCATCGTTCCAAATCTCTTTAAATTGTTCTTCTGATGGTCTAATATGACCAATAAATAGACTATGCAAAAGCACTCCTCCAATAAGCAATCATTTAACTAAGCTTAAAAACTAAATTATTTGCATTGCTTGATTTTTAATTCTTTATATCTTCTAAGAGGTTATCAATACATAGATTTTAACTATATAGAACCGAAATAATAAATATCGTTATAAATTAAACGCAAAGTCTCTTTTTCACATCTTCCGAACAGCATTTGATTTCCTCTAAAAACGAGTCAACAGATTTTTGAATTTCTGAAGCATTTTTATGAAAGCGATTATAAATAGCTGTATTTTTTAACCATTTCCATAACTCTTCTATGCAATTCAGATTGGGTGAGTAGGGTGGAAGAAATTTCAAAAACAGATGATCCTTATGCTCGTCTAAAAAGTCTTTAAGTAATTTTGCATGATGAACTCTTGCATTATCAAGAACAATGTAAATTTTAGAAATGTCATCTTTTAAAAAATGTGATACCAATTTTTTAAGAAAATCTTTGAATTTTTCTGCATTGATTTTGTCATAATTTACACAAAAAACTTTACCCGTATAGTAGTTTAAAGCACCGTATAATGTAACTTTTGCATGGTGTCCATAGGTCTTAATCTTTTTTTGCTCACCTTTTGGGAACCATGCTCGTTGTAAACCTTGATAGTCCCTAATGTGAGATGCATCCACATATAGGAGTATTTCACATTCAGTGAGATTTTTTAACTCTTCCAGCTCATCTTGAAAAGCTTTTTGCTTTTCCGGATCAGCTTTGGCTAATACATAAGTGGGACGATTATAACGAAAATCCATCTTAAGAAGCATGCGCCAAACACCATCTGATGTATATTTAATGCCGTATGTATCATGAATGTAAGCAGCGAGGGTTTTACAATTCCAAGTAGTATGGGTACTAAAACCAACCTCTGATGGTGATTTTTTCAGTACCTCTTTGACCTCTTCTTTTTGTTCATTGGTTAGCCTTGGCGGTCTTCCCGGTTTTTTTGATACATGAAGCAGTTTTTCAACTCCACCTTCATTAAAGTAAGCAACGTATTTTCTTATGGTTTGTTCACTTATATCAAGATATTCGGCAATCTGCTTTGCTTGTCTCCCTTTCATGACAAGAATAACAGCTTGAACTCTGCATCTTAGTTTATATGGTGTTTCTCTTTTTATCTTATTCAAATCCTCAATGGTTAAATTTTGTGGATTGTTTAAATGCAATTTCCTCATGGTAATAATACCCCTCCCCACACTTGATTCTATTTTACAGGATAGGAGTAAAAATTACCATTACTTTATTAATCGTTTCTATATAGTAGACAAGCTCTCAGTGGTATCCTGTAAGCTCTAGTTGGCTAATACTGAGTGATTTTACCGTCAACATTAAACAAACCTAACTGCCCCCGGTAATTAACTGGTTTATCAATTAGCATTGCATCTTTCATACGTAGACCATACAGGTTCTCTGTATATTCCCAGTTAGTTAAATGCAATCCCCGGTCTAAGTCAAACTTCTCGGCATTATCGTATAGGAACATTTCTATCAAGTTTACCATACCGATAATAGCCCCTCTTACTTTACTTGTCTCAAACTGTTCAGCTAATTGCCATACTTCTACCGGAGCCGTCTTATCCACTCTGCTGCCAGTATGAATGTATAATGACTGTGGTAGTATGTTATATTTCCGTTTCCAGTTACGGAGTTCGATTGTTTTTAAACCGTGGACTACAAGAGTGGCCCAGGGTTGACGGATTGAGATTGCTTTCATTTGTGTTATTTTTGCTCCGTTTTTATTTAAAAAAATTATGCAAGAGAATTTAGCTTTTCTTTTATATAATTTAATTCTTCCTCTTCAAAATTATTTAATAATTTATGATATATATGGTTAATTGTATAGTTAGCGTTTAACCTCCATAAGCATTTATCATTTTGTCCACAAAGACAGTATTGGCATTTTTTAATAGTTCCTTGTTCACATGCTTCACTAAGATTTTTAATTTGCATAAAAACGCTATTAGCAAAAGTCTTTAGTAGCCATTTTCCTTTAGCTATGATAGGCAAATCTTTTATTCCAAGATTTAATTCCTCTGCATAAATATCTAGCTCTTTTTTCTTTTTACCAATATGACTTAAAAAATATCTTTTAGAATTCGTATCAGCTATTCTTCCGGATTTCACCTTATATCCTAATATAGCTTCATATTCCGGAACACAAGCTTTTTTTAATGCTTCAAGAGAAATATAATATAAATCCTTATAATCATTTTCAAGATTTTTTTGTACATAATTAATACAATCTTCATCAATTTTTTTTACGCTACTCTCAGTAATCTGAGAAATCAAATATATTAGGCTCTGTTCCGTAGCAAAATGGCTTTCATAAGAATAATATTTTAAAACAAATAACCCTAAAATATCATCAGGTATTTCTTTTCTAAAATATCTAGCATCTCGATCAATAATACCCATTATATATTTTATATTATCTTCTTTTTCCTCAATTTTATCTTGAAGTCTCCGCAAACATTCAATTACCTCATTACAACCTTCTGTATATTCCTCAAAATTTTCAACAGCATATACTTCAACATCTTTTTTTTCATAATATGCGATCATTTCATAGAATTTAATATCGTCTTGTCCTTCAACAATAATTGCTGGAGTTTTACTCATTATTGCCCCGGTTATCACTTCATCCAAATCAAATTTCATTGACGCACTCATTAATAATTAAAGCCCCCTAAGTTCTACTAAATAATTTGTATTATTTTTTGCTATGGATGGGCTATGAGAGGCAACAATTATTTGTGATTGGGGGGCAAATTTACTGAGTAATGGAAGCAATTTTCTTTGCCATTTGATATTTAATGAAATTTCAGGCTCATCAATTATCAGAAAATTTCTATTATTACCTTCAATAATAAACACAGTAAGGAATGATAATAAATGCCTTTCGCCACTTGACAATTCATTTAAACTATGACGATTATTTTCTCCTAAATCTATGTACACTTCATCTTCTGTTATAACCATTTGTTTCCACGGGGATATTTGATCATTAAATACTTCCTTTAAAATGTTAATAGAATTTAAAATGTTTTGTTCACTATCTAGTTCTAAAATCATTTTATGAAGGAGACTAAAGAGTAATTCATTTCTTTCCGATTTACACTCGTCATACCTTGTTAGTATATTAATTATTTGATTTCTAAGGGTGTTTTCAGCAGAAGCTTTTAATGCTTCTATTAGCCTATCCTTGTTATCAGTTATCAAAGCGGATAAATTATTAGGGATACTATCATTAGTATTGCATTTTTCACTAATAGGGTTGATAGCTAATGATAAAGTATCAAATAAAGCTTTCTGTACCCTCTCAGAAGTCAGTTTTTTAGCCAGTTGATATCTTTCTATTAATAAGTTTTTAATAATATCTATGTTAAGATTATCTAGTAAAAGATGATTTTCTTTAATTGACCTGAGTTTCCTACCAGAGAAAAATTCAAACCTTCTCCATTTATTTATATCATTAATATACGATGCAAGTTGTGCTGAAAAATGATCAATACGTGACCGAGTTCCTATTATTTCTCCATAATGAGACCTTCTTAATAAAAAATCCATAATAAGCTCTTTATCAACTTTTATTTCTCTTGTTGTTACACCTCGGTTAACCCCAAATAAAATAGAGGAAGTATTCTTTAAATCACTTGCATTAAACTCGTCCCAATTATATCTATCCTTATCAAGATAAATATTTTTCTTATTTTTACCATCGAATATAACTGCTGTTTCTTTATAGCTCTCTAAACTAACTAATACTGTTTTATTATTAGTAAAGTCTTCAGAATAATATAAAAGAACACTCTTTACTTTTTCCGCAGCAAGAATTGATTCATCTTGTGAAAGTACACCATATAATATCCTAAGGAGAGTGGTTTTTCCACATCCATTTTCCCCATATATTATTGAAATTGGGTATGTAGAGAAATTAACTTTTATGTCTCTGATAGGATCTTTAAAACCTGTTATTTCTACTCTGTTTATTCTAATCAAATAAATTCCCCCAAAATTCTTAGTATATCATCATTTATATTAAGTATCTATTGAGAAAAGTATTATGTATTTTACAATTCTGTTATTAGAATTAACTCTATAGGGCAAAACTAAAAAATAAAGATTTTATAAATTAACTGTGTCTTAATATACCTATTTTGACATCATTAGTTTTAATTTCGGGTACTTTGTAATTTTTACCTTCAATTATAGCCTAATTTTTTCTATTTGTAAATAAAGTAGATATTTAAACAATTTTCTTATCCTGTTTAAAAAAGCTTATCTAAACAATTAGCTATTAGCATCATTCTATAAATATTAGTAAGTTAAGTTAGTTTGTTAATACAAAAAATATTAGCTTAACTAGCCAATACATCTAAGTAAATATTGCTGGCAAGATAGCATCATGCTATAATTCTTACAGGCTTTTCTCGTTACCTAAACGATACGTATACGACTTTATCAAGAAATATGTAGTTTTTCAATCTACGAAATTCATTATTCATAAGACTTTGGTGTGAACTACTTGAAAATAGCAATAGTTGGGGCCGGGATAGCTGGTTTATCTTGTGCTTACGAATTTGAAAAACACGGTATAATGCCGACTATTTTTGAGAAAAGAAGACGTATTGGTGAGGATATAGATTTTACCACCTCAACCTTAAAATTATTTGATAGAACATATGAAGACCCCCTTATTTATACAAAGAAGGAATATGGGCTAGATCTTGAACCTCTTAATGTTTTAAGCAAAATAATTATGCAAGGGCCAACCAAGAAAGCAATCATAAAGAATACAAGTGGATATATTTTCCGAAGAGGTGACATTAAAAATTCATTAGAAAATCAATTGGCATCATATATTAAGACACCTATAACATTTTATAAGCATATTTATATTGATGATATTAAGAGTCAATATGATTTTATTATTGATGCTACTGGTTTATTTGATGAAGCAAAAAAGCTAGATTTACTTACTCCGCATCTAGAAGCCTTTGCACGAATATCTACAATAAGTGGAGAATTTGATATAAATACTATAAAGATGTGGGTAAATACGGAATATGCTAAGAAGTGTTTTGCTTACCGTCTCGCTCATAGTCCTAATAAAGCCTGTTTAGCTTTAACTGCTAATAATATTTCACAAAAGGAACTTGATTGTTACTGGGAAAAATTTATTGCAAAAGAAAATACACAAAGCACCATTATAAAAACCACCGATGTACGCCATGAGATTGGAGCTGTTTTTCCACACAATTTCGGCAATATATTTTTTATAGGTAAGGCAGGAGGTTTTATAGATTCCCTGCTAGGATTTGGAATGCTAAATGCGATAGAGACAGGAATATTAGCAGCCCTCTATATTATTTATAAGAAAAGTTATGAAGAACTTGTTAGGCCTATATTTGACCAAAATCAGTCTAAATATGAAATAAGGAAAATACTTAATACCTTTGAAAATAAAGATTTTGATAATCTTATAAAATTCTTGGGTAGCCCAGGGATAAAACAAATGATTTACAATAATCCTTTTGCTAAAGTACATCAGGCGGGCAAACTTGCTAAGTTATATAATATTTTTAAAGGTCTACATTGTTTATAAAGCATTGTCCCTTCTGTAGATAGAGGGAACAAACCTTTAAACTATTGAGGCTACATTTCTCAAACAGCCTCCTTGTAATAACTCTCCGATAAATTCATATACGGCGTATTCCAAACAATTTCTACATCCAGCTTCGGCCTGTTGTACTCACCGATTTCATTCGTTTCCCTTATAACTATCTTATCAAACAGCAAGCTGATATTTATACTTATTAGGCTTTTGTATCAATGAAGGAAGCCAGGGTAATGTACTCTGTTTTTTGTTTATATATAAAAAGCCGGGATTAAATTTCACCCCGACTTTGTTTGTTATCTCACACATTCAATTGTCTTACACGTTTTTTCTTCTCCATTTTCGGAGCAAGCTTATTTAATGGACTAGCCACTCGGTGGGCATCCTGTAAATCTTAGTAAGTTAAATAACATTTATTAAGCAATAGCCGGGAGCTATTATCTTTTCCCGGCTATTTATGCATACTATACATTAATTAAATCTTCCCCACTCTACTCGACTGCTGAACCAATTTAGAAACTGGAGAAGCAATAAGGTGTTGACTCTTAACATCATTATCAGCCAGCGAGACATACCTCTTAGTCATATTAAGGTCAGCATGACCAAGTGTTTTTTGTAAGGCAAATGAATTTCCGCCGTTTCTCAAAAACTCTAAAGCAAAGGTATGACGTAACTGATACGGGTAAAGCTTTGTCCCTAATTTTTCACCATACTTACTTAACCTTTTATACCAGGTATTACCTAGCATTTTATTGCCCTCACATGAACAAAAAATAGGTACGTCATTCCAATCACTTGGCCTAACATTTATTAACTTTTGTATTGCTTTAGCTGTTATTGGACTAATTGGCAGCGTTCTTGAAACACGTGTTTTTGCATTCTCAGCCCTAATATAAACCTCTAGAGATTTAAAGTTTACATCTGAAATTAGCAAAGACAATGCTTCTTTCGGTCTAATTCCCGAATCTAACTGAAGCAGCAACAGTGCATAATCACGTAGCCCTGGATAGGTTGACTGATCTGGTATAGCCAATAATTTTTTTAATAACTCCAAGTCGAACTGCACAATACGTTCATCTGCTTTCCGTCTTTTAAACTCTTTTACTGGGTTCTCGATAAGGACTCGTTCTTTAACACACCAGTTAAAAAAAGTCTTCATATAAACCAGCTTATTATTGTAATATGCCGGTTTAACTTCTTCAGCCATGTAATCAATGATTCGCCTCTTTAGTATACCGGCATCTGCCAAGTCGGTATCAGGATAAAGTCTAAAAAAGTGTTTAATATGATAACCGTAATCTTTAATGGTTCTTTCAGACTTTCCTTCAGCCTTCTTTAACAATAAAAATTCCTGTAAAGCTTCCTCCCATGAAACACTTCTAGTCAGTTCTTCCTGCTCTACAATTCTAACCAACCTGGTTTTTTTCTTTGCTGTAGACAAACTAAAAGACACCCCCTTAACATTAAGTAAGTAGGTGTCCGAATGACTTCGTATAGCCTTTTTTAGTCCATTGAACACATGGATTTTAGGGTATTTTTAGAACCCTAGAACCCTTGATTTTACTAGGTTTTTGGTGGAGGCGGGGGGAGTCGAACCCACCGTCCGAAAGAACGACCACAAGAGTATCTCCGAGCGCAGTCTGCAATTTAAATTCGCCTTACCGCCGTCTGCAGGCGAACTGCGTTAAGACTATCTCGATGAATCTTGCTTAACCCCTCCGAGAATTGGGACTAAGCCAGCCCGTTTAAACTTGAATTCACGTTCTCAAATATTACTTTGTTAGTAATGGTATGAACATATAAAATGTCTAACATACAAAGCCTATATTTTACCTTCATTTACGACATTATTACCTTAACAAAGCAAGAATTATTTATATAATCATTCGTTTCTTTTATATCCAAATCTCTTGGCCTATTGTCTAAAACACCACATTCAATTAAAGGATTGATTATATATTTATCTACCCAGTTATCCCTTCTAGATTTATTTAATAATACAATTTTTCGATCATAATTTTTAAAAAACACTATAAAAGGAGTTTCTTCAGAGTTATCATAAACTTTAACTGTATGTGCAACTTTTACTATATCTGCAATTAAGTTCATACTTTTCTGATATCTTTCTATAATTTTTTCTTTAGGTACACTATGTCCTCCTGATTCGACCCTTTGATTAACTCGATCAACATTAATATATGGATCACGAGTAGTTACAAAAATTACCTCAACATAATAATCCTTAACTTTTGCATATTTAAGGAACTCAAGTTTCTCATTCGTAGAAAAAACTGTTTCAAATGCAAGGGATAACCCATTATCAATAGCAATCTTACGTAACTCTTTAGCTTTCTCCATAGCTGCAATATATCGTTCCCTTATATTTGAAATACGTTTAAATTCCTTTAGTTTTACTATTTCATCCGGACAGATAAGTATGTCAGGAAGTGTATTTAAATTTTCGTCTATAACAGTTGACTTACCGGAACCATTCGGTCCAGCAATAACAACTAGTAGAGCAATTCTTAATTATCATTGAACCACAAATCGGCATGGTATATAATTTCCTATAATACATAACAGGTGGGGAGACCAAACTATGCCATTCATAAGTCAAAGAGCAAAATTAGATTTGACAACAGAAGAAATAAATAGATTAGAAAAAATTATACATTCAAGAACAGAAAGTGTGAGTCATATTGAACGGGCTAAAATGTTTCTCTTGTATCATCAAGGAGAAACAATAGCTTCAATTGGTAGAATATTAGAGACTAACCGTGCAAAAGTAGAACGACATATAGATAAAATTTTACAATTTGGCTTAGATATAGCACTCAATGATCTTCCTCGTTCAGGCAGGCCGGATACAATAACCAAAGAAGATAAAGCGTGGCTTGTTTCTCTTGCTTGCCAAAAACCTAAGGAATTTGGATATAGCTATGAATTATGGACAACAGATTTATTAGCCAAACATGCACGAAATCATTGTGTAGAAAATGGCCATCCAACCCTGCAAAATCTAGCAAAAGGTACAGTATCAAAAATACTTTCAGCAAACAAAGTTAAGCCACATAAAATTAAATATTACTTGGAAAAAAGGGATCCAGAATTTGAACAAAAAATGGCTAACGTGTTATATGTCTATAAAGAAGTTGAAATGGTATCAAAAAATGATGAACAATCAATGTATGCTTATATATCATATGATGAAAAACCCGGTATTCAAGCTATAGAAAATATTGCTCCGGATCTTTCTCCTTCTCCTGGAACGTATTCATGTCTTGCTCGTGATTATGAATATGTTCGCCATGGTACACTTAGTCTCATGGCCGGTATTGATTTGGTAACAGGTCATATCTTAGCTCAAGTAGAAGACCGCCATCGTAGTATTGAGTTTGTAGAGTTTCTAAAAATGATAAGTGAGTACTACAAAGATATAGAGAAAATAGTAATTATATTGGACAACCACTCCGCTCATATTTCAAAAGAAACAAGGGCTTATCTTAGTACTGTCCCAAATCGTTTTGAATTTGTTTTTACACCAAAACATGGATCCTGGTTGAACTTAATTGAATCATTTTTTGGCAAAATGGCTAAATCAATGCTGAGGGCTATTAGGGTAAAAACTAAAGAAGAATTAAAAGATAGAATTTACAAATATATAAAAGAAATTAATGATTGTCCTACTGTTTACCGCTGGAAGTACAAAATGGATGATATTGAAATAATTTAAATTATTAGTAGAAATTATATTATTTAACTAGCTTATTTATATGTTAATTAGGAATCGTTCTACTAGTAACTTTTTGTTTTTCATTTTGCTGTTTCAGTTCCCTTACTTATTTATTAAGAAAATCCTCCAATTTAGCTACACTATACTCAGTTTTTTCAAACAATTTATTACTAGTTATAGAATAATCCCTTTTACCAACACGCGCCATACCTTTTTCAAATTCTTTCTTACAAATGCTTGTTACAATTATAAACTCTCCATTATTTCCATTAATTTTACAAGTTCTTTTAAATTTATTTAACCATGGAAACCTTTGATTTTTAGAATAAATATCTTTACTAATAACACCAACACTTTTCATAACCATAAATCATCTCTCCTTTAAATAAAGCAACAATTGGAATTAAAAAATTCAACTTAGCCCCTAACTCGTAATTATTTAAAGATATTTCATATAGATGAACATCTGTGAAGTCAAGGGTAAGGTGGTAATTTTCTAGCGTTTTGCAGTAAATAAGACCTGACCTTTACGACCTATTGGAAATATAATGAATAGTGGTCTTGTAACGTTTTTTTAAGAGCAAGGCCTTAAATACCATATTTTTATATCGCCTAGAGTAGCCGCTGCTCCCCGTAATAGTGAGAACGTTTCACCAACGGTGAATAGCCCCCATTGGGTAGTGTAAATTCGTTCCCGATTAATCTGATCTTAGTTATTAAATACCATCGACATTTCACAGGTCGTTTAGTAACTAACTCTCATGATTTTTCGGATCTTAACCACAAATGAAAATGGGTTAAAAATAGATATTTTCTCATTGAAAATTGAAAAACACATAAGTATAAATTTGACATTATTCTAATGTTTTCTATATAGAACCGAAATAATAAATATCGTTATAAATTAAACGCAAAGTCTCTTTTTCACATCTTCCGAACAGCATTTGATTTCCTCTAAAAACGAGTCAACAGATTTTTGAATTTCTGAAGCATTTTTATGAAAGCGATTATAAATAGCTGTATTTTTTAACCATTTCCATAACTCTTCTATGCAATTCAGATTGGGTGAGTAGGGTGGAAGAAATTTCAAAAACAGATGATCCTTATGCTCGTCTAAAAAGTCTTTAAGTAATTTTGCATGATGAACTCTTGCATTATCAAGAACAATGTAAATTTTAGAAATGTCATCTTTTAAAAAATGTGATACCAATTTTTTAAGAAAATCTTTGAATTTTTCTGCATTGATTTTGTCATAATTTACACAAAAAACTTTACCCGTATAGTAGTTTAAAGCACCGTATAATGTAACTTTTGCATGGTGTCCATAGGTCTTAATCTTTTTTTGCTCACCTTTTGGGAACCATGCTCGTTGTAAACCTTGATAGTCCCTAATGTGAGATGCATCCACATATAGGAGTATTTCACATTCAGTGAGATTTTTTTAACTCTTCCAGCTCATCTTGAAAAGCTTTTTGCTTTTCCGGATCAGCTTTGGCTAATACATAAGTGGGACGATTATAACGAAAATCCATCTTAAGAAGCATGCGCCAAACACCATCTGATGTATATTTAATGCCGTATGTATCATGAATGTAAGCAGCGAGGGTTTTACAATTCCAAGTAGTATGGGTACTAAAACCAACCTCTGATGGTGATTTTTTCAGTACCTCTTTGACCTCTTCTTTTTGTTCATTGGTTAGCCTTGGCGGTCTTCCCGGTTTTTTTGATACATGAAGCAGTTTTTCAACTCCACCTTCATTAAAGTAAGCAACGTATTTTCTTATGGTTTGTTCACTTATATCAAGATATTCGGCAATCTGCTTTGCTTGTCTCCCTTTCATGACAAGAATAACAGCTTGAACTCTGCATCTTAGTTTATATGGTGTTTCTCTTTTTATCTTATTCAAATCCTCAATGGTTAAATTTTGTGGATTGTTTAAATGCAATTTCCTCATGGTAATAATACCCCTCCCCACACTTGATTCTATTTTACAGGATAGGAGTAAAAATTACCATTACTTTATTAATCGTTTCTATATAGAAACAAAAAACCTTTCAAACCGGCATGTTAAAATAAATGCCAGGGACGAAAGGTTTTATACCTCACGTGGTACCACCCTGATTGCCACACCATTAAAATGATGAGCCACTCAAGTGTCCAAATAAACACAATTTTGATAACGGGTATCAAAAACCCGACCTAGTCTAATAGAAATAATCTTTAAACTGGCAGCTCCAGGGTGAGAAGTATTCCAGCCTCATGCACCGGATTTCAGCAATTTCCGGCTCTCTGTAGCAATACAACAGAAACTCGTCCCTTTCATAGCTATTTACATTATTTGTTTTATATAAGTATATAATGTTTAATTTATTTTGTCAATAAGAAGTTCTCAATACGCCGACGTGTTCGTTAGTGAATTGTCGCAATTACTTGAGCCTGGTATTTTCGAATTAGAAATTGAAAGATTCGCTGACAAGTTAAATAAAGATATTTATAATCAAATTACTGAGTTAGAGGGAGGAATTAAATATATTGCAAAACGGATTGAACGTCTATAACCATAGCAGATTTCTATGGTTTCAACACAACAAAGTCGCAATTACTTATATTTTAAAGGTCTGCGGCTTTCCCTACTACCCACTATATAACCAAAATGACATTAAAAAAAGCAAGTTGTCAGACACTCGCTTTTTCTTCGTTATGTATGGTGGAGGCGGGGGGAGTCGAACCCACCGTCCGAAAGAACGACCACAAGAGTATCTCCGAGCGCAGTCTGCAATTTAAATTCGCCTTACCGCCGTCTGCAGGCGAACTGCGTTAAGACTATCTCGATGAATCTTGCTTAACCCCTCCGAGAATTGGGACTAAGCCAGCCCGTTTAAGTGACCCCCTAGCCCGGGCCACGGGCCCAGCGCGAGTAGGAGGTTAACAGCAATTAAGCTGCTAAAGCGTAATCGTTATTGGCAATTAAATTTTCCCACCGTATAACGGGCAGATGGAACCCCGGCTCGCTGCTCTTGCCACCACTTCCTCCGTCGAAACCATGTCGCCCCCATGATATTATTGCTTTTGCCTGTCCCGAAAGGCCCGGTCTACTTCCCTGCGGGCATCCCTGGCAGCCAAATCTTGCCTTTTATCAAATGTTTTCTTACCTTTAGCCAGGCCAAGTTCAACCTTCACCTTACCATCTCTAAAATAAGCCCTGGTAGGGATTAAAGAGTAGCCCTTCTCCCTGACACGACCAAACAATCGCATAATCTCAGATTTATGCATTAAAAGTTTTCTGGTACGCTTAGGTTCGTGATTGTACCTGTTTCCCTGCTCATATGGACTGATATGCATATTATACAACATCATCTCGCCGTTTTCAACTCGAGCATAGCTGTCCAACAAGTTTCCCCGGCCTACTCTAAGGGATTTAACTTCAGTCCCGGTAAGAACAATGCCTGTTTCATAGGTATCCTCAATATGATACTCATGCCTGGCTTTTTTGTTTTGACAAATATTTTTTACAGTCATTCGGAACACTCCCGAAAAATTAAACCCTCTTATCCAGGAAGCTAGGACAGAAGGGCTGATATCTACAGTATCATTTTATCAACATACCTGATAGATGTCAAATACTATTTTTTACCTGAATAAATTTTGCAGTGGCTTTAGTGGCTACTGTGCCGTCTGACAGCAGCACCTGGCCTTCAAGTACTATCAGCCTTCCTTTTTTTGACTCCTGCTTACCTTCTACAGCAAATTGCTGGCCTATAGGCACGGGCTTACTAAACTTCACATTAATCTCAACAGTCATTGCCATAATATCCCTTTCATATAGCCACTGGGCCATAACCTCGTCCAACAAGGTTGTCAATAGCCCGCCATGCATGATACCTGGCCATCCTTCATGCTCCCTGCTGCCCGTAAAATAACTGCGACAAATATCACCATCATGAATGAATTTTAATTTCAGGCCTATAGGATTTTGTGGACTACAACCAAAGCACATACTGTCTCTAAGTTCGACGGACATTTAGTTTACCCCCGTACCGGTTTATTTGTATTAAAAAGCACCGGGCATTATACCCGGCGCTTTCATAATTCTTATAGTTTGGTGAGCAGGGGACCAAGGATAAGTGAAATAGTACCTGCAACCTTGATTAACGGGTTCATAGCGGGACCACAAGTATCTTTACAGGGGTCACCAACTGTATCACCGATAACAGCAGCCTTGTGAGCTTCGCTCTTTTTGCCGCCCAAGTGACCTTGCTCAATGTATTTCTTACAGTTATCCCAAGCACCACCGGCATTAGCCAGGAAGAGAGCCATCAGAACACCTACTGCGGTTAAGCCGCCCAGGAAGCCGGCCAGAGCCTTGGCACCCAGGATGAAGCCTACCAGAGGAGGACAAATAACTGCCACAAGACCAGGAGCAATCATCTTGCTGATAGCTGATTTAGTAGCAATGTCAACGCATCTTGCATAATCAGGCTTGCCGGTACCTTCCATAATACCGGGGATCTCACGGAACTGGCGACGAACTTCTTCAACCATACCGAAAGCGGCTTGACCAACGGCACGCATGGTTTGTGCGCCAACCAGGAAGGGAACAGCGGCACCGATAAACATACCTACGAGAACCATAGGCTCGGTCATGTTAACAACAAATTTACCGCCATATTTAACTAATTCAGGATCAGCGTGAAACTTATGACTAACACCTTCTACATAAGCACTGAACAGAGCTAAAGCTGTCAAAGCAGCGGAGCCGATAGCAAAACCTTTTGCGATAGCGGCAGTGGTATTACCAACTGCATCAAGCTTATCAGTTTTCTCACGTACTGAAGCAGGCAGTTCAGCCATTTCTGCAATACCACCGGCATTGTCAGCAACCGGACCAAAGGAGTCCATAGCAACTACCATACCGGAAGTGGAAAGCATACCCATAGCAGCCATAGCAATACCGTAAATAGCCCATTCAGCTGCATGCTCAGCCGGAGCATTGCTTAAAACAGACCAGAATGCAAAATAAATTGAACCGGCAAAGAAAAGCATCGGAATAAATACTGATTCCATACCTACAGCCAAACCGTGAATAACAACAGTAGACGGACCTGTTTTGGAAGCCTCAACAATACTGTTTACCGGCCCTTTACCAGGTGCGGTATAATACTCAGTCAAATAACCGATAGCTACGTTTACAATCAAACCGGCCATAACGGCCATGAAAACACCGGTACCGACAGTACCGAACTGAGCAGTGTCTCCAAAAATATTTTGTGTGACAAACCAGGCAGCAACAGCGGTTAAAATGTTAGTTGTCCATAAACCCACGTTCAAAGCAGCCTGCGGATTGCCGTTTTCACTGGTACGTACAAAGAAAGTACCCAAAATAGAAGCTATGATACCTACAGCACCTATCAACAAAGGATAGATAACACCGGCAAAACCAAAGATAGTGTTACCGATTAACATAGCGGCAATAGTGGTAGCACCATAAGACTCGAACAAGTCAGCGCCCATACCTGCAGTGTCACCGACGTTGTCACCAACGTTGTCCGCAATAGTTGCAGGGTTACGCGGATCGTCTTCAGGAATACCTGCTTCAACTTTACCAACGAGGTCAGCACCTACGTCAGCAGCTTTGGTATAAATACCACCGCCAACACGGGCAAAAAACGCAATCATGGAAGCACCGAAAGCAAAGCTGTTAATTACAAGCGGGCTCTCAAAAATAATGTATAATGCCGAAACACCGAGTAAACCAAGACCGGCAACGGATAAGCCCATAACAGCACCGGCGCGGAATGAAACCTGCAAAGCTTTGGCTAATCCTGAACTACGCGCAGCTTCTGCTGTACGCGCGTTAGCTTTGGTTGTACTGTTCATGCCAAGATAACCGGCGATAGCCGAGCAAATAGCACCAACCAAGAAGGAAATTGCAGAGGCAGGACCGACCGGTAAATGAGAACCCGGCTCCTGTACTACAAAATACTGAGCAGCCCAAAGTACTATAAAAACAACGATTGCAAAAGGTGCCAGTGTCTTATACTGGCGGTTCATATAGGCCATTGCGCCTTCCTGTACAGCCTCGGAGATCTCTTTCATCTTGGGGGTACCCATACTCTCTTTGAGCACCTGACTCAGAGTGAACATTGCAAAAAGCAATGCCAAAATCCCGGCTCCAGCGGCATAATAAGCCAGTGTCATATTAGGTTCCACTTTAAAAAACCCTCCTCATCCCCTATAATTCTACTTCCAAACAGTTAAAACCAATGAAATAACAACAAATAAGACCGACAGCAGGACAGTGACCTTTCCCAGCAGTTCGTCCAGCCCTTTTTTCTTGCCAAAAAGTGTTTCTGCCCCTCCGGCTATAGCTCCGGATAAACCTGCACTACGCCCGGATTGCAGCAGAACTGATGCAATAATTCCCAGAGCTAATAAAACGTGAAGGGCAGTCACTATACCTTTTAACACTTGTTCACCTCCTCCACCCTTCATATAAATAAAATTATTATACCACTCATTATAACACCAGGCATTAAAAATGACAATCTAGTATAATGAGAAATTATGCGATAGTTTAGCCTAAATTATAGAACACGCCTTTACCTTTAAACTGGCCATAAACCGCCAGGTCTTCTTCCAATCTCAGCAGTTGATTGTACTTGGCTACCCGGTCGGTACGGGAAGGTGCCCCGGTTTTAATCTGCCCGGCATTGGTAGCCACAACCAGGTCGGCTATGGTGGAATCCTCTGTTTCACCTGAACGGTGTGAAACAACTGCCGTATAACCGGCTCTCTTAGCCATCTCAATAGCATCTAAAGTTTCAGTCAGAGTTCCGATTTGATTAACCTTGATTAAAATAGAATTAGCCACACCGGCTTCAATTCCTCTAGCCAGCCGTTCAGTATTGGTGACGAATAAATCATCGCCTACTAGCTGTACCTTGCTGCCCAGTTTTTCAGTCAGAAGCTTCCAGCCGTCCCAATCATCTTCAGCTAAACCGTCTTCAATGGAGATAATAGGATACTTGGCCACCAGAGATGCGTAATAATCAACCATTTCAGCCGCAGTAAGTGCTTTGCCTTCAAAGGCATAATTACCGTCCTTAAAGAACTCGGTGGCTGCCGCGTCAATAGCTAAAAACACATCCTGTCCCGGTTTATAGCCGGCAGATCCAATTGCCTCAACAATAACGGCCAGAGCCTCTTCATTCGAGCCTAAATTTGGGGCAAAGCCGCCTTCATCACCTACAGCGGTATTCAAACCCTTGCCCTTTAATACTGACTTTAGCTTATGGAAAATCTCCGCGCCCATTCTTAACCCCTCAGCAAAACTGGTCGCCCCGGCCGGCATAATCATAAATTCCTGTATATCCACATTGTTATCGGCATGCGCCCCGCCGTTTAAAATATTCATCATGGGTACGGGAAGCTGCTTGGCATTCACACCGCCCAGGTACTGGTAGAGCGGCAACCCGCAGGCTTCGGCAGCCGCCTTGGCTGCAGCCAGCGAAATGCCCAGGATGGCGTTAGCGCCTAATTTGCCCTTATTAGCTGTGCCATCCAAATCAATCATTGCCCTGTCTATACCAAGCTGATCAGTAGCGTCCATACCTACTACTTCCGGTCCTAAAATATCATTAACATTCTCTACAGCCTTTTTAACACCTTTGCCTAAATACCTGGAGGAATCCTGATCACGCAATTCCACTGCCTCATAAGCCCCGGTGGAAGCTCCGGAAGGAACAGCCGCGCGGCCCATAGTACCGTCTTCCAAAATCACATCTACTTCCACGGTTGGGTTGCCGCGTGAATCAAGAATTTCCCTGGCATGCACGTCCACAATAGTAGTTGACAATTTAAAAACCCCCTAAAATATTATTTTACTTACAAAACAATCAGAGATTCTCCCGTCATTTCTTCCGGCTTAGCAATATCCAGCAATTGCAGTATTGTGGGAGCTATGTCCTCCAACCGCCCCTGTCTTAAAGAGACCCCTGAATAAGCTTCTCCGATCAATAAAAAAGGCACCGGATCCGTGGTATGAGCGGTAAAGGGATTTCCTTTTTCATCCATCATATGCTCGGCATTCCCATGGTCTGCCGTGATTAACACCACGCCGTCTTTTTCCAGCACAGCCTCAACCAGTCTTCCCAAACAACCGTCCACTGTTTCCACGGCCCGCACGGCAGCTTTCATATCACCCGTATGCCCCACCATATCAGGATTAGCATAGTTCATAATAACTACCTTAAACTTATCCAGCCTGATTTGCTCCAGAAAAACATCAGTCACTTCTCCGGCACTCATTTCCGGCTGCAGATCGTAAGTGGCTACTTTAGGCGAGGCTATTAAAATTCTCTCCTCACCTGGATTAGGCACCTCTACGCCACCGTTAAAAAAGAAGGTTACATGAGCATACTTCTCAGTTTCCGCCAAACGCAGCTGGGATATACCGTGCCGGCTCAGAACCTCTCCCAGGGTATTTTTCAGAACCTGGGGCATATAGGCTACCGGAGCGTCAATAGTTCTGTCATATTGAGTCATGCATAAAAATTCTACTTTCGGGTGTCCGTTTCCCCGGTCAAAACCGCTAAAATCCTTGTCCACAAAAGCCCGCGTTATCTCTCTGGCCCTGTCCGGCCGAAAATTATAGAAAATAATACCATCATTATCTGATACCACAGCTACCGGCTCACCGTTATCCTTTAAAATAACTGTAGGCTCCACAAACTCATCCGGCTTTTCTTTGCCGTAACTCTGATCCACAGCTTCAATCGGATTGGGAGCCACCTGCCCCCTGCCGTAAACCATAGCCTCATAAGCCCTGGCTACCCGTTCCCAGCGGCGGTCCCTGTCCATGGCATAATAACGACCGGACACAGTGGCAATCTCCCCTATGCCCAGCTCCTTTATTTTATTCTGCAGTTGCATTATGTATTCTTTAGCATTATCCGGCGGTACATCCCGTCCATCCAAAAAGACATGTACAGAAACCTTTTCCAGGCCCTCTTTTCCGGCCAACTCAAGCAGAGCAAACAAATGATCAATATGGCTGTGCACACCACCGTCCGACAACAAACCCATTAAATGAAGAGAAGAACCCGCCTGCTTTATCTTATCCATTATTTTCAAAAACTCTGCATTTTGAAAAAAAGAACCGTCTTTAATTGCTCTGGTAATTCTGGTTAGTTCCTGATAGACAACCCTGCCGGCCCCCATATTAAGGTGCCCTACCTCGGAATTACCCATTTGCCCATGAGGCAAGCCAACATCCTCACCTGAGCAAACTAACTTAGAATGAGGATATTTGGCCCAATAGCCGTCCATATTCGGCTTACGGGCACAGGCAATAGCATTGCCCCTTTTATCCTCACACAATCCCCAGCCATCCAATATTACCAGAACCACAGGTCCGGCTGCTGCCAAACCGCCACCCCCCAGATTATTTTACAGCTTTAACGATACCCCAAAAGCTCTCTAAATCCAAACTGGCTCCACCCACCAGAGCTCCGTCTATATCGGCTTGCGCCATTAAACCCGCGGTATTGCCCGGTTTAACACTGCCGCCGTATTGAATTCTCAACTTTTCGGCGGAAGCCGGGTTAAACTGTTCAGCCACTAAACTGCGGATAAGCTTAATCACGGACTGAGCATCTTCATCAGATGCTGTTTTACCTGTACCGATAGCCCAGACAGGCTCATAGGCTATTACAAGTTTATCCACCTGCGCCGCGGTTAAACCGCTTAGAGAGTTATTAACCTGGGCTGTTACCACAGCTTCTGTTTCACCCGCTTCACGCTGCTCCAAACGCTCACCGACACAGATTATCGGAAGCAAGTCATGTGCAAAAGCAGCCCTGGCTTTTTTATTTATTACCTCATCAGTTTCACCAAAAAACTGTCTTCTTTCAGAGTGGCCGAGAATAACATAATCACAGCCTGCCTCCTTCAACATAAGAGGAGAAACTTCCCCGGTAAAGGCACCCTGTTCTTCCCAGTGCATATTCTGGGCACCCAGCTTAATCTCACTATCCTTAATAACAGCGGAGACGGGAGACAGAGCAGTAAAAGGAGGACATACCAAAACCTCCACACCACTAACCGTTAAAACTGTTTCTCTTAGTTTAACACAAAAATCCACTGCTTCAGCAACTGTTTTATGCATTTTCCAATTAGCTGCAATTATAGGCTTCCTCATTTCAACACCTCTTCTAACATTCTTCCACAGATCCGACTTAAGGCAGCCCTGCTTTTTCGCCGGGCTGCCTCTGGCAAATACTCTAATTGTCTTGCAAAACAGCAATACCGGGCAATTCCTTACCTTCGAGAAACTCCAGTGAAGCGCCGCCTCCCGTAGAAACATGGGTTATTTTATCGCTTAGACCTGTCTTTTCAACGGCGGCATCCAGATCGCCCCCGCCTACTATAGTTACAGCACCGGAATCAGCCAGAACCCGTACTAAATCATTAGTGCCGTTAGCAAACGCGTTCATCTCAAAAACACCCATCGGACCGTTCCAGATTACCGTCTTGCTGCTCTTAATAATCTCCGAATATTTTTTTATACTCTCAGGCCCTATATCCAAAGCCATATTATCACCGGGAATATGGCTGATTTCCACCACTTGAGTCATTGCATCAGGGGAAAGCATAGGAGCCACCACAACATCAACCGGCAATAAAAAATTAATCCCTTTAACCCTGGCCTCATTTATCAGCTCTCCGGCAAGTTCCACCTTATCTGATTCCAAAAGGGATTTGCCTACATCATAACCCTGCGCCTTGATAAAAGTATTGGCCATACCCCCGCCCAGCAGCAGGTTATCTACTTTGCCCAGCAAGTTTTTAATAATTCCTATCTTGTCCGAAACCTTGGCCCCGCCTAAAATAGCGGTAAAAGGACGCTGCGGGTTGTTGATAGCAGATCCCAGCATTTTTATCTCTTTTTGCAGCAAAAACCCCGCTACAGCCGGCAATAACCTGGCTATACCATGTGTAGAAGCGTGAGCCCGGTGAGCCGTGCCGAAAGCATCATTCACATAGACATCGGCCAAAGCAGCCAGTTCACGTGCGAATACCGGGTCATCCTTTTCTTCACCCGGGTAAAACCTCAAGTTTTCCAACAGCAGGATATCACCTTCCTGCATCTCAGATATGGCTGCCTTAACTTCTTCACCTATACAATCATCGGTCTTAATAACTTTCTTCCCCAGCAACTCCTCCAAGTGACGGACCACCGGATCAAGACGGAATTCCTCTGCAACTTTTCCTTTAGGCCTGCCCAAATGAGAGGCTAAAATAACTTTAGCCTTTTGTTCCGTGAGATACCGAATAGTCGGCAGTGCCGCCCGGATTCTGGTATCGTCAGTAACCTCATGCTTTTCATCTAACGGAACATTAAAATCAACCCGTACAAAAACCCTTTTTCCGCGAACATCTATATCCTTAACTGATTTTTTGGGCATAACACACCTCCTGACGGGAAATTACAATCCCTTGCCGGCCATGTAAAAAACTAAGTCAACAACCCGGTTGGAATAACCCCATTCATTATCATACCAGGAGATAACCTTCACCATATTGCCGCCGATTACTATGGTAGACAGAGCGTCCAAAATCGAAGATCGAGGGTTACCGTTAAAATCCTTAGAAACAAGAGGCAGGTCACAATACTCTAAAATACCCTTCAATTCGGCCTCAGACGCAGCTTTTAAAACAGCGTTGACCTCTTCCACAGAGGTAGGCTTGACAGTTTCCACCACTAAATCCACCACAGACACATTAGGCGTAGGTACACGCATGGAAAAACCGTTTAATTTTCCCTGCAGTTCCGGCAGCACCAGAGAAACAGCCTTAGCCGCTCCGGTAGTAGTGGGAATTATGGACATGCCCCCGGCTCTGGCCCGCCTTAAATCCTTATGCGGAGCATCCAAAATCTTTTGATCATTGGTATAAGAATGTACTGTCGTCATTAACCCTTTGACAATTCCGAATTTATCATTTAAAACCTTGGCCAAAGGCGCTAAACAGTTAGTAGTGCAAGAAGCATTAGAAAGCACGTGATGTTTGGCTGGGTCATATTTATCCTCGTTCACACCCATAACCACCGTAATATCTTCTTCCTTGGCCGGCGCTGAGATAATTACCTTCTTAGCTCCTCCTGCTAAATGCCTGGCCGCGTCTGCACGCTTGACAAACCTTCCGGTAGATTCCACAACAATATCTACCCCTAAGTCTCCCCAGGGTAAAGCTTCCGGCTTAGTTTCGGCCAATACCTTAAATGTCTTGCCGTTAACAATAACTGCATCTTCTGCAGCACTGATTTGCGCATCGAAAGTACCATGCACAGAATCGTACTTCAACAGGTGGGCCAGAGTTGCGGCATCGGTTAAATCATTCACTGCAACAATTTCCACCTCGGGATTATTCATTGCCGCCCGGAAGACACATCTCCCAATTCTGCCAAAACCGTTAATGCCTAATCTTACCGCCATTTTACCAGCCTCTCTTCTTATTAGTATGTCTTACTTGTCTAAATTTATGATATTAGTGTGTTACTATTTACTACATTCTCTGTAAATGCAAAAAGTTCCTCCCTTAGATCATTATATGCGAAAAAAATTATAGAAGTCAAAAAGAAGCTTGTACTAACAAATGACTCAATTTACCAAGGCATAAAAAAATCGGCCTGCTATTATAAAATAACAGCAGGCCGATTAACCTTTTAATCAATATGATTTAATTTCTACCCAATTAATAGCGTTTTCTCTGCTTCAAAGGAGGAATATTCAGTTCATCCCTGTATTTAGCCACCGTCCTGCGAGAAATCTTTATCCCTCGCTCGGCAAAAATATCCGAGATCTTCTGATCATTAAGCGGTTTTCTGGCATCTTCAGACGCAATCAATTCTCTGAGTGTCTTCTTAATACTCTCAGCCGAAGTCATTCCTCCACCGGCGGAAGTCAGGCCGGTAGAAAAGAAAAATTTCATCTCAAACACGCCTTGCGGGGTTTGAATGTACTTATTGGAGGTGGCCCTGCTCACAGTCGATTCATGCAAGCCAACTATTTCCGCTACAGTTTTTAAATTAAGCGGTTTCAAATGCTTGACACCGTATTCCATAAAATCCTTCTGCAAATCAACTAAGCAACTGGCTACTTTATATAAAGTCAGGCGCCTCTGCTCAATACTTTTCAACAACCAGGCAGCGGAATTGAGTTTACTTTCTACAAAACGGCGAGTCTGAAGATCAAACTTATCCTGTGTTAAAACAGAGCGATATGCAGTATTTATAGTCAGGCGAGGCACCGATGAATCGTTAACCAGAATAATATATTCTCCTTCGACTCTCTCTACTATCACATCCGGAACAATATAGCGAACATCGTTCGTAGCGCTAAAATTGCGCCCGGGCTTGGGATCCAGCGTCTTAATAATATCTGCTGCCTCCTGCACCTCCGTCACTGCAACTCCTAACTGCTGAGCTATCTGGTTAAGCCTGCCTTTAGCAATATCCGGCAAGTATTTTTCAATCAGTTCCGCAACCAGCTTATTTTTTATATTCAAATACCGCACCTGAATAAGCAAACATTCCTGCAAAGACGAAGCGCCGACACCAAGCGGATCAAAGGATTGAATAACAGATAAAGCCTGCTCCACCTTAGACTGGCTTACCTCTAATTGCTCGGCAATCTCCTTCACTGACACGTGCAGGTAGCCGTTGTGGTCAACATTACCTATAATATACTCACCGATAGCTTTTAAATAATCCCCGCACCGGCTCAAATTTAACTGCATCATCAAATATTCAGTTAGATTTGGAGCCTGCGTTAAAAAATTTTCATAGCCGCTCCCGGACTGCTCCGCTAATTTTTCCCTGCGGCCCAAATCCAAGTCACTGTCGTGAAAATATTCTTCCCAGTCCACATCACATTCCTGCCGGGATAATTCCTCTTCCCCCCCGCTAGCGTCGCCTTCTGCTCCCTCATTTTCCTCAATCCGGTCTAAATCATCTTCTCGAACCTCCAGCATAGGGTTTTCCTGCAACTGCTGGTCTATATACATGCTCAACTCAAGGGAAGACAACTGTAAAACGGTAATGGCCTGGCGCAATTCCGGGGTCATGATTAATTTCTGTGTCTGCTCAACATGCAAGCCATAACCCATGCGCATCGCCTTTCACTCCTCGAAACAATATTTCTAATACGCCACAAATTCACATTATTCGACATCATAAAAAATAAATTCTCTAACGAGATGCTATTTTCCTGCTAAGTTTTATTAAATCCAATATATTTAAAAAATTAACACAAAATAACTGGCTGAAAACATCTGCAACTAATACTGCCGCTTAGCCCGCAATGCGTCGGCTATCTTCTCTAATTTACGCATACGGTGGTTAACGCAAGATTTTCCCGCTTTAGGCTCCAATAAATCTCCCAGCTCTCTCAGACTTACCTCTGGGTTTTGCAGCCTCAGTTCCGCTGTCCTGCGCAGGCTTTTCGGCAGTTTCTCCAACCCGACAAGACCTTCAATCAGTTTAATGCACTCTAACTGGCGAACCGCTGCGTCAACAGTTTTGTTTAAGTTGGCTGTCTCACAATTCACCAGCCGGTTTACCTGATTGCGCATGTCTTTGTATATACGCGCGTTTTCAAAATCCAACAAGGCTGTGTGAGCGCCCATAACATTAAGGCAGGTAATTATCTGCTCACTTTCCTTTAAGTATACTACATACCAGTTCTTTCTGGTACTGACTTTGGCCGAAAGGTCGAATTTACGCATTACACCGGCTATATCCAGAGCATGCTGTTCTTTGTTAGTGATAATCTCCAGGTGATAATCTCCCTCGGGATTATTTACCGAGCCACCTCCTAAAAAAGCGCCTCTCAGGTACGCTTTTTTACAGCAGGTACGTGTAATTAACCCGGCTTTTATTTTCTCACTCAGCTGTCCGTCCTCATCCAGCATACCCAAACGAACCAGAATATCTCTTATACCGGGAGCCGAGCTGACCTTTACCTGGTAAATATTATTCTTCTTCAGTCTGGCCTTGCGCCGTACTATTACCTGGGTATTATGATCAAAAAACTGCTTAATCAGCGTTAGTATTTTGCGCGCCACTCCGGCACTCTCTGTCACTACACTTAAACCCAGTCTCTGGTTGCCGCTTATTTCTATACTGCCGTCCATTTTCACCAGGGCTGCCAGTTCCGCTAACCTGCAGCAATCCTTTTTAGCAATTATGCGGGCAAGTTCATCCTTGGTCACTACCGAAAAGGACATGCCTTCACCTTCTTTTTCACGTATAGACAGCTATATTACCTGAACTTATTTTTCTTTCTAAACACCAGAAGCAGTCTCATAATCGCAGCAGCCAACTTGTCAGGGTGGTGTCTGACCACATCAGTCTCATGCACCAATTTATCTATCACAACTTTAACACCCAGTTTCTCCGCCTCTTTAATATTACACCTTACAGGCTGTGAACCCTCCATGCGGTATTTCTTCAATAAGTGCGACGGGATTTCCTGCCGGTTGACAATCATATAATCGATAATCGGCCCGCCATGACTTATAATCGCCTGCAAGTGATCCGTAGCAGAAAAATCGTCCGTTTCACCCGGCTGTGTCATCACATTACTGACATAAATTTTAACGGCCTCAGATTCCATAATGGCATCCGGAATGCCTATAACCAATAAATTAGGTATAATACTGGTATACAGACTGCCCGGTCCCAGTATAATGGCATCAGCTTCTTTAATAGCTTCCAGAGCCTCAGGCAAGGGCAAACAATTGGCGGGATACAGGTATACCCTTTTAATTCTTTTTTGGCTCTTGCAAATCGAAGACTCCCCGTAAATAGTGGTGCCGTCCTCCAAATCAGCTGCCAGGTTAACATTCTGCAGAGTTACCGGCAACACCTGCCCCCTGATAGCCAGGACTTTACTCAAACTGCGCACGGCGCTGTCAAACCCGCCTGACATATCATTCAAAGCCGCCAAAAATAAATTGCCCAAATTATGACCGGCCAGTTCACCCGAATTAAAGCGGTACCGCAGCATTTGCTCCATCAAGTCTTCCTTATCGGCTAAAGCCGCCAGACAGCTGCGGATATCACCCGGCGGCAAAATACCCAGATCACCCCGCAAACGACCGGAACTCCCGCCGTCATCCGCCACAGTAACAATTGCCGTAATATTACTGGTATAGTTTTTCAGCCCCCTGAGCATTACCGAAAGACCGGTGCCGCCTCCTATAGCCACAATCTTTGGCCCGCGCCTTAAATAGCGCCTGAAAAAAATAATATCCACCAACCTGCCCTCTCTGTCCGTCATAACGGCACTCAATACCGACTTAAAGACCTGCAGCAAACCCCAGATCAGAAAAATCAAGCCGGCAAGAAAAATAAACAAACCGCTCCTCGGAGAAGGCACAAAATCCAGCATATCATGAATTATTTTTGAGACAAGTATTTCCGGCCGGTTAAATACCGATCCGTGCATCAAGGAAAAACCGGCTAAAACTAAAACAATTCCCACCAGAGACAGAAGTAACCATCTCTTAACCTTCATACCGGGGTACAACCATTTAGCTGTTATCATTCGAACACTTCAACCCCTGAGATCTCTTTATATCCCTGTGCTTTACTATGACCCGGTGCTCTTTTTCCCTCAAAATTGAGCTCAAGTGATTGGCCAGAGTCACCGAACGGTGCATGCCGCCGGTACAGCCGATAGCTATGGTCAAGCTGCTCTTCCCTTCCTTGATATAATGAGGTATAAGAAAATCCACCAGATCCGTAAATTTATCCATAAACTCGTTGGTTGCCGGAGATTTAAGCACATATTCCTGTACAACCTGATCATTACCGGTAAAAAATCGCAGCGAAGGTTCATAATAAGGATTGGGTAAAAATCGAACGTCAAATACCAGATCAGAATCCAGGGGTAAGCCATATTTATACCCGAAGGACATAACGGTAATTACCATCTTCATAGGATCAGATCCGGTGCCGTAAATACCGGAAAGCTCTTCCTTCAACTGCTGGGTAGTCAAGCTGCTGGTATCAATAATCCTGTCCGCCCTGCCCCGCAAATCCAGCAGCCGGTTGCGTTCTTCCTTAATACCTTCGGTAACGTCATCACTTAACGGATGGCGTCTCCGGGACTCTTTAAAGCGGCGCACCAGAGTTTCATCGGATGCCTCCAAAAACAGAATTTCATAACGTATCTGCCGGGCCTTCAATTCTTTCAGCACTTCAAATAATGTATCGAAAAATTCCCCGCCTCGAATATCTACTACTAAGGCTATTCTATTTATTTTTCCCACCGATTGTGTACATAGTTCCGTAAATTTAAGTATCAAAGCAGGCGGCAGGTTGTCCACACAAAAGAAGCCCATATCCTCCAGGCTGCGTAAGGCCTGGGTTTTCCCCCCGCCGGAGAGGCCTGTTACAAATACCAATTGGAACAAAATAGGACACCTCCTTATCTCATCTTTGAATTTGATTAAATTATTCCAGTCTCAGATTGACAACCCTTTGCAGGGGAAACTTCAACCTCTCCACCAACGCCAGGCCGCTTGCCAGATCCCCTACCCGCTGCGGTGTGTGTGCGTCACTGTTAATCACCAGCTTGGCCCCGGCCTTTTGCGCCGCCAGAACAATCATATCTTTATTATATACATGACCGGTATTTATCTCCAGAGAAGAATTCCGTTCCGCACACACCGGAGCCAGTTCCTGCAGCTCTACCGGCATCATGAAATTGGGATGGCTCACAATATCCACCGGGTATCTCCTGACAGCTTCCGTGAGAGCTTTAGTGTTGGTATTTTTTAGCTTCGCACCGCTGCTGCGCCTGACCCTGCCCAGGTGATTGGGCAGAACAAAATGCCACAAATCTTTAAGTTGGCGGGGTAAAAAGTAAGGGTGCAGGCCGGCAACCAACAGGTCAAGCTGTTTAATAGCTCTCCTGCTCAGCTCCAGCTCGCCCGAACTGCTTACAACGCTGGCTTCCAAACCGGCCAATACTTTAACACCCAGGTCAAGCCGGTTAACCCGGGCGACTTCTTCAAGCATAATATTAAGTTTATCCAAACCCTTCATGCCGGTGACAATATTCCTCGGCCCGTGATCGGTTATAGCCACCTCACTCAGTCCTCTGGCAGCGGCCGATGCGGCGTTTTCCCGGACAGTACCCAGTCCGTCGCTAAAAACCGTATGAGTATGATAGTCAGCAAATAATTTCATTTTATCAACAACCGGGATCGCTGCCGCAGAGCAGGGCCAGATAAATTCCGGCATAATCACCCGTATAAAATAAGGAAAAGGCCCTGGCCAAGGTTGTGGAGCCGGAGCTGTTTAAATCCGTACTCCCGGCTGCATTTTCGGCAATCATTTCCTTAATGGCCTCTGTCCTTCGTTGAACCATCGGGTGATCATAGGCATCTCTCAAAAACACAACAAAAAACTGCCGCTGTAGATCACAGTGAGATTTTAAAGCCAGCGTCTCGCTAAAATCCAGGTCGGGCAGCATATTCCAGAAGGCGGGTAATTTTGCACTCTCGTTTATAATCTCTTTCCAGCGATAGGCCGCCACCTCAGTTATACCCGCAGAACCCCAGAATACCGGTATGCGGTTGTACAATAACCTGGCTAATTGCTTGGCTGGGTTTTGATTTTCGGGAATTTCCGGCTTAAGTTCCTCCCGGATAATTTTCAGATGACTGACCATGTCCGCAATTTCTCCGGTCATCTCCTCCAGCAGACCCAGGCGGTACAGTACACAAAGCATGGGTAAAAAAAGCTGTGCCATAGCCAGTCTGGGCAGCATATGGTCTGGAAGTTTAATCACCGTTATCCTGTCACTAACAGCCTTTTCAGTCAACCTGCCCCCGGAGGCAATTACTATCAAATAAGCATTCTTACTGCGTGCTTCTTCATAGGCGCTCAAAGTAGCTTCCGTATTTCCCGAATAGGCTGCGGCAAAAACCAAAGTATCGGCAGAAACAAATTCCGGCATTATATAATCCCTGTTCACAATTACAGGAACAGAGATTCTGCTGCCGCAAAAAACCCGCAGCAAGTCCCCGCTGATAGCGGAAACTCCCAAACCGGTCACCACAATATTAGAAACAGCTCCTATTTTAGGCAATTCCAACTGTTCAGCCAAACACCAGGCAGCCTCACACTGCTCGGGGAGCTGCCCTAATGTGGACAGGAGTTCTTTCGTATCAAGGTTTTGTACTGCTTGCACATCGTCTAAATTTATCATCCGGGTACAGTCTCCTAATAGAAAGTTATAATACGATAAGCATGCAGGCCACAGACATAGCCATCTCCTTACATTCGGGGCTTGCTTGTTTTGCAAAGCCCTGAGATGTACGTACGGGAGTAAAGCAGTACTTTGCTAGCCACGACCCGGTTTAATCTCCAACACATCCTCGACATAAGCCCTGAGGACTTCGGCCACACTCCAGGCCTGGGCGAAAGTACCTCTGGGTTTGACCGGCTCGTTGCCGTCAAAAATTTCCGAGATGAAGCCAACCCCGTGATCCCGCAGGTGATCAATAAAAGGAGCTATAAACCTCTCCGCCTGCTCGCGGCTGGCAGGCGAATAGGCATTGATCCTCCTGTAGGCGCTGATAAACGGTCCGATTAACCAGCCCCAAACCGTCCCCTGGTGATAGGCGCCGTCCCTGCACAATTGATCGCCTGTATAAACGCCCTTATATTCCGGGTCTCTCAAGGAAAGACTGCGCAAACCGTAAGTAGCGTATAACTCCTGCCAGACCCTTCTTAATATAATCATACTTTTATTTTTAGACAGCATCGAATGAGGCAGGCTTACCGCTATAATTTGATTAGGCCGCAATTTGGCGTCCTTTTTACCGTCAGGCCCGATTACATCATAGAGTATACCGGCATCAGAATACCAGAACTGCTTGATAAAACTGTTTTCTACTTTACCGGGAAGGTCGCCGTAGGGAAATATTTCACCGTAGTGCCGGCATAACTTTTCATATACGCATAGCGCGTTATACCAGAGAGCATTAATTTCCACCGGTTTGCCGTGTCTGGGAGTAACTACCCAGTCATTTACCTTGGCATCCATCCAGGTGAGCTGCAGGGAAGGGGAGCCTGCCTGCAGCAAACCATCCTCATCAGCCTTAATGTTGAAATGTGTTCCTCGCACATGGCAGTAAATGATATCCCTCAATACGGGAAAAATTTCCGACCTGATAAAATCAAAGTCGCCTGTATATTCAAGGAACTTATAAACAGCCTGAAAATACCAGAGAGAGGCGTCTACTGTATTGTAAAGAGGTTCCCTGTCACCGTCGGCAAACATGTTGGGCAAAAGGCCATCCTTACAATAGCGCGCAAAGGTACTCAATATTTCTCTGGCGTCCTCGAACCGGCGAGTGATCAAAGTCAGCCCCGGTAAGGCAATCATAGTATCCCTGCCCCAATCATTGAACCAGGGATAACCGGCAATAACACTCTTAGTGCCGGTCGAGCGGCGGTGTACAATAAAACTGTCTGCCGCCCAGACCAGCTGCCTGGCCAAAGGTTCACTGTATCCGGCCTGAGCCTGTAATTGTTCTAATCGAACCTTTTCCTGCAAAAGATACCCCTCACCGTTGGCGGCAATTTGATCCGCAGGAAATTTTTCTTCTATGGTGGCCACCACAGTTATGGTTTTGACTTCCCCGGAATCAATTTTTACCTCAAAATATCCGGGCATAAAGTGATCTTCGTAAGGATTGAGCCCACGCTCCCGCTCTCTGGCATAATACATGCCTTTATACCAGTCATCCCGTTTATTGAATCTTCCCGCGCTGCTGATAATTTTCAGCGGAGGTACTCCGGAAACAGCACTGACCGCCACACCGCGCTTTAGCGGCTGGCTGTTGAAATTCAACTGCCCATAGTAAGTATTGTGATGAAAATCACGGCAGTTTACCAGAGGTGTAAAGCGTAATGTAGCGGGCAGGGCCCCATTGTAAAAACGGTATAAAATCACCGTAGTATTTTGATCACGCAGCATAAATACATGTTTTTCCATAGTTATATCAGAAAAACTGTAAATAAAACAGGGCAATGGATCAATGATCACCCGCTGCAGGTGAACATAGCCAAAGTGGGTTACTTCGCCGTTGGTCTGGTTTGAAGCAAGGTTGTAAGTAATGCCCCCCGCCTCCACTTGTTCATCCAACTTGGCCAGCAAAACAACCCGCTCAACCGGAGGATTTAAGGCGGCCACCAGCAGGCCATGGTATTTGCTGGCGTTAGCCCCTATGACAGTACCGGCCGCGTAGCCGCCCAGACCGTTGGCAACCAGCCATTCCTTCTCCGCACCCTGCTCAAAACTTTTCCAACTGCCTTTTCCGAAATACATATCATCCCTCCTGCTTTAAACAATAGTAGTATAGCTTAAGCCGTTCCTCCTGCGACTATGCGTTAAATCCTGCAACGCAAAACTATCTTTCCAAAATGAATTTCTCTATTGCCTCGGCCACACCGTCCCCGGAGGAAGCCGCAGTTACGTAGTCCGCGTGTTCCTTTAAATCCTTTCTGGCATTAGCGACAATCACACCTAAACCGGCATAATCAATCATCTCCAGATCATTATAGCTGTCTCCGACAGCCATAACCTCTTCCCTTAACACGCCGTATTTTCCGGCTAAAACCGACAAAGCATGTCCTTTTGTGGCTAAAGGGTGTGAAAATTCCAGGAAATAAGGCTTTGATTTAGTAATATGCACGTTTGCTCCAAATTTGCGGCCAAATTCCTCCATTAAGGCATCGAGCTGCTGCTCTTCAGCCGAAATCAGTACCTTGGTAGGATCTTCCCGGTTTAAAAAGTCTGACAGATCCCCCACCGGTTGAGCTGCGATGCCGGATATTTTTTCATAACGGGCGCTGTGCGGGTTTTCCTTCTCAATATAGAGGTTGTCATTTACATAAACGTTGATATGATAGCCCAGGCTTTTGCCCCTGCTGATAACTTGGCGGGCATAATCCAGAGGCAAAGGGTAATGAGCCAGAGTTTCACCTGTGCCGGGGTTTTTTACTAAGGCACCCTGATAGGTAATTATAGGCAGATCAATTTCCAACTCCCTGGCATAGGGTAATGCCGAACGGTACATCCGCCCGGTAGAAAGTGTCACCAGAACCCCCCTGTCTTTAGCCCGGCTTATCGCCTGGCGGGCCCGTTCCGAAATCTTTAAATCCTTATCAAGAAGCGTGTCGTCCAAATCGATAGCTACAAATTTATATTTTGACATAGAATCCTCCGGGAAAATTTTTTCTACCCTGAGAGTAGATTTAAACGGTCTTCCGGCTGCCGGACCTACCGGCTATCGTGGCCGCGGCAATAGCCGCGCCTACGCCGGAACCGTCTTTGGTCAGCTTAACCTTAATCATGCCCGCCTTTTCCTGCAAAGCTTCGGACAGAGCGGCGGCAATGCAGTCGGCATAGCCGGGCATCTTTTCATACAGTGATCCGTCCACCGCAATGGTATGGCGGGAAGTGAGCGCAGGATCTATATGGCGGAGAATGCCCAGATAGGTGGCTGCCACAAACCTGGCCGAACGCTCTGCAATCATAGACAAAATCTCCCGCAAAGCTGCGATATCCTGATTTGAGCAAGCTGCTCCCCAGTTATCCCGCAGCCACTTAACCAGGCCTTCATCCTTCCCTCCGGCGGCAGGCTCACTTTCCAGTATAAAAGCAATATTTTTTGTACTGACAGCATAAGGCTGCTCCAAAACAGCCGGCGGGCCTGTATCGCCGCCGGAAAAAAGCTTCCCCGCCTGCGCCAGCTCTTTTAAAATAAGCCGTGCCAGCTCCCCCAGATACCTGCCGGAAACAGCCTTTTCCAATCTCTGTTCACCCGGTTTGCCGCTGTTTTGGTCGAGCGCGTCATCATAAGGTGTTAAGGGCAGCAGGTCAAAATTTCCTGATTCCATATTTATTATCACCGGTTCCTGATAAGCCGCGGCATGTTGCTCCAGATAACAGGTATTGTGGCCAGTACCGCAAATGGAACCTATATCGGCATAAGGATCGCAGTAAGCAGCCGCCAGTAAAGTGCCTACTGTATCATTGAGTATAACTACAGGTTTAACATGAAATAAATTACGCCGCAACAGAGCGTCCGCTAAGAGCCGGTTGATATTTTGACCTTCTACGCCCTGTGTTTTGATTTCCTTGGTCCAATTGATCAGCACAGCATCATTGGCACCTGTCTGATAGGTTCCAAAAGAAAAAGTATGTCCCAGCGGGTATAGCTCACACTGCAGCGACGGTTCTTCCGCAACACATTTCAGAACATCTTCTATAATTCCGGCAATAAAATCAAACAACTCCACAGCTGCAACTGAAGCACCTGTATAATCATACAGTCCTTCCCTGTCCCTGAGAGGCATGGATTTTTGCCTTTTTACTGAAAAGCCCCTGCAGCCTTGCAAATGGAGAAGCCGAACCCGCACATTGGTGCCCCCAAAATCAAGTGCCGGGAAAACACCGGTTTCTTCACCGGAAGGTTTAGACAGATAAGAAGGCAGCATTTTCAAAGAACTCTTATTTCCGGCCAACCCGTTTAAAATCTCACCGTGAAACTTTCCCGCTATCTCTAAAAGCAAAGAAAGCGGCACAGCAAACTGTTGCCGCAGTTTTTTCATTATATTATCCGGATCACCGGTTTGCGCCTGCAAGGTCATTAAATCACTCCTCTTGAAAAATAAAGCAGCCCACGATTAGTATATATTTAATATTACCATATACCACTGTAAAATGTTACTCAGCAATAAGAAAGCCCGAGCATTTTTTATAACTCGGGCAGCCAAAACCGGCAGGAATTAAAAATTAACCGGGCGAAATACCAAAAGAGGTGAAATCGATGCACTTATATAATAAAACAGCTGCTTTTAAAGCCTGCAGTTCAACCTGTCCCGACCTGGGGATAAAGGCTTACGAAAAACTGGTTAATCACGGGCAGCACAAAATACTGGTCTTGCTGATGAACCGGCTGCAGATTAACCGCTGGCACAACTCACTCAAAACCGAAAAAGCCGGCCCGCTTCACCTCTACACCTATTTCGGCTTTGTCCAGCGGGAACTCACTAAGTACTGGCCACTGGCAGAAAAGTATTTACCTCCCGGACAGCCGGTGCTGTCTCCCATTTATTTAACTATGGAAACCGCACAGTATCTTACAGCCACACTGGTGGAGAACTACCGGCAAAGGGGTTACCTGCGGGACATTATCTCACCTGTGGACCGTTTAGCCATGCAAATTGCCGACAGCCGCGGCAAAGCCGCACTGAACGGCCTGGACTGGCAAAACATCGGACAAAGGCTGAAAGCCGCCTGGTCAGGAGCAGAAACAAAAACCGCGGTCTTTGAGCAGGCACAGGAAATTATAGGGGAATACCGGGCCATCTGCCTGCAGCAGCGAATTCTGGATTACCCGCTGGCTGTAGAAATCTATAACCGGCTGCTGGCCGATCAACTCTACAGACAACACCTGAACAGAGAATTTAATCATTTAATCGTAGAAAATTTAGAAGAAACAGCGCCGGCAGCCCAGGATTTAATTTCCGTACTATTGGAAGAAGCGCAAACAGCCCTTTTAATATATGTCAAAGACGGGGGACACGGTATCTTTTTCGGGGCCGATCCCTTTTCCGCCAAAAACCTTACCGTGGGACTGAGTCAGGAAAGCTATCCCGACTGCCCGGCCTGCAGCGAGAAAACATACCGCTGGGCAGAAGCATTAAAACAGGCGGTGAAAAACCGGCCTACCCAGCCTCAGCCCTGTCCCATACTGGGAAAACCGGTTTTTACCGACCTGCGCAGTGAAATGATCAGGGAAGTCGGCCAGAGGCTGCTGGAACTGCTGCGGCAGGGGATTCCCGCCCGGCAAATAGTTCTGATCGCACCTCATGTGGACAAGGTTCTGGAATTTTCTCTGAACCTGATCCTCGCCGCCAAAGGCTATAGAATAGATAATATCACCAGAAGCCGGCGTCTGCTGGACGAACCCTTCACTCTGGCGCTGATCACGCTGGCCGTTCTGGCTCACCCAGAGTGGACACTGCAGGCCGGCTTCGGCGACCTGGCAGAAACCCTGCGCCTGATCCTGAGCACTGATCCGGTAAGGGCGGGCCTGCTGGCTGAACTGTTAACTGATCGCCAGGGAAACCTGCCCGTGCCGGACATAGATCTGCAGGCCAGAATCGGACCGTCAGTTATGGCAAAATACAACCTGCTCAGCAATTGGCTGGCTGACTACCGGTCACAACCGGGACTAACCATAGAAGCTTTCCTGCAGCGGGTCTTCGGTGAAATACTCTCACCCCTGGCACCGGCAGCTGAGCAAATTTATTCCTGCCGCCAGCTGCTTGCCTCGGCTATAAAATTCAGCCAGGCAATTGAGAGTTTACCGGAGCTCTTCCCCGGACCGGCAGGCAAATACTTCATCGAGATGATTAAGCAGGGAACAGTAGCCGCTGAAACACTGGAACAGCCGGAGCCCGACAAGAACTCGGTAATCCTGGCCACACCCTACGCCTACCTGTTGAACTGCGATTCCTCCCGGGTGCAGTTCTGGCTGGACAGCTCGGGAGAAGCCTGGTTCAACAGCGACGCCAGAGAATTGTCAAACCCGCATGTCCTTTCCAGGCGCTGGGTTCCGGGCACAGTCTGGACCGGCGACATAGATCAGGTAATCAGACTGGACAAAGCGGCCAGAACTGTCGGCGCACTGGCTCACAGGTGCCAAGAAAAATTAATCACCGCCGGCAGCACCTACAGCAGTTTCGGATGGGAACAGTTCGGCCGGCTGCAAGATATCATAGAGCAAACAACGGATTTCTCAAGCCACTGATAAAGAAGGAGAAATATATGATAATCCTAAGACCGGGCCAACAAGAAGCAGCGGCCTACCGCAGCGGTTACCTGGCAGTTCCGGCCGTACCCGGAGCGGGCAAAACCACCGTCCTGGCCTATCTGGGCGCGCAGCTGATAGCCGAGGGCCGCACAGGTAAAGGAAAGCTGCTTATAGTCACCTATATGAACTCCTCGGCAGCCAACTTTAAAGCCAGGCTGGCCAGGGAACTGGAAACCAGAGGTCTGCCCGGCGGCAGGGGCTATGAAGTGAAAACCCTGCATTCCCTGGCCTTAACTATTTTAAAGGAAAGCCCCGAGCGACTTCTCATCTCAGGGGAAATGACCATCCTGGAACAGGCGGAACAGTTCCAGCTGCTGCGGGAAGTAACTCACCGCTGGATCAGCGGCAACCGGAACGTCTGGGAAGCCGCCCTGGAAACAGGCAAACAGGAGAACAAGGAAAAATATCTGGAAAAATGGCAGGCTAAAACATTGGATTTCTTTAAAAATATGATCTCCTACTTTAAATGCCTTGGTCTTACCGCGGAAGAAATGCAGGGCTACCTGCCCGCCCTGGCTGATGAATCACCCCTGCGCTGGGCCATAGAAGCCTATAATCAATACAGAGACAGGCTCTTCCATCTGGGAGTTCAGGACTTTGACGACTTGATTTATAATGCCCGCACCCTTCTGAAAACAGATACAGCCGTATTGAAGCGTTTACAAAAGCGCTGGAGCTATATTTTCGAAGATGAGGCGCAGGACTCCAACCTGCTGCAAGAACAAATATTGCTGCTGCTGGCCGGCGGCAGCCCGGAAGATAAGAAAGGTATTACTTTTACGGGCAATCTGGTGCGCGTGGGAGACTCCAACCAATCCGTTATGGGCACCTTCACAGCGGCTGACCCGGCACTTTTTCGCAGTTTCTGCCGCAGCCGGGAAATTAAAAACCAACCGCTGCTTTATTCCAGCCGCAGCTCGCAGAACATTATCGATCTGGCTAATCACCTGGTTTCCTGGGTTGCCACGGAGCACCCGGTGCAAGCCTGCCGGCAGGCGCTGGAAAAACAGTACATAAAACCAGTTCCGGCAGCTGACCCCTGCCCTAATCCCCAACCTGAACGCTACACCATAGGCTCTATAAAGAGCAAAACCAACCGGGAAGAAATAAGCAAAATAGCCGGGCATGCCTCTCGTTATATCAGGGAAAACAAAGAAAAAACTGTGGCCATACTTGCCCCGGACAAGTATATTCTACTGGAAGCGGCGGAACAACTAACCCTCCTCAACGCGCCCTTTCGGCAAATAGCCGGCGGGCAGAGCGAACGGCGCCATACCGCGCGGGCCCTGGGAGCTGTTATTGAATACCTGGCCGAGCCGCACAAGGGAAGCAAACTGGTCAAAGCCTTAAGCTCTACCCTGCTGCCGGAACTGGCCGGAGAGGATTTTCCGTACATTAAAGAATTCCTGGCAGCCTGCCGCCTGGAAGAACTCCTATACCCCGAAGGGGCGGGAAAACAGGAGCTGCCTGAAGAGGCAGCCACCTCGCTGCTCTGGCCGTCCTGCCTGGCAGCGCTGAAAAGAGTAAAAACCTGGCTGACAGCTTCCCGCATACCCCCTGAATCGCTGCTGCTTTTTTTGGCCGCTGATTTGGGACTGGAAAATGAGGAACTTGCTATTGCACAAAGAATCGCCCTGCAAATAAAAGAACTGCTGCGCAGCAATCCGGCCTGGAGGCTGGCAGACCTGGCCGCAGAATTACAGTCGCTGGAAAGCATCTTCGACCATTTCACAGATATGGTTTATGACCGCCACGGCTATACCCCGGAACCGGGTGTCATCAGCCTGGCAACCTATCATAAAGCCAAGGGGCTGGAGTGGGATACCGTCTTCTTAACCTCACTGACCTCAGACAGCTTCCCGTCACAGCCGGATGATTATTTCCGGGATCACCCCGGCTACCTGAATAAGCATATGGCCAATCCCGGCGCACTGGCCAAGGCGGAATTAAAAGCACTGATTGAACCGGGCAAAATAATCGACCCTCAAGAGGAGGCCAAGAAGGAAACCATCAGTGAAAGACTCCGCCTGCTTTATGTAGGCATAACACGGGCCAGGGAAAACCTGCTCTTCAGTTACCCCGAAATGCTTTACCTGCCCGGTTTCCCCAAGCCCTTTAAGAAAAAACCGGCTCTTGCCCTGCAAGAACTAAAAAGATATATGCGGCAGAAAAAAGATGAATTTTATTCGGAAAAACAGTAAATAACGTAAGGAGAAATAATATGCTTTCCGCCAGATTAAAGAATCTTTACTTCAGCCAGCAGTCACTGAATATCTATAATACCTGCGCTCTAAAATTCCGCCTGCGCCACATCGACGGCCTGTACTGGCCCCAAAGCCGGACGACGGAAGAGGAAAAACACAGCATCGAGAAAGGACGGCAATTTCACCTGCTGGCACAGAGGTATTACAGCTGCCTGGACAACACCGTGCCACGGGGCTCTCCATATGAACATGATCTGCGGCAGTGGCTGGACAGCCTGCGGAATACTTTTGCCATGACCGGAGAAAACAGCTATTACCCGGAATTTACACTGCGCTTAAACCGCAACGGCATAAAACTGCAAGCCCAATATGATTTAATCGTGCTCACACCGGACAACAGCCTTATCATCTATGACTGGAAGACAGATGCCAGACCGCTGCGAAAAACCGAGCTGCTAAACCGTATGCAGACCATGCTCTACCTGTTCCTGCTGGCGGAAACCGCCTCAGTTATAACAGCCGGCCAAGCAGTCGAACCGGAAAAAATAAAGATGATTTACTGGAATCCCATCTTTGCCGGCCAAAATATAGAAATAGATTATTCCGCGGCCAGACACAAGGACTTTGCCCGTTATATAACCGGCTTAATCAAGAGGATTCTCCAATTAAATTATCCGGATTTCCAGGCGACCGAGGAAAAAAACCACTGCGGCAGATGCGAGTATTCACCCATATGCCGGGGAGAAAAAAGCAGAGCGGAAATTGAATTTGATTCAATAGAAGATGCCGTGGAGGAGATTAACGAGGATTACCTGTCTTTTGAAAATTTTTAAATCATCTGCCAAAATTAAGCAGGATATGACTGCTTGATCACGAAATATATTATGCAGGTCACATCCACTGGCCTTTTAATAATTTTGTAATTTATAGGGAACTCTATTCAGAATAAACCATTTTCTCAACTTAGCAGCATCGTTCAAAAGGGGGCATTATATATTGAGTCAATCACTTCTCAAACTTGACCTGAGTCACTCATTTGTGCAAAAGGAAATCGTCAATCTGGAACCTTTTGTGCTTTCGGCTCATAATGTTTTGCATAACCGAACCGGAGCAGGCAGTGAGTTTACCGGTTGGCTTGATTTGCCTGAGAAGTATGATCGGGAAGAATTCAATCGGATTCTCCAGGCAGCCGAAAAAATAAAAAACACTTCCGACGCTCTGGTAGTCATAGGCATCGGTGGTTCTTATCTGGGAGCCAGGGCTGCTATAGAAATGCTGACACACCACTTTCATAACCTGCTTGACTCAAGCAAGAGAACCGGTACACAGATTTACTTTGCAGGCAATAACATCAGTTCCACATATATCAGCCACCTGCTGGAAATCCTTGCGGATAAAGACATTTCCGTCAATGTAATCTCCAAATCCGGCACCACTGCGGAACCTGCCCTTGCTTTTAGAATTTTTCGCGATTATATGGAGAAAAAATACGGTAAAGAAGCGGCCGGCAAAAGAATTTACGCAACAACCGACCGGCAAAAAGGTGCGCTAAAAAAGCTGGCTGACAGTGAAGGATATGAAACCTTTATCGTGCCGGATGAAACCGGGGGGCGCTATTCGGTTTTAACTGCCGTAGGGCTTCTGCCCATAGCGGCGGCCGGTATAAACATAGAGGAATTAATGTCCGGTGCCGGCCGGGCCAGGCAGGAATATGAAAGCCCGGCACTGGAGACCAACATCTGCTATCAATACGCGGCTGCCAGACAGGCTCTCTACCGGAAAGGAAAAACCGTGGAGGTTCTGGTCAATTATGAACCGTCTCTCATGTATTTCTCCGAGTGGTGGAAACAGCTCTTTGGAGAGAGCGAGGGCAAAGACGAAAAAGGCATATATCCCGCTTCAGTCAACTTCTCCACGGACCTGCACTCAATGGGCCAGTACCTGCAGAACGGGATGCGCCAGCTTTTTGAAACAGTCATCTTCTTTGACCGGCCCAGACTTGAACTGGCCGTTCCTAACGACCCGCTTGACTTGGACGGCCTGAACTTTCTAACCGGCAAAACCATTGATTTTGTTAACAGAAAAGCCTGTCAGGGCACACTGCTGGCACATACGGGAGGGGGTGCGCCTAATGTCCTGCTGACTATTCCCGAACAGACAGCTTTCTGTTTGGGACAATTGTTCTACTTCTTTGAAAAGGCCTGCGCTGTCAGCGGCTATTTGCTGGGCGTCAACCCCTTTGACCAGCCGGGCGTCGAGGCATACAAAAATAATATGTATGCCCTATTGGGAAAACCGGGTTACGAGGAACTTAAAAAAGCGCTGGAAAAACAACTGCATGCAATTTAAGATCACTTAAACTCAATATTCTGAATATATTATGACTACGATGAGAATAGGAGTTGACAGGATGAAAAAAGATGTGAAATACAATGAGCATACAAAAGAACTTTTTGAACAACTGCCCAAAGGTGCGTTTTTAACGGTCAAGCATGAAGACAAAATAGATACCATGACTATTGGTTGGGGAACTGTAGGCTATATCTGGCAAAAACCAATTTTCACGGTTGCTGTACGTTACTCCAGATATACCCACGAGATTATCTCTAAGTCTCAAGAATTTACCGTAAGCATACCGGTAAACAAAGATTTAAAACAAGCACTGGCAACCTGCGGAACCAAGTCAGGCAGGGATATTGACAAATTTAAGGAATGCGGACTGACTGCCGAAGCGGGTAAAGTCATAACTACACCGGTCATTGGTGAATGCGACCTGCATTATGAATGCAAAATAGTTTACAAGCAGGATATGGAGCCTGCCCAAGCCAGTGATGATATACACAAAACCTGCTACCCCAAAGGAGACTTCCACGTACTGTATTACGGTCAAATTGTAGCCTGTTATGTAAAGGAATAATATGTCTCCGAACTTAGAAATTATTTTAGACATAAGGGATTAATCATAAAAAATCGATAAATAATTACACGTCAGACCTATCCTAAAAACCCGTAACACTTGACAGTGGTACGGGTTTGACATGTTTGACTCAGTTTAACCTTTGAATGCAATGCGAACTCCCTACTTCTCTTCTTTTTGATGAAAATAATTATACACGGCTTCCGCGGCTTTTTTGTTCATGCCTTCCACGGCGGACAGCTCTCCCAGGCCGGCCCGCGATATATCCTCCAAACTGCCAAAAGCCTTGAGCAATTCCCGGCGGCGTTTGGGCCCGATACCATCAACCTCATCCAGCAAAGATTTAAGATTGCGTTTAGAGCGCAGCTGCCTGTGGTAAGTCACAGCAAAACGGTGCGCCTCATCCCTCAGCCTCTGCACCAGATAAAGCGCGTGAGAATCCCTGGGCAGAAAAACCGGCTCCTTTTCTCCTTCTTTAAACAGCAGTTCCTCCTGCTTGGCCAGACCGAAAGCCGGAATATGAGCAAAGCCAAGCTCCTGCATGACAGACCTGGCAGCCGAAAGCTGGCCTTTTCCTCCGTCAATGATTACACAATCAGGCAGGCGATGAAACTTGGCCTCTTTTGTGGAGAGCTGCCCCGTGTTGATCAACTCTCTTTCTTCTTTCCCGCGCTTAAACCTCCTGCCGATTACTTCCTGCATAGAGGCAAAATCATTCGGCCCGTCAACTGTTTTAATCTTAAAGCGGCGATACTGATCTTTTTGCGGCCTGCCCGCTTCAAACACCACCATGGAAGCCACAGTCTCCGTACCCTGGGTGTTGGAAATATCATAACATTCCAGACGGTAAGGAGGTTTAGCCAGACCTAAAGCCCCGGCCAGTTCACCTAAGGCCGCTTCCAGATTGTCTTTATCCTGCCGGGCGGACAGTTTTTCCTGCTCTATTTGATCCAGCAGCAGCAAAGCGTTTTTCTCCGCCATTTCTAAAAGGCCGCGCTTCTCCCCTCTTTTAGGCACACGAAGGTTTACCCTGGATCCTTTTTTCTCTGAAAGCCAGCGGCTTATTACCGCTGCTTCCTCTTCAACCATGCCGGGCAGCAGCACCTCACGGGGGAGGAAGTCAGCCTGGTGATAATACTGCTTGATAAAAGCGGTAACTACTTCCCGCCTGTCCATATCCTCCGTTCCCTGCAGCAAATAATGCTCCCTGCCGGTCAGCTTGCCCCCCCGGATAAAGAAAATCATAACACAGGTTTCACTGATGCCGCGAGCCATGGCCACCACATCCCGATCCTCCGGGCCCGCAAAAACTATTTTCTGCTTCTCCATTACCTCGTTCACAGCCCTCAGCTGATCCCGCAGTTCAGCAGCCTGCTCAAACCTCAGCGCTTCCGCAGCTTCCTCCATTCTCTTTTTCAAGTGCTTGACCAGATCCTCCTGGCGTCCCTCTAAAAAAAGACATATTTCATCAACCGCTTTACGGTACTCCTGTTTGCCGGTCAAACCGCAGCAAGGACCCAGACAGCGCTTGATATAATGATTAAGACAGGGACGGTCTCTGACCGGCGGCTCTTTTTGCTTGCAGGTGCGAAACGGAAACAACTTTTTCAATAGACGCAGTGTTTCATGCACCGCCCCTACTCTGGTATAGGGACCGAAATAGCGCGCCCCGTCCTTAATAACCCTGCGGGTGATATAAACCCTAGGAAAATCCTCATTTAAGGTTATCTTGAGATAGGGATAGCTCTTATCATCTTTTAAAAAAACATTGTAGCGAGGCCGGTGCTCTTTAATCAGGTTGGACTCCAAAATCAAAGCCTCTACTTCAGAGTCGGTAACAATGTATTCCAAATCAGCTATTTTAGGCACCATAGCCCGCACTTTGGGAGTCAGATTTGCGCTGGACTGGAAATAAGAACGAACTCTGTTTTTTAAGGACACGGCTTTTCCAACATATATAATCTCACCTGCCATATCCCGGTAAATATAAACACCCGGCTTGGCTGGAAGATACTGCAGCTTTTCATTTACCGGCAAAAATATCACCACCCTGCTTAATAATACAACCCTTATTCAACAGCAAACGACAGCTGCTATACAATAAATTATCAATACCATATTTTAAATATTCTAGAATATACTTAGAGGGAAAATCAATTTTTACTCGAAATATATATATAATATAGCATAGCATAACACAGTACAGTTGCTGTGCACCGAGGTGTTTTTTATGAAAAACAAAAATACAAAAAAAGGATGTTTTACAAAACTAAAACAAAGGGAAAAGTTAAGCCACCATCCCCTGATAAATATAATTCCGGATTTACTTCTGATAATAAAAAAGGACGGAACCATTGTTGATTTCAAACCCGGCAAAGATTTTACCGTTTTTATTTCACCGGACAGATGCCTAGGAAAAAATATCACTTGCCTTTGGCCGCCTAAATTGGCACAACAAATTATGGATTACCTGGAACAAGCATTTCTGACCAACGGCATACAAACCTTCGAATACCATCTTAATATCAATGGCATCCAGTGTGTTCAGGAAGCCCGCATGGTAATCAGCGGCGAGGAAGAAGTCTTAATGATTGTCCGTGAAATTACCAAACGCAAGGAAATGGAACAAAGACTGCGCTACTTAAGCCTGCATGACTCGTTGACCGGTCTCTACAACCGGACTTACTTTGAACAGGAAATGAAAAGGCTGTCCGACAAAAAACACGCCCCGGTCGGCATTATCATCTGTGATGTGGACGGTCTGAAACTGATCAATGACACTCTGGGCCATGATAGAGGCGATATATTGATAGTCAATGCCGCCAACGTACTGCGCAGCTCTTTTCGATCAAAGGATGTAATAGCCAGAATTGGCGGTGATGAATTCGCCATACTGCTTCCCAACAGCAGTGCTCCGGCAGTGGAAAAAGCTTACCGGCGCATTCATCACTCCGTTAATAAATACAATAAAGAAAACCCGCTCATAATGCTAAATATTTCAGTAGGTTACGCTGTCAGTACTGAAGAATCATCTGACTTAAACCAAATTTTCAAAGAAGCGGATGACAAAATGTACCAAATAAAATTGAGCAGCAAAACCAATACACGCGACGCCATAATGCAAACTCTTCTTAAAAAGCTGCAAATTAAAGAGTGCACCTCTGAAAACCGCATTCAGCGCATGCAGGATCTGGTTGAGGTAATGGCCAATGTCGTAGGATTAAATCACTCACTGGAAAAACTGCGCAATTTTACACGTTACCACGATATCGGAAAGCTCGGTATCTCCGATAAAATATTATTTAAACCTACAAGCCTAACCCCGGAGGAATATTGCCAAATCAGAAAGCACTGTGAAATCGGGCACAGAATAGCTCAGTCCAGCCCCGATCTGATGCTGATAGCAGACTGGATACTCAAACACCATGAATGGTACAACGGCAGCGGCTACCCCCTTGGCTTAAAAGGCGAGGAAATACCTTTAGAATGCCGCATATTCTCCATAGCCGACGCTTACGACACTATGACCAATAACCAGCCCTACAAGAGAGCCATGACACACGAAGAGGCGCTGGCAGAGCTTCGGAGATGCGCCGGAACTCAGTTTGACAGAGGAATAGTGGAAATATTTATTCAACTTTTTGATGAAAATTAACACAGCCTGGTATTTGCAGAAGTAACATGCAAAGACCGGGTTAGAGACCGTTTTTTGCATGTTACTTTATAAGATTGTTTTTATTCGCCAATTCGATATAATGAAGAGAAAATTATCAGTGGAGGTTCCCATGCAGCTAGTAAAAGTCGATACAAACCTGTGCCTGCCGGATGATTGCGAAAACGGCATATGTATTGCCACCTTCTCTTGCAACTGGAAAATACTTGAGCAAAAAGCCGCTTATACACAGCCGGTTATTGATATGCGGCGCTGCCTGGGATGTGCTCACTGCACATTTACCTGCCCCAGAGGCGCGCTGGAGATAATCCCTGTAAGCTCTTCCCAAAAGGCAGGCACTTAGCTTTTCCCACCCTGCCAGCTTCTTTTGAACAACATGTCAAACACTTCAGGCCTTTTACCCGCTGTTAAAGTTATTCTACCGTCAACTGACAGATAACCTTTCAGCAGGGGTATCTCCATTGTTAGCTGCGGGGGGTCTGCGCCGGGTAAAAAATCTACAATTTCCGCACCTGCGGAAAGTTCTTCCAGCTTACCCGTACTTCTCAATTTTTGCACACGCTCCGCCAGTTCTCCGGCACTAAAAAGGAAATCATATAATTCATGGATTTTTCCCGATAATACAGCCGCCGCCTCGTGCGGAATACCGTTTTGCATACGGAGCAAATAGCGCTTTCTAATCAGAGGATCAATCACCTCTTGATAATCAACATCCACTTGTTCCTTATTATTTTGATATAATCTGCGTATATCAAAAGCCTCGCGCCTGGATTTCTCTGTTTTGGAGGCATCCAGGCGGCCACTGTGCCGGTACAAATCCTCCAGGCGCCCTATGCGCAAAATAAGTATTTCCAGGCGGTCAGACTGGTGCTCCAATTGCTCGTATACCTCCCTCAAGCGCTTAAAGATTTCTGCCGCAGGCGTATTATACCAGTCGGAATGATTGAGCACAACCGTCATCAGTAAATGAAAGGCCCGGTATTCACTGTAGTCATCTGTCAGATTTTTCTTTTTAGCCAGTTCGGCCAGCAAATTTGCCGCTGAAGCAACCCCTTGCAGCCTATCCATCAGCTGTTCGCTTTTCTCCAACGCTTTTTTCATCAAATTTCTCAGCCGGGCCGCTATTTGTTCCATGTTATCAAATTCCGCAGGCTGCAAATCATAACGATCCGCAGGTACCTTCATCTCTTTGCCCTGAAGATATTCCTTAACCTGCGAGGGACTGATCCAGCCCCGCCAGTCCAGCCTCTCACCCTCCATACGACCGCAAAACCAACGAATACCGGCAGAAGGATACAATACATCACGATCACAAATAATGAAAGGCTTAACACCTATTTCTTTAAAAAAAGCCGTATATTTAGCCATAAAGCCTACCCCGCCCAAAGGCAGTACACTGGTACGGGCCAGGGATAGTCCAAAACCCCCGGACTCAATCAAAGCCATAAAGACATCCCTGTCATGCTGTCCTTCCACCAAAATCACTTTATCAGCAAAGAATATTTCACGTTTATAAGAAGTCAAGCCCGGCAGCAGCTCACTGAAACGCTGCGCGTCATCCATACTTAACTGAAAAATCTTGCGTTCCGTCAGGTACTTTTTGGGCCTCCGGAAAAAAACCACTCTGGTCAGATCCCCGGCGTCACGCAGGTCAACCATAGTCGGCGAGTGGGTAATCAGCACGAAGTGCTTGCCCTGCAGGCGGGCCACATCACGCAGAACCTGCACAAAAATATGCTGTGCCTGGGGGTGAAGAGACTGCTCCGGTTCATCTATAATAACCAGTTTATGCTCGGGATCATAAACCGCTATGCCCAGCACCGGCAGTTTGTGTAAACCTGACATTGCCTGATTGCTGCCATAACATACCGACTCATCACAGATTTGAAACTTAATTTCACCCTCTTCCACACTTATCGACATTCTGTGGGGTACGCCCAGGCGCTCCAGAAAGGAAAAAGCCATCGCCAGAAGACCCGGCTGCTTCAAAGCCTTGCCCCAGTAACGGCATACCTGATCATAGACGACCCATTCGCGGAAAAAATCATTTTCTTCTCCATGCCCCACATTATATAGATTGCGCCTCATATCATCTCTGGAAGGCAAAATATAAAGAGCCCGGCCAATATTTTCCTCGGCAAATTTTCTGAAAGCATAGGATTTGCCTGTTCCGTTAGGCCCTATAATATAAGTCAGGCCCGGTTTGTTATCTATCTGATAAGTGGTGCCGTCAATTAAATGCAAATCTATTTTTTCTATTTTCTCCATTCTTCCCTCTCCCTACAAAAATAAGCCAAGTATTTTCATGTTCTCACGCAAAAAACTGACTTCATAGCTCACACTATTCCACAAATATCAGATAAAATCCTGCTCAGCAAATATAGGAAACCCGTACCAGTTGATACGGGTTTCCTGTTGACATTTGACTCAGATAATTTTTCTATATAGCCTGCGCCTCACCGGCAGCCGCATTCTCCTCCGCATCGCCCATTTCCCTGCCGCCGGCTGCAGCTTCCACTCCGGCCGGCAAAACCTTCTTTAAAAACCTGCCCGTGTGAGACTGTGTCTCAGCCGCCACTTCCTCCGGCGTCCCGGCAATTACCACGCTGCCGCCCTTGTCCCCGCCTTCCGGTCCTAAGTCAATTATATAATCCGCTGTTTTAATCACATCCAGATTATGCTCAATGACCACCACAGTATCCCCCGCTTCCACCAGGCGGTGCAGTACCTTTAACAACCTGGCTATATCATCAGTGTGCAAACCGGTAGTCGGCTCGTCCAAAATGTAAAAGGTTTTGCCGTTGGAGCGGCGGGACAACTCGGCAGCCAGCTTTACCCGCTGCGCTTCACCGCCGGAAAGTTCCGGCGCCGGCTGACCCAGACGAATATAACCCAAACCGACATCCTGCATAGTCTCCATTTTACGGTGAATCTTCGGTATGTGGCGGAAGAATTCCACAGCCTGCTCAACCGTCATATCCAGCACATCGGCAATGCTCTTGCCTTTATAGGTTACTTCCAGGGTTTCTCTGCTGTAGCGGCGTCCTTTGCAAACCTCGCACGGAACATAAACGTCCGGCAAAAAATGCATTTCTATTTTTATAATGCCGTCTCCCTGACAGGCCTCACAGCGCCCGCCCTTAACGTTAAAGCTGAAGCGCCCGGGCTTATAGCCCCTCATACGGGCTTCCGGCGTCTGGGCAAATAATTCCCGGATATAGGTAAACACCCCGGTATAAGTGGCCGGGTTGGATCGGGGAGTACGCCCGATAGGAGACTGGTTCACATCTATCACCTTGTCCAGATATTCCAGGCCCCCCACTTCCCGGCAGCAACCCGGCTTGCTCCTGGCCCCGTGCAGTTCCTGGCTTAAGGTTTTATATAAAATTTCGTTAACCAGAGTACTTTTACCGGAACCGGAAACACCGGAAACACAGGTGAATACCCCCAGGGGAAAGCGCACATCAATATTTTTAAGATTATTTTCTTCCGCCCCTTTAACTTCCACATACTTGCCGTTAGGCTCCCGGCGGCTGTCCGGTACCGGAATATACTTTCTGCCGCTTAAATACTGGCCTGTTAGAGAATTTTCATTGTCCAGAATTTCCCGCAAAGTCCCGGCAGCCACCAACTGCCCGCCGTGCACACCGGCTCCCGGCCCGATATCAATAATATAATCAGCCGTGCGCACCGTATCCTCATCATGCTCCACCACAATTAAAGTATTGCCTATATCCCTCAAGCGGCGCAGGGTATTTAACAATCTCTCGTTATCCCGCTGGTGTAAACCGATGCTGGGCTCGTCCAGTATATACAAAACCCCCATCAAGCCTGCTCCAATTTGAGTAGCCAGGCGGATCCTCTGCGCCTCGCCCCCGGAAAGAGTACCGGCTGTCCGGTTCAGAGTCAGGTAGTTTAAACCCACATTAATCAAAAAACCTAACCGCTCATTAATTTCCTTTAATATCTGCCTGGCTATCACCCGCTCACGCTCAGTCAAATCCAACTTTTCAAAGAAATGCAATGTGTCGGTAACCGTTAAACAGGTTACTTCATGTATGGACAAGCCGCCTATTTTTACCGCCAGCACCTCAGGCTTCAGCCTGGCCCCGCCGCAGACCGGACAAATCACCGAACTCATATACTGTTCAAATTCATTTCTCATATGCTCGGAGGCTGTCTCCCTGTAGCGCCTGGCAATGTTATTAATAATACCTTCAAAAGGCATCTTGTAATCATGCCGCCGCCCGTACACATCAGTATAAATAATGCGCACTTTTTGCTCACCGGTGCCATAGAGCAGTACCTGCAGGTGATCAGGCTTCAGTTCTTTTACAGGTGTATCCAGGCTAAAGCCATAGTGTTCGGCCAGACCGCTGAAATAGGAAGCGGAGATATTTCCTTTATGCCAACCTTCGATGGCCCCTTCAGCTATAGAAAGATTCATGTCCGGGATAATTAAGTTGGGATCAATTTCCAGCTTAGTGCCGAGACCGGTACATTCCGGGCAAGCGCCGTAAGGGTTGTTAAAGGAAAAGGATCTGGGAGCTATCTCCTGCACGCTGATGCCGCAGTCCACACAGGCAAAGTTTTCACTGAAAATCAACTCTTCCCCGTCCGTGATACTGGCCAGCACAATGCCGCCGCTCTGCTGCAGAGCCGTTTCCAGTGAATCAGCCAGTCGTTTCTCCGAACCGGCCCTGATAATCACCCTGTCCACTACCACTTCAATGGTATGCTTCTTATTTTTCTCCAGCTTGATTTCTTCACCCAGTTCCCTGGTTTCGCCGTCTACTCTCACCCGGACAAAACCGCCGCGCCTTATGTCTTCCAGTACTTTTACATGCTCACCTTTTTTACCCCTGATCACCGGGGCCAGTATCTGCAGCCTAGTGCTTTCCGGCAGCAGCATCAACCGGTCAACTATCTGCTGCACCGTCTGCCTGGTAATAGGCTTGCCGCACTTATGGCAGTGAGGTCTCCCCACCCTGGCAAAAAGCAGGCGCAGGTAATCATAGATTTCGGTAACTGTCCCCACAGTGGAGCGAGGGTTATGGGAAGTTGTTTTCTGATCGATAGAAATGGCCGGAGACAGCCCTTCTATATAATCCACATCCGGCTTGTTCATCTGTCCTAAAAACTGGCGCGCATAAGCCGAGAGCGACTCCACGTAGCGGCGCTGACCCTCGGCATAAATAGTGTCAAAAGCCAGAGAGGACTTGCCGGAACCGGACAAACCCGTAATTACTACCAGCTTATCCCTGGGTATTTCCACATCAATATTTTTCAGATTATGCACCCTTGCTCCTTTAACCACGATTCTGTCCAGCATCACAAGTCCTCCAGTCCGGCATAGTTAATAAGCTATCTCCCCGTCGTCGGGTATGGCTGCTTTAATGTTTTTCTCACCGCGTAATTTTAGCCGCAGTTCGATAATAGTATCCCTTAATCTGGCTGCCTGCTCGAATTCCAACTGCCTGGCTGCCTCTTTCATCTCTTTTTCCATCCCGGCAATCATTTTTATTAAATCCTTTTTGGACATCTTCGCCTTACCGGAGACAGCATAAGGCACCTTGCTTTCAGCCACCTTAGTAGCTTCCAATACATCGCGCACCGCCTTGCGCACTGTTTGCGGCGTAATATTGTATTTTTCGTTGAAGTCCAGCTGCTTTTTGCGGCGGCGTTCAGTCTCATTGATCGCTTTGGACATAGATTCAGTAATCCTGTCCGCATACATAATCACCTTACCCTCCACATTACGGGCCGCCCGGCCTGTAGTCTGGATCAGTGAACGCTCGGAGCGCAGGAAGCCTTCCTTATCCGCGTCCAGTATAGCCACCAGGCTTACTTCAGGCAAATCCAGGCCTTCGCGCAAGAGGTTAATTCCCACCAGCACGTCAAAAACACCCAAACGCAAATCACGCAGTATCTCCATCCGCTCCAGCGTATTGATGTCGGAATGCAGGTAACGCACTTTTACCCCGTTTTCTTTGAAGTAATCAGTTAAATCCTCGGCCATTTTCTTGGTCAGGGTAGTTATAAGAACTCTCTCATCACGTTTTTCTCTCAGTCGGATTTCCATCAGCAGATCATCAATCTGTCCTCTGGTCGGGCGAATGATAATTTCCGGGTCAACCAAACCGGTGGGGCGAATTACCTGTTCCACAATTTGCCTGTGATGTTTTAATTCATAAGCACCGGGAGTTGCTGAAACATATATAACCTGTTTAACTCTCTCCTCAAACTCATTAAACTGCAGGGGACGGTTATCCAGTGCGGAAGGCAGGCGAAAACCGTGTTCAATCAACGAGGCTTTCCGCGACCTGTCCCCCTCGTACATGCCGCCAATTTGTGGCACAGCCACATGCGACTCATCTATAAACATAATGAAATCATCAGGAAAATAATCCAACAAAGTATAGGGGGGCTGGCCCGCCTCCCTGCCGGTCAGGTGTCGGGAATAGTTCTCAATCCCGTTGCAAAAGCCCATCTCCCTCATCATCTCAATATCATAGTTAGTTCTCTGCTCAAGGCGCTGCGCTTCCAGCAGCTTATCCTGTTTTCGCAGCTCGGCCAACCTTTGCTCCAGCTCTGACTCAATACGGCTGATGGCCTCCTCCATTTTCTCCTTGGAGGTGGCGTAGTGGCTGGCCGGAAAGACAGAAATATGCTGGCGCTGCCCGGTTATCTCACCGGTCAGAACGTCAAACTGCAAAAGTTTTTCCACCTCATCCCCAAACATCTCCACTCTGATAGCCTGCTCAGTGGCAGCTACCGGAAAAATTTCTATGACATCGCCCCGCACGCGAAAAGTGCCGCGGGTAAAGTTTATGTCATTGCGCTCATACTGGATATCCACCAGCTTGCGCAGTATGGCATCCCTGTCATATTCCACTCCCTGCCGCAGAGAAAGCACCAGCGTGCTGTATTCCTCCGGGTCACCCAGGCCGTAAATACAGGAAACACTGGCTACAATGACTACATCCCGCCGCTCAAACAGTGCACAGGTGGCAGAGTGGCGCAGTTTGTCTATCTCATCATTGAGGGAAGAATCCTTTTCTATATAGGTATCGGTATGGGCTATATAAGCCTCCGGCTGGTAGTAGTCATAATAACTGACGAAATATTCAACTGCATTGTTGGGAAAGAACTCTTTGAACTCGGAGCAAAGCTGGGCTGCCAGTGTCTTATTGGGTGCCAGAATCAGGGCAGGCCTTTGCACTTCTTCTATTACTTTAGCCATGGTATAAGTCTTGCCGCTGCCGGTAACTCCTAAAAGTATCTGTTTATCATATTTTTTACCCAACCCGTCTACCAACTGAGCAATAGCCTGAGGTTGGTCTCCCCTGGGTGTAAATTCGGATCTTATTTTTAAATCCATTTTTATCATCCTTAAAGTAAATTGATCTGCATTATATTATATCATATTTTTGCCCGAAAATCGCTTAAAGCAGCTTTCGAGCAGCCACAGGTGCTCGTGCTCGATTATACAATGACTTATCGGCAAATCCATCATAAGCATAATTCACCAAAACAATATAAAAGCGTGCCTTTCGGCACGCCCCGCTTTGTTATGAACCGGCAAAAGTAAAAATAGACCTTCAACAACTAAAACTGTCTATGTTCACACTTACTGCCTTACTAACCTCCGCTGCTCACATTGGCTCCGCCTGACTGCTGGCTGTCACCCGAACTCTGCCGGCCGCCGCCGTCTTTGCTTTCGATGGACTTTATCTCACCGTTTAATTCTACCTCCATGGTTTTACCGTCCTGAGTGGTTATTTTTAGAGTAGTCTTTCGTTTGCCGGACTGCCCTTGAGCACCCGATTGGCTCTGCCCACCGGAACCACCCTGGTCACCCGAATTTTCCCCGCTGCCGCCCTGCTCACCGCCACCCTGTTTTTCTCCTGAGTGGCTTGAGCCGCCGCTTTGCTGATCAGACTTATCGTTCTGCTCATTTCCGCCACCCGAACCGCTTGCCCTCTCACCCAATAAATAAAGATCCTTCATGGTGATTAAGCGTACCGGGGTTATTTTTGTCGCCACATCATATTGACCGTTGGGGACATGGCCCGTATACTGCCAGTGGCCTGTTTTGGCCAGTTCAACCGCCGCGTCAGTTATGTACTGGGCCAGCAGCTCCGGCGAATTGTCCACCTCAGCGTCATGCTGGCCGGAAGCAATACCCCGGACTGATTTACTGTCCGCACCCACGCCTACCGTTACCACCTGAGCCGCTAAGTTTCTTTCTGTCAGCACCTGTACCGCAGCCATAGCCAGTCTGCTGTCATTGGCCAGCACCGCATCCAATTTACCGGCAGCCAGAGTGTTTTCAACCGCGACCCGGGCCAGGCCCGGATCAGCCCGCAAATTGCTCTGCACCTTCAAATCGGCTACCCGCTTATCTCCTTTTAAGACTGCTTCATTAGCAGCGGTAATTTCACGCGCGGCCAGGTCGGAGGGATCACCCTGCAGCACCAGTATACGCAAGCCCTCTGTTTTCCCGCCGGCGGCAGACTGCTCTAAAGCATAGCGGGCCTGCAGTTCTCCCACCCTGCCATGATCGGAAGCTACATAAGCATCCAACGGCGTATTGGCAGGCAGTGTTTCGAGAGCCACTGTTTTAATTCCTTTTTCCGTTAAAGTGCGGGCTATAGCCGGCCCTGCTGAAGGGTCAACTGCCTGCAGGATAACAGCCTTAACCTTTTTCTTTACTAACTCATTTATTTGCTCTTGCTGTTTTTCGGCATCATTGCCGGCATCCTGCCAGGTAAAACTTATCCCTTCCTTTTGAGCCCTCTCGGTCATAATTTTTTTTATAATTCGATTCCCGTCCCTCTCCATATCAGCTAAACAGACTCCTATTTTTACCTTCTGGCTAACAGGTTTCTGTTCACCCTTATCCGGACAACCGGTGAGAAGAAAGGCTACAAAAAATATAACCGGCAACAACACTTTCCTGGAGCAACTTCCCCACATCAGCATCACCCCAAAATATATCTGCTGCCGTTAGTATGCTTTAGAACAGGCAAAATTATATTGTTCATCCAAACCGGATGAGTAGCACATTTTTCTATTTTGCTTCTATTGAAAAAATTTAGTGCATAAAATAATGTCAATACAAATATATCCAGAAACACAAACAACGGTTCAATATTTTTGGAGGTGTGACAATGAAAATGTTCTGGTATACCTATATCTACCCTAAACAACAGATAACAAATCCTTTATTGAAAGAAGCCGAGGAAGCCCGCCGGGAATGGCAGCTGGCACTGCAGCAAATTAATCAGGCAACCTGCCATAACATGCTGGATCACATAATCTACAAGATCAGCTCCGCCGAACGAAAGTTCGTTGCCCTGTTAAAACAAGCCAGGGAAGAAGGCTTAACCTCCTGGCCCGGCGAATTGCAAGAAATCTATACCCAGCCGGAAGCTCTGCCGGAAACCGGTATTCAAGAATAGTTAAATTCCTGTTAACCCTATCCCAGTCCAAGCTCATCGTACTTAGCTCTGATAGCCTTTAAGTCCTCCCAAACCAAAACCTTTTTAGCCGGATCCCGCAGCAAGGCTGCCGGGTGAAAAGTAGCAATCATCCAGTAACCTTTTTTTTCATACCACTGTCCCCTGATTTGCGTGATCCCGGAAACGGTATCCAGCACATGCTTGACTGCGGTAGCGCCAAGACACACGATTATCCGAGGCTTTATAATCGCCACCTGAGCGCGCAGGAAAGGAAGACAGGCCGCCGCCTCCTGCCGGTCAGGCACACGGTTGCCGGGCGGCCGGCATTTAACCACATTACAAATCATAGCATTGGTATGCCGGCTCAAACCTATGGCGTCAAGCATTTTATCCAGCAGCACCCCGGCCCGTCCCACAAACGGCCTGCCCTGCTCATCCTCCTGCTGCCCCGGTCCTTCCCCGATAAACATAATGCCGGCTCCAATATACCCTTCCCCAAAAACCACGTTCGTTCTTTTTTCAGACAGTGCGCAGCCTGTGCACTGCAAACATTTTTCCTTTAAATCATTCCACAATTTAATTTTTTCTTCCATTTAAATAATTACCCCTTAAAATTCTAAAATTATATTTATTATGTTTTCTACAAAATATAGCCTGATCCTGCTTGGAAACCGGAAATGCAGGCAGGTATGTATGAAACAAGCAATAAACCCGTACCACTATGACAACAAGTGATACGGGTTTCTTTTGGGAATTTGATTAACCATAACTTCCTTCGGTCAGCCCCTGCTGCAACTATTCCTTCTCCAAGATAATCCTGTGATCAACCAAAGCCAGTTCTTTAATCTTAGCTTTGATAAGTTTACGCCGCCCGAAAATATCCTCTAACATCAAGCCGTCCTCTTGAGGTACTACCTTGTCCACCATCTCCAGCAAAAGCTCTTCTTTACCGTCTTCTACTAAATAAGCATTGGCTTCACACATAATCCTCACCTCTACTTTGATTATAAAGGAGTTTTCCTGTTGCTGTCAACTTCTTATTTTCTGCCACAAATTCATTAATCTGCGCCTGAGCGGACTATGCGCGGCAATCTCCACGTATTCGCCCTCATTTCCCGCCGGCACAGGCAAAATACCAAAAGTTTGTCCCGGCTTCAAGTAGACAGTAACTCTCCTCAACTGCCTTTCTCCGGCTTTTAGATAAGCCAGTTCAGATACAATGTAAGACGTCTCCAGCAAGAAGTCCAGGCTTTCTCTATCCGCAACCGGCCGGCCGTTAATCTCAACAACCGAGTCTCCCGAGCGAAGTCCCGCCCGCCAGGCGGGCGTATCAGGAAACACATCCAGAACCATCAGCCCGGGACCTTTAGCCGCATATAGAGGTGGACTGACAAGCTCCACCTGTTTACCGATAAAAATGACCAGTTCATGTCCCAAAGGCGCGAATAAAGCAGCCAGCAAAGCCAGAAAGCGGGACCGGTCGGCCACCAGCGCCAGCAGCAGCAGGATCAGACTGTACAAACCCAAAAAAAAGGCCGACATTCTGCTTTTCTGGTTGGGAGTTCTGGCAATAGCCACATCACCGTAACCCAAGCCGGCAACTACCGGCAGCAGGGTATAAATGAAGCTGTTAGGATCACCCGGCAAACCCGATTTAATCAGGGGCCACCAGCCCGGCATATCCACGCCGTCAACCATCGCTCCCTGCCCGACTACCAGCAGCCCAACCAGAGGAATAGGCCAAAACTTCTGAAGAGTGAACCCCCCCACAATTCGCCCCACCCGGTTTTTGATATACACAGGAGAAGCGCCCAAGTGGCCGCTGGCCAGAATAAGCACGCTTTCCACCATATGCAGTACGGCTACCAGAGCAATTAACTGGGGTATATTTATCCGGGGAAAACCCAAAAGCAAGCTGCTCAAAGCCAAAATGCCGCCGGCATAAGCAAAGCAAAGAAATCTGGCATCAATCAGCATAAGTAAAATAGCCAGCGGCCACAAATAGAGCAACCCCGAACCGGAGAGAGTGAGCCCGATATAAACCATCAAAAGGCTGCCCAGCAACCCCCCCAGCAGGCCAAAACCTGTTGCTGCCAGAGTATCACGGATAAAACCGCTGCTGTTAAAAATATTTTTCAAAGAAAGAGTTTTTGTTTCCATCCCCGCAATTCTTTCTTTTTCTTTGTTTGTTCTCCGGTACTGAAAGGCAATCAAGAGTACAACCACCCAAAACAGATCATCCATTACTGCCCGGCTTATTCCATGTAAAATCAAGGGCAAAAGCTGACCCAACAAAGACATAACCCGCCACCTGCCTGTTTAAAGAAGCAATAACAACGCCAAGAAAAATAAGAATATTTATGATATCTTCTGCTTCATAATTTCTATAGCTTTTTCAAACTGCAAATCAGGCTGGGCATTTGGTTTCTGCTTAACCTCTACATCAGGCTCGATTCCTTTTTTATGAATATCCTTCTTTTTAGGAGTCAGATACCTGGCCGTGGTCAGCTTCAGGCCCGCCTCGTTATCCAGGGGAAATACCGTCTGCACAATACCTTTACCGAAGGTCTTTTCTCCGACAAGAGTTCCCGCGCCGGTATCCTTTATTGCCCCTGACAAAATTTCCGCTGCGCTGGCGCTGTTGCCATTCACCAGTACCACCAGCGGAAGTTTCACTCTATGCCCGTCCGCAGTAAAAGTCTGATCCTTGCCCACCCGGTAGTCTACATAAACAATGGGACCGGCCGGCAAAAAATAATTAGCCACCTTGGTAGCCGAAACCAATTCGCCACCCGGGTTGTCCCGCAGGTCCAAAATAATTCCCTTGATATCCTCTCTCTCTAAATCAGACAATACCTTATCCAACTCATCAGGAGTTTTCTCAGAAAACTGGCTAAGCACCATATAACCTATATCGGTACCCTCTATAACCTTGCCTTCCACAGTAGGAACACTGATTTCTTCCCTGACCAGATTAATTTCCAGCAATTCAGGCTCATGCTCTCTTTTTACTGTCAATTTAATTTTCGAACCAACCGCCCCTCGCATTAATTCCACCGCACTATCCAAATGTATTCCTTGCGCGTCCTGATCACCGATTTTTACAATCTTATCTCCGGCTTTAATCCCTTTTTTGGCCGCGGGAGTGTTGTCATAAACCCGCACTACTGTCAAATAATCATCCTTAACACCGACTAAAATACCTAAACCTCCGAAGGAACCCCTGATTTGCGCCTGGAGCTGCGCATAGGTCTTAGGTTCCAAGTAGACTGAATACTCATCATGCAAGGAATCAACCAAACCCTTAATCGCGCCGTCAATTAAATCAGACGTTTCAACCGGGTGTAAATATTGAGAACGCACCAGTGATATTACCCTCACCAGGTTTCCCATATGTTTATAGTTTACCGCTATTATCCCACCGGCAAATACAACACCGGCAAATAACAACACCGCCAGGCCAACAACAACTATTGACCATCTTGGCCCGGTACCAAATCTCCGCCTCACTATGCAACGTCACCTACCCTATTAGGATTTTTCACATACTTTATTATACTACACTAAGGTGGGAGAAATTACAACCGAGGCAAAAATAGCTCAAAGAAAATGCTTCCGATTTCGGAGATGAAACTAAACAAAGGCTGCTCCCGAAAGTCACGTCAAAGACCCGGGAACAGCCTCTTCATTTTACAAATACCCCATCGGGTTGACTGCGGAACCGTTGAGTCTTACTTCAAAATGCAGGTGCGGGCCTGTAGACATTCCGGTGCTGCCTACCTTGGCTATAACTTGTCCCCGGGTAACCTGCTGGCCGCTGCTTACAAGCTGTCGCGATAAGTGAGCGTACAGAGTGATTAATCCGCCCCCGTGGTTAATCATCACTATATTGCCGTAACCGGTCATGCTGCCCACTTGAATAACAGTTCCACTCTGAGCCGCCATTACACTGGTTCCGTTTGGCGCGGGAATATCTATACCGGAATGAAATTTCGCAGTACCTAAAACCGGGTGCTTGCGATAACCGAAAGGAGAAGATATACTGGTATAGCCGGACACAGGCCAAATAAACTGACCGGTATATTTCTTAATATCTTTATTCTGCTGCGCGCTCCTAATGGCAATCTGCCTTATGATTTCCTGTTCTTTAGCCTCCAGAGCATCCATTTCCGCTTCTTTCTTAGCCAAATCCTTATTGGCCTCGATCAGAAGCGTCTCCCGTTCAGCCTGACGGGCAGTCAAAGCATGCTTCGCGTCTTCCTGCCGCCTCTTTAGCTCATAAATGCGATTGCGCTCTTTTTCCACTTCCGCCTTCTGGCTGACAATAAGCTTGCGATCATTTTCGACCTGCTCAACTATAGCCGCGTCACGGGCCGCCACTCGTTTTAACATTTCATAGCGATTTACAAAATCACCGAAATCCTGGGAGTCAAGAAGAACAGCCAGATAGCTGACATTCCCGTTTACATATATATTCTTAATCCTTGTATTAAAAACCTCTTGTGTCTCCGCAAGCCTGGCCTCTACCTTTCTAAGCTCGTTAATGATACCCTGCAGCTTGTTCTGGGTAACACCTAATTTACCTTCCAACTCCCTGATTTCAACGCTAACCTGGTTGATAGACTGGTTGATTGATGCTAATTGAGAGGTAAAGTTCTTGATATCTGATTTATTTTCATTGACACCCTTCTGTGTCTGCTGTATCTGCGCACGGGTATCCTTCAGCTGTTGTTCCAGCGTTTTAGCACCGGCAGTACCAATAGCCGCACCCAACAGCACAACAGTCAGGCCCCAAGCAATTACCTTTTTGACCAACCTCACCGTTATACCCCCCGTTACTATACTTTTAAAAATTTTCTCATAGAAATCATGCTGCCTACCGAGCCAATAACCAGACCAAAACCCAGTAGACTGGCCAAATAAGGCAAAAGCTGCTGTTTGTCTGTGACCAAATTAACAAAAGGCAAAGTAAGCTGCATCTGTTTCACCAGTTCATAATAAACAAAGTGGAGAACTGTTAAAGCCAGTCCTGCCCCCAGCAATCCTAAAATTATGCCCTCCATAATAAACGGGAAGCGAACGAACCAGTTGGTCGCGCCTATAACCTTCATAATCCCGATTTCCTTACGACGGGCAAATACTGAGAGCCTGATAGTAGTAGCTATTAAAAAGACCGAGGCACCTGATAAAAGAACCATAGTCACCAATCCCGCCAGGCGCACCCATTTAGTAATCGCCAGCAATTTTTCCACAAAACCCTGACCATAGCGAACATCATCTATACCGGGCATTTTTTCTAATTGTTTGGAGATTTCAGCTACCTGGCCGGCATTTTCTGTCTTAATCCTGAAACCGTCCGGCAAAGGGTTGTTCTTCTTATCCAGACCATCCAGAATATCGGCCTTATCCTTTAGATTCTTTTTCATATCTTCCAGCGCCTGGTCCTTGGACACATACTGCACGCCGGACACACCCTGCAAATCACCGATCCCTTTTTCCAAATTTTTAATCTGGTCGGAAGAAACATTATCCTTCAAAAAAACACTGATTTCTACGGTTGATTCTACAGAACCCGCCAGCTGGTTGGCATTTAGAATTAATAGCAAGGAACTGCCCAGAATTAAAAGAGAAATAGTAACAGTGCCCATAGAAGCCAGAGAAAGCCAACTGTTGCGCACCAGAGAAGAAAAGGTCTCCCTGAAGTAGTAACCTATGGTGCTGAATCGCATAAACCATATTCCCCTCTTTCCTCATCACGCGCTATTTTACCGTTTGCTAAAGCAATAACCCGCTTGCGCAAAGTATCCACAATTTGTTTATCATGAGTAGACATTATGATAGTTGTGCCCCGGTTATTGATATCCTGAAAAAGCTTCATCAAATCCCAGGAAGTATCGGGGTCCAGGTTGCCTGTAGGTTCATCGGCTAAAATTAAAAGAGGATTATTGACTATAGCCCGCGCAATGCCAATTCTTTGCTGCTCTCCTCCGGACAACTGGGCGGGAAAAGCATCTGCTTTATGCAGCAAACCCACCAGTTCAAGCACCGGCGGCACCAGCCTTTTAATATCCCTGCGCGGTGCCCCGGTAACTTCCAGGGCAAAAGCCACGTTTTCCCAAGCTGTTTTTTGAGGCAAGAGACGGAAATCCTGAAATACCATACCAATAGTGCGGCGGTGATAGGGAACTTCCCTGCGTTTCATACGGCTTAAACTCTTTCCCCTGAAGATAATCTGTCCCCCGCTGGCTGCTTCTTCACAGAAAAGCAGCTTGCAAATGGTCGATTTGCCAGCCCCGCTGGGACCTACAAGAAAAATAAACTCTCCCTTGCTTATGTGTAGGGTGATGTCCGAAATGGCCTTTACATGATTGGGATAGACTTTGGTGACATTATAAAAATGGATCATCGACACACCACTTTCTACATATTTTCATCAAAAGAGCAATATTTACTTCAACTAATATAAATTCTACATTATAATTGAAAATCCTTCTCGTTACAACAAAAATGCATGGCGCATATCAGAATAAATCCGGTATGTCGTCGCCATGCTGATGACTTTTGCATTATTAGGCTTTTCTTTTTAATACCTCTTTAGCAGCACCGATCAAATGCTTTGCTGTCAAGCCATACTTTTCCAACAACTCGGCGGGCTTACCTGATTCGCCAAAGCTGTCCTTAATACCCACCCGTTTCAGCGGGACCTGGCAGTTTTCCGCCAACACTTCAGCCACCGCACTGCCCAGACCACCGATAATACTGTGCTCCTCGGCAGTCACTATGGCTCCGGTAGACTTAGCAGCCCTGATTACAGCTTCCTCATCCAGAGGCTTAATAGTATGCACATCCAACACTGCCGCTTCTATACCCTCGGCGGCTAATTGCTCTGCCGCTTCCAGCGCCGCGGCCACCATAATTCCCGTGGCAACCAGTGTTAAATCCCTTCCCTCACGCAGGCTCACCGCCCGCCCCGGCTTAAACTCAAAAGCATCACCGTGTATAACCGGCACACCCAATCGCCCCAGGCGAATATAAACAGGCCCGTCTATAGCCGCCGCCACCCGCACGGCAGCGTTTGTTTCCACTGCGTCAGCCGGCACAAAAACAGTCATATTCGGTATTGCCCGCATAATGGCGATATCCTCAACTGCCTGGTGGGACCCGCCGTCCTCGCCGACAGTAATCCCGGCATGACTGGCGCCGATTTTAACATTCAGCCTGGGATAAGCAATTGAATTTCTAATTTGCTCAAAAGCCCTGCCCGCCGCAAAAACAGCAAAAGTACTGGCAAAGGCTATTTTGCCTGAAGCAGCCAGGCCCGCCGCCGTACCCATCATATTTTGCTCAGCAATACCCATATTAAAAAACCTCTCGGGAAAATGCTTGCCGAAATCATAGGTCTTGGTGGATTTAGACAAATCCGCATCCAAAACCACAACATTCAGGTTCTCACGCCCCAACTGCAGCAACGCTTCACCATAAGCCTCCCGCGTGGCAATCTTCTTAGACATCTTATAAAAACCTCCTTAATAACCGCATGATTAAGCCAGTTCCGCCAAAGCCTTATCCGCCTCTTCCGGCTTGGGCGCCGCTCCGTGCCAGCCCGCCTGGTTCTCCATAAAGGACACCCCTTTGCCCTTAACAGTTTCAGCAATAATCATAGACGGTTGTCCTTCAACAGACCGCGCCTTTTCCAGAGCACCGATAATCTGGCTGAAATCATGCCCGTCGACAACCTGCACATGCCAGCCAAAAGCCTTCCATTTATCCGCCAGCGGCTCAGGCGACATAACCTCCCTGGTCGGCCCGTCTATCTGCAAGCCGTTATGATCCAAAAAAGCCGTCAGGTTGTCCAGCTTATAATGAGCGGCAGCCATAGCCGCTTCCCAGATCATACCCTCCTGGGTTTCACCGTCACCCAGCAAAGCATAGATGCGGTACTTCTTACCGTCCAGTTTAGCCGCCAGCGCCATACCGTTAGCGACAGAGAGCCCCTGGCCCAGCGAACCTGTAGACATATCCACGCCGGGCAGCTTGCGCATATCAGGATGACCCTGCAGACTGCTGCCCAGTTCACGCAAAGTCAACAGCTTTTCCTCCGGGAAAAATCCCCGCTCGGCCAGCGCGGCATAAACCACCGGAGCGGCATGTCCCTTAGACAAAACAAAACGATCCCGGTCCGGCAAATGCGGCTGCTGCGGGTCAACCTGCATAGCATGAAAATACAGAGCAGTCACTATATCGGCTGCGGACAAGGAACCACCCGGATGCCCTGACCCGGCCTTGCCAATCATGCGCACTATATGGCAGCGGATTTTCTTAGCCTTATCCTGGAGTTTTTTCAACAATTCGCCATCCATTTCAAGACCTCCATGTGTTTAATTTGCCATTCATTTCTTCCTGCCTTTGCGGCCAGTCCTTTTTTCTATGTATATTTCCTTAAACCCCTCGCCTAAAACCTCATGCACATTGGTTAAAATAACAAAGGCATTAGCATCCGCCGCATACACAATCTCCTTCAACTGACTCACTTCGGACCGGTTTACCACCGACAACAGCACCGGGCGATCAATACCGGTATAGAGTCCCTTGCCCTGCAATGCGGTAACGCCCCGGTCCATCCTGTTCAAAATCAATTCAGCAATTTCTTCGGCTTTATCCGATATAATAATAAAAGCCCGGGCATAACTAATCCCTTCCTGCACCAGGTCAATCAGCCAGGAGGTCAGAAAAATAGTAATCAAAGCGTAAAGAGCCAGTTCCGCCGAGTCAAAAACAATACCCGCCGCCAGCACCACCCCTGCATCCACCAGAAACAGCAGCTGCCCGATATTAATCCCGGTGTAAGTGCGAATTATGGCAGCCAGCAAATCAGTCCCCCCGGTAGTACCCTTATGGCGAAAGACCAGACCGACACCCAACCCGGTCAAGACCCCCCCGTAAAGACCGGCCAGCATAACATCATGCGTAGGCACCGGCACCAGCGGGGCCAGCAAATCAATAAAAACTGACGTGGCAATCGTTCCATATAACGAGCGAAAGCCAAACCCCAACCCCAGCCGGTATATGCCCAATAAAAAAAGAGGCACATTCAAAACCAGCATAACCATACCCACCGGAAGATTAAACAGAAAATGCAGAATAGTAGCTATACCGCTTACCCCTCCGGCAGCAATCTTATTGGGAATCAAAAACATATCCAAACCCAGGGCCGTCAGAATAACTCCGACAGTAACCCCCAGGAATTCATAAACACGCTTCATTTTTTCAACTCCCAAACAACAGCACCAATAAGTGTATCATACCCCCAAAAAGCATCTCTATCAAATTTTCATTCAATCCCTAAAAAAACCAGACTAAACATAGGTACATAGGGGGTGCTTTGGTTATTCCAGCGCAGTGCATGGCGGAGCGCAGGCTAACGGCTCTTAGGCTTACTATGGGTAACCGAACTTAGAGCACCGGCAGTGCACAGCAACAGATCTAAAATCCAAAACCAAAAGCAGCAATAAACATTACTAAGTTTAAGCAAACCAACGCGCACATCGAGGGGCTCTTAGTTCGGTCCATAGTAAGTCTTAGAGACGTCCTGCGCGCAGCCCTAAACGAAGTCGGAATAACCAAAGTGCCCCGGTAATGCCAAAACCCATCTCCACATACGCTCAAAAAAAACAGCTAAACATAGGTCCGTAAGGGGTGCTTTGGTTATCCCAGCGCAGGCCTAAACAAAGTCGGAATAACCAAAGCGCCCCCTGTGAAAAAGCCGATCACATTATGCGTGCAAGTTATGGCAACCTACTAACCATTCGAGCACAAATCCCAAATTCCTGCCTAAACTCGACATATTACCAAAAAAAAATAGAGGTTGCCCTCTATTTCCGAACCTGCCAAAGCAAAAAAGCCGCCATAAATTTATCCAGTTCCCCATTCATCACAGCCTCAATATTGCCCGTTTCCGCCCCGGTACGGTGATCCTTAACCAAACTATAAGGATGAAACACATAAGAACGAATCTGGCTGCCCCAGGCAATTTCCTGGTGGTCGCCCCGCAAAGAAGCCATCTCAGCCTCTTTTTTCTGCAGTTCCAATTCCGCCAGCTTTGCCTTCAATAGTTTCATAGCCGAATTGCGGTTGGATAACTGCGATCTCTCATTCTGACAGGAAACCACGATCCCGGTGGGCAAATGAGTAATGCGCACAGCCGAGTCAGTTTTGTTCACATGCTGCCCACCGGCCCCACCGGCCCGAAAAGTATCTATTTTTAAATCCTCAGTTTTTATTTCAATATCCACATCCTCATCCACCTCCGGCAAAACCTCCACCGAAGCAAAAGAGGTGTGCCTGCGGCCCGCCGTGTCAAACGGTGAAATGCGCACCAGCCGGTGCACCCCTTTTTCCGACTTTAAATAACCGAAAGCATTGGGACCGACAATCTCAACCGTAACGCTCTTTATGCCGGCCTCATCACCGGACAGCATATCCAAAACAATGACCCGGTACCGGTGATCTTCCGCCCAGCGGGTAAACATGCGCAGCAGCATTTCCACCCAATCCTGAGCCTCAGTGCCGCCGGCCCCGGCATGCAATGAAATAATGGCGTTTCCCCTGTCATACTCGCCGCTGAGCAATACATCAAGCTCCAACTCAGAAACCCGGAGCTCAAGTTGTTTGAGATCCTTAGCGGTTTCCCGCAAGGCAATGTCGTCGTCCTCTTCCTGAGCCAGCTCAGCCAGCACCTCCAGATCCTCCAGTGACTGCCTCAACTCACCATAAAGGCTTACCGAATCCTTGAGCACTGCCTGCTGCCGGGAAATTTTTTGAGCCTGGGCCTGATCATCCCAAAAACCGGGCGCCATCATCAGCTTATCTAATTTTTCTATCTCCGACTCTTTACCGGCAATGTCAAAGAGAAACCCTCAAATCTGCCACACGACCGGATAATTCCTCCAGCGTCTTTTTAATCTCTGTGTACATGACACACTTCCCTTCTTTATTTGCCCCGGCCGCAGCACTTCTTATATTTCTTGCCGCTGCCGCAGGGACACTGATCATTGCGACCCACCTTATCCTCTTTTCTTACAGGTTGCTTCGGGCCGTCTTCATAGCGGTTCTCAGTCACCTGCACCGCCTTTTGTTCAGGCGGCTGCACCAAAACAACCCTGTAAACATAACGCACAACATCTTCCTGAATAGAGTCAATCATATTCTGAAACATTTCATAGCCTTCAAACTTATACTCTACCAGGGGATCCTTCTGACCGTAGGCCCGCAGGCCCACGCCTTCCCGCAGCTGATCCATGGCATCCAGGTGATCCATCCATTTCTCATCCACAATCTTGAGAATAACCACCCGTTCCAATTCACGCATGGTCTCATAACCCAGCTCGGCTTCCTTGGCATTATAAATATCCAGGGCTTTCTCCAGAATAAAATCTCTTAGATCTTTCTTGCCTCGGTCTTCCAACTCCCCGACAGTCAGATTATGATCAGGCAGGAAAAGCTGTTCCGCCTGCTCCAACAGGCCCGCCAGATCCCATTCCTCCTGGTAAACACCTTCCGCAGCATATACGTTCAGCACATTATCAACAACTTTTTCAATCATCTGGCGAACGTTTTCCTGCATATTTTCACCGGCCAGCACTTCCCGCCGCTGCTTGTAAATAAGCTCCCTTTGCTGGTTCATCACATCATCATACTGCAGCACATGCTTACGGGCATCGAAGTTGCGGCTTTCCACGCGTTTCTGGGCGGTTTCGATAGACTTGGTGATCAAAACATGCTCAATGGGCACATCTTCTTCCAAACCCAGCTTATCCATAAGGCCTGAGATATTCTCCGCACCAAAAAGCCTCATTAAATCATCTTCCAGGGAACTGAAAAACTGGCTGGAGCCAGGATCTCCCTGACGACCGCCGCGGCCCCGCAGCTGGTTGTCAATTCTCCGGCTTTCATGTCTCTCCGTACCCATTATATGCAGACCGCCCAGATCGAGCACACGGTTGCGCTCTTCTTCCGTCAGCCGCCTATACTTTTCCAGAATTTCAGCACATTCCTGCTTCTGCTCTTCAAGACTAAGTCCCTTGGAACGGATTTCCGCCTGGGATAAAAACTCCGGGTTGCCCCCCAGCAAAATATCAGTACCCCGGCCAGCCATATTGGTAGCAATAGTTACTGCTCCAAAACGCCCGGCCTGAGCTACGATTTCCGCTTCTTTCTCATGAAACTTGGCATTTAAAACCTGGTGGGGAACACCTTTTCTCTTCAGCATGGCGCTTAAAACTTCTGATTTCTCGATAGAAATAGTGCCCACCAGTATAGGCTGGCCGTTGGCATGACGCGCGGCGATATCCTCAACCGCCGCGTTGAATTTAGCATTCTCAGTCTTATACACCACATCCGGCATATCTTTTCTGATATTGTCCTTATTGGTGGGAACAACCACCACATCCAACCCGTAAATCTTGCGGAATTCCTCTTCTTCAGTAGCCGCAGTACCGGTCATACCGGCCAGCTTGTTATACATGCGGAAATAATTCTGAAAAGTAATAGTAGCCAGTGTCTGTGATTCCCTCTCGATATGCACTCCTTCCTTGGCCTCTATGGATTGGTGCAGCCCGTCGCTGTAGCGGCGGCCGAACATCAAACGACCGGTAAACTCATCGACAATAATTACCTGACCCTCTTTGACCACGTAATCACGGTCCTTCTTCATCAGCGCGTGAGCTTTTAAGGCCTGGTTCAAATAATGATTGAGCTGCATATTGGAATCATCGAAAAGATTGCCCACACCCAAAAGCTTTTCCGCATGCGCCACGCCCTCTTCGGTCAGGGCCACTGTATGCGCCTTCTCATCTACAGTATAGTCTTTTTCCACTGTCAGCCTGGGCACCAGTTTGGCAAAAGTATAATAGTGATCTGTGGCTTTATCTGCCTGGCCCGAGATAATCAGCGGTGTGCGGGCCTCGTCAATTAAAATGCTGTCCACCTCGTCCACAATGGCATAATTTAATTGCCGCTGCGCCAGGTGCTCCGGGTGAACAGCCATATTATCCCTCAAGTAATCAAAACCAAACTCATTATTAGTACCGTAAGTAATATCAGAACCATAAGCCGTCTTGCGCTCGTATTGATCCAGACCGTGCACAATGAGACCCACGGAAAGTCCCAAAAACTTGTAAATGTGTCCCATCCACTCACTGTCACGACGGGCCAAATAATCGTTAACCGTGACCACGTGTACGCCTTGACCGGTGAGAGCATTTAAATATACCGGCAGAGTTGCCACCAGAGTTTTACCTTCACCGGTCTTCATCTCAGCTATGCGGCCCTGGTGCAGCACCATCCCGCCGATCAGCTGAACATCAAAATGCCTCATGCCCAGCACCCGCCTGGAGGCCTCGCGCACCAAGGCAAAAGCCTCCGGCAGCAAGTTATTTAAATCTTCGCCTCGCTCCAGGCGATCCCTGAAAACTATCGTCATATTCTGCAGCTCTTGATCAGCAAGCCCCGTCAGGCCGGCTTCCAGAGCATTTATTTTATCTATCTCGCGCTGCAATTTTTTCACTTCTCTGGCATTATCATCAAACCAATCACGAATAAACCTTAACATTACTGGCCACCTTTCGCCCGCAGGCACCGAAATTATGCGGCAAATTCAACTAATATAGAAGTTGTGCAGAAAAATTCTGTAAAAAATAGTATTTAACCGCTGTTTAATTTTAGCACTACCCCGTAAAAGTTGCAAGCCGCAGGAACTAAATCCTACGGCTTGCAAAAACAAATAAAACTATGCCTCCGGCTCAATCAAGCCGTAATTTCCATCCTTGCGCTTGTAAACAACATTCGCCCGGTCACTATCAGCATTGGAAAATACAAAAAAGGAATGTCCCAGCAGATTCATCTGCAAAACAGCTTCTTCCACTGACATGGGCTTCATGTTAAAGCGCTTGTTGCGCAGTATTTTCGGCGCATCATCATCAACGGCAGCCTGTGTCTCACTGACATACGGCACACCATTTAAAGCCCGGCCCCGTCTGGACAACTTGCCCTTAAAGCGGTTGATTTGCTTTTCCAGCTTCTCCACCACTAAGTCAATTGAGCTGTACATATCACCGGTAGTTTCTTCGCCACGCAGGATCATTCCGTTTACGGGAATGGTTACTTCCACGCGATGCGACTCTTTCTCCACCTTCATGGTAACCTGGGCCTCACCAAAATGATAGTTGTCTGCAAACTTGTCCATCTTGCTCAGTCTTTTTTCCACATAGTCTTTAAGAGCCGGAGTTACCTGAATATTTCTGCCTCTTACCTGTACATCCATTCATACCAACTCCTCTACCTCTGTATATAGTTAGTATTGCCCTAAATATATAAAAACCTGTAATCTCATTTTATATATAAATAATTTATTAAAGCCCCAGTATATAACCAGGGCTTCGGGTACAATGTTATACTTTCATGACGTTTGCCGCTTGCGGCCCACGAGCACCTTCAACAATGTCAAATTCTACTTCTTGGCCTTCTTCCAAGGTTTTAAAGCCCTCGGACTGAATAGCTGAGAAGTGTACGAAAACGTCACCGCCGTCTTCTCTCTCAATAAAACCGTACCCTTTTTCTGCGCTAAACCATTTAACCTTACCTAACATTCTAAAACATTCCTCCTACAATAAAATCCCGTGAACTCATAATCACGTACACCTATGTTAGCACATAGCCATAGTACTGTCAAGGCTTACCACTAAGTAAGTGACTAAAATATTCTTCTTATATGCCCAGTTGTTAAAAAATAATTTTTCTTGTGGAATATTGCCTGTGGATATTGTGGATAACCCTGTTAATAACTTTAAATACAACAGCTGAGGTTGTGATTATTTTGTTGTTTTTTGAAAAAACGTGTTAGATTAGCTCATCTTAGAGGCATGCTACTTGCTTACGTCTTATTTATATTTTTCTAATTATTTAGTTATAATCACGGTAGTCCCCACACTGACATAATCATAAAAATCTTCCACATCCCCGTTGGACAGGCCTATACAACCCCAGGTCCAGTCCTTGCCGAAGGATGGGATGTCTCCCCCGTGGATTCCTACACCACCGCCTAAAGCTGTACGCTGGGGCGGTATTTTACCTGCATTAATAGCATTTACGATGGAATCCCCGGTCTGAGAATTGATTAAACCCTGACGAACTCCCCTGCCGGCATCCTCCGCATTGGGGTAACTGAGTCTCATCCATCTGGTTCCAAGATAATAGTCGGCAGGTGAAAGGACGGACTTCTCAGCTATATAGAAAGTGCCTTCCGGTGTTTTAAGATCGCCCTGAACCTGCTTATCAGCCAGGCCGCCGGAACCGATATCCACAGGATAAGTCTTTAGCCAGGTATTTTTGTAAACTATGGAAAGGCTATGATTCGTTTTATTTATTACAATCTTCAAGGTGCTCCAAGGATCAGTTATCCCTCTCTCGGCCAATATTGCTTTAAGCGATTTGGCTTTAGACTGACCGGTTGATGAGTTAAGGGGAATGATTAAGACCTGACCGGCTGCCAGCCAGTCTGACTTCAAACCGTTGGCTTGCTTTAAAGCCGCAACCGGGATGCCGTATTTACCGGCAATAATAAAGAGTGAGTCCCCGGCTTTTACAGTATACCGTTCGGCTCCGGAAGAGGCCTGAGCCGATATACCGGAATTTAACGAATAAAAAATTGCTGCCAGCATAATAAGGCCCGCCAAAACCAAAGCGAAATAACTAATTTTTTGCTTCATCAAAAAAGCATTTCCTCCTTTATTGAGCCCTGTTCAGAGCAAATAATGAGCATAGCCTGTCTTTTTCTTCATCATCCAGCTTATACTCTGATAATTTTCGTTATAATTAGATATTTTCCTGCTGGTAAGTAAGGGATTTGAATGATTAAATTGTTAGGCTTTTTACTTGCTAAAACGGTGTGGTTTGAGCATACTAATAAAGCATTTTTTGCTTCAAATTGTAGAGCGGGGGATTGGTTTAATGAAGAAATGCAAATTACTGTTTTTTCTTTTAATTTGCTTGGCCTGCCTCATTAGTTCCGGCATTTTGCAAATTACGCGCACGTCAAGGGGAATAAATCCGGGAACAACAAAGTTTCCGGGACTTTTTCCGGTTGCTGAGACAGCACAGGTGAAAAAAACCAATGAAGATGCCGCTAAAAAGCCATCGACACAAGAGGAAGAGGATTTTTTTGAGGGGTTTGAGGGTATGGACAAAGCCTATGACGGCCCGCTCCCCTGGCTGGAAAACAGCTCGTTTCAGGAATCCGTAAAAAAATACCAAACACCGGTTTTGATGGCGGCCTACAGAGCCTCCTTGCCTGACCCGATTATGGCTGAAGGATATAATATCGGATTGGCAGCACAGCAGCTGGCAGGCACAGTGGTGCAGGCAGAGGAAGTTTTTTCTCAAAATCACACCCTCGGACCCTACATCGAGTCTAAAGGCTATAAGGCAGGCCCAACCTATTCCGGCAACCAGCTGATTACCACTGTGGGTGGCGGAGTATGCAAGATTGCTTCTATGCTCTATAATGTAGTGACTTTCTGTGATTTGAAGGTTATTTCACGCAGCCCTCATTCCATGACTGTGCCCTATGTCCCGCCGGGCCAGGACGCCACTGTTTACTACGGCTGCAGAGACTTTTCCTTTTTTAATGACAGCGGCCGGCCTATTCTTATCTGGGCACAAAAAGAAGGCGACACGCTTTATATGGCTTTTTACGGGCAAAAAAGGGCACCGGCTGTAGTTTGGCACCACAAGATTATCAGTCATAATAAAATGTGGACGGAGAGAAGATACAATTCTTCACTGCCGCCGGGTCAAGAAAATATAGTTAATCCCGGGCAAAACGGGTTAACGGTAAAATCCTGGGTCACTATAATAGGAGCCGGGGGCGAGATCACTGAAAAGAGCAAAGGTATCAGCTATTATAAACCCAGCCCCCGTGTAATTGAGTACGGTCCTCCCAGTGCTCATGAGGATGACGGCTAATCTCATGATTTCTTAATGTCTCTAAGAATTGCCCCAATGTTTTTCGAATCTTTTATTGGCACCAAACCTTAAAAAAGTTCAGTAAACTCGGAGATGTGCCAAGGAGCGGCTACTTTACCACACGTATAGTTTTTAGCTCAGCATCGCAACAGCCTTGAAAATGCATGCCCAGATTTCTCATTACAACCAGGTAATCCACTATCTCACGGCTCACCCTCTCTCCCGGGCAAATAACGGGAATACCGGGCGGGTAACAGGCAATCACCTCATTGCAGACCCGTCCCACAGACTCCTCAAGGGGCAGCGCTATAACAGCGGAGCGAAAGGCTTCCGCGGGAGTAAGCACACTTTCCGGTGTTGACGGTATAATCAAGCTGTCCCGCTCAGTTGTTTTCCCGCCGGCAGACAATCCGGCATAACCCTGGCTCAAGTCTTTTAAAGCATTAATAAGGCGCTCTATATCTTCCTGACTGTTGCCAAAGGATACGATAAAAAGCAGGTTCCGCATATCGGACATCTCTACCTGAATACTGTGTTTTTCCCTCAGTAATTTTTCTGCCGCCAGACCGGTGAGCCTGAGCCGCTTGACTGAAACGGTCACCTTGGTCTGATCCAGACCGTAAACGCCTCTTTTGCCGGTTATCTCAAAACCAAAGGCAGACAACCCGTCAACGGCAGCAACTCCGTCTCTCAATAATTGAGACAGATGCAGCGATTTTTCTATTAGCTGCCCGCCGTATTGCGCCATTTGTGCTACAGCAGCTTCGAGGGAGGCCAACAAAAGATAAGACGTGCTGGTACTCTGCAGCAGTCTCAGAGTTGCTTCCAATCTCTCCATGTTCACGCGTTTACCCTTCAGGTGCAGCATGGAAGCCTGGGTAAAGGCCGACAATAACTTGTGGGTTCCCTGTACAACCGCGTCAGCACCGGCAGACAGAGAAGTTTCCGGCAGTCTTTCATGAAAAATAAAGTGCGGGCCATGTGCCTCATCCACCAGTAAAGGGATATTGCGGGCATGCACAATTTCAGCGATGGAAGCAATATCCGAAGTGATGCCTTGGTAGGTAGGGTTGACTACCAGAACAGCCTTGATATCCGGATGCGTTTGGAGGCAATTGCTGATAATTTCCGGATCGGTACCCAAAGAGATTTGCCAGTCACTGTCATATTCCGGGCTATAAAAGACAGGTACGGCACCGCTTAATATAATACCGCTTAATATAGACCTGTGCATATTTCTGGGCACCAGGATTTTATCCCCCGGGCCGCAAACCGTTATTACCAGAGCTTGCAAACCACAGGAACTGCCGTTGATCAAAAAATATGTTTTATCCGCCCCATAGACTGAGGCGGCAATAGACTGCGATTCTTTAATCACGCCCTGTGTCTGGTGCAGATCATCCATGCCGGGAACATTAGTCACATCGGCAGCCAGCACTTTACCGCCCAGAAAACCTTTCAGGCAGCTTGTGTTATCCGCTCTTCCTTTATGACCGGGCATGTGAAACCTGATAACCCCATCATTTATATATTTTTTCAAAGCATTTATTATGGGTTTTTGCGTCTCGCCCAAACAATTTCCACCTCGTTTTTGCATATAGATTCACTTTTCTATATATGCAAAAAAACAGGGATTTGCTACCTTCTTTCTAATTGCTTAAAGATATAAAAATAAGCCCGGTAATGATAAAAACCGCCCCTATTAATTGAGCACCGGTAACAGGCTCACTGAGGAAAATATAGCTTAAGAACATAGTCACCAGAGGCGAGCAGGCCATAATCAGAGTAACATAGTTAATATTGCCCCACTTTAAGGCGGCAAAATAAGCCAAGTCACCTACCAGGGTAGCTAAAACCGCCTCAATAGCAATAAAAGCCCAGAACAAAGGGGGTACGGCAAAAACCTGGCTAAAGAACTGGTTGTATTTCCAGAAACCTACCAGCCAACCCAGCACCAGAGTGGCAGCCATCAGAGTGCGAATGCAAAGAGCGGTTACAGGATCTATTCTAAACAGGCCCAGTTTGCCAAAAAGCGGGGCCAATCCCCAGCACAGCATACCTAAAAAAGCATAAAGAAAAACCATCAGGATACCCCTTCCTTTCGGAAACCTTTCCCAACGATTATTCTTTATGCTTCAACTTATACTAATAGAACAAATCCTATTTTCATATTAATCCATGAAGGTCAAATTATAATAAACCTCTGTCGCACCTTTTATTTATACCTGCCGGCAGCCAGCGTCAATCCCACTATCTCCCCGGCTCCTCCAACTGTCAGCGTCCTGGCTACGGCGGCAAGAGTGCTGCCTGTCGTGAAAATGTCATCAACGACGACAATTTTTTTACCTCTTAAATCGGAGCCGGCCAAATTAAAAACCCCGCTGAGATTGGCTTCCCTTTCCGAACGGCTAAGACCGACCTGTGACGGGGTATCAATTACTTTAACCACAGCAGACTGCACGGGTAGTTTTATAATTTTACCAAGTTCTTGAGCCAGCAGTTCCGCCTGGTTATAACCTCTCTGCCGCTGTTTCTTCACGGTCATGGGCACAGCCACGATAATCTCCGCACCTGCAAAACACTCCTCTCCGGAGTACAGCTCGGCCAGCAAACCGGCCAACGGCCCAACCATCCATCTGGCGTTATAATATTTAAGCTGCCGTACCGCTTCCTTTAGCAGCCCTTCATACGCACCTGCCGACCTTGCGGCGGCAAAAGGCCAGCTGCCGCCGGAGGAACACTCGGGACATCGATCGGAGAAAATATCCTCCGCCCCGGGATAAGGCAACAAATAACGTCCACATAACTTGCAGACAGGCTCACACCGGTAACTCTCGATCATATTCCGGCAAAGCGGGCACAGGCTTGCCACCTGCTTACGCCTGACACCGCACAGAACACAAACAGGAGGGTGGGGCAGCAGCAGATCGGTTAAACCTTCGATTAATTTACGTAGCATCTTTGTAGCCCTCTAACTTGGCAAAATCAACAATCCTGTTTTTACCGTTCTTTTTTGCTTTCTTGACCGCCTGCCCGGCTTTTTTAAATAGATCACCCAGATCACCGCCGTCACGGGGAAACACAGCCAGTCCTATACTCAAGGTCAGCCTGACAAAGTTATCCTCCCCCGCAGCAAAGCTATAACCCATAACCTCCCGCCTGAGTCTGTCCGCCACCTGTCGGCTGAGCTGCTCACCTGCCGCGGTTAATACAAGAGCAAACTCCTCTCCCTCGCATCGACCGATAATCGCATTCTCCTCCGAATACCTCGACAGCAGCTGGCCCAACTGTGATAAAACAGCGTCTCCCGCCGCATGACCGTACCTGTTATTAATATTATTAAAATTATCCACATCAACAAGCATTAAAACAAATTCTTTCTTTTCCCGCAAGGCCCGTTCAAATTCAGCCTGAGCCAGCAAGAAAAAATACCTGCGGTTATAAAGCCCGGTCAGCGGATCCCTGGATGCCATGGACTTCAATCTCTTATGCATTGAGGTTTGAGTAATGGCTACTTTAACCTGACCGCTCATAATCATCATCAGCTGCATATTGCCCTCATCAAAAGCATTCTGGCGCTTGTCCCCCAGGGCGATAATACCCACCGCCTCACCTTCTGTCAAAAGGGGAATGACCAGCAGGGAGCGCTGGTTCTGCACCCAGCCTTGCTCAGCCTTCAAACGATAGCCGGCCCGTCCTTCAAAAATAATTTTCGGCCTGCCTGTTTCGGCCAGCTGCCCGAGGATTCCCTCCCCACCGTCCAAAGCCTGCCGCCTGATCAATTCTGCCTGGGGACTAATCACAGCCCCGGGCAAAAACTGCTTTCTTTCCCCGGACCAAACATAGATAACCCCGGTATGAAAAGGTATTACCCGGCGGGCCTGGGCCAAAATAATACCCAGCATTTCCTCCAGAGACTCCCGGCCGCCCAGACGGCGGGCTACCTCATACAGTGCCGTCAATTCCCGGTTAGCCAGAGCCAGGTTAACATATATCCTTAAAATCAACTGCATGACCAGCACGGGCAAAAAAAACAGTGAAGAGCCGTAGATGCCTATATTTTTGTACAACAAGGCTATCAATATCCCAAAAGGCACAGCCAAAAGATAAGTAAACCCGTCCCACTGCAGAGTATCAGCCATATTTAGAATAAGATGATTGTGCCGGAAAGGTCGCTGGTAGATATACAGAAGCAAGTTATTAATGAGAAAAAAAGTACAAATAAAGGCCAACAGGGGCGCGGCATTCTCATAGCTCAAACCGCCCTGCCTGCCGCCCAGAAAGCTATAAACTTCAGCCGACCCTACCGCAGCCAAAACATACATAGAGGCATTAAACAAAATAGCCCGAACCGGGTTGCCCCGGTTAGCAATGCCCTGGCCAACCAGTATAGCCAGAAAACTAATCCACACGGCAGTGGGACCTCCATATATAACAAAAGCAGCCAAGACTACGGCAAACCCCGCGGAAAGCTGCCCCTGAGGAAAAGTCACCGCAACACATTCGGCTAAAATACCCAGAAACAGCATAATCAATAATTCATTAATCAAATCCTGGTTAATTTTATAAAAATAAGTTTTTAAAAAGTATCCCGCACAGCCAATTACCAGCCAGGTATAAAATATATGGGCTAGGCCTCTCTTCATCTTCACCGTCATCACCCCCGCAATATACAGTTCGACACGCGGGCAATTATTACCTCTCCCTTTGAGTCAATAATTGTTGAAATAATGGCATCCGTGCAAGCTGGCGGCTGCTCATGCCTCTGATATCCAAATAAAAAACTTTGCCATCCTTATCTTCAGCTACTTGCGGGCAACAGCTTTTATTTTCATCCGATATTATATTCATCTGAAAATTAAACATAGCCGACATGCGTTTAAGAATTTGCACAGTATCATCCTGAGAACCCGTATCTATCACTTGCAATTCCACTGCGCCCAGATGACGATGCCTGGCGGCCATAATTCTCCTGATAAAAAACTCTATTCCTTCCTCCTGATCTTTAACCAGCACAACCAACTTCACAGGAGTCTTCATCAGAATACTTTTTCTATAGACACACATACCTCTTATGGCCCAGTAGGACAGAAATGCCGCAAACAAGACCAGTGTTATTTTTGCTATATGCATAAAATCCTTCACCTCCCCGTATTGCAAATTATGCAATCTGCAATGGGAAGGTGAAATATTTATAAACCCTTTAGGCATAAAAAAAAGCCGCCCCATAGGGCCGCTGAAAACAAACCCGCACCACCCTGACAGCGGTACGGGATAAATGGATATTATTCACCGGAAAACCGGCAACTTGATCCCATTAACTACAAACCGGACTGAGAGCGCAAAATAGCCGCTTTATCAGTTCTTTCCCAGGGCAAATCAACATCGGTCCGGCCAAAATGGCCGTAGGCGGCAGTATTTTTGTATATAGGACGACGCAAATCCAGTGTCTTGATAATGCCGGCCGGGCGCAGGTCAAAATTAGCTTTAATCAATTCGACCAGACGATCTTCAGGAATTTTGCCGGTACAACCCGTGTCTACCGCTACAGACACCGGTTGGGCCACACCGATAGCATAAGCCAGCTGCACCTCACACTTGTCAGCCAAACCGGCTGCCACGATATTTTTAGCTACGTAACGGGCGGCATAACAGGCGGAGCGATCCACCTTAGTGGGATCCTTGCCGGAAAAAGCTCCCCCGCCGTGCCGGGCCATACCGCCATAAGTATCAACAATTATCTTGCGGCCGGTTAAACCGGCGTCGCCTTGAGGACCGCCAATCACAAAACGCCCTGTGGGATTAACCAGGTACCGTGTCTTTTCATCCAGCAATTCAGAGGGCACAACCGGCTTAATCACCTTATCAATAATATCTTGCCTGATCGTATCCGGGCCTATTTCCGGGTGATGCTGCGCAGAAACCAGCACTGTATCCAGGCGCAGCGGCTTGCCGTCCTCATACTCCACGGTAACCTGAACTTTGCCGTCCGGACGCAAATAATCAATCTCCTCGCTCTTGCGCGCTTCCGACAACTTTCTGGCCAGGCGATGGGCCAAAGAAATAGGCAGAGGCATCAGCTCGGGCGTCTCATTGATAGCAAAACCGAACATAAGACCCTGATCGCCGGCACCGATTTTCTCTATTTCCGCGTCAACCGCAGCCCCGCTTCTGGTCTCCAGGGAATTGTCCACCCCCTGGGCTATGTCAGGAGACTGCTCATCTATAGAAGTTAAAACCGCACAGGTGTCACCGTCAAAACCATATTTAGCCCTGGTATACCCTATACCCAGAACGGTTTCCCTGACAACTTTGGGGATGTCCACATAACATTTGGTGGTAATCTCTCCCGCCACAAGAACCAGACCGGTAGTAACCAGTGTCTCACAGGCTACCCTGGCATTAGGATCATTGGCGATGATTGAGTCCAATATAGCATCTGATATCTGATCCGCTACCTTATCAGGATGCCCCTCAGTAACAGATTCAGAAGTAAACAGGTGTTTAGCCATATTTGAAACCTCCCAACATATTCATTTTTCACTACCCATCAAAACTAATAAAGCCCCCCACAACAAAAGCAGAAGGACAAAAAAATCAATTATATTCTAACAAATGGCAAAAATTATGTCAACCATGTTTGTTAGACAGCAAAACCGGCAGCAAGCTGCTGCCGGTTCAATAGCAAGAGGCACAAATATTTATTGTATATTTTGTTGCATATTATTGCCAATTGATTTGCCAAATGTTAATATAATACAGAGGTGTTTTTTATGAAAAGATTGGCTCAAATTATCACACTGATTCTGCTGGGAGTAATTATAGGCATGATGACTTCAGATCCCATTGCCATACTCAGAAGCGGCAAAATGCAACAAACCGATAGTCAAAAAAGTGTTGATTATGAACACCACTGGGCTAAAAAATATATCGACACGGCTATAACAAACGGTTATGTCAGCGGCTACCCGGACGGCAGTTTTAAGCCGGATGAGCCGATTACACGCGCAGCTTTTGCGGTTATTATGGATAAAAGTCTTATAATCTCTAAAAATAATGAACAAAATATTTCCTTAACCAGCTATATGGATTACGCCGAAATCCCGGAGTGGGCCGCCGCAGGCATTGAAAAAGCCCTTCATAACGGCCTGATCAAACCCTATGGTGATAATTCTGTCCGCCCGGCAAATCCATTAATCACGGAAGATATTCTGGCTCTAATAGAAAAGGAAAAACTTCCGGCCGAGATCTTAAAGAAAGCAAGCAGTGATGCCATTACCAGGGGCGAGGCCTGTGTACTGATACCGATCCTAAAAGAAAATCTTTTTATCCGGCAAAGCCCTCTGTAAAAAAACAGCAACCAATCTATCGATGACCTGCTGATTACATCTTTCTTTTCGCGAGTTCCTTTAAAGCCATAGCCTTAAGAGCCTGGAACTCTCCCGGTGTAAGCCGCTGCATTAATACGGATTTTATCTCCGCTTTTTCTTGACCGGTTAAACCGCCTTGTGCCTTTTGCGCAAGAGACGTCAATTCTCCCATGGTAAATTTAGTAAGAACAAACTTCAAGGCCTCGTCCTTATCGGCAAACATCAGATTGCCTTTGCCGGGAGTCTGACCGGCAGCGGAATTATTGTTTTGCAGGTTCTGATTGTCCTCTGCAGCACCATTCTGATTTTCTGCTAAAGAAGGTAAACTGTTGTTCTGTATTGCCTCCATCTGTTTTTCTATTTCCGGGTTCATCTTTAACTTCTCAATATCTTCTTTTGCCAGCATACTGTTTTCTATTCCATCAATCATCTTATCAGCAGCGAAACTCATAACAAACTTGTAACCAGCCAGTCCCACAACAAGCAGCACGGTCAGTATTAATAACCACTTCTTCATACTCGCTCACCTACCCCGCATCATAATTTATCTAACTAACTTTCATTGTAGCACAAATAATATTTAAGTTAAATCACCCATAGGCACTGCTGACACCTTAATCCCCATATGTCCGGTACAATCAATCCCGCATAGATTTTTTCTGTTCCTCCTGCAAGACATTGACTATGGCTTTGTACTCTTCCTCTGTCATTTTCCGCTTCAGCAAAGCCTTAACTTCTTCCCTTTCTTGCGGTATGCCGCTTTTATATTTACGGGCAAACTCTTTTAATTCGCCTGCAGGAAACCTGTTTAATAAAAAAACGGCAGCCTGCTCTTTGGTACGAATGACTTGCACTTCGGGCTTTTCCTCAGCTAACTTTTCAGGAGGAATATATGACGACACCAAGTAGAAAAACAAATCTACCGCAAGCACCAGTAAAACCATTTTCAGCCACTTCTTCACATTACTCATCCTTTCTTTGAGTAATTAGTATTCGCTGCAGGGATTTGCTAATCCTTTAGCGAATTATACAGAGATGAATTATTAATATACTTAATTATATTTTGTTATTTTTATAACCATTTGGGGGTGGTATAAAGATTAATTAGTTTGTAGCTTTATTGGTCTAAAAAATAACCGGAAAGGAGTTAAGAGTTTAAGAAAATGAAATATTATAATAAGCTTCTAATAACCACCGTAACCGTTTGTCTTATCTTTGGGCTGGCTGGTGCCGCCCTTGCCGCTGATTTAACGGATATAACCAATCACTGGGCCAACAATCAAATTAAAAGCTGGGTTGAGCAAGGCCTGGCGTCAGGATATCCCGACGGCACCTTCAAACCGGACAAAGAAATATCCAGAGCCGAATTTGTAGTACTGGTGAACAAAGCCTTTAATATTAATAGTTCAAATGAAACAAACGTTTTCAATGATGTTAAGGCTAACGACTGGTTCAGTAAAGATGTGGCAGCAGCCAGAGCCGCCGCCTATATAGCAGGTTATGAAGACAACACCTTTAAACCTGACCAAAAAATCAGCCGCCAGGAAGTTGCCGCAATAGTAACCAGGCTGCTAAAACTTGATACAGCCGGTGATTTAACAGAGTTGGACAAGTTCACTGACAGCAAGAGCATCCCGTCCTGGTCGCAAGCCGGCCTGAACGCAGTAGTCAAGAAAGGAATTATCAAAGGTTACCCTGACCAAACTGTACAACCCTTTAAAGCCATTACCAGGGCGGAAGCAATAGTTTGCCTGAGTGCGGCTAAAGGTGAGGAAAAAACGCCACCGGTTGTGACCGTAAAACCGGCTATAGAAGGAAAAGTAACCTATAAAGGCAGTGCGGTAAAAGGCGCGGCAATTAAATTATTTAATAAAGACGGCTATCAAGTGATCAAGAAAACAACAACTGATGCCCAGGGTGCGTATAAGTTGGAGGCAGATCCGGGTGTTTACGATTTAACCGCCACTACAGATAAAACAGTGGCCTATGCCAGTGATGTGACAGTTGCCGCCGATACCATCACCTCCAACGAACTTGTCTTAGAAGATGCAGCCATAGTAACAGGCAAATTAAATGACAAAAATAATAAAGCCGCGGCAAATATTGAAATAATGTTTACAACCAACCCAACCTTTGTTGCAACCACGGATCAAAACGGTGAATATACGCTGGTTTTACTCTCCGGTCGCAAATATACAATTAGAGCTATAAATCCGAATAATCATACTGCGGAAGTAATCAGAGAAAATGTAGATATTGGCAGTTCCGCTCAGAAACAAACAATGAGCTCATTGTCGGTTTCCTTTGCAACAGCCTCTTCAGGTGGCGGGGGCGGAGGAGGAGGCGGCGGAAGCACCGGCAGCGATGACTACCCCAGTATTTCCAGCGCGTCTATCACAATAAAAGATGCCGATCAAACTAAAACTTTTACAGTCGGCAGCATAACTGACGGAAAAGGCACAATCGTTTTGACAGGCAGTGAAAATGCATTGATTACCGGTGGAAGCATCACTGTTTCTGAAGCTTCTAAGCTTACAGTAACCTCACCGGCTTTTCTGGCATCACTCCAGGGACCGCAGCAATTAACAGCAGGTACAAACAATTTAGATACAATTGATTTGTTAACCAATGCCTCTGCCACCCTTGGTCTTTTGCATGATGCAGTAAGTGACGGGGATGTCACTCTGGCGGGTAAATTAACGGATAATGACGGCAATACGTCAAACGTTCAATTAAAAATCGTTATTAATTTAAATTAAAATCTCAATTCAAAAAAGCCAATCACTTAAAGTGATTGGCTTTTTTGTCAGTACCGCGTAGTTTTCTTGATTCTACCATGGATTTAATTTAGATTAAATTCGTAATCGTATACAGTGCCACTGGCTCCCTTGAATTCGAGGGTAACAACTGAGCCGCTTAAACTGCCCAGTGTTATTGAGCTATTTATACCTAATGCAGTCTTAAATTGATTAATGCTTATTGTATCTCCCGGCAATACATCAATTGTGCCATGGTTATTGGCAAATGTTACTTTATTTAAGGTCAGTCCTTTGATTTCCATAGCCGGGATATTAACCTCCGTGGAAAATGAGATTACTTCTCGCACAGTAGCCGAAAGCTCGTTATACGACGCGGCATCATTTTTCAGTGCCGTTTTCAAGGCATTAAAAGATGCTTCATCCAGTTTCGTAAAGTATTCTATGGCAGCTGCACTATGTGGTTTTCCGGCTAACTTATCAGCTATATATTCGTTTAAAGGTTTTCCTGAAACATTGATTTCCGTAATCTTGCCTTGTAATGTTATAACTACATTATCATAATTTCTGGACACCATTTTGTCTATTACAGACATCAGTAAATCACTTAATGATTTAGTTTTCAATGAATCGTTGGTAATAGTAACAGTTGTCGGCTCAGTTGCACTACCCAAATCAATTGTCAAATTGCCTGACGCCGCGCCTAAAAGAAGAATTTGCGACTTAATAGTGTTTAGCCAGCTGTCAAAAGCGGCGTTTTCCCCCTGATCGGCTAAAGTAGTGGCTGTCACAGTGTCCGCTTTAGGTGATTGACACTTCTGAGCGTTATATACCACAATAGTATAAGCATAGGTCTTACCCGGGGTTAATCCTGTATCATTATAACCACGAGCAGTTCCGTCAAGCATTGCCGCATTTATTTTTGCACCATCTCTATAAAGATCAAAGCCTTTCGGATTGACTACTGTAGTTGTCCAGGACATCTCAACACTGTTCTGAGTTACACTTTCAATTTTGAGCACCGGCTTTTTAACTCTATTTGATATCATAACAGGAGATAAATTAGTGGCAAAGCTTATTTTTCCACCTGATATCGTGGATTCTCTGTAGTCCCACACCTCACCGTTCCAGTGAAAAGCACCTGGATCAGTCAATCCGGCAGGTACAGGCAAGGTAAGAATTACCTCTTTGTCACCTAAACCGCTAATTACAATATCCAGCGCCAAGGAATCGGCAGGAATCAAACCGGGATCAATAGTCACAGGATTAATTGCTACAGTAGGTGACACCAAGGTAGGCAAATCTATAACTAACGGTATTGACTGCCCTCCAACAGAAGCGGTCAAAGTAACTTCAGCCGGATGATTGCCCATGTTTATGGGAACCGGTGTACTTCCAACAGGTTCAGTTATATTAATCCCCACAACCTTAATTATAAAACCCGTGTCAGTACCTTTATAGTACAGTTTGTAATCAGTATCTAATGTCCTTTCAGCCAGAGTTAAGACAACAACTTGCTTAGCGTCATTTTTAAATACCGCGGACACAACATTTAAACTCGGACTAAAAGTAAAATCAGAAGCTTGTACACCGCTTAGCGCCTGGTTGAAGGAAACCTCTACGGTCGTTTTATTGATATCATTTACGGTAGTTAATACGGCTTGTGAAGAACCGCCGCCACCCCCGCCGCCGCCTCCACCCGAGGAGGTCGTTGCAAAGGAAGCTCTCATTGTACTCATGGTTTGCGTCTGACCCGCGCTGCCCACAGTCACATTATCATCAATGACTTCTACTTCACCGTTACTCGGATTCATGGCTCTAACGGCATATTGGCGATCAGGCAATACAACCAGCTTATATTGGCCGCTTGAATTTGTAGTTGCAACAAAGGTTGGATTAGTTGTAAACATTATTTCCACATTTGCCGCAGCATTATTGTTTTTATTATTTAGTCTACCGGTTATTATAGCTCCGTCTTCTAAAGTAAGATCCTGAGCGGTAATTTTATCAGCAGCAGCTGAAACATCACTGGCATAGCCCACAGTTTTGTCTGTAGTAGCCGTCAAATCGTAAACACCGGGATCCACCTCAAGTTTATACAAACCTTTTGCGTCAGTTGTGGTTTGCTTTATTACCTGAAAACCGTCTTTATCAAATAATTTAACTGCCGCATCTTTTACGGCACTGCCCTTATAGGTTACTTTTCCTTCTATCCCGGATTTCTCAACTGTCGTCGAACCCTTAGCTATGGCTGCATTCAAGCAAACTATAGCTTCCGCCCTGGTTATAGCTTTAAAGGGTTGAACAGTTTTATCAGGGTAACCGTTAATAATGCCGTTTTTAACCGCCGCATTCAGTCCGGCCTGCGACCAGGACGGTATGCTGCTTCTGTCAGCGAACTTGTCCAACTCTGTTAAATCACCGGCTGTATCAAGTTTCAGCAGCCTGGTTACTATCACGGCAACTTCCTGGCGGCTGATATTCCGGTCAGGTCTAAAAGTATTGTCTTCATAGCCGGAGATATAACCGGCAACTCTGGCCGCCTCTACATCCTTACTGAACCAATCGCCTGTCTTTACATCCGTAAAACTGTTGGTTTCATTTGAATTTTGAATTTTAAAAGACCTATTCACGAGTGCGACAAATTCGGCTCTGGACATTTCTTTATCCGGTTTAAACGTTCCGTCCGGATATCCGAATACCAGACCCTGATTTAACCAGCTGTTAATTTGATTATTAGCCCAGTGCCCGCTAATATCAGATAACTCGCCGGCCATCACGGAGCCTGCAACTCCAAGCAACAAGCATACAGCAAGCGCAATAATAAAAACTCTCTTACTTGATTGCAAATACAATACCTCCCTTTTTGTTTAATAAGCAACAACCGCTTTGGGGCTGCGCATAACTAAAAATAAAACCCGGCACCCTTTACTTCTTATAGTTAACAGTAGGATGATAAAGACCTATTCATTGGTTTATAAGATGACGTGTTACGGTCAAGCTCAGTTCGTCCAAATGCATCCCCCCAAAAAATTTTATCAGGCTCATAAAAACTTATGTTTTAATCCCTGAGATGGAATAATATTTCTACATTAACACCACAAATTCCTCTATTTTTAAGGCTATTTCTGTAATTTACATTAATTATACAAGCTAATAATACATATTACGAAAAGGCCAACCATACTTTCGATGATTGGCCTATTTCGATTAACTAATTAATTTCACTAATCTCTGGCAAGCTCCAGGCATTTACAAGAAAAGCGCAATTGTTCTTTTAAAAGATCTTCAATTGTTTTAATGCTTTTTGAATCGAGATCAATAAGAGCACAACCATTACTGTTTATCATAATCATGTAATCAACTTCACTGGGATTAAAGCCAACCTTAGTTAATTGTTCTTTTAAACTTAAAATATTGCTAATATCATTATTTGCGGCAGTACTTTTTCTTATAAACCTGGACAGAACAAAACTAAAGGCCAAAATAAAAAACCTCCTTAATGAGATGAAATAATAACAAAAGGCCTTAAGGAGATCTTACCATTTATGGTATAGTCTTTTGCAACCAGGCTATCTTATCGCTTAATGCAACTTAGACCCTTGGCTTTGCGTCTCTGGCTTTCGCCAGATTTGCCCTCTAAGGCTATTTTTACTATTTTAACTTAAATTCATCAAGAAGTAAACACATCTGTCTAAATATAGAGAGATATTAGGATAACTTGACGGATACACACAAAATTATGACCATTTATTAAATGCCGCAACAAAAAAGTACAAGCCAAGGCCCAATATCGTACCCAAACAATCCTTCAGCCAATCCTGAAATTCAGCTCCCCTGCCGGAAACAAATATTTGATGAAACTCATCCGTACAAGCGTAGCATGCACAAATTAAAAAGGCAGTCAAATATGCAGCGCGGCTTTTGAAACCGCTTTTGCGCAGCGCACTGAGCGCAAGAATACTCAATACCCCAAATACGCCTCCATGAGCATAGTCACGGGTTAAATTATTTACTTTATTTAATTTATAAGCTTTTGCATCTCGTCCCTCAACCTTATCGACACCTTCAATAACAGTTTTTGCCACCTTTTTACTGAGCGAATTGGATACCGGTGCCGGCTGCGAGGATAAATAAAATATGAAGGACATCCATGCCAATACCAATAACCAGGATAAAAACAGAGACTTTCCAATCTTTACATCTAATATTTTACAGGTCATTGCCATAACCTACTTCATCTTATAATACTCAACATACCAATCAGCAAATCTTTGCAACCCCTCTTCTATCGAAGTCTCAGGTTTAAATCCCACGGCTTCCTGCAGCAAACCGGTATCCGCATATGTTGCCGGTACGTCACCGGGCTTAATAGGCTCATATATTTTATTAAATACTATCTCTCTCCCGGCAGACTTGCTCAAGCACTTCTCCAGCGTTTCGATAAATACCATCAGCTTTTCAGGACTGTTGTTTCCAATATTAAAGACTTTATGCGGGACAGTCTTATCAGGGGCTTTACATAGAAGCCGCTCAATGCCCTCTACGATATCATCAATGTAAGTAAAATCCCGGTAAAGATCATTTTCAAAATCGCCATTGTTGAATATTCTGATAGGCTCTCCCGCAAAGTACCTCTGCGTGAAACCGAAATATGCCATATCGGGGCGGCCCATCGGACCGTAAACTGTGAAAAACCTCAGTCCTGTTGACGGTATTTTATACAGGTGACTGTAAGTATGAGCCATCAATTCGTTTGATTTTTTCGTGGCTGCATAGAGTGATACCGGGTGATCTACGAAATCCGATTCTTCAAACGGTACTTTTTTGTTAGATCCATATACAGAACTTGATGATGCATAAACCAGGTGATCAACCGGGCTATATCTGCAGGCTTCAAGAATGTTAAAAAAACCTATGATATTGCTCTGGATATATGCGTCAGGATTCTCCAGGGAATACCGCACTCCGGCTTGAGCTGCCAGGTTTACCACAATATTAGGCCTATACTCCTGAAAGGTCCCGGTTATTACATCCTTATCTGAAATGTCACCCTCAACAAAGGTAAACTGCTCAAAGAGTTTAAGCTGTTCCAAACGGGCGTACTTAAGCTTAACATCATAGTAATCATTTATATTGTCAATACCAATTACCCGGCAGCCTTGCTCCAGCAGTCTCTTGGACAAGAAGAATCCGATAAAACCTGCCGCTCCGGTAATAAGGTATATTTTACCGGTATCCGGTGATTTATGACCCACGTGCATAACCATTAATTCCAACCTCCACAGATTTATAATATTAACATCCACCAATATAGTTATAATATTGCATTTTTTTATGCTTTCGCTCAATTGCACATCAATATTTACATCTGAACTTAATGATTAAAGTTAAGTCGAGTCCAAGGTTTATCATCTATGTTTTAGTTGTTCTTGCTATTGTATAATACTGCCGGTACAATAGCCGACAGCCTAAAGTCTTTACTCTCCCCTTGTAATTATTATACCATAGACTGCCAGTAAATGGTCATAGAATTATGAAATCCTTTTGTTGCACAAGTGGATAATTGCCTACGCAGCTCCATCCTATTATATTATTGGGTCTGATTTATTTAGAAAAATAGCTGTTAATCTTTTACGGAGATCTATAACAGCCCTGCATGTTCAGGAAATCCGGTATCTGTTTGCAGCTATGGAATTGAGCAGACAAGTAATATATCAATGAATAGACACAATAGCGAATATTGTCGAAAAATTTTATAATCATACAGAAGGATATATATTCAATATGTACAATTATATAACTATGAAAACTATGAATGCCAAAGATAAATTTGAGAGAGGAGGTGATTGAAAATGCCTCTTATAGAATTATCCTTACTATACAAGGGTTTAGTTGTAATGGGCAAATTTCTTGTTGGACATGGTGCTATTGCCGGTAAGGCTTTTATTGCTCTAAAATCAGCAATTGCCGCTTATGGATTACCTTCGGTTATTAGTACTGTTGTTACTACAGGCATAGTAATTGGTGGTATTAAATGGACGGAAGAAAGAATTACTAATGTGCAAAAAATTGTTCGTGGTTTACAGGAAGAGGATTATCAAGCCGCAATAGAAAATTTTGTGCGTTTAAGTATTGCCACACATATACCTCAACACGTATTAATAGACAGAATAGGCGATTATTTATCAGCAGCAGGCAATGATTATGAAACTATTCAAAAAGTTAAGGGTGCATTATATGAAATTAAAAAACATATAGATGACGAGAATTAATAAGATTACTTGGGAGAATAACTTAAAATGAATTTTGTTAAATTTATCTCATTATTAAGAATAGCTTTAGAAATATTTATAGGAATCATAATCATAACAACTTATTTAAATAAATTATCCTTATGGTTGCAAATATTATTATCGATTTTAATTTCTGTTATTTTTGAACTAATAATTAAAAAAATAAAGCTTTATTACCTATTAAGAAAAACAAGAGATCAACAATTAATCGAAAATATCAAAAAAATCACTAAGAACAAATAAAATTAAGGCAGGTGCTCCTCATAAAGCCTGCCTTTTGCTAAACAGCATACCAAAACGAATCACTTGCTCCCAAATAAAGTCAGAGTATTTAAATCATGTATTTAATGCGGTTCAATTACCGAGCCATATATGAGATTAATGAAAATGGTTATCTGGTAATAGTTCTTGTTATTGGTCACAGAGGTGATAATAGGCTGTTTACTCTCGTGATTCATGATTGCGAATATAGGCTGTGCTGCGGCCAGCGCCGATTTTTATGATGTATTCTTCTTTTAACAAATCTGAAAGCGCCTTCTCAATTGTTGTAATACTTACATCCGGGCATAAGGTGGCGATTTCTGCCTTTGTGATTTTTCCTACTTTATTTGAAAAAATATGGCGAATACGCTCAGACTTCGTAAGCCCTTTATTACGAATTGTTTCTACCCTGCTTGCGAATTCTTTATACGCACTTAGAATAACACCTAGATAATATTTGACAAAGGGAGCATAGTTACTTTTCCCGTCATGCCATCCTTTGGAACTTAGCTCAAGCGCTTCATAATAACTTTCCTTAGTATTTTCAATAATCATTTCAATACTGATATACTTCCCAACAATATAGCCTTGCTGGTAAAGCAATAAAAGCGTCAACAATCTGCTCATGCGTCCATTACCATCATTAAAAGGGTGAATGCAGAGAAAATCCAGTATGAATTTTGCAATAAGTATTAGTGGGTCTATATCACTACGGTCAATGGCTTTTAAAAATTCCTTACTAAGCGCTTCCATGGCATCAACTGTAGCGTAGGCAGGTAAAGGCTGAAAGCGTGTCCTGCGGTTTCCTTCGTTATCTACTTCCTCAATAACGTTATCAGTATTTTTGTAGCGCCCACCTACAGATGCTGGACTATAAGTATATAAGTCTCGATGTAATTGTAAAATAATATTGGGGGTTGGAGGAATATACTCATAGTTTTCGTGTATAGTATTTAATACTTCACGATATCCGGCTATTTCCTGTTCATCTCGATTCCTCGGTACCGCTTCCTCAATAACTAACTCATGTAACCGGGCTTCAGAAGTATAAATTCCTTCAATTCGGTTTGAGGCACCGGTACTTTGAATCTTGGCAACCTTAAGCATCGCTTCTAAAATATCAGGTTGCACCTCTATAAAGAGTTCTTGTTTGCCTTTATACTCGTGGATAGCAGAAAGAAGATTAACGATATCCGGCTTATAAAGCTCCGAATCTATTGCATGGTAATCAAACTTTCTCATGATAATAATCATCCTACCTTATCCACATTTAATCTGCATAAATTATACTACTATTTCATGCAGAAAACAATAACCATATGTAAACTTTTTGCATAATTTCAATTAGTAATTTCCCAAGTAGACCGCCACTAAATGTAAATATATGTTATTAGAATTGTGACACACACTTTTCAGATCCAAAAAGCTGTTCGACGTTCTCCATGGCATCACCCTTACATTTATCTCCTCAATCAATCGTTGACCGCTTATGCCCCGGTAAAAATTTGAAATTAAAATTACTAAATTTTAAAAATCAGATCCACTAGCCAACCATATCTTTTCGATATATCTTTATATTTGGCAGGAGAACCGTCAATGCTTTAAAAACATCCCCGGTCACAACATCCTCTCCCAACTCTCTCAAACGAAAAACTTCCAACTCCAATGTCTCCAAATCCACACTCCCCGCATTAGCCACAAATATCCTCCTATGCCGGGTAGCAGAAGAACCCTCTTCTGCCGTCAGCAATTCCTCAAACAGCTTCTCCCCCGGCCTAATCCCGGTAAATTTAATTTCACAATCCACGCCCGACAAATCAATAATACATTTAGCTAAATCCACAATCTTCACCGGCTCACCCATGTCCAGCACAAATATCTCCCCACCCTGAGCCATAGCCCCTGCCTGAATCACCAACTGCACAGCCTCGGGTATAGTCATAAAGTACCTCTTCATTTCCGGGTGAGTAACAGTAACCGGCCCTCCCTGAGCAATCTGCCGCTTAAAGATAGGCACTACACTGCCATTGCTCCCCAAGACATTGCCAAACCGAACAGCCGCATAAACAGTATCACTTATACTGTTCATCTGCTGCAATATCAGCTCAGCCAAACGCTTGGTAGCCCCCATAACACTGGAAGGATTAACTGCTTTATCTGTTGAAAGCATAATAAAAACATCTGTTCCAACCCTGTCGGCTGCTTCTGCTAAATTCTTTGTACCCAAAACATTCGTCTTCACTGACTCATCAGGGTGCAGTTCCATCAGAGGTACATGCTTATGCGCAGCAGCATGAAAAACCACTGACGGCCTATATTTCTTAAAAATCAAATTAATCTTCTGCCTGTCCCTTATATCAGCAATCACTATCTCAATAGGCAGATCGCTGCCATGCATTTCACGAAGTTCAAAAACTATATTATGTATACTGTTCTCACCATGCCCTAAAACAACCAGAAGCTTAGGCTTCAACCTGACCACCTGCCTGCATAGCTCTGAACCAATCGAACCGCCGGCACCGGAAACCAAAACCACCCTGTCCGTTAAATAACCGGCAATCTCGCTTAAATCTACCTCAACAGGCTCTCTGCCCAATAAATCTTCCACCTGAATATCGCGAATATGATTTACGGTCACTTGCCCGCTGATTAACTGGTAAACACCCGGCAATATCTTTAACTTTACCCGTGAATTGTGACACTTCTCGACAGTTTCCTTTATCACTTGTCCAGACACTGACGGCATAGCAATAATTACCTCTTTTATTCTGCATTTTTCGATAATCGACGGCAATTCTTCACGTTTCCCTAATACCGGTATGCCCAGGATAACCATACCCTGCTTACTTGCATCATCATCAATAAATCCTACCGGCAAATACTCACTGTTATGGTTCATTAGTTCGCGAACCACCAGCACCCCGGCATCACCGGCACCAACTATAAGCGTTTTCCTTTTATCCAGCGGGCAGCCGGCCACGATAAATTTCTTCTTCTGCATATATATTCTCCAGTACAACCTGGAGCCGCCAATAAGAATAATGCTAAAAGCCCAGGACATTAATACAACACTTCTGGGTAACGGGGTAAAAATAAAATAGGTCAAAGCAATGACAACAAGTTTTCCTGTTGTAACCGCTTTTACTATGGTCACTAACTCACCTATGCTGGCATAGGCCCATACTCTTTGATAAAGGCCAAAAAAATAAAAAAAGACAAGCATAACAAGCGCACAAACCGGGGCAAAATTAATGTAGTTAACTAGAGCATTGCTTAATTCAGGCCAACTGGGGAAACGGATAAGCAGTGAAACGAGCAAAGACATAATCACCAACAGAAAATCACAGCCCAGCAGAACCAGTAATCTTGCCTTACCCCTCATTTAAAATCACCAAATCCTCTCTTTACAGCAAATTATACTAACAACAGCCATACTTTTCATCTAAGGTTTTATTTACTTCATACGCTCTTAAAATCCTGCAAAATATTAAAAATTTGTTGTATATTTATGTTGTCTATTTATATAAATTCCACCTTGAAGCAAATTTTCCTGCGTCATGTCTATGGCATTTATATCAAAATAATTAAGTTTAGATTAATTATTTATTGAAAATTCTCTGGTGTGAACTCCCCCCGCTTACGCTCCACTAAAAAGCGATGGCTTCCATGATGATAATGTCATGGTTCTGAACCACGTCTAAACTGATCTTGTGTAGAAAATCTTTTCGCTGACTAGCTATCGCAACATGAATTTTAGCCACTTTAGTTTTGGCTTTCCCATAGTTGTGGCGAGATACCTTTTAGTGCGCCTGGAACCGGTAATTTTCACCTTCCGGACCCTTGTATCCTAAAAATACTATAATCCATAAAAGACATAAAACCGCAGGGCATATATAACTGTTTTTGACATAATTACTTATAAGTACTTATTTTACAATGTATAACTTTGAGTTATTGTATATTACACATGTATTACGAAACAGTTTTTTCTGAGTCCGGAATGTAAGATAATGAGCCATCCGAATCTCAATTCCAATTTCGCTGACCAAATTTTACAGGTCTTCCTTAAAAATATTATAATTATTTGAAATATTGTATAGTTTAGAATTGATTCATACAAGTGACTTTCAAAGAAAAGGTCATATGACTTTTTGTAAAACGAAAAAAGGGGCCGGCTTTCAGGTAAAACCTTTTAGCTTAGCCCCTTTAAATATTCCGAGTAAATATAGATACAGGAAAACATGCCTCATGTATGGCGAAGAGATAATTTCCCGTATATTTTTTAAAAGCATACGGACAGCATAAATATCCGCAAAAAATCGGGAATTCCTTTCATGACACACTGCGGAATATGAGGTAATTAAGGATCTACAAAAGTCAATCTCATTGCTGACCATTGTAGTAGTCAGCAAGGGTGAAGTTGACTACGGGGTAAAGTATTCGAGTGGCGACCTAAATTCCATAATATTCTATTTTTTTTCAAATATATCGGCCATAGGATGTTGCAGATTTCTATATGAAGAGAATAATAAACTGTTAAATACTTTAAAGTTTAATATGGTTTAAAAAAATCACTTTCTGTAGTAGAATCAATTAAAATTACTAAAAATTAAAGGGATTTCCGGTTTATATGTCGTATTATCAACAATAAAAGTGTCAGTTTATTGTGTGCATCAAAACCTGGACAAATGGTGTGGGGTGGAAGGTTGTTCTTACAACAATTAAAAGTTAATTTAATGGGTGCAAAAATGCCCATATGCAGACTTATCCCGACTGAGTTTGTTTCTGGGCGTTTATTATTTTCACACAGAAAGAGGTGATTTACTTGGGTGATTTGACAAAAAAAGAGGTTTTGGAGAGAGCAAAGGAAAATGATGTAAAGTTTATCCGGTTGCAATTTACGGATATATTTGGCGCTTTTAAGAATATTGCCATTACTATAGAGGAATTGGAGCGAGCCCTAAATAACGGAGTTATGTTTGACAGTGCGGTAATAGAAGGCTTCGCTCATAACAGGGAGTCTGATATTTATTTGCGTCCTGACCCCTATACCTTTAAAATATTTCCCTGGCGACCCCGTGACGGTGCGGTGGCCCGGTTAATTTGTGATGTTTATAATGCCAAGGGGGATCCATTTGAGGGATGTCCGCGGGCCGCTTTAAAAAGAGTAATAAAACAGGCGAAACAAATGGGTTACTGGCTGCAGTCTGCGGCTGAAATAGAGTTCTTCCTGTTTCGTACTGACGAGCAGGGAAGACCTACCACAGATACCCATGATCAGGCCGGGTACTGCGATTTAACTCCGGTGGATCTGGGGGAAAACGCCCGGCGGGATATGGTGCTGATTCTGGAAAGTATGGGTTTTGAAATAGGTTCTTCGCACCATGAAATATCAGCTGGACAGCATGAGATTGCTCTGAAAGAAGAAGATGCGCTGATTATGGCAGACAACCTGGCTACTTTTAGGTTTGTGGTGCGTACCATTGCCCAGCGCCATGGGCTGCATGCTACGTTTATGCCGAAACCACTGGCAACTTTAAACGGCTCAGGTTTGCACTTGCATCACTCTTTGTGGAAGGATGACGAAAATGTCTTTTACGCACCTTCACATACCAACTGTTTGCAGTTAAGCAAAACTGCTTATTACTATATCGGTGGTTTGATTGAACATGCCAGGGCCTTTACATCAATAACCAATCCTCTGATTAATTCCTACAAAAGACTAACCCTCGGAAAGTTGGCCCCGGCCCTTGTCGCCTGGTCTGAGCAAAACCGCAACACTATGATTCGAGTACCGGCGCAGCGGGAAAGTGGTACTATGATTGTGTTGCGAAGTCCTGACGGAACGTGCAACCCTTACCTAGCCATGGCTGTAATGTTAAAAGCCGGTCTGGAGGGGATTAAGAATAAAATTAAGCCCCCTGCTGCACTGGAAGAAAATCAATTAAACGGGGGCTTAGGTAAATTAATCAGAACTCACGGCTTACCTCATAATCTTGATGAAGCTCTGGATGCTCTGAGCACTAATGAAGTGATTAAAGATGCTCTGGGTGAGTATATCTGGAATCGTTTTCTGGAAGCTAAGGAAGTGGAATGCGAGCGATATAATGCTACGGTGCATCCGTGGGAGATTGATGAGTACCTAAGAAATTATTAGCAGTTTAAAGCCTCGTGTTAGCGTGAGATATTCTACCCGGCACATAAAAACCTAGCCGCCAGTATACAGTATTTTTCCTTTATCGGTGTTGACTTCTTAGTTAAAGATGATATACTAGTATACACAAAAAGTAAGTTAATACTTTGGACAAAGGCGTCCACATATAGAGCTCTTTCAGTAGCTTTATATATGGGCGTCTTTTGCCTTTCTCTACACAGGTTCTTTTGGAATTACTTAAAAGTGCAGAAGGGGTCAGAGACTGTTATTTATAGCCTGTGATGGTATAGCATTTTGTAGTTGCAACAAGAGTAAAGCCGGGGTCTTTATGCCCCGGCTACTTGAAAAATATTTGTTAATATAATATAAGTATTTTCACTCGGTATAAACTATTGAAAGTAACGAGTTGAGTAGATCTTTTACCTTAAACCCAACCGCGGAGTTTCATAGCCTCAACAACCCTGTTGACAGCAACGACATAAGCAGCTTGTCTCATGTTAACTTTACATTCTTTGGAGGCGTTTAATACTGAGTGATAAGCAGGAGTCAATTTTTTGTCCAAACGCTCCTGTACTTGTTTTTCATCCCAATAATACATGTATAGGTTTTGTACCATTTCAAAGTAAGAAACTGTTACCCCGCCGGAGTTGCACAAGAAATCCGGAAGCACATGAACCCCTTTTTCATATAGGATATCATCTGCTTCCGGGGTAGTCGGGCCATTGGCGAGTTCTGCGATAATCTTTGCCTTGATGTTCGGAGCATTATTTTCGGTGATAACGTTTTCTAATGCGGAAGGAATGAGTATATCTACATTTAGTTCCAATAACTCCTCATTGGAAATGTTATCGGCATAACTGAAATCAATTACCGAACCGCTTTCAGTCTTATGGTTATAGACTAATTGGGGATCCAGTCCGTCTTTGTTGTATATGCCTCCCTTACTGTCACTGACGGCTACTATCTTACAGCCGTATAGAGATGAGGCAAGACTAGCTGCGAAATACCCGGCATTGCCATAGCCCTGAATAGCGACAGTGGCATTCGCAAGGTCTACACCGCATTCACCGGCAGCCTCGCGAATAACATACATGCCGCCTCTTGCAGTAGCGTCACCACGTCCGGCGGAACCACCGATTCTGAGTGGTTTTCCAGTAATTACTCCAAACTGATGCTTGCCGGCAAATTTGGAGTATTCATCCATCATCCAAGCCATTATCTGTGGGTTTGTGTAGACATCTGGCGCGGGTACATCTTTTTCCGGACCGATAAACGGCCAAACTTGAGCAATATAACCACGGCTTAAGCGTTCTAATTCACCTTGAGACAGTTCTCTGGGATTACATATAACCCCTCCTTTGCCTCCCCCGAGGGGTATATCGGCTAGGGCGCATTTGAAGGTCATCCAGCCGGCCAGTGCCCGGACAGTATCTATGGTCTCTTCCGGATGGAATCGGATGCCACCTTTAGCCGGGCCGAGGGCATCGTTATACATTACTCTGAAGCCCTGGAATACCTTAATAGAGCCATCATCCATGCGAACAGGTATAGATACATGTAGCTCACGCATGGGTCGCTGCAGAATCTGGTAAATATTAGGGGCCATATTGGTAATTTTTGCACATTGGGCTAACTGTTTTTGTACCATCTCAAAAGGGTTATGACTTGCCATTAACCTACCTCCATTCATTTTACAACTATTTCTAAAATATCTGCTTTTTTGTAGGTAAAAATAGAGTTGTTTAGCCAGGGTTCATTTACTGGCTGGACTGAACAACTTTCACAGTGTTTGTATTGTATCACCGAGTTTGCCCTATAATCGAAGTCATGTGCTTCAAATATTCAAAACCCAAGTAATTGTTCTTGTAGTTACCGTTAGCACTGTTTCAAGTTTATTTTATAACTGCCTGAAGAAATTGGCTAAAGGAACCCTACCCTAACCCAACTAAAAGCATTGATTACTACCCACTCATATTTGTTTTGTACCAGATGCAGTTTTTAGTTGTGAAAGTAATACTTATTTACACAAAAAAAAAGCTATGATGATAGATATTAAATTTTGAGTAGTAATGATGTATAAATAAATTCGTTAACAATTATAATTTTCCTGTAATGAATCATAAAAAATTTGATGATCTATGTATAATTGCCTATTAATAAGGGATATGGATATATTGATTCTTGTATGTAATGGTTAATTACTGCGTATTTGAAGCCAGAACGCGGTTTTTGTAAAATCACGAATATCATATATTAATTAAACATAAGATTAGCTATATACTCTGATGCTTTCTACTCATTTACCGGAATGCTTCTTACTAACTATAGCAATACTCCTGCTGTCAGCTATACTGCCGTTAACAGTGATCATAAAGCTCGTTGTTGACTGAAGAAACGTTTGATGGAAAGTAGGTGTAATTTGCATTCCAACAGTTAAATGTTTAATGTTTGTTAAAAGGTCGTGTTAAATTGTTTTTTCAGTTTGCAACTTCAGAAACGCAATAAGTATCATACCCGGCAAATCTAATAATGAATTAGAAGGAGGTATACGGAGTATGGATTATATCGGTTTAACTGTAAAAGATCTTATAGAGTGTGGTAATACCGGGCATAAGGCTATTATTAACAAGGTTATCGATGAAGTTATGCAAAACGAACAGTTTATTAGATATAGTTATGAGTCATCGGAAAAAATCGCACTTAGCAAAGCTATTATACAAACTGTTGCTGTAATGATTGAACAGAATAACCGTGCTTTGCTAAAGCAACTAAAAGAAATTGGCCTGCAATTAGATAGTAAAAATATTAAATAATTTTTTCTACTGGACACACTGCTTAGATAAGCTTTTACACAGTATGAGTTTACGGAACTCAGGAGATGCCGGGTAGATAGACGGGGATGTAAATGCAGCGATATATAAAAGTTTTTTGATTATAGTAATGTGCATAAATACTTTCATAGCAGAATATAGTCTCAACGCTAATATTAAAATACCTTTCAAAAACCGGGATCAGTACATTGGTTTTCCTATAATAAAAATTGCGTGCGTACTAAAAAGAGTTAACCAACATGAATGCTGGTTAACTCTTTTTGTCCTTTTTCTATGGCACTAATCATAAGAAATAGTGGTATTTGCATATTTTCCTTGGAGTCAGACCCTAAACAATGTCATGCCTATTTACCAGTCTTTTACCAGAGACTGGTCCCAGTAAAAATTTGGAGGGAAAGTTTTTCTCTTTTTAAATTTTTTCGAGCATCAACGGTCAGCATATCTTATTCCCTCTAACCAAGGAGCAAAAAACGACTTATAAAGCTTTTGCCGTCAAGGAGCCCGCGTAGGTATAATTTAGGCGGGATTTTAGGATCTAAAAATTGGCACTTAGCATCAAAGGCTTTTTAATAAAATCCCTGAAAATACTATAATAGCAGTGAGTAAGGAGCCGCATAGAGCGAAACCGGACGATCTACGAAATCCGATTCTTCAAAAGGGACCTTTTTATTAGGTCCATAGACTGAACTTGATGAAGCGTAAACGAGGTGATCCACAGGGTTATATCTGCAGGCTTCAAGAATGTTAAAAAAACCCATGACATTACTCTGTATATATGCATCAGGATTCTCAAGGGAATATCGCACTTCTGCTTGAGCTGCCAGGTTTACTACAATACTCGGCTTATACTCCTGAAAAGTCTTAGTGACTTTCAATATAATTAACCTTGCTTATCAGCACATTAATATCAACCATTAAGAAAGGCCTCCCTTAATGATTTCCTGTACTCACTGTAATAGTATTCGAGATCTATACAATAGTCACCATAAAACTTCATTGTTTTCTCTAGAAAATTACTTAATTCTATATAATCGTTTTCCTGAATCAACACGCCTTTAGAGATAGCTTGAAAGCTTAATTGTACCGGAGTCTTATTTAAATTAATCAAATCTACCTTTTCGGTACCCAGTATATCTGAGATCTGCACATCCAACTCCAGCTCCCGCTCAAGTTTAACATCACTGGTGAAAAAAACAATTCCCAGGTCAAGATCACTATGCGACCCATAATACTCTGTTAAAATAGAACCGAATAAATACAGAGCTACAACATCTTTTTGTTCCTTAATAAAATTTCTCAGCGCCACACACTTTTCAGCCCCAAGAAGCTGTTCAACCTTTTCCATGTTATCACCCTTACATTTATTTCCTCAACTAATTCTAACATAATAAAATTAATTATTAAATTAATTTTCAAAATAATATTATAAAAGACCCAAAAACCGCCAGCGGGTCAGTGCACAGGCATATGAAAACATTAAAAAGCATTGGCTGGATTTCTGCTGAGCCGAATAAAGCAAGGTCATTAAAAATGCATAAATAATGGGTTTGTAGAGCAAATGACTAAACAAAAAGTTTTTAAAGAAGCAGTGTCAAACATTAGGAAAGACCCCACTATTGGATAAGTTAAAACCGGTGACTTAAGTGGGTTATACTCTCTTGACCTCTATCACAACCACACCAACTATGAACTGGCCTATAGGATCTCTAAATTAGAAGATGGCAATATGGTAGTTATTATCATGGCCGGTACTAGAGAAAACTTCTATAAGGAACTTAAACTATACTTGTTCCGATAATAGATATGAGTAGCACCTTCAAGCCACCTATATAGAATTGTATTCTGCTCATTATTCAGATAAAAAATATTACGTACTAAAAAGAATCAACCAGCACGAAGGATGATTAACTTTTTGTATCTTTTTGTATGGCACTAAATCTAAGGAACAGTGGCTATTTTCATATATTGACTGGAGCGAGATTATAGGTGATATTAGTATAATTTAACATTTTATTAAAGAAAACAGATCCAGATAACAATTTGGAAAGAACGTCTTTTTCTTTCCAAATTTTTTCGAGTAAACCCAGCTATTCTTCTGCTTTTTTTACCAACTCGCGATCTTTTATTAGCTCAGAAATCTTATGGCATAGTAAATTATTCTCCAAAACAGCTTTTCTTAAATTGTAAAATGACTTGGAATCGGATGAAATAACCAAAAAGGAAAAGAGGAGCTTTAAAACATCTTCATTCTGCTCGTGATCAATTCTGTTCCAAGCTTCTTCGGTTAGTGCTATTCCGTGACTGTAAGCCATTATTTCAATGCCTTTATGCATATCAGCTAATAGTTCTACAGCTATGACATTTTTCGATTCATTTAAAGTATTCTCTAGTTTGCGAGCAAGAGCAGTTAAATATATCTTTTTATTATCCGGCAATACAGTCTCCTTCGAGTAGTACAAATATAACTCTTCATCATCAATTATATCCTCTTCAATTTCTAAGGACTCAAAGATTGGACTTAGTTTCTCACGTAAACCACTAAGTGCTTGCTTAATTTCCTCAACTCTTTCATTAATTATTTGTTCAATGACTTCCGGGCACACATCAAAATAACGTATCAATACTTCTACTATCTTTTCCCTGCTCATATAAAACTCAATATGCCTGCCACTAAAATACATATCAAGGAATATGCCTCCAAACTGTCCTGCAATTGATAAAGTTACACCCTGTGGGTATTTTAGAACATTCATAAATTTATACCATTCAGGCGGTATTAAAACCCAAGTACTGCAAATTGCCTTTATAAATTCAATAGTACCGAAGATTTGTTCATTATTATTCTCCATACCACATATAATTTCACATAGACCAGCAAAATCTTGCGTCGTGTTTAACCATTCAATGAATAAACTTATAGCTCCCAATTGACATGGAGAATTATATCCCAACAATTGTTGTGTAAACCATTTTTTAATCGGCCCAATACCATATTCATCCACAATGACCTGGTGCATCCTAGCATTATCATGACCGGGCAGGTACAAATTATTAAAGGCTTCTATAGCCTCAACCCCGCTCAATTGAATGGAAAGTCTTTGCACAAGTTTTTCCGCATCTACCCGAACGGGTATATCAATAGGTTTAGCAAGTATATTATTCGCCCATTTTTTAGCAATTTCAGCCTGTAATATATCAAAATCACCGCCAACCACTGCCGCATAAGGAAATCTACTCTCTATTAGCATGGCAATAGCTAGGATATATGTATGATAATCATGACCTTGAGTTTTACTATCAAAAGCTGTTCGTACCGCATTTTCTTCCTTTAACTTTTCAAATATAATATCCTTATCCATAGCATTAACAGAATTAGTACTCCTTAAATACCGGTTTAAATCATAATATAAATCAAATGTTTCCCCTGTCTTTTTAGTTTCAGAATCTCCACTCACCCGCCAATGCCGTTGATATTCATCATCCAGATTTTCTTCCGGATTGTTACAATAAATTAATCTAGGTATCCCATTTACGCTTTCCTCAATTAATCTTACAAAAGGATAAGCTTTCAAAAGCTGCAAAGACTCCAAATATACTTCCTTCCACTCATCAGGATTAATATACTCAGGTATTATATCAAGTCGCATATATATTCCCATATCCCAGACCTCCTATCTCATCTAAATAATTAGTCATTACGGAACACCTCGTTTTCATCAAATTATCTACATTTTTCCTCAAGGTGCACCATCAATAAGTGTTGAATTATCAACTTTTAGGCATAGCATTGCTCTTTTCTTTATTCATATAGTTCCGATACCCTAACATCAAAATTTTTGGCTATTTTCTCCAATAACGTAGTTGAAGGATTTTTCTTGCGTCCATTTTCTAGTTCAGATAAGTAAATCCTAGAAATACCAACCTTTTGGGCTAACTTTTCTTGTGTAACACCGTATTTAATTCTTAACTTTCTTATTGTAAACATATATTAATCACCTCCTAATAATATTGTAAACAATTAACTTGCGTTTAGCAAGTTCTTTTGTAAGCTAAATGATTACGAATAAAGATATTTTCATTGAATTTTCAATCAACGTCACCTTCTGGATTGACTATTTAAAAATTTTAAAATATTATTTAAGGCAAACTATTGGTTTACATTTAAAAGGGGTAACAATGAATATAGGAATACGTATTAGAGAATTAAGAAAGAATTCTAATATCAACATTACACAACTGGCTATAAAAGTCGGAATATCAAGAGTTTATTTAAGTGAATTGGAAAGAAATATAAAGACTCCGCCACTGGAAACCCTTGAACGGATTTGCAGCGCGCTCAATATCACTCTGGTTGATTTTTTTACCGAAAACACATTGGAAACAATCTGTAATAATAATTATTTCAATGAATCTACTGTGCCCTATAAAAATATACCGGACGATATAAAATCTATAATAAAGGAATCTCAAAAACTTAACTCTTCTCAATTGTCTATAATTAAAAATCTAATTAAAGAAATAACTTCACAAAAACTTAATGGCAAGTACTTGGAGATATTAGATGTACTGGAAAATAACACAATAATAGTTACCGTTTCCGGTAAACCCTTAGAATTGAAGAATAAAATTAAACTGCTTGAGTTTCTTAAAAATGACTTCAATACAGTAGATTCTAAGAATGATTTTACTGATAAACAGGATGAAAAAAAATATGATAAATAGCGCATTTTATGGCAAATCCTTTCCAATAGAGTAAGGATCCGCTTTTCATGGACAAATTCAAAATCAGAATTCCGGTAATATTATTAAAGGCCAACCACCTTTTCGATGATTGGCCTTTAATGAATTATCAAATTAAACCATACTGCATCTAAGTCTTTGGGAAAGAATAATTAGTACTTTTTTACTAGGATCAGTCCTTAGGGAATGTACGCCGGACATGGCAGTTTCCGGTCTGGGATTTGGAATTTTATCGAATCTCTTCTGCTTTCCTAAGTACTGTAAGGTATAGCTTTCGGCTAATCCTTGCAATATGCTTAATTTAGCAGCATAATATAATAATGGAAATATTTATATTTTAGGATGATGTGAGGCGTGGATTTTATGACCGTTAAGGAAGCCGGTGAAAAATGGGGGCTTGGAATCAGGATTGTGACGCTGTACTGTACCGAGGGCAGAATAGACGGTACGGTGAAAAAGGGCAACCTGTGGCTTATTCCTAAGGATGCCGTTAAGCCAGAGGATAGAAGAAGGAAAAAGAGCCCAATTCAAGAAGAAAAGGAACCGGCGGTATCTAAAGACATATGACTTATATGAACAAAGAAAGCACGAAGACCCATGTCCCTTTCAGTCGCTGTATGAAAATAAAGAGCTGTTTATGGAGATCGTGAAGCGCTTTCCCCATCAATCTGTCCATAACCAAGGTCTTTGACGAGTGCGGTGTGGACTATAATGGAAAATCGGCAAAAAAATTTAAGGATAAGTTAGGAATAACTCCCTCCCAATATCGGGCAACGATGACCCAAAAATAAAAAATGAATAAAGTGGCTTCCGACCGTAATGGTTTCGGAGGCCTTTTTTTGTTTACAAGATAGCAATAATCACCGTAAATATAGCACTCAATTGACTATCCTGCTTGCTGTTATTTACATATAATTGAACCGCGGAGAGTGCTGGGGAAAATCATGCAGAAGGATTACGCCGCAACCTGCGGATACCACAGCGGGGAGCTGATGAACCGCCTCACAGAAGATATTACAATGGTGAGCGAAGGTATCACGGGCATCGTAACGAAAGTTTGCGGGGTTATTGACAAAGCTGCTGTGTGCTGCGGGGTCTTAAATGCCTGTTTTTCAAGCGCAGGCACATGATGCATATGATAAGCCACGTCCATTCGGTATCTGGAGAGGACATCGCCAAAAATGAAAAGCCTGCATAAAAGGGCAGGGCTTATGAGGCAATGAGAAGGCGTGCGTATCGAATCACCGGATTGTATGGCGTCCTATCGGGGGGAACGTAGATGAAAAAAATCATGGTTCAGAAATCGGGCTGGAGCATCAACGCTTTACTGGCCGGACCGTTTTGGTATCTTTACAGGGGGATGTTTGGCAGAGGGCTTCTATTCCTGCTCCTTTGTCTGGTGAAGAACCCTCTTCTGCCGTCAGCAATTCTTCAAACAGCTTCTCCCCCGGCCTAATCCCGGTAAAAGTTATCTTGTTTAAAAACATTAAGGCAGGTGAAGGTTGCCTGCCTTTTACTATCAAATAAATCTTTTATGTGGGTCTGCCCCTTATGTTTATACTAAACTTGAAACGCGGGCTAAACACAAGTTCCAATATGATTTTATTGAAATGGCTAAATTCTAATTTTGAAGCTGCCCTTTTGGTATCATTAAGTCAACAATAAAATTTAGTTGACCGATGCGGGACAAAATAGTACTATATAGTCAACAAGTTAGTAATTTAATATTAACAAACCAGTATAACGTTACAAAAATTTTAGAATCTGAGGTGATTAAGTGGCTAATAAAGTTACAAGCGGTCAGGTTTACCGCAATCTCAAAGAATTCTATGAAAAAAACGGTTATTCTCCATCCGTCAGAGAACTTGCAGGAATACTCGGGACCTCCAGCGGATCAGTGCACAGGCATATGAAAACATTAAAAAGCATTGGCTGGATTTCTGCTGAGCCGAACAAAGCAAGGTCATTAAAACTGCATAAATAATGGGTTTGAAAAGCAAATGACTAAACAAAAAGTTTAATCTTATTGTACTTTAAAACGCAGTTAATTGCATTATGGAACACCTGTTCACCAAACGGGACCAAACATATTGATATCATGGCAGAAAAGAGTTAGTATTAAGCCAAGGCCGGACAGAACCGATGAATAAACGGTCAACGGTCAGGTTTTATCCAAACTATATGCAGAAAGGAGGGATAATAGATGGCAGTTAGCAAAGTTCCCGGCAATTCCGTACTGAAGATGCAGTTTCAAACCGGAGTTGACGGTACAGGTAAGCCGGTATACCGGAACAAAAGCTTGAACAATATCAAAGCAGGTGCCGCCGACCAGGATGTTTTTGATACCGCCCAGACTATGGCAGGACTGCAGGAGTACACACTTACAGCAGTCAACCGTGCGGACAATTCCGAGTTAGTTAACCAGTAAGAGCAAGTCAAGTGTAATTAGTTTAACCGGCAATCTATGACAGAGGAGGTGAAACATAAATGACCCAAACGCTCAGAATGACTTTTCTCAACGCAGCCGGCAACCGTGTCTCTATCAGCCTGGACAATCCCAGAGATAACCTCACCCAGTCAGAGGTAGAGGCTGCTATGAATACCGTTATCACTAAGAAAGTTTTTACTACTTCCGGCGGCGATCTGGTTTCCATTGACAGTGCTGCTGTTATTGATACCACTACCACAGAAATCATCGCCGGTTCATAAAAAAAGGGGATGTTAACCACACATCCCCGCCAAAATATTAGCTGATTAGATAGTATCACAGTTGCAGGCTCCTGACCATAGTTTTTTGTACGATATAATCCGGGGGTGAAGCATCAGAATGGACGAAGTAGTCAAACTGGCAGCCAATTACGGCTTTCCCATGGTTGTGGCGGGATACCTTTTAGTGCGCCTGGAACCGGTGATTAAGGATCTGCAAAAGTCAATCTCCCTACTGACTGTAGTGGTGGCCAGGCAGGGTGAAGTTGACTACGAGGAGGCCAGGCGGCTGGTGGAAGGAAGCAATATATAATGAAACACACTCACATTATACTGCATCATACCGGAGCGGAAGAGAAGGATACCGCTCAAATCCGTCGTTATCACTTAAGCCTGGGCTGGCAGGATATAGGCTAATCCTAAAGAGTATGAACAGTTAATAAAATTCTAAAAGAAACCCGTATCGCTGTTAAAGTGATACGGGTTTGCTAATAAAGCCACAACAAACTGTCATTATTTAACAAGGGCCTGACCCTTATGAATGAGAGTCAGCAATTGGAACTATTTTACTAGGGCCAGGCCTCTGTTAAAAATTAAAAAAGAACGATTTTCTCTTTTTAAATTTTTTCGAGCAGAAACTCCGCTGCGCGTGTGTTAAACAACTCCTTCAACTTCACGGTTGCTCCCTTTTTCTTGACAATGAGTCGCTCGTACGCCACGGCATTAGCTTTGGCTTTGGTTTTATTAATCCCAAGGAATGTACTATTCTCAATGCAACTCGTTTTTAATTTTCTGTACAATTTCTTTATCCAGTGCAGTTATTTTACATATAACATCAACCGATATACCTTCTTTCAAGGCCGCCCTTGCTGTTTCCAAAGCCTTTTTCAACTCGCCTTCTTTTATGCCTTCCTTAATCCCCTCTTTTATACCCTCTTTTTTCGCCTGCTGCTGCATCTCATCTAGTGTTACCTCGAGGTTCATAATCATAAATTCCACCTCCAACTGGTTGGCTTCCTCCATAATACGGTCAACTTCCTTATGCAAATGGACCGGCATTCTCGGCTTGATGACATTTTTGAGCCAAATCATAATTTGCCTGAATTCATCCTGAGTTAGTTTTCTCAATACCATGATTAATTTCCTCAGGCGTCTAATTAATTCCTTATGGTTCATTGTCTGGTCCAGAACAAATACGCTGGCTATCAGGTTTGCCATTTCGTACAGTTCCTCATCTTTGTATCTGTTGACATCAAACAATATGTAACTAAAGTCCAATACCCGCCCACCGAATATTTGATAGTCAGACAGCATTTCCCTGAAATTCATCTTTGCCGTCCAGTTGTTCTTGCCATTGTACAATACCGCCGGTACTATAGCCGGCAGCCTAAAGTCTTTACGATCCCTTTCTTCTTTCTGTGTGTTATTGTACGTTTCTCTCCATATCTGCACCATGTACTGTAGTAAACGAAAGGGCATCAGAAAATCTACAGTAGATTGTAACTCCAGCAGTACGTAGAATATGACATCCTTTTCCTTCGTCCGGAGCCGATACACCACATCTGCCTCTTTTTCACTGAAATCTTCCAGCACGAATGACTTATCAACCAGGAGCAACCCATCTTCTTCTATTTCGTTCACCCAATCCTCTTGCACAAAGGTTTTGATTAATTCCAGAAATATCTTTTTATTGCTGAGAAGTTGCTTATAACCCTTGTCATGGGGATGGTGTGGATGTTTTAGGTTAGGTTGGCCACTTTCCGTCATGGGATCACTCCCTTCGTAATTATTATATCACAGACTGCCAGTAAATGGTCATAGCATTATGAAATCCTTTTGTTGTAAAAGTGGATAATTACCTCCGCAACTTTATCCTATTCTATTATTGGGTCCGATCTATTTGAAAAAATTACTGTTCTCCTCACCATTCCACCAGCAAGCAACCCTATTTTTCCTTCTAACTCCATGGTACAGAGGATTCTTAGTAATGCTGACGGATTACTCCCTAATATACCGGCCAAATGTTCAACACTTTGTGGGATCGGGTTAAGGTGATCATAGATTTCCTTTTCAATTTGATGCCCTGGTCACAAAAGATTCCGGATAATTACCGCAACAGAAAAAATTAAGTATTATGTCTCAGAATCCCGGCACCTAAGTTGTTTCGGGATTTTAATTTATGATGCACCCGTAAGTTAAGCGCTTACTTTTAAATTTTTACGAGCACATTTTATTAGTACACAAAACAAGGCCGCCATTCATCCCACCACCTTAGAGGTGGGATGAATGGCGGCCTTGTTTTAGTTAAAAAAACATTTTTCCTTTTTTTAATTTTTTCGAGCATGAAATCAACCCGTGGCGGGATCAAACCGTCTCTTAAGCAGTTTTTGTGCTTCTTCTGCAATATCCAACATCAATCCTCCAGGATAAAACCGCTGCCCACATGATGTACATTTCTTTACTTTTATATTTTTACGGATTATAGTAATTCCGCTAATTATTCTTTTGACGTCTTGTTTTATTTCAATAACTTTTCCACCACAAAAAGTACAAGGCTTCATAATTGACACCTCCTGTTAAGCAAATTAGTTTATTTTCTCTTAAACCCCAATTTACCCATATCATCCCATATTTATTCAAACATTAAACATACAGTAATAACCGTAAATGGTTCATCAACCGTTGTTACAATATATATCTGTCTACTATTAATAATTTTATGTAATAACACTTTAAAATCTCTACCATGAAATTGACACTCAATATCTTTACCATAACAACCACACCCATAGACATCAAAATCAGAAATATTTCTATCGGACATTTTAAGAATTGCATGGTCAGTAAGTTCATATTTCTTTGACAAAAATAATTTGTTAATCAAATCAACTGTTTCTTTGCTAATTTTTATATTTTTCCCATGAAACATGCTCTGCTCCAATTTCTAAATTATTTTCCTTATGTTTATTTTACTACATAATCATACCAGAGCGATGAAATTTTATTCCGGCGATCCATTAAATTAAGCTCCGATAAAAAGCATTATGAAAGGCCAACCACCTTTCCGATGATTGGCCTTTCTTGAATTATCAAATTAAATCGTGTTGCATCTGAGTCTTGGGGGGAGAATAATTGGTAGTCATTTACGGGGCCAGGCCCTAGGAAATGTAAGCATGTCTTGACAGTTTTTTACTGGGTCGAGTAGAAGTGAGCCTCTCAAACTTTAGGAGACGCTTTGTGTTCCCTGTTTCTCCCCGTTTCCTCTGGGAGTGTCACAATATATGCTCCATGACCTGATTGGACTCAAACAACGATAGGTAAGGGTCTTCCTCGCACATTACCGGAAATGGTTATGCCGTTCGGAAGCCCTTTTCCCCCGTTTCGCACCGGACTTGACACTTTCGCGTCATCCGGCGCTCCATCAACCTTACTTGCTAACTTTGTTCAACTTTTCTCTCATCCTGTTTAGTTTACGTAATATAGGCTTAGATAGATTTAGCTTAATTTCATTGCTATGAACTAATTCGTGACATGTTTTGCAGACACTGGCTAGATTAGGTACACGATTTATAAGTTTCAAAGGTAAGCGTTCATTAATATGATGGAATTCGATGGTGATTCCATTAAGTTTTACACCACATATTTTGCAATTACCTCTGTCCCGATTTAATACGTATCCCCGGTTGAGAAAGTACTCAAAATTATACTTTGGGTGGATGCTCGAACTGTGTGTAATTTTATTGATGAAATGACTGCTGAGCAATTCGTCATCTCTTGGCAGCCTTCGGAATTTATCGGTACGTTTCCGGTATAATTCCCTTCCGACTGGGGTATATGGAGTTTCATCCTGGTTCTTTTGTTTGGTTTTTCTCCATTTACAATATTACAATGAGGTAACTCCAATGATCTGATTACCATATTTGACAGCAGGGATCATAGATGCATACATGTTGTGAACTGTTGTCAGGTTGTTTACCTCATTTGCCAGGACAAGCCTTCCCCCATATTTCTTGATTTCCCGAAAGGCCAAGCGTTTTATTACCCAGGAGTATTTACTAAGATCCGAGCAGAGCTGCGTTGCAGGTTGATAGTAATTAATAAGTCCACGAATTATGCTATTGACTTTATAGATCTGACAGATTGCCAGATCTATGTTTACACATCTTCCAATCCGTTTTATCTGTTTTCGGATTTCGAATACTTTTTGCTTCAGCCGGTTAGGGTTGGGTCGGGTCTTTGATACGTGTCCCTTTCTGGCTTTTCCTGATGGAATAACTTTGTAAGTAAATCCGAGAAACTCAATGGGCTTCTTTTTAATATTGGTGATTTGCGTTTTATCTTCAGACAGTGTAAGCTTAAGTTGATCCTGTAGATACTGTTACAGTTGTTTCTTCCATTTTTCTGCATTTAGTTTTGTATCGGTTATCAGAACCCGGTGAGTAGCCCCAGGGAATCTCACCCCGAGGCCCTCTCAGGTAGGGTCGAGGACAGGCGCGGTAGCAGTTCTAGACCTTGTGAGGCCAATCCGGTTCTCTCCTTTCGGGCGAGTGTCCCCCTCAAGCGGGTCATCTGCCCCGTTTCCAACCCCCGCCTCGTCAAACGCAGCGTGCAGATTTCCCGCACTGCGCTTTCCTGCTAACTTCACATCAAGGGTTATGTGACCTATTGTGCTGGCAGCGCTTTCGGATTTTTGTAGTGCCGTATCTTATAATCCGAGTATAAACCTAAGTTCTGATACAGCCAATTCCTACTCCACCTGTCCCAGCCAAAGCCTTTGAGATTACGGGCTCGCATTAGATGTCGCCGTACTTTCTTCTCAATCCAGTCCTTTACATAGCCAAAGCAGCGACCGGAGTTCCCAACTCGATAGTAATTCACCCATCCACGTAGAACAGGGTTAATGAGTTCAATAACTCTGCTCACTGGTTGTGATTGAAAACGACGAAATGTTTCTTTTAGTTCGGTCAATATTTTGGTGCGTGCTTTCATTTTTGGTGTAAATAGTACTCCCCATTTACCTTTGCGAGTTCGGCTCCTTCGAAAGTCAAAGCCTAAGAAGCCAAAACTTTCTCCGTTGGCTAGGTTTACTATCCGGGTTTTCTCTTCATTAAGTTGCACGCCAAGTTTTGTTAACTCTTCAAGTAAGCGCTGATAGACAGCCTTTTCCAACCAATTCCATTTAGGGTAAGCATCAATTAGAATCACAAGGTGAGTAGCCCCAGGGAATCTCACCACGAGGCCCTCTCAGAACCGGACTTGAACCTCTTAGCTCATCCGGCTCCCATTATCCAGCCGCAGGACAAATCCCCATTTGCCAATGTATGAACAGCTTCGGTTCACGCCTGGCAATCTTGCCGAGCCAATAAGTCGCCCGCCGTTTGTGAGTAGCGAATTTCTTAAACTTTCGTTGCACCCAGCGGACTAAGGCCCGGTCCATGTGCCTGAGTACAGAATACAGTTCCGACTTGTAAAAGCGCCCGTAATAGTTTACCCAGCCTCTGATTACCGGATTAAACATACGCGATAAGTCTTCAAGTGCCTTGTCCGGTTTCAGATGTACACGCCAATCATGAATGGTTTGACGCATAGCCTTTTTCGCTTTATTACTAGCTGCCGGGGTGAAGTTGACAAAGTGCTTTCCGTATTTGTTCTTAGACCTGCGCGGCCGGAAGGTGTAGCCCAGAAAGTCGAATTTGGTTTCTTGATGTTCACCTCGCCGATCGTCGTCTTTGCAATAGACAATGCGGGTCTTGTCCGGATGGAGTTCTAACTCACATTCCGCAAACCGCTCCTTTAAGCTGTCATGAAGTTTTTCCGCATCTTTCTTGCTGCGGCAGTGTGCTACACTATCATCGGCATAACGAGCGAATGGCTTGTCGGGATGATTCCGTGCCATCCATACATCATACGCATAGTGCAGGAACAAATTAGCTAGAACGGGACTAATGACGCCTCCCTGCGGAGTACCTTTTGTACGTTCCTTGAGCATGCCATCTGGCATTTGAAAAGGTGCTTTGAGCCATCTCTGAATGTAGAGTATAACCCATGGGTTATCGGTATGTTTGCGGACAGCTTTCATCAATAAGTCATGGTTAATATTATCGAACAGACCTTTGATATCGAACTCCAGCACCCAGTCATACTTCCAGCATCGCTGCCGGGTAACAGCTAGCGCATCAACTGCTGATTTTCCTGGCCGATACCCATAAGAGTCCGGGTGGAAATGTGGCTCCACAAGCGGCTCAAAATATATTTTGGCCACCATCTGTGCTACCCGGTCTGCCACAGTGGGTACCCCGAGTATTCTCTTACCACCGGTTTTCTTGGGTATTTCCACAGCTTTAACGGGCGGGGGAAAATAGCTACCAGAAGACATCCTGTTCCAAATCTTATATAGGTTGTTCTTCAAGTTTGCTTCAAATGCTTCCAGACTTTCGTCGTCTATTCCGGCTGCCCCCTTATTTGCTTTCACTCGTTGAAATGCCTCCAGCACTACGTGCTTGGAGATTTCGTACGGCTTTGTTTTGTTCATTGGCTCCTCCCTTATGGTTGACCTTTGTTCAAAACTGGATAACACAGCCCCTTCGTTCCACTCCCATTACGGAGCTTCATCACTACTACAGGCTGTTCCGCCCCTGCTCTCCGCATCGATACTTTCGTCCTTGCGGGTCTTCCACTTGGAGTTTTCTCTTAGCATCGGAGGGCAGGTTCCCACGTTCCTAACCAAAGCCTGTGCCACGTTCACGCCGCCTTCATGCCGGCCACCACCTGGACAGTAAACAGGTTTCCTCCAGATTTATCCCGGGTTAACGACTACCCTCCGGTTTTGATGACATCCCTACGCTTTCGACACTTTATCAGCGGTTCACGGGTGTTCGTCTCCATTGGCACTTACCTGACAAAGTCATGCTTCGCCTTTTCCGTAACGCTCACCACCATGGCTTTTGACCACAGCAGCTTACGGTGGTTTGGAGCCTCTACCTGCATAGCGGCTCCGAGGGGCCTTCCCTCATCTTTGGTTAAGCATAGCTTACGGGCTTTTAGCTAGCCCTACGCCTTCGTGGCGCACTATCATCGGCAAACCGAGCATATTCAATGTATGTGTATTGTTCATGCCGTGTTACTTCTTTTGCCTTTTCAAGCATTTTATCTACCTCATTGAGATATAAATTTGCTAAGAGCGGAGAAATAACACCCCCTTGAGGAACGCCCCGTTTGCCACTAGCTTTGAGTATAAGCTTCAGCAGCCGCATCACGTTTTCGTCGTTGACTCTTTTTGCTACCTTCTTGAGTAATAAGTCATGGCGAACTGTATCAAAATAAGACCTTAAATCAAGATCGATAACACGTGTTTTATTTTCCACAACTGCTTTTGCTACTCTGTCAATTGCTTGGTGGGGATTCCGCTTAGGTCGGTATCCATATGACCCTTCTTGGAAATCAGCCTCGAATATTGGCTCAAGTATAAGCTTGAGTGCTCCCTGAACTACCCGATCGCGAATTGTTGGTATACCCAATATCCTATATTTACCATCATCCTTAGGAATTTCTTTTCTACGGTTCTGGGTCGGCCAATACGTACCAGAGATAAGTTCCTTTTGTATTTGTTGCAGAAATATTTCTATCCCGCTTGCCTCAATATTGTCAAAGGTTATACCATCAATTCCGGGTGCTCCATTTTTATTTTTGGCCATTTTGTAAGCTTCTTGGAGTGTTTCTATCTTACATACGTGAACGTACAATCCCCAAAATCTCCAGGTTTTATCGGCCTTCGCCTTGATGTATATCTTCCTTCTCAGGTCCTGTATGTTTATGGACGCCTTTATCATCTCGTCCTTACCCCCCATCTTGTTGGAAGAATTGCTAACAGTAGGGTTCCTTTGCTTCCCCGGTATTACCCAGGTTCATTGCTCCTACGAACCCATCCACCACCCTCTTGCCTTCAATTCATTTCCCAGTGTTTCTGGTTATAGAATCTACCTTTTTCTAAAAATTTCTTTTTAGGGCAAGGAGGGCTTCTCCAGTTGCTCAGTGTATCCTTGTTACCATGCTGTCGCTACCACCCCGCCGAAGTGGAACAGTTGTATCAGTCAGTTTTCAACTGTCCATGCTGCTTTCACCCTACGGTTGCGGGCTCAGCCTTCGGGACTACGCACTTTCGAGGCCACCTATGCGTTCGCTTTCGCTACGGCCTGGCAACTCGCTATCATCCCTTGGATAATATTGTCGATAGACTCCAGAATCTCAGTTTCCTTTAACCCTGCTATCCTAGCTACAAGGTTTCTGACTTTTACCTCGGCAGGTTTCTCCCCTGCTGAATACACCAGCCTTTGCTGGACATACAACCGGACATGCAGTTTTCCCGCATCCGGCTCTTCATACTACCATTTACATAATATAGCCTATATCCTTACTTAGTTCAAAGATGTTTCTAGTGGGATTCTCACCCACTTCATGATACGCCCTTTACTTGGCGCACGGGCAGACTCCAGGGAGGAATTGTAAATAACGCTTTTTGTTATTTGCAATTCCGACTCGAGCAAAAGTGAAGAATTTTCACTTGCAAAAAACACCATTAAACCAAGTTCTGAAACTTCTTTGAATAGCAAAGCATCCTTTCCTGATTTTGAGCAAAGAAAAAGGCACTAATTTTTTAGTGCCTTCATCATCCAATAGTGCTATTATTTTTTGAATAGCTCCCTGCAATGCTTTATTTTAAAGTGACCTGTACCTCTTTCCCAAGACAGCGGGCAACTTTAGCCAGAAACTCAAGGGATGGATTATATGTTCCACTTTCCAGGCGGCTGATATTCGATTTCTGAGTTCCAACCCGGAGCGCCAATTCTTCCTGGGTAATGTTCTGGCTTGTTCTTGCTTCGATAATTTGGGAAATCACATCATAACGCGGTTTTAGCTTTTCGTACTCTGCTTTAAATTCATCATCCTTCATTAAAAGCTCTTTCACTTCGGAAAACTTTACTCCTGCTTTACTCATCCTTACACCTTCTTTCATAATCTTCTTTATAACGCAGTGCTCGTTCAAGTTCTCTTTGCGGCGTTTTTTCGGTTTTTTTTGTAAAACCATGAAGCAGCACAAAGGTTTTTTCGTGGTAGGTGAAATAAAATATTCTGCTGATATCCGATGCAAATTTAACTCGCAGTTCAAAAATTCCTTTATATCGTGTACCCTTCATCAGTTTTACATAGGGTTCCCTTAATTGGGAACCATGCTTTTCAAGCAGTTCTATCTCAATATAAGCTTTCGCCCGCATTTTTGCATCTAACGTAAGCAAATAATCAAGGACGGGAACATCTCCATTTTCTTTTTTATAGTATTCCACTTGCCACTCCATGATACATCTCCAATCATAGTATATGGCGTATCTCAATTTAATGTTATCATATATGATAATAAGAGTCAAAAAGTTTGAATTTTTTGTAAAGTTCGTAAAACAAAATTTTTATTCTTCTCCCGTTATCCTTTATAAATTGTTTTTCTATAGGCACAAGAGCCACTGGTGTAGTGGCTCTTTGATATTTTTCTTGCTTCTCAGTTTCCTAAACTTACCGAGCTCTATAAAGTGTATCTCCAACCCGTCGGTCAGAATGAAGCCCAACTTATCTTCTTTAATATGAAAAGTAGTATGAAATTAATCTATCTTTGGGGATATTTCCAATGATTGGCCTTTCTTGAATTATCAAATTAAATCGTGTTGCATCTGAGTCTTTGTGGGGGAATAATTGGTAATTATTGACGGGTCAGACACTAGGAATGAATTTCAAAATAAGGTTCAATATCTTCTTTAATAATGGTTCTATAAATTAATCGTTTATCCTTTAAAGGGTTTTGTCCAAACTCAGGAGAGATAACAGCAATGTCAACATCACTTTCCTCACCGGCAGTACCCTTGGCATAAGAACCCAAAAGGATAACAGAATCCACCTTAATATTTTTTTTGAGAAATTGGACTAATCTACTTATTTCATTTATAATTTCAGATTCTTTTCTAACCATTTAGCCCCCTCCAGTGTTTTCATCAAAATTTCATGGAATACTCTTTTGGGGGTACTTTCCATTACCCTTCTTCTATCCTCTGGATAACGTCCTTCAATATTAAGTGGCTGTAATTCGGCTAATAAATCAACTACACAACTTACACTAATAGGTAAAAGCACGGTATTTGGTGATGGTTTATATGAAAAGCTCATTCAACACTGAAATTAAATAGAATAAGTTTGCTCGCCACACAGACTGTCCCGACCTTACATACTTTTTTAGTACATAGGCCGCCGTGGCTTTTACGTCCGGGCACACCGCAGTTTGTTACCTCCCTGCGTTCCGGATATGCTAATCACCTGAATCGGCTAATTGGTGATAGGCGACTTTCACGCCATTAGATTCTCAGCCTTGACGGCTGTTCCCGCACGGTCAGACCCCGATGAAAAATGTCGAATGCTTTCGGCATTTTTCCCGAGCACTAACAACATTTTATTAATCCCAAGGAATGTACTACTCTTAATGCAACTCGTTTTTAATTTTCTGTACAATTTCTTTATCCAGTGCAGTTATTTTACATATAACATCAACCGATATACCTTCTTTCAAGGCCGCCCTTGCTGTTTCTAAAGCCTTTTTCAACTCGCCTTCTTTTATGCCTTCCTTAATACCCTCTTTTATGCCTTCCTTAATACCCTCTTTTATACCCTCTTTTTTCGCCTGCTGCTGCATCTCATCTAGTGTTACCTCGAGGTTCATAATCATAAATTCCACCTCCAACTGGTTGGCTTCCTCCATAATGCGGTCAACTTCCTTATGCAAATGGACCGGCATTCTCGGCTTGATAACATTTTTGAGCCAAATCATAATTTGCCTGAATTCATCCTGAGTTAGTTTTCTCAATACCATGATTAATTTCCTCAGGCGTCTAATTAACTCCTTATGGTTCATTGTCTGGTCCAGAACAAATACGCTGGCTATCAGGTTTGCCATTTCGTACAGTTGCTCATCTTTGTATCTGTTGACATCAAACAGTATGTAATTAAAGTCCAGTACCCGCCCACCGAATATTTGATAGTCAGACAGCATTTCCCTGAAATTCATCTTTGCCATCCAGTTGTTCTTGCCATTGTACAATACCGCCGGTACTATAGCCGGCAGCCTAAAGTCTTTACGATCCCTTTCTTCTTTCTGTGTGTTATTGTACGTTTCTCTCCATATCTGCACCATGTACTGCAGTAAACGAAAGGGCATCAGAAAATCTACAGTAGATTGTAACTCCAGCAGTACGTAGAATATGACATCCTTTTCCTTCGTCCGGAGCCGATACACCACATCTGCCTCTTTTTCACTGAAATCTTCCAGCACGAATGACTTATCAACCAGGAGCAACCCATCTTCTTCTATTTCGTTTACCCAATCCTCTTGCACAAAGGTTTTGATTAATTCCAGAAATATCTTTTTATTGCTGAGAAGCTGCTTATAACCCTTGTCATGGGGATGGTGTGGATGTTTTAGGTTAGGTTGGCCACTTTCCGTCATGGGATCACTCCCTTCGTAATTATTATATCACATACTGCCAGTAAATGGTCATAGCATTATGAAATCCTTTTGTTGTAAAAGTGGATAATTACCTCCGCAACTTTATCCTATTCTATTATTGGGTCCGATCTATTTGAAAAATTAATGTCTCCTCGCCATTCCACCAGCAAACAGCTCTATTTTTCCTTCTAACTCCATGACACAAAGGATTCTTAGTAATGCTGACGGATTACTCCCTAATATACCGGCCAATTGTTCAACACTTTGTGGGATCGGGCTAAGGTGATCGTAGATTTCTTTTTCAATCTGTGATAATGGCGGTATTTCGTTAACTCTTTTGTTCCTGTGTGCCTCATTAGAGTTTATTCTTTGCTCATGCTTCTTTTGTCCCGAATCTAACAGCAACTGGTTAGGATGAAGATAAATTTTAGCACCTTTATGAATCAGTTGGTTACATCCAATACTTTCCTGACTATATATCTGACCGGGTACTGCCAATACTTGACGATTCTGTTTTTCTGCCAGTTGAGCAGTTATTAATGCCCCGCTTTTTTCTCCTGCTTCAACTATCAACAGCTTATTTGACCAGGCAGCAATCCACGTATTTCGCTGTGGAAAATGCTCGGCTCGTACCCTTGTCTGCGGCGGATATTCCGAAAGCAATACGCCTTCCTCAGCAATTCGATCCATCAAGCCACGGTGCTCTGCAGGGTAGCATACATCCACCCCACAACCTAAAATAGCTATCGTAAAACCACCTGCTTTGAGACAAGCCGTATGGGCATAACTGTCAATTCCCTTTGCCATACCGCTAATTACCGGAATATCTTGCTTTGCTAAAAAAGTGGCAGCTTCTTTAGTTACCTGCTTGCCGTAATCCGTACATCTCCGGGCACCGACGATACCCACCCCGGTACTGTTTGGCCGAAGGTTACCTCGATAATAGAATAGTACCGGTGCTTTTGAAAAACCTTTAACTTGTACCGGGTAGAGGTAATCATGATATGTCAATAAACGGATATTTTGTTTCTCTGTCCGATTCAGAATTTGCCTGGCCTGTTCTAAGGATCTTGAAGCCTGGATTTTCTCAACGGTCTTATTATTTATTCCGGCTATCGTCATTAATTCCATTCCAGATGCCAGGTAAATACTTTCCGGTGACCCGAACTTTTCTAAAAGCTTCTTTTGCAAAATTGGTCCAATGCCCTTTACTTGCGACAACCAAATCCAATATTCTTCCATCATCATTAACCATATATAGACAGCATGGTATTTCAGTACTTCATAATCACTGCACCGACATTTATCTTGTCCATAATAACCACAGGGGCAGGGATTCATGGCAGCTACCAACATAAAGTTACTGGGAAATGTGCAAACACTTTTAACACGGGAAATTGTAACCTGCTTGTCCTCCATAGGCTGGCGAAGGGCATCCAAGGTTTTTTTATTGAATTCAGCAATTTCATCCAGGAATAAAACTCCATTATGAGCCAGAGAAATCTCACCGGGAATGATGGGACTACCACCACCGATTAGAGAGTTTAGGGAGGCATTATGGTGAGGAGCACGAAAAAGACGACGTGTAATAAGTTCGTTCCGATCCTTAAGTAGTCCCGCTACGCTGTATACCTTGGTGATTTCAATTGCCTCTTCATCACTCAAGCTAGGCAGTATTGTCGGTATACGCTTAGCAATCATTGATTTTCCACATCCGGGGGCACCTATCATCAGTATATTGTGTCCACCGGCAGCTGCGACCACAACAAACTCAAGCAGTGTATCCTGCCCCTTAACATCCTGAAAATCTCCGCAATGATTTACTTCATCCAGAACAGAATCCTGTCCTTTTACCTCATCAGGAACAACATATGGGGCAGACCCGTTTAAATAATTAACCACTTCTTTTAGGTTGGAAAAGCCAAGAACATTAATGTCTTTGACAACTGAAGCTTCTTTGATATTTTCTTTAGATACGATTAGTGTTCTAATACCCTCCTTGCGGGCAGTAACTGCCATTGGCAAAATGCCTATACATGGTCTTAAATCGGCATTTAGTGAGAGCTCACCAATAAAACCGAATTGTTCAACTTCAGGCACCGTAAGCTGGCCGGATTGAATTAACAAGCCAATTGCCATAGCTAAATCAAAATGGGACCCACTTTTTTTGAGGCTGCTTGGGGCCAAGTTAATCACGATTTTCATTTTGGGAAATTCATATTGGGCACAAGCAATAGCTGATTCTAATCTCTGCCGGGCTTCTTTCACTGCAGCATCGCCCAGGCCCACGATGGCAGTGACGGGCTGCCCGTGCAGCGTCATGGTTTCTACGTCCACTAAATATCCATCAACACCGGCAATGGCAAATGAACGAACAACTACTGCCATTAATTAATGCCCCTTCCTACATTATTTCATTGGTCATTAAGTGTGCTCTTTCTTCTATCTTGACGTGGAGTTTCTACATATTTTTTATACAATGAAGCATCGGAATTCGGAAAATAGGCTAATATTTTCTCCGTTGTAACGAGAGGATCTGTCTCTACCCCCATATAAACAGAATAACTGCTCCACGGATAATCCAAAGGGTGTTCCACTATATGTGCATCAACCGGGTTTAGATGAATATACCGGCTTATTTCCAGTTGATAATTATCAGTTTTAATTAACTCATCCCGAAATCGTCCTTGAAAAAGATGTCCTACAAAATTGTACTTTTTATTAAAAGAGACAGCATACTGCATGTTAATAAGTTTCATGATCTTGCTGATATCCATATCGCTGGTTTCTAAATGAAGATGAACATGGTTACTCATCAAGCAGTAGGAATGTAGAAGAAAACGGTAGTACTTTTTAGCCCATGCTAAAATCAGTAAATATGATTGGTAATCTTCCTCATCACGAAAAATATTGTGTCTATGGTTACCTCTACACATTACATGATAGGTAGCTCCAGGATACCAGACCCGGGGTTTTCTAGGTATGGTAAACCCTCCTCAATATTTTTTAGGGACCAGGACGCAATTTCATTTGATTGGATTAAATAAGGCTACCTAAAAACACAAAATTTAAATATTTTTAAGTTCTTAAGGAATATTATATCATTATTACCAGTTAGCTAAAAGAGTTATTTGTCGTTTATAAATATAATGAACATGATAACAACGAAGATTTTGCCATACAAAGACATTGATTGAAAACATTAAGGCAGGCTAAGGGTGCCTGCCTTTTGCTTACAAATAAAGGTATTGTACAAGAATCCTTTCAAATCCCGGACAACATACAACGTTATCATATTCGATTTGTTTACTGGGGACAAACCCGGTATTGGTTCCCATATGATGCGATATGTATAAAATCCTTACCCCTACTATGTATGTAAATTGCAAAATTTTACTGGGGTATGTCCATAGCTAGTGAATTTACGTGTGGCTCTTTCATCCCCTTCTCTATGCCGGTTTATCCCGATGCTTTCGGACAGACACCAGTTAAGACCTTAGAAAGAAACTAAACCGTAACATTTTGTATCATGCTGGTTCTACCTCTTTACGAAATCAACTGTTAGCATTTAACAAGGGTCTGACCCTCTTGAGCATCAATTAAAATATTTGTATCAATAAGAACACTATTCATTTATTTTATTACCTTTTATCGAAAAATGATGTGTCTTTGTCTTCCCATAAACCAGTTAATTCTTTCAAAGCCGCTTTTTCTTTTTTCATCTTTATCTTTTCCAATGGAGATAGATACTTGCTAATTTTTTTCTTTATATCTTTAACACCATAAACAATTTTAACTGTTGCCATTTCACTCACCTTCTTTTTTAAATTATCTCACGGGAAATATATACTGTCAATTATCACCCTATTTTTACCACTCTTTGCTAGCTTAATTATATCCCAAAGCAATACAACTTTTTTAGTAACTCCAAAACTTTCTTATAAATGGACACCAATAATATTGTACCAATTACAGAACCCTCCAAGTTATTTCCTGGAAGGTTTTGAGAGACGAGTTTAAGACATCTTATGTGTTGCTTTTTATCAGTATGTTGTCATCTAACTACTGACCTTTATTCACCATGCTGCCAGGCATTAAGATATGCTTCCTGTTCCGGTCACCTCGAAGATTTTCATCCAAACTAACTACAGTGCCGTCGAATACCTTAGTTCCGATAAAAAACATTATGAAAGACCAACCACCTTTCCAATGATTGGCCTTTATCGAATTATCAAATTATATCGTGTTGCATCTGAGTCTTGGGGTGAGAATAATTGGTATTTATTTGCTGGGGCCAGATCCTAGGGAATGCAAGTATTGATTTAAAACATTGAGGCAGGCTAAGGGTGCCTGCCTTTTGTTGACAAATAAAGGTATTGGACAAATTTCCTTCAAATCCCGGACAACATACAACGTTATCATACTCGATTTGTTTACTGGAGTCAGACCGGATCAGACCTATGTATATTAATTGCAAAATCTTACTGGGATCTGATCCTAGTTAATGCAAGGAATTTATGGTATTTTTTACAAAGGTCAGACCCCAGAGAGGAATTGTAAATAACGCTTTTTGTTATTTGCAATTCCGACTCGAGCATGGCCCAGTAAAAGCCTAAGAAAGTAATTCCAGCCGTTACATTTTGTATTATGCTGGTTCTACCTCTTTACAAAATCATCTGTAAGTATTTAACAAGGGACAGACCCGGTAAAAATTTGGAAAGAACGGTTTTCCCTTTTCAAATTTTTTTGAGCATACCGGTAAAAATTAATTTTTTCGAGCAAAATCAACCGGAGCAGTCGTTCTATGGAATATCATCTTCATAGGTTTTGAGGTATAATTTAATCCCCCTAATAAATCTGGAGGCATTTTCGATAGATGAAAAAGCTTCTTCACGGCTAACCAGGTAAAAATCGTCATAGTCACCAACTTCTCTCAGATCCCTGCAACTTTTTAAGATTTTGCCGTAATCCCTTGGCAGAATACCAGTCTTTACAAATTGTTGGTTAAACAGACCGATTATCCCGGAATGTTTACAAGAATCTAGACTCTTTGTGGCAAGAACAGCACGGGCGGCTTGAAAAACAGCGTAGTAGGCTCTGGATACTGCGTCAGAGTACATCTGTCGTTCTAATAGCAATCGGGCTGCCTTGAGACGTTCTTCTCGTAGTGCATGTTTTCACCCCGCTTTCATCTTGGTTCTAATAGCAATCGGGCTGCCTTGAGACGTTCTTCAGCAGATTGAAGTCTATAAATAGCGAGTTCTACACCAATTAAAGGGTCCACAAGGTTTCACCTTCTTTAACCACATTAGTGGCAAATGGTGCGTTTATCTGTAACAGCTTGTTGAATTGTTCATTCTCATAAATGTTGACTGAGATATCAATGCCATGCTCTAACTCGGAATCTAGGACAAAATCATAGATCTTGTCACGGTCAATATTTTTCTTGTCTTTTACCAAAATAAGAACATCCATATCGGAGTCCAAACGGTGATCGCCCCTAGCCCTAGAACCATATAAAAGCACCTTAGTAATTTCCCCAGGATGTATTTTATTTAGGTAATGAACAAAATATTTTAGAACTTCCTGCTCTGTGTTTGTTAAATCGGGTATTTAAACCACCCCATTTAATATATGTCTTTCTTTATTATTATAACATGTATTAGATTGATATCAAGTATGCACTGGTCTGAGACCAAGCTACTATATAAATATCATGAAAATCTTATTAATCTCAGTAATACAACTTAAGATATTAACAAAACACTTAGATTAACTCGAAGATATTCATCAAAACTAACTTCAGTGCTGCCGAATACCTTAATTCCGATAATAAATATTATGAAAGGCCAACCACCTTTCCGATGATTGGCCTTTCTTGAATTATTAAATTAAATCGTGTTGCATCTGAGTCTTTGGGAAAGAATAATTGGTAATCTTTTACCGGGGCCAGGCCCAATGTCATTAAGTTATCCTGTCTATAATTAACAATTGTAGGGTTTAGGTTATTACTTTAATTTCCTTCGCTTTGCTTTAATTGAAATCATTAACTATATACTTAGGTGGGGAGGAGTTGTTATTAGATGGGGAATCTTGTAAAAAGGCAATAATATACCCGGGACTTGTTTTCCGAATTTTTTTGCAAGCCCTTATGTTCTCATCTTTCAGTTTTTGAACTCAAATTGGTATCTTGATGCGGAAATTAGTTATAAGCTCCTCTTCTGATTTACTGGATGCTTATAAGCTTTAAGACCTTTTCTTCTAAAATTGCTTCTTCCTGGACGAATAGGGATCTTGTTACGTGAGATTTGCTCCATTATCTGGTGAAACATTGCATTTCGCTTTTCAGGATTGTCTTCAAGTAACATAAGTACCAATGAATCTTTTAATTTACCAATTAGTACGTTTGCATTAACCTTGTACTCATATTTTAAATTTTTATCCTCATTATTTAGCGCAATTTTCTCGTTTGCTTCTTGTTTAGTAAGTGCCACCATATTTGATAGATAAATGGAGGCATAGAAATCTTGCTCAATGGAAATAGTCGTATCTCCTGTAAAATTTTCAATTTGGAGTCTGCTTTTTAGTTCATTATATTTAACCTGTCGGGTAAAGGACTGGCGCGGTATCAGTTCTGACCCGTTTCCAACCCCTCCCCATAAGAACTGCTCGTGAGGTTTTCCCTCAAGCAGCTCACCCCGTAAACTCAGTCAGAAGGGTTATGGGACCTATCGAATGGTGGACACTTTCATCAGTATCCATCTGCTCTCCTAAGGGGATGGACTTTCCAGTCCCAGTAGAGCCCAAGCACACCGTAGAGATACTCGTTACTCCATCTCCGCCACCCGATGCTACACTTTCGTCTCCGTTTTCTTCTCGATAGCAGTGTTCGGATTTTCATCTCCGTATAGTCGCGTACTTCACTAAATGCACGGCTGGAATTTCCAACCCGGAAGTAGTTTACCCATCCGGACAATTTAGCGTTAACTTGTTTCACTATGTCCGTTGCAGGTTTTGAACCCCCGTTTTTAATTGCATTGCGAATTCCCGCTTTGATATTAATACGGGCTTTCTTTTTCGGTGTCATAAGTATGAAGTATCCGGAACTGCTTCGATTTTGTACTCGCCTAAAGTCAAACCCCAGAAAGGAGAAAGATTCGCCCTTTAGGACGTTAACCATTCGGGTTTTATCCAGATTGAGTTCAACTCCCAAGGGTTCCAGTTGTTCATGCAATCGCTGTAATGCTCGTTCAGCCCATCCACGTTTGCTGGAGTGTCCGCTTACCGTAATTACCATATCATCGGCAAACCGATGATAGTTAATCGCCTCGTAGTTACCTTCCGCTGTTTTAAGCCTAATGGCATTGAATGTCCAATCGACATCATTTAGGTATATATTAGAAGCTAATGGAGAAAACGGACCTCCTTATGCAAAGAAAGTAATTATGCAAAGTAGGAAAGTAAAATACTCGAAAAACAAGTAGTTTTGGTTCATTTACTTTGCATAATAATCTAAAGTCAAAAGCGATATTGGACTATCTAAACTCGAAAATATTGCTTCCGAGCATCATAATGATTGGTAATTGGCCTGGTATTTCGGAAGTTTATTGCTTCCAGATCAATATATTATGCAAAGTAAATCAGGATTAATTACACAAAAAACGCCAGTTCCAGTAGTTAACTTTGCATAGTCTTCCACTTTGCATAAGGGGGTCTATGCAAAGCTTTGCATAGGCCGCCTTGTGGGGTCCCTTCGGGTGTAGGTTTTATTTTACCTTTTTCCATATACCCTGCTTTTAGCATCTGCTGTATTAGCCCAAGCACGCGTCCGTCACTAACTCTTTCAGCTACCATGTCAATCAATTTATCGTGCGCAACACTCCCAAAATAATCTTTTAAATCCGCATCGACAATCCAGTGGTAGCCATTCATCAATTCAACCCAAATCTTTCGCATAGCATCATGTGGGGAACGTCCGGGTCTATATCCAAAACTGCAATCATTAAATTCCGGTTCAAATATTGGTTCAATTCTGTTTTTCAGCGCCTGCTGACACACGCGATCACGTATGGCCGGAATTCCCAGTGGGCGTTTTTCATTCGGTTTATCCCGTTTCGGTATATTCACTCTACGCACGGGCAAGGGGTTATATGTTTCTCCTTTAAGTTCCATATGAAGCTTTTCAAGTTCTTCATCTGCTACTTTGTCAAATGTCGTAATGCTAACTTTATCTATTCCGCCTACTCCTTGATTGGCCTTAACCCTTTGCCATGCCATTTGTAAGTTGGTTTTGCTGTATACTTTATCAATTAATGAATGAACCTTTAATCTATTTGTCGCGCCTACTTCACTCATTGCAAAACAGTCTCCTCCGTTGCAAGTTCTGGGTCTTTCACGCAGGGAACTATCCTTCCCCTGCAACATACTCACTGCTCCTCACAGAGGTTTTAGCTCAATAGAGTAAATCGACTTCCCTCCAATAGTTACCTTTTGGGTAACCATGGACCATCCCCTTGCGAATGATCCCGGCGTTTTTGTTGTTCACCGGTTAAAGTACTATTCGATTCTCCGACTCCTCGCACCGCTTCAACATTCACTTCGGTATTACCTTATAGAATGCCTTACTGGATGCTATGCTTGTCTGAGCAGGACGGCCGTGCACAGCAACCACCATCCCGACTATGTTTACCCACCAGTCCATTTTGGTGCACTAACCAGACGATACGAGGTCTCCGTGGGTCACATAACTATCTTCCATACCATGCCGCCCGCAAACACCTTGGTACGACGGGTGAACTAGAACGCCTTCGCCTCCATAGTGCAGGCTCGACCTTGCCCCGTCTTTGGCCGACCGGTTCATCACTAGGGTTGCCCCTTCGATTACAGCCTGGTATTTCTCCTCAAGCCCGTCAGATTCCACCTCGCGGTGGACACCCTGCCCTCCGGGGTTAACCCGGCCCTCGAGACATTACCCCCGAGTATTGGATATAAATCTCCTAGCGGGAGTTTACGAATTATTAGAAACAGATCCCTTCTATGCCAGCAATCACAAGGCATCGGAGGGATAAAAGTGTATTACCCACCAAGTGCATACTTCCCTATATCTAAAACCTCTAATAATCTCTTTTCTTCAGCAGATATTTTCGTTAATGAAAAACACTCCCTGTCCTTTTTTGAATTACCCTTCTTTGGATAAACGGTAATAACCTGTTTAATATCAGATAATCTTGACAGCATTTTGTTTATACTCATTTTAAGGCCATTTTCATGCAGAACGCGGTTTAACAAACAACAAAGTCTTAAGGCCAGCACGCAATAGAAAGCATGAACTTTAATTTTTTGATCAGTCCAATGATGTATTGGACGAAAACCTAAAAATGTAGTGTCTTTCATTTGCCTAAAATCGTCTTCTATATGATATTGTGATCTGTATGTGGAGATTATCTTATCATTTGGCCAATCATGATTATCCGTAAATAAGACTGTCTTGCCAAGAAAATGTTCTTTAACATAGTTAAATTGTTTGATATTAATAGAAAAATCAAGATGAGCAAGACCATCTTGTTCATATATCTGAACATCGAAAATATCACTCATAAACTCGCCGTGAAGAATAGTGGCAACATTTTTTTGTACAGATGTAACCGTGGGCTTACGCCCTTTTGTAGTTACACCGGCAACACGATCAAGTAATGATTTCTGCAGTACTCGTAACTTAAGAGTACATTTTTCAATATTAATTGCAATGCTCTGCATCTGTCCGGCAAATAACTCAGGATTGCAAACCACTAAAACTGTCATTTCCCGGTTATAAACGGAAAGCGTAGTCCGGTATGCCTTAACATTTCTAAAATTATCACTGTTAACCGACTCGTATTCTTGAATTGGAATATCAAGCAAGGATTTATTTTGAGAAAGCCTAAGAGAACCTACAACATTAAAAGCAAATTCACCGCTCATAACAAGATCCATATTATTTAGAGAATTGTTTCCCTTATCAAAAACAAGGGTTGCATTTCCCGGTTTACCGCAAATATTAATATAGCGGTTCTTAAGTTTCTCAATAACTGCCTTAAACTCAACAGAGTCGTTGTCATTGCCCGGATAAACATCATAAAAAAGAGGGACATTGAAATCGGGAGTAACCATCATTGCTAAACCGACAATCTTCAAATCAGACCTCTTTTCCTTGCTGTGGCCCCGTTGTGGTAACTTATCGGCTGATAACGTATCAATATATGTAAAAAAGTTGGTTGCATCGTAAATAAGCAAATCGGTAGAAAGATTATATTTATCAACGATAAGTTGCGTAAATTCATTTTCAAAACTCTCAATAGCTGAGTCAGATAATAAACTCATATTATCCCAGAATCTTTGACTTGTTAATGATTGTTTTGGAGCAGGCAGCATTCTATAAAGCATTGTTTTATCATACCATTCACCAATTTGGAACTTGCTAACAGGTTTAACGACCCTGTTTATAGCAGCCAGCAGCATATATTCTCCGACACTTAACCCTTGTTCGCGTTTGGGAGCATACTTATCAATTATTTCAATAACACCGAGCTGCTTGGCAATATCATACAAAGCACACACGGTGCCAAACTCTAAAACAATACTGTACTTGGGATTTTCCAAATCAGATTTGCCTTCAACAGCCTTGGCAATATCCTCGGCACGTCCAAGATATTTTTGCCGGACAATTCTTGGCTTACCGTTAACTCGGGCAGACTCTACCAGATAGTAATAAAATTGATTTTTTTTCTTCTTTTTAATGATCGAAGCCATGGAAACCTCCCTTTATTATGGTAGGGTAATACATAACTTCGACACTTATGCATAAAATTCCTGCATACATCAATAAAGTCTTTGAAATTAAGCATTTCATAACCAAAAAACATGTCTAAAATGTTAAATATGAGTTATGCGGTAGGGTAATACACTTTTTCTTCATCAATACCACTTTTTAATTGCAAAAAAGTCCTTTAAAATCAAGGCCTCCACTAGTTTTTTAGATGATAATTTCTGTTCATTTGTTCATAACGACATGCTAATTCGTAAACTCCCGCTAGTCCGAGATTCAGTGGGACTTTAACCCACCTGACAGATATGCTGCCACGCACACACTACGATCCGTTCCGCCACCCTGACATCTGTCGTCCCACTTCCCGATCACGGTTATAGGGATAACCTCCTCGATGAGTTTTCTTCACCGGATGTCGAGGGTTTCTCCAGTTTCCACAATATCTTTCACTCCATGTCGCCGTTGATACCCCGCCGGTGAGCACTGCCGTTTCAGACTCTTTTCGGTCAGCACTTGTTGCTTTCGCACGTTATCGACCGTCTCAGCCACCGGATTTCGTGTAACGAGGCTACATCTACGTTCATTGTGATTACAACCTGGAGTTTCGCTCACACTCCTTGAGTGTGTTGTCAAAGGGCTTCACCGTTTCATTTTCACTCCACGGTGCCTCTCAAGCTACGGGAGTGAAGTCTTTTCTCCCGGTCGGACTTTCACCGACTAGACATTGTGTCCTTAACTGGACACGCCAATCCCCCAACGTTTAAAATAAAGCTCCTTGAACTCCTGGATACTAAAGTTTTCATCCAATAAATTAGTGACGAGGATCTCTTCCTCTCCGGAATCTAACATTAGTCGAATAACACGAATCTTGAACGGTTCTTTTTTAACATTTACCACGACAATCTGATCGGGTTTCCTAGCCTCATTGACTTCTTTAATTTTTCGATTAGTTCAATGGCAATGTCCCTCTCGCCGGTAGTATATCTGGTGATTTTTGATGTAATCATCATGTCGTTTTCTATATCATAGATACCGGAGGCCTTGGCACGTGCGAGTTTTACAGTCTTGCCTTCACTATACCAGAAGGCATTTCTCAACCGCTCTGAATTGGTAATTTCCAAAACCGAGGCATCAATTGCAGAAAGCCTATATCCTTTGAATGTTTTAAAGTCATTATCACCATAATACCAGGTGATTATGGCATCAGCCATTTTAATAAAAGCATCTGGTGATATTTTCTGTCTTGCTTCGGAATATCCTTGCTTAGTTATACTGTTTTCAACTCCCTTTATGATTTTAAAGAACGAGTCTAATTCTAACTGAAGGGTTTTTCTCACAAAGTTTAACTGGAACAGGATTAGACTCTTAAAATCCATCTTGCAGTTAGTAGGTCGCGTAAAATAGTTTGGTTTCGTCCGTGTTTCAAGCATAAACATAATATCATTAATAAGTTGTTCAGTGATACGTATTGCTTCTAAAAAAGTTTTTTTCATTAAAATCACCATAGTTGTTTGATATACCAAAAAATGGCATCCAAAACAATTATGGTGATCTTTTTGAAAAGTCAAGTCTTTTTATTGTTTATTTAAAAATTTATTAATTTTACCCTAATTCCTTTTTATGGAATGATAGCCTGATGACATTGGGACAGACCCCGGTAAAAATTTGGAAAGAATGCTTTTCTCTTTTCAAATTTTTTCGAGCATTTTTTTTCGAGCAATTGGTAATCTTTTACCGAGGTCAGAAATTATGTTGCTCTTAATCAGTTAATAAGGTATGATCTTACCATCAAGTGCAACATAAAAAATGACAATGCTAGGTTTGGTTTTTATGTACAACATAATTAAACGGGCAACTTACAGGGGATTATTACTTCAACGCCAAGAATGTACCTGATCCATACACATTAAGGCCGCTTAATATAAATCTCATTAAAAACCTCAGAGGAGGATTAAAAAATGATATGGGAAGAAGTTAAAAATGCATATCCAAATCAGTGGGTAATCATTGAAGCTATTGAGGCTTATACCGAAGGGGATAAAAGAATTATAGCGCAAATAACTGTAGTTAACAATTTCCAGGACGACAATAACAAGGCTCTATTGCAATATTTGCAATTACACCGAAAGCATAGGGAAAGAGAGCTTTACGTTGTTCACACTTCACGTCCTGAATTGGATATAATCGAGCAAAAATGGATTGGGGTGCGGGCCGACATATGAATCTAAAAATAAAATATGGGATGCCTTTTACTGAAGTTGTGCTGACTCACAAAGGCAAATCGTTCAGTTCCGATAATTTCTTGATAGATACTGGTTCTGCCTCCACCATCATTGCTGCCGAAATTGCTGTTAAATTGGGGTTAGGGCCTGAACCTTTAGATGTTATACGAAAAATTCGTGGCGTTGGTGGAACAGAATTTGTATATGAGAAACATATTGATAGAATTCGGTTGGGCACAAAAAAACTGAATCAATTCAAAATACAAATTGGTGATATGGACTATGGATTCGATATTGACGGAATTCTGGGAATGGATTATTTGATGATATCTAAAATAGTTATAGATTTGGAAAACATGATGCTTATGTGAGCTAAAATACAAGCAATGCTCCCGGGATACTGGTGCAGGGCAGCAGGGCATACATGATGTGCAGTTACTAAATGAGTGCTGTCCATTTTTATTTACTATCAACTGTAAATTTATGTCACAGTTTGAGTAAAATCGCGGAATATCTTCCAGTTGTTTTTTAATAGGCTTTGTTGGAATTTTGGCGGTACCCCTATAATATAAGAAAGGCCAACCACCTTTTAATGATTGGCCTTTCTTGTATTATCAAATTAAATCGTGTTGCATCTGAGTCTTTGTGAAAGAATAATCGGTAATATATTACCGGGGCCAGACCCTAGGGAATGTAAGTATATTTTGACGGTATTTTACGGGGGTCAGACCGGTAAAAATTTGGAAAGAACGGTTTCTCTTTTCAAATTTTTTCGAGCACTGATACGGTACAACAATTTCCAAAGCAGGATGTGGTACAAATTTAAAATCGTCAGGGTTCCTTGTATATAAGGGAAGATCATTTACAATTGCAGTAGCCGCAATATAACAATCTTCAATATGGTGATCTCGGTATTCTGCTGATTGACGAGAGAGTAAACCAGCAGTTCTAGCAACTTTTTGGTTCGTAGGTAAAACTCGAAAAAGTGTTGGCAAAAGCAATTGAGTTCTATTTTCCTCTTGTAAAGATATGTGTGGATACTGGAGTAATTCTTTTATACTATGGCAAGAAATGTATCTATTAACTCTTTCATCAATTAGTTTATCAATTAACGATACAGCCATTTTTGAATTAAATTCATACATTTTATTTTTTGGCCGCGATTTTCGATGACTTCTAAGCACATCAATTAAAATATTTGTATCAATAAGAACACTATTCATTTATTTTATTACCTTTTATCGAAAAATGATGTGTCTTTGTCTTCCCATAAACCAGTTAATTCTTTCAAAGCCGCTTTTTCTTTTTTCATCTTTATCTTTTCCAATGGAGATAGATACTTGCTAATTTTTTTCTTTATATCTTTAACACCATAAACAATTTTAACTGTTGCCATTTCACTCACCTTCTTTTTTAAATTATCTCACGGGAAATATATACTGTCAATTATCACCCTATTTTTACCACTCTTTGCTAGCTTAATTATATCCCAAAGCAATACAACTTTTTTAGTAACTCCAAAACTTTCTTATAAATGGACACCAATAATATTGTACCAATTACAGAACCCTCCAAGTTATTTCCTGGAAGGTTTTGAGAGACGAGTTTAAGACATCTTATGTGTTGCTTTTTATCAGTATGTTGTCATCTAACTACTGACCTTTATTCACCATGCTGCCAGGCATTAAGATATGCTTCCTGTTCCGGTCACCTCGAAGATTTTCATCCAAACTAACTACAGTGCCGTCGAATACCTTAGTTCCGATAAAAAACATTATGAAAGACCAACCACCTTTCCAATGATTGGCCTTTATCGAATTATCAAATTATATCGTGTTGCATCTGAGTCTTGGGGTGAGAATAATTGGTATTTATTTGCTGGGGCCAGATCCTAGGGAATGCAAGTATTGATTTAAAACATTAAGGCAGGCTAAGGGTGCCTGCCTTTTATTGACAAATAAAGGTATTGGACAAATTTCCTTCAGATCCCGGACAACATACAACGTTATCATACTCGATTTGTTTACTGGAGTCAGACCGGATCAGACCTATGTATATTAATTGCAAAATCTTACTGGGATCTGATCCTAGTTAATGCAAGGAATTTATGGTATTTTTTACAAGGCCAGACCCCAGGGAGGAATTGTAAATAACGCTTTTTGTTATTTGCAATTCCGACTCGAACATGGTCTAGAATTTGGAATGTTATCGAATCTCTTCTGCTTTCCTGAGTACTGTAAGGTATAGCTTTCGGCTTATATAACGGTTGTGTATAATCATTAAATCCATCAAAGACCTTATTTCTTCAACAAATCCAAGTTTTTTACCGGTCAGAAGTATACCTAACACACCTGTGACCTTCAATCCAAGTAGGGAAGCATATTGCCTTCCTGCAAACTCGTCAATGATGACATTCTGTATTCGTTTTTCTTTGGCTATTGCTATTACTTCGGCTTCACCTTCATCTAATTCAAGCATGATGGTATCTTTTACTACTCTATTCCCTGCTTCCAATATTGTGAAGCGATTAAAGATCTCCAATTTATCACTGCCTGTCTTGCCTTTGCCTTTGACTATAACTTCATTGTACACTGATTTCGGTATTATAATCTCTTCATATAACTTTGGTAATAGCTCTATTTGTCCAACCAGAGACAGACTTATAAGCGGAGACGAATTAATTACCGCTTTCATTCTTAAAGTCCTCCACAAACCTGTCTATGGCTTCAAACTCTCTCTCTAATTCTTTATCAGTATATTGGTAAATATCAATCTGATTCTTTCCAAGCAAAATCACAAAATCATTCTTGTCCATACCAGCCAATTCAGCCGCTTTACCAAGAGATAGCTTACGTTCCTTAAAGAATTGCAGAGCAAGTATTTTTCTTGCTTCTTCCTGTAAAGACTTTTCATCCTTCTTAAGTACAAACAGTATTTCTTCCGATATAGGGATATTTATATTTAACATCCGCATGAGCATCAACTCCTAAAATAATTCGTTAAACACTCAAAATTCCTTTTACTGGTAGTATACTCTCTTTCTACTTTAAGTGCAATATAGATTCCTCTCTTTTCAAATTTTTTCGAGTAAAGATACTCTGGCAGATGCTATTCTTGATCGGATAGTTCATGATTCATATACGGTATTTATTGATGGCAAGGTCTCTATGAGAGAACGCCACGGGCTATAAGATAAATAGTTAATTGATTATAAAGTTCGAGAGCCATCACCACCAAATGTGGTGCATCTCTCATGAACACATTGGCTTGGCTCTATTTGATGCACATAGTGGCTTTCGAAAAATATACTAGTGCTGAGTGGCGTAAGTACGTACACACCATAAATTTACAGCAAAAATTCAAGTAAAATGGAATATTAAACCTTTCACAAAAGGACAACCCATCGTATAATTAAGAAAAGCAAACAAATATAAGAGGATTAAAAACAATGGCAGAAAATCAATTAAAGTCCATTTCCCTGGAAATTGAATCATATATTCATCAACGTGGTCTGACACATTTACATGCTATGGTTCATGGCAAACATATAATTATTTATTCAAGTTATGATGGAGAAAAAGAACCGCGTGCCCGATTAAGCCAGATAAGACCAGACGTTTTTCGATTAAGTATGTCCGACCACAAGGGGCGATGGGAGGCTACACCTTATATTGGAACAACCGACAAACTTCTGGAAATACTTCTGGAACAATTCGGTTTTACACTAATAGATTTTTAAATGGTTCATATTGCTCGGCTATATAAATTAAGATGTCAGTTGTTTTAAGAGTTTAAGATTATGGAGGTGTATAATTATGGCATACCCAAAAGCCCACGAGATTATTTTAAGTAAAAAACAAAGAGCAATTCTTAATAAATACTCTCGTGGTACACATACGCCTTTGCATCTTAAAATCAGGGCACAGATTATCTTGAAAGCAGACGAAGGAAAACCCAATATTACTATTGCATGTGAACTCAATCGCATAAGTTAAAATCTATTATTAAATCGGCACTGAAAGATAAGTACCGCATTGGTAAACCACTATTTTTTACACCGGAACAAATTGCTCATATTGTTTCATTAGCTTGCCAATCGCCGATCGAAAACGGTGTTCCCTTAAGTCACTGTACACCAGCAGCATTAGCTCATACGGCAATAGTACAAGGAATGTAAACAGTATCCCAGCGCGAACAGTTGCGCGATACTTATCTGAAGCGGATTTGAAACCGCATCAATATAAAGGTTGGTTAAATGCTAAGATTGATAATCCGGAGCAATATAAGCAACAAGTGACGACTGTCTGCCAGGTTTATCGGAATTCTATACAGATGGAATCCTCTGGTTGTCATGTATGCTGTACGGACGAAATGACCGGTGTCCAAGCATTGGAACACATTCATGAGGCATTGCCTATGCGTCCGAATCAAGTGGAGTGTATTGAGCAAGAGTATAAAAGACATGGAACAACCACTTTAATCGCTTCATGAAATGTGGTAACTGGAGAAATTGTTGCTCCGCTTATTCAATCTACCCGGACAGAAACCGATTTCGTAAAGCATATCCGTGAAGTAGTGGCAACTGATCCAAAAAGCTCATATATTTTTGTCATGGATCAACTGAATACACATAAATCAGAGACACTGGTAAAGTGAATTGCAGAACAAGAAGGAATCCCGACAGAGGAATTGGGTAAAAAAGGTGTAGAGGGAATTTTAAAATCAATGGAGACGCGGGCAGCATTTTTGTCAGACACGGCACATCAGATTCGTATTGTCTATACACCTAAACACTCATCATGGATGAATCAGATTGAAATATGGTTTAGTATATTAAAGAGACGATTAATCAATAGACGCTCTAGTTTTTCATCGGTTCAAGATCTGGAATTGCGTATTCAACAGTTTATTGATTACTATAATCAGTATTTGGCTAAACCATTTTGCTGGACATATGCAAATAAACTCTTGGCTGCATAATACTTAATTGGTTGTTATTGGTGTGCATGTATTTGCGCCATCGTGCACTAGTTTGCTGTCTACACTTAGAAACACGGGTCGCCCCGTGCTTCCCAAGACTCGCTATAGAATGATTGGCTAAACCTTTTCTAGTGGGATTCCCACCCACTATATGATACGTCCTTAGCTTGGCGTACGGCCATACCCAATGTCATTGGACTATCCCTCCATAAAAAGGAATAAGAGTGAATTTAAAAGTTTAAAAAAAACAATAATAAGACTTGACTTTTCAAAAAGATCACCAAATGCTTTTATTAAAATGGCTGAGGCCATAATCACCTGGTATTATGGCGATGATAACTTTAAAACATTCAAAGGATATAGGCTTTCTGCAATTGATGCCTCTATTTTGGAAATTACCAATTCAGAGCGATTGAGGGATGCCTTTGGGTATAGTGAAGGCAAGACTGTAAAACTCGCACGTGCCAAGGCTTCCGATATCTATGATATAGAAAATGACATGATGATTACATCAAAAATCACCAGATATACTACCGGCGAGAGGGATATTGCCATTGAACTAATCGAAAAATTAAAGAAGTTGGTATTAAAAAACGATCTTATTCTTTTTGACAGACGATATGCACTGGCAAAAATTTGGAAAGGGCGCTTTTCTCTTTTCAAATTTTTTTGAGCATTTTCAAGTTTTTTCGAGCAGTCGTTCTATGGTATATCGTCTTCATAGGTTTTGAGGTATATTTTAACCCCCAAATAAATCTGGAGGCATTTTCGATTGATGAAAGAGCTTCTTCACAGCTAACCAAGTAAAAAAATTGTCATATTCACCAGCTTATCTCAGATACCTACAACTTTTTAAGATTTTACCGTAATCCCTTAGCAAAATACCAGTCTTTACAAGTTGTTCGTTAAATAGACCAATTAGAGAGTCCACAAGGTTTCACCTTATTTAACCACATTAGTGGCAAATGGTGCGTTTAACAGTAACAGTTTGCTGAATTGCTCATCCTCATAAATGTTGACTGAGATATCAATACCATGCTCTAATTCGGAATCTAGGACAAAATCATAGATTTTATCGCGATCGATATTTTTCTTGTTTTTTACCGGAATGAGAACATCCATATCTGAGTCCAAACGGTGATCGCCCCTAGCCCTAGGAGAGTGTTTCAAAAGTCATAATTTTAAAAATTAACTACTATATATAGCTCTAATTGGAAGTATAAATACTATATATAGAAATAAAAAGATAAAAAATCTACTTTTGAAACGGTCTCCTAGAACCATATAAAAGCACCTTAGTAATCTCGCCAGGATGTATTTTATTTAGGTACCGAACAAAATATTTTAAAACTTCCTGTTCTGTGTTTGTTAAACCGGGCATTTAGACCACCCCATTTAATATATGTCTTCCTTTAATATTATAACATGTATTAGATTGGCATCAAGTATGCACTGGTCTGAAACCAATCTACTATATCAATATCATGAAAATCTTATTAATCTCAGTAAAACACCTTAAGCTATTAATAAAATACTTAGATTAACTCGAAGATATTCAAAAAACTAACTTCAGTGCTGCTGTTATTGATACCACTACCACAGAAATCATCGCCGGTTCATAAAAAAAGAGGATGTTAACCATACATCCCCACCAAAATATTAGCTTATTAGATAGTATCACAGTTGCAGGCTCCTGACCATAGTTTTTTGTACGATATAATCCGGGGGTAAAGCATCAGAATGGACGAAGTAGTCAAACTGGCAGCCAATTATGTCTTTCCCATGGTTGTGGCGGGATACCTTTTAGTGCGCCTGGAACCGGTGATCAAGGATCTGCAAAAGTCAATCTCCCTACTGACCGTTGTGGTGGCCAGGCAGGGTGAAGTTGACTACGAGGAGGCCAGGCGGCTGCTGGAAAGAAGCCATATATCTTACATTCCGGACCCAGAAAAAACTGTTTCGTAATACATGTATTAACAGGGATTTATGCATCATAAATGTATGCATAATATACAATACCTAAAGTTATACATTGTAAAATAAGTACTTATACGTAATTATACCAAAAACAGTTATATATGCCCTGTGGTTTTATGTCTTTTATGGATTATATATGCCTTATAGTATTTTTTAGGATATAAGGGTCCGGAAAGTGAGATATATAATGAAACACACTCACATTATACTGCATCATACCGGAGCGGAAGAGAAGGATGCAGCTCAAATCCGCCGACAATCACTTAAGCCTGGGCTGGCAGGATATAGGCTAATCCTAAAGAGTATGAACAGTTAATAAAATTCTAAAAGAAACCCGTATCGCTGTTAAAGTGATACGGGTTTGCTAATAAAGCCACAATGAACTGTAATTATTTAACAAGGGTCTGCCCCTTATGAAAAAAATTATTTTACTAGGGACAGACCCTGGTAAAAATTTAGAAAGAATGCCTTTCTCTTTTCAAATTTTTTCGAGCACAAGATCCAAACTCCAAGGAAAAACCGGAAATATATGAGTCACGGCTCATAAATATTTCTAAAGTATAAATCTAAAATTGACAATTTTTCCTAATAGAAGTATAATACAAGGAAACAAAATTTCCTTACTTACATCACTTGAATAAAAGGAGCGTATAATGATGTTAGAAACTAGAATAGAACAGGAGAAAACTTCTATAGAAAAACGTCGTATTCATATTTCATCAAAGCGGCAAATAACGATTCCATCTAAATACTTTGAAGCTTTAGGTCTGTCAGATGAGGTTGACTGTATCTATGCAAACAACATGCTCATCCTCATTCCTGTTAAAAAGGAAAATCCAGCTTTTGCAGAGGAGATACTATCAGATCTCATCGAGCAGGGGTATTCCGGCCAGAAACTATTAATTGAGTTTAAGCGCATCACCCGACAGGTACGTCCTGCTGTAGAAAAACTCATTGAAGAAGCAGACGCATTAGCAAAAGAAGCCTCTACAAACTATATAGACCGTACCGATGAGATTTTTGGAATCAATGATGAAACGGAGGCTTAGAAATGCTTCCGGTAATCTACACACCAATCGCAGAAAAATATTTTAAAAAACTAAAAGATAAAGCACTGAAAAAAGTTTTTAAAGAAGCAGTGTTAAACATTAGGAAAAACCCTGCTATTGGACAAGTTAAAACCGGTGACTTAAGTGGGTTATACTCTCTTGACATCTATCACAACCACACCAACTATGAACTGGCCTATAGGATCTCTAAATTAGAAAATGGCGATATGGTAGTTATTATCATGGCCGGTACCAGAGAAAACTTCTATAAAGAACTTAAACGATACTTGTTCCGATAACAGATATGAATAACACTTTCAAGCTACCTATATAGAATTGTATTCTGCTCATTATTCAGATAAAAAACATTATGAAAGGCCAACCACCTTTTCGATGATTAGCCTTTCTTGAATTATCAAATTAAATCGTATTTCATCTGAGATACTCCCTCACCCGATACGACGACCAGTCGCTATTACCTCTCTAACAAAAGGGTTATCCTTTCTCAAAGGGTGAGGTTCTATTCGAGTATCAACTTTCCTTCGAATCTTCATTAACTTTAAGGTATCCTCAATAATATCGCCGGAAAAATCATCAGTAATTACTGCGATATCTATATCACTATCCCGATCATGGTTTCCATTAACGAAAGAACCAAACAAATAGACCGATTCCACGTTCATTTCCTCTTTGACCAAGTCGGCATATTTTTCTGCGATAGAAGTTATTTCTTCTCTAATACTACTAAAAGCCACGTCTTCAACTCCTCAATAGCCACCAAGTTTTCTTTTGTAAAAGCCGGAGTACACTTTTGGTAAAAACTATGCTTGTAGTCCGGATATCTGGCTGCAATATTGAAACTGGTTATCATGTCCAGTTGGTCCTTCTGTTTATCATTAGTGTTCAAAGCAGCTTTCTCCGATAGTCTTAGCAGATCATGAATTCTGGGAACCTCTGTATCAATTCGCGCCACATAAACCGCTTTCAATAACTTTTCTAAAACCAGGTGGCCCATAAATAAACTCCAGTGATAATCCTTGCTGTCATATAAATGCATCATAGTTTGATAATCTCGCTCTGCAGAGGTGATCCAGTACCTAATAATTTCATTTTTAGTCAAAACGGCCACCTTCCTTAAAGTTATTTCAGACTTAATCTATTATACTTGTAAATATTGGATAAAGCAATATAAAAAAGGACTGACAACTTTTTAAAATTGGCTTTTTTGTTAACACCCCTCGTGGTGCTCAGGCCAGTGCTATTTAGCATGGTTGAAACTGCTGAAGGAGAATGGACTTAATCCTTTTATTTATCTTAGTTATCTCTTTGAGAAACTTCCCAATATGGCTACCCAAAATCGGGACGGACTCATTAGATAAGTTACTTCCTTGGTCAAATACTTTACCTACTATCTGTCGAGTACATATTAAGAATACTTAAATCTCCAACCTATTTCAAGATGGGGATTATTTTACGCTGACCGATAAAAAGCATTATGTACTAAAAAGAGCCAACCAGCACGAAAGATGGTTAACTCTTTTGTCTTTTTTCTATGATACTAACCCTAAGAAATAGTGGTTTTTATATATTTTACCCAGGATCTGGCACTAGTGAATATAAGGTATTTCTGGTAGTTTTTTTTACAAGGGTCTGACCCTTATGAGTGAACGGTTTTCTCTTTTTAAATTTTTTCGAGCAGGAGTACTTTCCAGTATCTTTCTTCTATTCTCTGGATAACGTCCTTCAATGTTAAATGGCTATAATTCGGATAATAAATCAACTACGCAATTGACATCAATAGGTAAAAACACGGTATTTGGTGATGGTTTATATGAAAAGCTCATTCAACACTGAAATTAAATAGAATAAGTTTGCTCGCCACACAGACTGTCCCGACCTTACATACTTTTTTAGTACATAGGCCGCCGTGACTTTTACGTCCGGGCACACCGCAGTTTGTTACCTCCCTGCGTTCCGGATATGCTAATCAACTGAATCGGCTAATTGGTGATAGGCGACTTTCACGCCATTAGATTCTCAGCCTTGACGGCTGCTCCCGCACGGTCAGACCCTGATGAAAAATGTCGAATGCTTTCGGCATTTTTCCCGAGCACTAACAACATTTTATTAATCCCAAGGAATGTACTACTCTTAATGCAACTCGTTTTTAATTTTCTGTACAATTTCTTTATCCAGTGCAGTTATTTTACATATAACATCAACCGATATACCTTCTTTCAAGGCCGCCCTTGCTGTTTCTAAAGCCTTTTTCAACTCGCCTTCTTTTATGCCTTCCTTAATACCCTCTTTTATACCCTCTTTTTTCGCCTGCTGCTGCATCTCATCTAGTGTTACCTCAAGGTTCATAATCATAAATTCCACCTCCAACTGGTTGGCTTCCTCCATAATACGGTCAACTTCCTTATGCAAATGGACCGGCATTCTCGGCTTGATGACATTTTTGAGCCAAATCATAATTTGCCTGAATTCATCCTGAGTTAGTTTTCTCAATACCCTGATTAATTTCCTCAGGCGTGTAATTAATTCCTTATGGTTCATTGTCTGGTCGAGAACAAATACGCTGGCTATCAGGTTTGCCATTTCGTACAGTTCCTCATCTTTGTATCTGTTGACATCAAACAATATGTAACTAAAGTCCAATACCCGCCCACCGAATATTTGACAGTCAGACAGCATTTCCCTGAAATTCATCTTTGCCGTCCAGTTGTTCTTGCCATTGTACAATACCGCCGGGACTATAGCCGGCAGCCTAAAGTCTTTACGATCCCTTTCTTCTTTCTGTGTGTTATTGTACGTTTCTCTCCATATCTGCACCATGTACTGCAGTAAACGAAAGGGCATCAGAAAATCTACAGTAGATTGTAACTCCAGCAGTACGTAGAATATGACATCCTTTTCCTTCGTCCGGAGCCGATACACCACATCTGCCTCTTTTTCACTGAAATCTTCCAGCACGAATGACTTATCAACTAGGAGCAACCCATCTTCTTCTATTTCGTTCACCCAATCCTCTTGCACAAAGGTTTTGATTAATTCCAGAAATATCTTTTTATTGCTGAGAAGCTGCTTATAACCCTTGTCATGGGGATGGTGTGGATGTTTTAGGTTAGGTTGGCCACTTTCCGTCATGGGATCACTCCCTTCGTAATTATTATATCACAGACTGCCAGTAAATGGTCTTAGCATTATGAAAGCCTTTTGTTGTAAAAGTGGATAATTACCTCCGCAACTTTATCCTATTCTATTATTTGGTCCGATCTATTTGAAAAAATTACTGTTCTCCTCATCACAAAAAATATTCCAGACAATCAGCTTTCTTAAACACGTTTTCTAATACTCTATCAAAATTAGTCGTAATTACCGGACCCATCGCTAATTGTGGTAATAAAAAGACTGATGTATCAGTGAGATCCTTATCATCTAATAAATGTTCTCCGAAGGCATCTTCTATGGCATTTATAAAGGCCCTATTACCAATATTATTCATTATTTCCTCTGCAGCATTTTCATATTTGCTCTCATATAATAATGGTTCTATTTTATCTTCTAATCCATATTGTTCTGAAATATCACTAAGAAAAGAATACCAGCCAGGATATCCAAAAGGGATAGATAATCCTGCTCCTACAAAGGGAACGACTCCTAATTTGGATTTCATTTGATTTATTAATCGACGAATGTTACCTTTGTTTTCTTTCATTTCAAATATCGCAGGTATTTTATTAAGCTGTTCCAATATCTAATCACCTCTTTTTAGTAATCACTGTTAAATTGGTACGGGTTTGCTAATAAAGCTAGAATAAACTGTTAGTATTTACCAAAGATCTGACCTTCTTGAGTGAGAGCGAATAACTGGAAATGTTTTACTAGCAACGGGTCCCGGTAAACATTTGGAAAAAACGATTTTCTTTTTTCAAATGTTTACTAGCATGCATGATCTTGCCATAAACAACATACAACGTCACCCCATGAACAAGATAGGCTAAACGTAACGTCATAATACTTAATTCGAAATCTTTGAAGCAACTGGCAGTCTTTTAAATGGTCTGACCCTTATGAAAGGTTATTTTTATTTATTACAGGAATGCTCCTAATCTCCATATCCATCCGGATTGCTTGACTGCCAGCGCCAGGAGTCTGCACACATCTCCCTGATACCCCTTTCAGCGGCCCAACCAAGTTCTTTCTTTGCTTTTGTTGGATCAGCGAAACATATGGCCACATCACCAGGCCTTCTTTCTACTATGCAATAAGGCACCTTCCTGCCAGAAGCATTTTCAAAGGACGCTACCATTTCAAGTACGCTATAGCCTCTTCCTGTGCCTAAGTTATATGCATCGATACTGTTACCGAACATAATCCTCTCAAGAGCCTTTAGGTGCCCCAGAGCAAGATCCACTACATGAATATAATCCCTTACTCCAGTACCATCTGGGGTAGGATAATCATTGCCAAACACTTTGAGTTCCTCCAGTTTCCCTACCGCAACCTGCGTGATATAGGGCATGAGATTGTTAGGTATACCATTGGGATCCTCACCGATAAGACCGCTCTCGTGTGCACCTATCGGATTGAAATAACGAAGGAGTGCTATGCTCCAAGCTTTATCTGATAAATAAAGATCCTGCAATATCTCCTCTATCATAAGCTTAGTACGTCCATAGGGGTTGGTAGCTGCCAGTATGAAATCCTCCGTGATTGGGACACACTCGGGTATACCGTATACTGTAGCCGATGAGCTAAATACTAACTTCTTTACACCGTATTTCTGCATAACCTGACAGAGCACAAGAGTACCGGTTATATTATTATGATAATAGTGCAGGGGAACCTGTACCGACTCTCCCACTGCTTTAAGCCCGGCAAAATGAATTACTGCTTCTATGCTATTCTCAGAAAAAACCTTCTCAAGTCCTTCCTTATCTAAAACATCATCTTTATAAAACTTAATAGCCTTTCCTGTTATTTGATTTACCCGCTTTAAAGACTCAGGTTTGCTGTTTGACAGATTATCAACCACAACAACATCATAATCGGCATTAAGCAGTTCTACACAGGCATGACTGCCAATATATCCTGCTCCTCCCGTGACCAATATAACCATGAATTTTACCTCCTATATTCATCATCAGAATAAAATCAAAACGCATGTGGAAGGAAAACTCTTTCTTCCGATTTACAGTATATACTGAAATAAACTATTATAAAAAAATACTATCTTAAAAACTACATCTTGTCAATTTATGGACCATTGTAATTAGTAATGGCTCAGATCCTCACCAGCAAGATAGATTACTTTTATTGACCAATTACTGGGGCCGGACCCATGTAGAATTATAAAAAGAACGCTTGTCTCTTTTAAAATTTTTTCGAGCACTAAAAGTAACCCGTATTACTGTTAAAGTAGTACGGGTTTGCTAATAAAGCCAAATTGTTCGAATTACAAATGGGCCGGCATTCACTCACAGCATTACATACATCGGCTTAATTAAAGGACCAGGTAAAGGATCAATAGGCTATAAGGATGATCTATATGGCAACAAGAATACTTAAATCTCCAGCCTATTTCAAGATGAGGATTATTTTACGCTAACCGATAAAAAGCATTATGTACTAAAAAGAGCCAACCAGCACGAAGGATGATTAACTCTTTTTGTCTTTTTATATGGCATAACCCTAAGCAATAGTGGTTTTTTACAGCTTTTTCCGGGGGTCAGACCCTAGGGAAAAGAAAAGCCAGGTCCGGGAAAATAGACCGACCTGGCTTTTCTATGAGGGTAGAGTCCAAAATCAGAAAGATGCTTGTACGCTATACTGATACGGTACAACAATTTCCAAAGCAGGATGTGGTACAAATTTAAAATCGTCAGGGTTCCTTGTATATAAGGGAAGATCATTTACAATTGCAGTAGCCGCAATATAACAATCTTCAATATGGTAATCTCGGTATTCTGCTGATTGACGAGAGAGTAAACCAGCAGTTCTAGCCACTTTTTGGTTCGTAGGTAAAACTCGAAAAAGTGTTGGCAAAAGCAATTGAATTCTATTTTCCTCTTGTAAAGATATGTATGGATACTGGAGTAATTCTTTTATACTATGGCAAGAAATGTATCTATTAACTCTTTCATCAATTAGTTTATCAATTAACGATACAGCCATTTTTGAATTAAATTCATACATTTTATTTTTTGGCCGCGATTTTCGATGACTTCTGAGCACATCAATTAAAATATTTGTATCAATAAGAACACTATTCATTTATTTTATTACCTTTTATCGAAAAATGACGTGTCTTTGTCTTCCCATAAACCAGTTAATTCTTTCAAAGCCGCTTTTTCTTTTTTCATCTTTATCTTTTCCAATGGAGATAGATACTTGCTAATTTTTTTCTTTATATCTTTAACACCATAAACAATTTTAACTGTTGCCATTTTACTCACCTTCTTTTTTAAATTATCTCACGGGAAATATATACTGTCAATTATCACCCTATTTTTACCACTCTTTGCTAGCTTAATTATATCCCAAAGCAATACAACTTTTTTAGTAACTCCAAAACTTTCTTATAAATGGACACCAATAATATTGTACCAATTACAGAACCCTCCAAGTTATTTCCTGGGAGGTTTTGAGAGACGAGTTTAAGACATCTTATGTGTTGCTTTTTATCAGTATGTTGTCATCTAACTACTGACCTTTATTCACCATGCTGCCAGGCATTAAGATATGCTTCCTGTTCCGGTCACCTCGAAGATTTTCATCCAAACTAACTACAGTGCCGTCGAATACCTTAGTTCCGATAAAAAACATTATGAAAGACCAACCACCTTTCCAATGATTGGCCTTTATCGAATTATCAAATTATATCGTGTTGCATCTGAATCTTGGGGTGAGAATAATTGGTATTTATTTGCTGGGGCCAGATCCTAGGGAATGCAAGTATTGATTTAAAACATTGAGGCAGGCTAAGGGTGCCTGCCTTTTGTTGACAAATAAAGGTATTGGACAAATTTCCTTCAAATCCCGGACAACATACAACGTTATCATACTCGATTTGTTAACTGGAGTGGGAGTGGATCAGACCTATGTATATAAATTGCAAAATCTTACTGGGGTCTGACCTTAGTAAATGCAAGTCATTTATGGTAGATTTTTACGAGGGTCAGACTCCAGGGGGGAATTGCAAATAACGCTTTTTGTTATTTGCAATTCCTCCCTGGAGCACTACTCTATGCCGGTTTAAGGCGGTGGTTCGTGTTGTGTGTATTGCTTAACCTGATAGCTTTATTCTCTACAACAGCTTGTCTACCAATAGAATAATACTCCACTCCGGCATCTTTCATATCTTCAATGTCATATATATTTCTACCGTCATATACCAGCGGTGTCCTCATTTGCTTTTTATAGTCTTCCGGCTTAACTGCTTTAATTTCGTCCCATTCGGTGAAGATAAAGCAAACATTAGCACCGGAAAGTGCCTCCTCTGGGCTCTTAACGTAAGTAATCTTATGCTCACTCTCCGGATACTTCTGCCTAAAATTATCACTACCCACGGGGTCATAAGCATATATCATTGCCCCTCGATCCAACAGCAGCGGAACATTTTCAAGTGACGGTGCTTCCCGCAAATCATCTGTTCCCGGCTTAAAGGTTAGTCCCAACACTGCCACCTTAAGACCATCAAAAGTAATTAGCCTGTTCGAAGCCTTTCTGTATAATACTGTTTTCAGGTCATTATTTACCGTGATGGCAGCCTTAACCGTCCTTAGCTGATAGCCATTTTGCCTAGCTAGATAATCCAGTGCCTTAGTATCCTTGGGGAAGCAGCTACCGCCGTAACCGATTCCGGCATTTAAAAATTTACTGCCAATACGTTCATCAAATGACATTCCCCGTGCTACGTCCTGGATATCTGCGCCTACAAGCTCGCAGAGGTTAGCAATGTCATTCATATAGGATATTTTTAAGGCCAAAAAGTCATTGGCAGCATATTTGATCATCTCCGCCGACCGTCTACTTACTGATACAACTGGTAGATTAAATGGCTCATATATTTTCATGAGCATTTCCTCAGCCCATTTACTATCGTACCGATGATAATTCTTGCCGCCTCCAGAGTATCACGTACCGCTGTACCCTGGGCAAGAAATTCAGGATTACTAGCCACCTCTACTTTAACACTATTAACTAAAAAATCCTTAATAAATTGCTCTACTTTATCATTTGTGCCAACAGGAACTGTTGATTTTACCACCACAAGGCAGTCCTTCTCTATGGTTTCTGCAATTTGCCTGGCGACGGTAGCTATATAGGAAAGATTGGCGGAGCCATCGGGCTGCTCGGGAGTACCTACACCTATAAAAACGGCGTCTGCATCTTTGTATGCCTGAATATAGTCTGTGGTAAAATCAAGCCTACCAGCAACATAATTTTTTCTGCATTAGTTCCTCTAATCCTGTTTCATAGATAGGAGAAATGCCTTGCTTAAGCATATTGACTTTTTGTTCATCGATATCAACACAAGTAACATTGTGACCAACTTCGGCAAAACATACTCCGGCTACCAGACCTACGTAACCTGTACCGGCTACTGAGATTTTATGCATAGTACTGAATACCTTCCTTCTCATATATATTTAAGATGTTAATCCCAGAGTTATACTCTATTAGGAACGTCTTAATATTAATCTATCTATAGCGACTGGTAATCTCTGACGTGGGTCTGACCCTTATGAGGACCCCAGGGAGGAATTCGAGCACTGAAATCGACCCGCGCAAAGACTATTTTGGTAACCTCCGAACTGAGCGAATCCAATTGGAATGAAAAATTTTGGGATTGGATTCAATTATACCTTTTAGCTAACTGGCAAAATTGTTATAATATTAATAATATATTACGTGGTCTTACTACAGTAGGGTTATTTTAGAATGAGAACTCAATCATCCGTTTGGATTAGCATTGCCGACGATGACTTAGAGGCAGCTGAACACTGCTACCAAGGCCAGCAATACCTCTGGGCTATGTTCATGTGTCAACAAGCGTTAGAAAAATCCATAAAAGCGCTTTGTTTTGAAATGACTGGTGAAACCCCACCCAAAAAACATGACTTAATCGCCTTAGCTGGAATTACAGGAGTTTTGGAGGAATGCCCCAAAGATATGCGTGACTTATTCCGTCGTCTATCAGTTTATTATATCGAAACAAGATATCCTGATAAGCGATCAGAACTTGAGGCTAAATGTAACGCGGCATCTACCAAAAACCCATTGGCCAGTTCAAAGGAGGCTGTTGAATGGCTAAGAAGCAAATTGAGCAAATTGAAATAATCATAAAGGACTATGTAAAGGCAATAAAAGCTAGAAATATACGTATTGAAAAGGCTATCTTATTCGGATCCTATGCCAATGGGCAGGCTAATACTGACAGTGATATTGATATCGCTATTATCTCTCCTGATTTAGGTATAGATTATATTGAAGAGGCCGTTATGTTAAAAGAAATAAGCGAAGAAATAGACCTTAATATTTCACCAAGGCCTTATTCTGTGGATGAATGTAGAAAAGCAAACATCGGGCAGTTCCTCTATGATGAGATTATCAGCAAGGGTAAAACTATAAATACATAGATTTTATTTTAAGTTACACTGCTTTTCTATGTTGGGGTACGACCTCGAGTAGAATTGTATCGTGTAGGATCTGATCTCTTTGGAGAATAATAGCCGGTAATTTTTTATGGGTCTGACACCAATGTCATCTATCTGGTAGTTTTTTATGATGGCCAGACTCCGGGGAGAAATTGGAAATAAAGCCTTGTGTTATTTCCAATTTCTCCCCGGGGCAATCTAGAATTTTGTAATCTGATTTATTTTTTCTAATGTTTTCTCCGGCATTTTATAGTGTTCATCAATTACCGATATACCTTCATTCTGCAAGATATTATTCATCTCAAAATAATCTACTCCTAACATATCAGCACATTGTCTTATACTTAATCTTCCGTCCCTATATGCTTTTATTACTTCGCCTTTATTAAGCTCTCTTAAAGCAATATCAACTAATTGCTGAATAGCTGCCGATCTATCTGTATATCGCTTATTTGCATAAGCATCTATTCTTTTCAAAAGCTCTGGTTCAAAATTAGTACTTATTTTTATTTTTTCTCCCATTGACTTTTCACCCCTAGATAATATTCTAACGCTGAGATAGACAACCTTTTATAACTTACCAAGTATTTTAATGCTCGTTCATACTGTTCTTGACAGTAAAAAGTTATGAAGCTTCTTCCAGCCGATGCATAAAGGGCTTTCTGCTTTTGGACATAATTATTCCGTAAATCACACTATTTCTGAAATTGAAGAAATTATGGAAAAATTCTTCCCGAATAACAGACATAACCGTTTCCTCAGAAGGAACTTCTGAAGAGACGGTTCTTAACCACCCACAATATTTTTGATTAATATACCGTTCATGGTTTATGGCAATAATTTGTAGAATTCCGGTAGCAATGCATCCAAAGTTTACAAAGCCTTCAATTGCATTTATACTACTCGCTATTAACTGTTGTTTTTGGGAACTTAAGTTTGTGAGATCACTGGTAGTTTTGTTACCGAGTTTCGGCCATGCAAGAGTCCAAAAATGGTAGCAAAAAGAACCTATCAGGTGCTTCATCACCTTAAAACTAACTTCGATTTTAAAGCGATAACTGTAAGCGCGAATAACATTTAATGGATCTATGTTCAAATCGGAACACATAAGGATAAACTGGTTTTCTCCGTCTTAAACCAATACAAAGCGAACCTTCTCCTTTATGGGTTTCCAAAGAAGGTCGATACATAAAAAGGAAATAGTTTTCTGCTGATTATAAATTATGATTTCTGCCTCTTGGAAATCTGTATGCCGTAACTTGAATAATTTCATAAGTTTAAGTGCGTTGCCATAGGTACGTGGTCTACCCCGCTTGCCTGTTTTCGGAGGGGGATCCTCATATGCAACAACATTCTTTTTAGCACGTGTTATCAAATGCAATAACCGGTTACCATTTTGGTCTACTAACTCCTTAGCTATAAGAAAAGTAGGGCCAACTGAAAAATAACCGTCCAGTATAATGAGACATTTTTTGCCTAACTGAGTTGCCATGCGAACGGCTGCTGAGGCCATCAAAGTTACCAATGTTGTTTGTTCTTTACCCTCTAATATTGGAGAATCTTTGCCTTGAAAATCCCTTATTTTGTCTACACCTTCATGAATTTCAGCCATGATCGGTATGCAGAAGATCTTTCTTTTTTCTTTGCCAGCCAGTAGACCAAGAACTCCAAAATGATGTCCAGTGATATAGGAAGGCTTTCCAGAGTTATCAGATTCCTGGTGAAGCTTTTTGACACCCGGCATATAGTTTGCTTCTTTAGATACTTTAGTACCATCACCGACAAACAACAAATGATCTTCGATTGTTACTGTTGGACAACGAGACTTTACAATGGTTAACCAGCACTGTTGGATATTCTCCAGTTTCCATGATGATGCTCTAAAAAAGTTCAAAAAGGAAACATAAAGATTGGGTTTAAGACCAAGCCACCGGATTATGGATGAAATCCCGTGATGATCGAGACGAATGATCAAACCCACAATGGTTATAACAAACCAATAGAATGAGGCACTCCGGCTAAAGCACTGGTAAAAACACATCAATATTTTGCTAACTTCACTAATCATGCCCGTCACCCTTCTTTAATGAAAAGGTGTTAGGTGCAGTTCTAATAAACTTCTGTCCTACTTTGACCTTTTTAACCAGTGCTGAAACGATGGAGTCTCGTTCAAGAGTAACATTAAAGCGTCTTTCAGCAATTTCAATGATTTCCGAAATGTGAAGTGGCTTCCCGGCAGATCGAAGTATATCTTCAACAAGATTAAGCTTATACGTACGTTGCTTCTTGGGTGCTTCTTCACCTTTGTACTTATCTATGATCTTTAATGTAGCCTCTGCTATTTCTCTTTGAATATCGAGAAATTGGTCAAATTCGCTCATGGATGTATCCTCCTCAAACTTTTCGTTAATGAAATGATACACCCATGATTATGAGTATGTTAATATATTTTATACTCTTACTAATTCTAATAATTACGGAAATTTATTATTGAGATTAGGTATGTAAAAATATTGGGCAAACATTACTTGAATTTGTTTCAGACGCTGACTGAAAAGGTATGGGTTTGTTGTTTACAGCTTATGGCAAACTTTTTTCTCTTGAGGTATTATGTTAGGAAGATTGATTTTTGAAACGGTCTCCTAGGGGATATTAGTTCTTTAGATTACACGCGCACTTCCGGTGAGGAGATTTTTATAAGCCAACCATACTGTACGAAAGATTAATTTGAGAATGTGTAATGGCTATCAACATTGCGAGTGTTGAATTCACAATTCAACCTATTGATAAAGCAACTGGTAATCTTTAACGTGGGTCTGGAACTTATAAGTAGAAACTTGGCCATAAACATTTTATAGGCCTACCTTTTTGTAAATCAACTGTCACTATTTAACAAGGGGCTGACCCTAATGAGTGAAAATTTGAAAAGAACGATTTTCTCTTTTCAAATTTTTTCGAGCATGAAAAGCTCATTCAACAATGAGATTAAATAGAATAAATTTGCTCGCCACACAGACTGTCCCGACCTTACATACTTTTTTAGTACATAGGTCGCCGTGACTTTTACGTCCGGGCACACCGCAGTTTGTTACCTACCTGCGTTCCGGATATGCTAATCAACTGAATCGGCTAATTGGTGATAGGCGACTTTCACGCCATTAGATTCTCAGCCTTGACGGCTGCTCCCGCACGGTCAGACCCTGATGAAAAATGTCGAATGCTTTCGGCATTTTTCCCGAGCACTAACAACATTTTATTAATCCCAAGGAATGTACTACTCTTAATGCAACTCGTTTTTAATTTTCTGTACAATTTCTTTATCCAGTGCAGTTATTTTACATATAACATCAACCGATATACCTTCTTTCAAGGCCGCCCTTGCTGTTTCTAAAGCCTTTTTCAACTCGCCTTCTTTTATTCCTTCCTTAATACCCTCTTTTATGCCTTCCTTAATACCCTCTTTTATACCCTCTTTTTTTGCCTGCTGCTGCATCTCATCTAGTGTTACCTCGAGGTTCATAATCATAAATTCCACCTCCAACTGGTTGGCTTCCTCCATAATGCGGTCAACTTCCTTATGCAAATGGACCGGCATTCTCGGCTTGATGACATTTTTGAGCCAAATCATAATTTGCCTAAATTCATCCTGAGTTAGTTTTCTCAATACCATGATTAATTTCCTCAGGCGTCTAATTAACTCCTTATGGTTCATTGTCTGATCCAGAACAAATACGCTGGCTATCAGGTTTGCCATTTCGTACAGTTGCTCATCTTTGTATCTGTTGACATCAAACAGTATGTAATTAAAGTCCAGTACCCGCCCACCGAATATTTGATAGTCAGACAGCATTTCCCTGAAATTCATCTTTGCCGTCCAGTTGTTCTTGCCATTGTACAATACCGCCGGTACTATAGCCGGCAGCCTAAAGTCTTTACGATCCCTTTCTTCTTTCTGTGTGTTATTGTACGTTTCTCTCCATATCTGCACCATGTACTGCAGTAAACGAAAGGGCATCAGAAAATCTACAGTAGATTGTAACTCCAGCAGTACGTAGAATATGACATCCTTTTCCTTCGTCCGGAGCCGATACACCACATCTGCCTCTTTTTCACTGAAATCTTCCAGCACGAATGACTTATCAACCAGGAGCAACCCATCTTCTTCTATTTCGTTTACCCAATCCTCTTGCACAAAGGTTTTGATTAATTCCAGAAATATCTTTTTATTGCTGAGAAGCTGCTTATAACCCTTGTCATGGGGATGGTGTGGATGTTTTAGGTTAGGTTGGCCACTTTCCGTCATGGGATCACTCCCTTCGTAATTATTATATCACATACTGCCAGTAAATGGTCATAGCATTATGAAATCCTTTTGTTGTAAAAGTGGATAATTACCTCCGCAACTTTATCCTATTCTATTATTGGGTCCGATCTATTTGAAAAATTAATGTCTCCTCACCATTCCACCAGCAAGCAGCTCTATTTTTCCTTCTAACTCCATGGCACAAAGGATTCTTAGTAATGCTGACGGATTACTCCCTAATATACCGGCCAATTGTTCAACACTTTGTGGGATCGGGCTAAGGTGATCGTAGATTTCTTTTTCAATCTGTGATAATGGCGGTATTTCGTTAACTCTTTTGTTCCTGTGTGCCTCATTAGAGTTTATTCTTCGCTCATGCTTCTTTTGTCCCGAATCTAACAGCAACTGGTTAGGATGAAGATAAATTTTAGCACCTTTATGAATCAGTTGGTTACATCCAGTACTTTCCTGACTATATATCTGACCGGGTACTGCCAATACTTGACGATTCTGTTTTTCTGCCAGTTGAGCAGTTATTAATGCCCCGCTTTTTTCTCCTGCTTCAACTATCAACAGCTTATTTGACCAGGCAGCAATCCACGTATTTCGCTGTGGAAAATGCTCGGCTCGTACCCTTGTCTGCGGCGGATATTCCGAAAGCAATACGCCTTCCTCAGCAATTCGATCCATCAAGCCACGGTGCTCTGCAGGGTAGCATACATCCACCCCACAACCTAAAATAGCTATCGTAAAACCACCTGCTTTGAGACAAGCCGTATGGGCATAACTGTCAATTCCCTTTGCCATACCGCTAATTACCGGAATATCTTGCTTTGCTAAAAAAGTGGCAGCTTCTTTAGTTACCTGCTTGCCGTAATCCGTACATCTCCGGGCACCGACGATACCCACCCCGGTACTGTTTGGCCAAAGGTTACCTCGATAATAGAATAGTACCGGTGCTTTTGAAAAATCTTTAACTTGTACCGGGTAGAGGGAATCATGATATGTCAATAAACGGATATTTTGTTTCTCTGTCCTGTCCAGGATTCGCCTGGCCTGTTCTAAGGATTTTGAAGCCTGGATTTTCTCAACGGTCTTATTATTTATTCCGGCTATCGTCATTAATTCCGTTCCAGATGCCAGATAAATACTTTCCGGTGATCCAAACTTATCTAACAGCTTCTTTTGCAGAATTGGCCCAATACCTTTTAACTGCGTCAACCATATCCAATATTCTTTCACCATCACTAGATAGCCAGCATGGTCACACGGTCTTTATCCAAATCTCGGGACATTAATGCGGCAGCAATATCCTGTTTTCGGATCTGCCTTGAACCCTCCAAATCGGCAAAGGTTCTCGCCACTTTTAGAAATTTATTAAAGGTTCTGGCGCTGTACTTAAATTTATCATGGGCCAGGCGCATAAGTCTCTTTCCATCCTCCTCCAGTAAGCAAAATTCTTTGACCAGTGCCTCCGTCATTTGTGCATTACAATTTACACCAGGAGTGTTAACATAACGTTTTTGTTGTATTTGCCGAGCAAATTCTACTCTCTCCCGGAGTTGTGCTGAGCTCTTTACATTGCTTTGACCTGATAAATCCAAGAAATCAACTGACTGAACATATTTTTGCAAATCAATACGATCTAAAATTGGCCCGGAAAGCTTCTGACGGTATTTCAGTACTTCATAATCACTGCACCGACATTTATCTTGTCCATAATAACCACAGGGGCAGGGATTCATGGCAGCTACCAACATAAAGTTACTGGGAAATGTGCAAACACTTTTAACACGGGAAATTGTAACCTGCTTGTCCTCCATAGGCTGGCGAAGGGCATCCAAGGTTTTTTTATTGAATTCAGCAATTTCATCCAGGAATAAAACTCCATTATGAGCCAGAGAAATCTCACCGGGAATGATGGGACTACCGCCACCGATTAGAGAGTTTAGGGAGGCATTATGGTGAGGAGCACGAAAAAGACGACGTGTAATAAGTTCGTTCCGATCCTTAAGTAGTCCCGCTACGCTGTATACCTTGGTGATTTCAATTGCCTCTTCATCACTCAAGCTAGGCAGTATTGTCGGTATACGCTTAGCAATCATTGATTTTCCACATCCGGGGGCACCTATCATCAGTATATTGTGTCCACCGGCTGCTGCGACCACAACATATTCAAGCAGAGTATCCTGCCCCTTAACATCCTGAAAATCTCCGCAATGATTTACTTCATCCAGAACAGAATCCTGTCCTTTTACCTCATCAGGAACAACATATGGGGCAGACCCGTTTAAATAATTAACCACTTCTTGTAGGTTGGAAAAGCCAAGAACATTAATATCTTTAACAACTGAAGCTTCTTTAATATTTTCTTTAGATACGATTAGTGTTCTAATTCCCTTATTGCGGGCAGTAACTGCCATTGGCAAAATGCCTATACATGGTCTTAAATCGGCATTTAGTGAGAGCTCACCAATAAAACCGAATTGCTCAACTTCAGGCACAGTAAGCTGGCCGGATTGAATTAACAAGCCTATTGCCATAGCTAGATCAAAATGGGATCCACTTTTTTTAAGGCTGCTTGGGGCCAAGTTAATCACGATTTTCATTTTGGGAAATTCATATTGGGCACAAGTAATAGCTGATTCTAATCTCTGCCGGGCTTCTTTCACTGCAGCATCGCCCAGGCCCACGATGGCAGTGACGGGTTGCCCGTGCAGCGTCATGGTTTCTACGTCCACTAAATATCCATCAACACCGGCAATGGCAAATGAACGAACAACTACTGCCATTAATTAATGCCCCTTCCTACATTATTTCATTGGTCATTAAGTGTGCTCTTTCTTCTATCTTGACGTGGAGTTTCTACATATTTTTTATACAATGAAGCATCGGAATTCGGAAAATAGGCTAATATTTTCTCCGTTGTAACGAGAGGATCTGTCTCTACCCCCATATAAACAGAATAACTGCTCCACGGATAATCCAAAGGGTGTTCCACTATATGTGCATCAACCGGGTTTAGATGAATATACCGGCTTATTTCCAGTTGATAATTATCAGTTTTAATTAACTCATCCCGAAATCGTCCTTGAAAAAGATGTCCTACAAAATTGTACTTTTTATTAAAAGAGACAGCATACTGCATGTTAATAAGTTTCATGATCTTGCTGATATCCATATCGCTGGTTTCTAAATGAAGATGAACATGGTTACTCATCAAGCAGTAGGAATGAAGAAGAAAACGGTAGGACTTTTTAGCCCATGCTAAAATCAGTAAATATGATTGGTAATCTTCCTCATCACGAAAAATATTGTGTCTATGGTTACCTCTACACATTACATGATAGGTAGCTCCAGGATACCAGACCCGGGGTTTTCTAGGTATGGTAAACCCTCCTCAATATTTTTTAGGGACCAGGACGCAATTTCATTTGATTGTATTAAATAAGGCTACCTAAAAACACAAAATTTAAATATTTTTAAGTTCTTAAGGAATATTATATCATTATTACCAGTTAGCTAAAAGAGTTATTTGTCGTTTATAAATATAATGAACATGATAACAACGAAGATTTTGCCATACAAAGACATTGATTGAAAACATTAAGGCAGGCTAAGGGTGCCTGCCTTTTGCTTACAAATAAAGGTATTGTACAAGAATCCTTTCAAATCCCGGACAACATACAACGTTATCATATTCGATTTGTTTACTGGGGACAAACCCGGTATTGGTTCCCATATGATGCGATATGTATAAAATCCTTACCCCTACTATGTATGTAAATTGCAAAATTTTACTGGGGTATGTCCATAGCTAGTGAATTTACGTGTGGCTCTTTCATCCCCTTCTCTATGCCGGTTTATCCCGATGCTTTCGGACAGACACCAGTTAAGACCTTAGAAAGAAACTAAACCGTAACATTTTGTATCATGCTGGTTCTACCTCTTTACGAAATCAACTGTTAGCATTTAACAAGGGGCTGACCCTCTTGAGTGAGAGTGAATAATTGGAATTATTTTACTAGGGTCAGGCCCCGGTAAAAATTTGGAAAGAACTGTTTTCTCTTTTCAAATTTTTTCGAGCACTCGCATTCTACACAAAGCCAGTGAAACAAAAATACATAATATGGTTAGTTAGATATTGGTAGCATAACCTGATGACATTGGGTCTGACCCTTATCAGTATGAGTGAGCGAATATTTACTGGGGCCAGACCCTAGTAAAGATTTGGAAAGAACGATTTTATCTTTTCAAATCTTTCGAGCATTATGGAAAATAATATTTTACCAATAACTACAAATATGGAAGGAGATATGGAAGCTTATTTTATTGCTACCGGTTTTATTGATTTATTGCCGCTGGCAATAAAATTAGCCCGCCAGGTAGGTTATGGTAAGGGTGAGATTATTGAAGCAATTTGTAAAGTATCTGATAAGTTTAAAATATACCCACCCACCAGGAACAGAACAGCATGGTTTAGAAAGGTTTTTGTAGAAAAATTAGATGAAGCAAGGGCGGATATTGTAAGAAGAAATTATTTGCAAAACAGGTAGTGATTATTGCCAGTTACCCTCTTGGGTACTGGCTTTTTTATATGCGGGACTGACTGACGGATTGACTGAGTCTATTTTAATCTAATTATTCTAGTCTAAATTAAAGTGACCGGTAACACCAAGTCCTGAAACTTCTTTGAATAGTCTTAACGGTAATATTAAAATACCTTTCAAAGACCGGGATCAGTACATTGGTTTTTCGATAATAAAGATTACGTACGTACTAAAAAGAGCCAACCAGCATGAAGGATGGTTAACTCTTTTTGTCTTTTTTCTATGACACTAACCCTAAGGAATAGTTGTTTTCTTGTGGTCTGACCCGAAGCAATGTATAAGTAGTAACTTAACCATAAGTTTTTATATCATACTGATTCTACCTCTTTGCGAAATCAACTGTCAATATTTAACAAGGGCCTAACCCTCATAAGTGAGAACGAATAATTGGCATTATTTTACTATTATTTTACTAGGGACAGACCCTAGTAAAAATTTGGAAAGAACACTTTTCTCTTTTCAAATTTTTTCGAGCAAAATGGAGATAATTAAATTTTAAAGGAGATGTTAGAACTATGACAAAAGAAAAGGTTTTAGCCAAGTTAAAATTCGATGTAGAACTTAGAGGGTTAAGCAAGCATACCTAGACCGAATACTATACCAAAGTTAAACTCTTTCAGGACCACTTCGATAAACCTGTAACTGAGCCAGGTGTAGAGGATGTTATGCAGTTTCTTCATTGCCCTTTTTAACGTCTGTGACAATTTGTGAGATAAATGCATTCTTATGACCCTCTATGGGTAAGACTTTACCTAAGTGAAATGGCTATATCCAATAAACGTATCGTTAGCATTGAAAAGAATACAGTTTCCTTCAAATGGAGGGACTACAAGGATGACAGTAAACAAAAGGCAATGACGATTTCCGCCAATGAGTTTATTCGCAGATTTCTTATTCATATCCCACCGAGTGGCTTTATGAAATCAGACACTACGGCTTGCTAAGCAATCGTAATCAGACGACCAAACTAAAGATTTGCAAACAGTTAACCCATATACCTCTTTTAACCAGAGAAAAATCTTCTACGCTTCAACTTGTTCTGAAACTAACCGAAATAGATTTATCTAAACGCCCTAACTGCAGATCAGAAAGACCCAGACGGTTTATGAGCTTGGATAAATCTCCCCCTATCAATAACAAAACTGCACGTGTTTAAAAAATGCCCTGTCATGGGGAAGGAGAAGCTATGTCTATTTCAGCATAAATGATGGCTAAAATCTTTTTGTCTTTTTTTTTGACACTAAACCCAAGCAATTTACAAGTAGCAACTTAACCATAACATTTTGTATCATGCTGATTCCACCTCGAACTGTCATTATTTAACAAGGATCTGACACTCATGAATGAGAGTGAGTGATTGGAATTATTTTACTAGGAATAGGCACCAGTAAAAATTCAAATTTTTTTGAGCAATTCTTAACTTAAGCACTATATAGGCGGTGGTTCGTGTTGTGTGTATTGCTTAACCTAACAGCTTTATTCTCTATAACAGCTTGTCTACCAATAGAATAATACTCCACTCCGGCATCTTTCATATCTTCAATGCCATATATATTTCTGCCGTCATATACCAGCGGTGTCCGCATTTGATTTTTATAGTTTTCCGGCTTAACTGCTTTAATTTCATCCCATTCGGTGAAGATAAAGCAAACATTAGCACCGGAAAGTGCCTCCTCTGGGCTCTTAACGTAAGTAATCTTATACTCACTCTCCGGATACTTCTGCCTAAAATTATCACTACCCACAGGGTCATAAGCATATATCATTGCCCCTCGATCCAACAGCAGCGGAACATTTTCAAGTGACGGCGCTTCCCGCAAATCATCTGTTCCTGGCTTAAAGGTTAGTCCCAACACTGCCACCTTCAGGCCATCAAAAGTAATTAACCTGTTCGAAGCCTTTCTATATAATACTGTTTTCTGATCATTATTTACCGTAATGGCAGCCTTAACCGTCCTTATCTCATAGCCATTTTGCCTGGCCAGATAATCCAGTGCCTTGGTATCCTTGGGGAAACAGCTACCACCGTAACCGATTCCGGCATTTAAAAATTTACTACCAATACGTTCATCAAATGACATTCCGCGTGCTACGTCCTGGATATCTGCACCTACAAGCTCGCAGAGGTTAGCAATGTCATTCATATAGGATATTTTTAAGGCCAAAAAGTCATTGGCAGCATATTTGATCATCTCCGCCGACCGCCTACTTACAGATACAATTGGTAGATTAAATGGTTCATATATTTTCATTAGCATTTCCTCAGCCCATTTACTATCGGTACCGATGATGATTCTCGCTGCCTCAAGAGTATCACGTACCGCTGTACCCTGGGCCAGAAATTCAGGATTGCTAGCCACCTCTACTTTAACATTATTAACTAAAAAATCCTTAATAAATTGCTCCACTTTATCATTTGTACCAACAGGAACTGTTGATTTTACCACCACAAGGCAGTCCTTCTCTATTGTTTCTGCAATTTGCCTGGCGGCGGTAGCTATGTAGGAAAGGTTGGCAGAGCCATCAGGCTGCTCGGGAGTACCTACACCTATAAAAACGGCATCTGCATCTTTGTATGCATGGATATAGTCTGTGGTAAAATCAAGCCTACCAGCAACATAATTTTTCTGCATTAGTTCCTCTAATCCTGTTTCATAGATAGGAGAAATGCCTTGCTTAAGCATATTGATTTTTTGTTCATCGATATCAACACAAGTGACATGGTGACCAACTTCGGCAAAACATACTCCGGCTACCAGGCCTACGTAGCCTGTACCGGCTACTGAGATTTTATGCATGGTGCTTTAACCTTCCTTTTCATTTATATTTAAGATATTAATACAGGAGTTATACTCTATTGGCAACGTCTTAATATAAATCTGACAACAGTATGTATTTTAGTTGCATAGAGGACAAGAACTCTTATAATCCTGGACGAGATAGGTCAACAATATATTGTATCGTGTTAGATCCTCCCGTTTGGAAAAGCAGCTGGTAATATCTTACTAGGGACTGACCCTTATGAGTGAGCATGAGTGATTGAATGGTATTTATTTACTGGGGCCAGACCCCAGTAAAAATTTGGAAAGAAAGCTTTTCTCTTTTCAAATTTTTTCGAGTATATCTGGCAGGCAAAAATGTTCTGTTATCACGAATAATAACAGGAGCGTCTATTTTACTTGTTTTTCCGTTAATGCTCATCATCTTCTTACCAACTGTGAAAACAACTGACAAATCTTTATTAGTCAGGTTAACCGATTTAGATTTTTCGTCCCATTTAATTTCGGTACCCAGTGCTTCACCCAAATAACGAATAGGCACATAAACCCTATCATTATCAATAAATGATGCTGTATCCATGCTAATGTCTTTGCCGTTTACATTATAATTTTTCTGACCCACAATAAATTTAATATTTGGCACCTCTGGTACTGCGCTATTCTTTTGATTGTTCTGTTTGCTATCTTTAACTGTTTGCTGTTTTTGGTAATCCATTCGCAGCAGTCCTTTAGGAGTTGAGGCAAAAACAATTACACCATCACCCACAGCAGTACACTCAATGTCCGTTACCTTACCCAAAACACCTTTAGTCACAGGACTCCAAGTTACTCCATAATCCTCTGACACCAATACACATTTATCTGCTGCAGTACCCGCAAAGATACGTCCTTTGGTAGTTCCCGCAATACTTACGATTTTACTTTTTGAATATTTTGGCAACCATTCAAATTGAGGCCGGTTCCACGAAAGCCCACCATCTTGAGAAATATATATGCCGGCTGAAATAATAGGATTGCATGCAACTAAAGTATAATTATTGCCATCCGCTATGGAAATAATTTTACCAAATTCTGATGAGGAAGAGGAAGAGGATAATTTAATACCCGTATCGCGCCAGTCAACTCCACCATTATTTGTAGATAATATACTTTCATTGTTGTCGTATATAACAAAATAAGTTTTATCATTAATAACTGCCACACTATCATTCTGTTGTGGTATTTTTCCCTTTATAAAATAGTTCCATGACTTACCACCGTCATCAGAAGCCATTAAATTTTTCTTACCAAGATGTATGCCAAATACTCGTTTTTCGGCACCTTTTAAATTATAAAAGGCTTTTTGATCATCAAGATATTCCCAGCGATTACCTCCATCTTTACTGGATACTGTAAAATATTGTTTCTTAATATTATGGCGACCAGACAAAACAAGAGTTTTATCCTTTAAAAAAGCTATATCGTATAAAGTGCATTTATCTTTTAAAATTGTGTTATTGATATTTAAGTTAATTTCATTCCATGTATTACCATTATCATTGCTTCTATATAATTTGTCATCTATTATGTCATCTGATTTATTATCTACTATTACATATAATATCTTGTTTAATTGAAAATCCGGATGAATACAAATTTGCTTAACCTTTTTATCGAAAACTTTATCAAATTTATACTCATCGGCTATACACATTGATGGAATTATAAAAAATATAAAGGTTATAATTGTAATATTAAACAGCTTACGAATAATAATCCCTCCATTATAGATATATTTCAAAATACTTCCTCAATATAAATTAGCAAGGCTTGATCATTAGACAATTTCTATTATTTTAGCTCAATTTTACAAACATGTAAATAGAGAAAAAATGAGTAGCTAGTTCAGGAAAATCTTGATCAATGATACTTTGAATTAAAACAATACTGTCTAAATATACTTAAGAATTAAAGTTGTCAACAGATAAAAATTTGAAATTAAAATTGCTAAATTTTAAAAATCAGATCCACTAACCAACCATATCTTTTCGATATATCTTTATATTTGGAAGGAGAACCGTCAATGCTTTAAAAACGTCCCCAGTCACAACATCCCATCCCAACTCCCTCAAACGAAGAATTTCCAACTCCAATGTCTCCAAATTCACACTCCCCGCATTAGCCACAAATATCCTCCTATGCCGGGTAGCAGAAGAACCCTCTTCTGCCGTCAGCAATTCCTCAAACAGCTTCTCCCCCGGCCTAATCCCGGTAAATTTAATTTCACAATCCACTCCCGACAAATCAATAATACATTTAGCTAAATCCACAATCTTCACCGGCTCACCCATGTCCAGCACAAATATCTCCCCGCCCTGAGCCATAGCCCCAGCCTGAATCACTAACTGCACAGCCTCGGGTATAGTCATAAAGTACCTCTTCATTTCCGGGTGAGTAACAGTAACCGGCCCTCCCTGAGCAATCTGCCGCTTAAAGATAGGCACTACACTGCCATTGCTCCCCAAGACATTGCCAAACCGAACAGCCGCATAAACAGTATCACTTATACTGTTCATCTGCTGCAATATCAGCTCAGCCAAACGCTTGGTAGCCCCCATAACACTGGAAGGATTAACTGCTTTATCTGTTGAAAGCATAATAAAAACATCTGTTCCAACCCTGTCGGCTGCTTCTGCTAAATTCTTTGTACCCAAAACATTCGTCTTCACTGACTCATCAGGATGCAGCTCCATCAGAGGTACATGCTTATGCGCAGCAGCATGAAAAACCACTGACGGTCTATATTTCTTAAAAATCAAATTAATCTTTTGCCTGTCCCTTATATCAGCAATCACTATCTCAATAGGCAGATCGCTGCCATGCATTTCACGAAGCTCAAAGACTATATTATGTATGCTGTTCTCACCATGCCCCAAAACAACCAGAAGCTTGGGCTTAAACCTGACCACCTGCCTGCATAGCTCTGAACCAATCGAACCGCCGGCACCGGAAACCAAAACCACCCTATCTGTTAAATAACCGGCAATCTCGCTTAAATCTACCTCAACAGGCTCTCTGCCCAATAAATCTTCCACCTGAATATCGCGAATATGATTTACGGTCACTTGCCCGCTGATTAACTGGTAAACACCCGGCAATATCTTTAATTTTACCTGTGAATTGTGACACTTCTCGACAGTTTCCTTTATAACTTGTCCGGACACTGACGGCATAGCGATAATTACTTCTTTAATTCTGTATTTTTCGATAATCGACGGCAATTCTTCACGTTTCCCTAACACCGGTATGCCCAGGATAACCATACCCTGCTTACTTGCATCATCATCAATAAATCCTACCGGCAAATACTCACTGTTATGGTTCATTAATTCGCGAACCACCAGCACCCCGGCATCACCGGCACCAACTATAAGCGTTTTCCTTTTATCCAGTGGGCAGCCGGCCACGGCAAATTTCTTCTTCTGTACATATATTCTCCAGCACAACCTGGAACCGCCAATCAGAATAATACTAAAAGCCCAGGACATTAATACTACACTTCTGGGTAACGGGGTAAAAATAAAATATGTCAAAGCAATGACAACAAGTTTTCCTGTTGTAACCGCTTTTACTATAGTCACTAACTCACCTATGCTGGCATAGGCCCATACTCTTTGATAAAGGCCAAAAAAATAAAAAAAGACAAGCATAACAAGCGCACAAACCGGGGCAAAATTAATATAGTTAACTAAAGCCTTGCTTAATTCAGGCCAACTGGGGAAACGGATAAACAGTGAAACGAGCAAAGACATAATCACCAACAGAAAATCACAACACAGTAAAACCAGTAATCTTGCCTTACCACTCATTTAAATTCACCAAATCCTCTCTTAATAAAGCAAATTATACTAACAACAGTCATACTTTCATCTAAAGTTTTATTTACTTCATACACTCTTAAAATCCTGCAAAAGATTAAAAAATTGTTGTATATTTATGTTGTCTATTTATATAAATTCCACCTTGAAGCAAATTTTCCTGCATCCCGTCTCTGGTATTAATATCAAAATAATTAAGTTTAGATTAATTATTTATTAAAAATTCTCCGGTTTAAAAACGTTAAGGCAGGTGAAGGTCCCCTGCCTTTTGTTAACAAATAAATTAGAGTATTGTACAAGAATTCTTGCAAATCCCGGGGTTGTAGCGACCACGGTCCCGGAACCAATCTAATCTCCATATCCATCTGGATTACTTGACTGCCAGTTCCAAGAATCAGCACACATCTCCTCAATACCCCTTTGGGCAACCCAGCCAAGTTCTATCCTTGCTTTTGTCGGATCAGCATAGCAAATAGCTACATCACCGGCCCTTCTTTCTACCAGTAAATACGGCACCTTCCTGCCCGAGACATTTTCAAAGGACGCTACCATTTCAAGTACACTATAACCTTTTCCCGTACCCAAGTTATATGCATCAATGCCGCTGCCGGATATAATCTTCTCCAAAGCCTTCAGATGTCCATGGGCAAGATCCACAACATGAATGTAATCCCTTACTCCTGTGCCATCGGAAGTAGGATAGTCACTGCCGAACACTTTGAGTTCCTTTAGCTTACCTACCGCAACCAGTGTAATGTAGGGCATGAGGTTGTTAGGGATACCACTGGGATCCTCACCGATAAGCCCACTCTTGTGCGCACCTATGGGATTAAAATAGCGAAGAAGTGCAATACTCCAAGCTTTATCAGATGCATAAAGATCCTTTAGCAGTTCCTCTATCATCAGCTTAGTACGTCCATAGGGGTTGGTAGCCCCCAATAAGCAATCCTCAGCGATAGGCACACATCCGGGTATACCATATACTGTAGCCGATGAGCTAAACACCAAATTCCTCACACCGTATTTCTGCATAACCTGGCAAAGCACAAGAGTACCGGTAATATTATTGTGATAATAGCGCAGGGGAATTCGTACTGACTCACCTACTGCTTTAAGACCGGCAAAATGTATTACCGCCTCTATGCTATTCTCGGAAAAAACCTTCTCAACCCCTTCACTATCTAAAACATCAACCTCGTAAAACTTGACATGCTTGCCCGTTATCCAGTTCACACGTTTCAAAGACTCAGTCTTGCTGTTTGATAAATTATCTATCACTACAACTTCATAACCGGCATTGAGCAGTTCCACACACGTGTGACTACCGATATATCCTACTCCTCCCGTAACCAGTATCGCCATAAATTTAACCTCCAACAGATCTATTAACACCTGCAAAAATCGTATCAAACCTAACAATGACACACCTTCCAGACATTTACCTAAACTGAACCTCTATTAATACTACAGCATTATACTTTTGAATACTTTTAATAATATTGTGAAATAAGCCAGATAAGATTTTTCTTCATTTTTTTTATATCTTTCTTAAGCACTATAAAAACGTTGATTTGTGCTGTACTTATTGCTTAAATTAATAGCTCGATTTTCTACTACAGCTTGTCTTCCAATAGAATAATACTCCACTCCTGCATTTCTCATAGACTCAATACCATAAATATTCCGGCCATCAAATACCAGCGGCGTCCGCATCAGATTTTTATAGTCCTCCGGCTTAATTGCTTTAATTTCGTCCCATTCGGTGAAGATAAAACTTACATTAGCATCGGAAAGAGCCTCCTCTGGTTTCTTTACGTACTTAATTTTATACTCACTCTCTGGATACTTCTGCCTAAAATTATCGCTGCCGACAGGATCATAAGCGTATACCCGTGCCCCTCGCTCCAATAGTAATGGAACATTTGCAAGAGAAGGAGCCTCCCTTAAATCATCCGTCTCGGGCTTAAATGTCAATCCCAATACTGCTACCTTCAGACCATCAAAAGTAATTAGCCTATTTGAAGCCTTTCTATATAAAATTGTCTTCTGATCATTATTTACCATAATAGCAGATCTAATAGTCCGTAGCTCATAACCGTTCTGCCTGGCCATATAATCCAGTGCCTTAGTATCCTTAGGGAAACAACTACCACCATAACCGATACCGGCACTTAAGAATTTACTGCCGATACGTTCATCAAATGACATTCCTCGCGCTACATCCTGAATATCTGCGCCAACAAGTTCGCATAGATTAGCAATGTCATTCATATAAGATATCTTTAATGCCAGAAAGTCATTGGAAGCATATTTAATCATCTCCGCCGAACGCCTACTTACCGATACAATTGGTAGATTAAATGGCTCATATATTTTCATAAGCATTTCCTTAGCCCATATACTATCGGTACCTATGATGATTCTCGCCGCCTCCAGAGTATCGCGTACCGCCGTACCCTGAGCTAGAAATTCTGGGTTACTGGCAACCTCTACTTTAACATCATTAATTATAAAATCCTTAATAAACTGCTCCACTTTATCATTGGTCCCAACTGGAACTGTTGATTTTACTACCACAAGACAGTCTTTCTCTATAGTTTCCGCAATTTGCCTTGCAACGGTAGCTATGTAGGATAGATTGGCAGAACCGTCGGGCTGCTCGGGAGTACCTACACCAATAAAAACGGCATCTGCATCTTTGTAGGCTTGAATAAAATCTGTAGTAAAATCGAGCCTACCTAGGGCGGAATTTTTCTGCATCATTTTCTCCAATCCTGTTTCATAGATAGGAGAGATACCTTGTTTAAGCATATTAATTTTTTGTTGATCAATATCGACACATGTGACATGATGACCAACTTCAGCAAAACAGACTCCGGCTACCAGACCTACATAGCCCGTACCGGCCACTGATATTTTATACATAGTACTCTATACACTCCTTTCCATATTTATTTAAGATGCTAATAATATGATTTATCTCTAATTTGTATTGGTTGATTGTATTACTTTTTAAAACCAATAGTCACATTGATTGAATCGCAGGATTGCCTACTATTAGCAGCATTTTCTTTAGGCATCACTTTTGTAGCAGGTAAAAACAATTACCTAAACCTGCTGCTGGTATGACTGCTTTGGCTACTTTCATTAACATCATCCCTCACCATAAGTGTTTTGTAATAACAATAATTTCTACCAATCAATACCAAACTGGCCTAAGCTGTGTTCATCATTATGAAAATCTGAACCGCCTGTCATTAGCAAACCAAACTCTTCGGCAATTTTTTTATAACGTTTGTTATCCTCTTTATCCTGCTTACGGTGCCAAACTTCAATACCATCAAAGTTAAGATCTAAAAGCTCGCGAACCAAATCATCATCACCTATTAAAACGGGATGAGCTAAAACAGCTAAACCACCTGCATTATGTATTAATTCTATTGCTTTTTGGGGTTTTATAATTAATTTATCTATTGCTGCAGGTTTACCATCAGCCAGATATTTATCAAACACTGTTTGTATATCAGATACAAAGCCATTCTTAACAATGGCTTTGGCAATGTGAGGGCGCCCTATGTTTCCTTCACCGGAAAACTCTCGTACATCTTCTATTGTTATAGACATATTCAGTTCTTTAAATTTATTAATAATCCGTAATGCCCGTGCCTCTCTACCTTCATTTAACTGGACCAATATTTCGTTTAACTCCATATTTTCAAATATATTATAACCCAACACATCTACACTTTTTCCCTTATGCTTGGCGCTAAGTTCTACTCCTGGAATCACTTTAATTCCTAGTTCTTTTCCGGCTTCTACCGCTTCTTTAACACCACTCATTGTATCGTGGTCTGTAATTGCTATTGTTTTCAAGCCCAGCCCATAAGCCTTTTGCACTATGTCACTAGGAGTATAAACACCATCTGATGCTGTAGTATGTATATGGAGATCAAAATTACCTATTTTAAGAATCTGCTCTAATTGCAAATGTATACCTCCCTAAAATTAACCAATATTTATTACTGTACTTTGGCCTTTTGAATTTATATAGCCATTATTCATTAGATAATTAATTACCTGATCTACGCATTCTTCTATTTTTAACTCTTCTGTATCCACTACCAATTCGGGAGTGATTGGGACTTCATAAGGTGAACTAATTCCCGTAAAATCTTTAATAATACCCTGTCGTGCTTTTTCATACAACCCTTTGGGGTCCCTTTTCTCACATACTTCTAGCCCACATTTTACATAAATCTCTATAAATTCCCCCGTTTTAAACAATTCCCTAACCTTTAGGCGGTCTTCTCTGAATGGAGATATAAAGGCTGATATAACTAATAATCCAGCATCTACTAATAATTTTGACACTTCACCAATGCGACGAATGTTCTCTTGACGGTCCTCTGCACTGAAGCCAAGATCCTTATTTAAGCCATGCCTAATATTATCTCCATCTAATACATATGAATGAACTTTGCACTTATAAAGTTCCTTTTCTACTTCCACTGCTAGTGTAGACTTACCAGAACCGGACAAACCTGTAATCCAGAGAACACAACTTTTATGACCGTTTATACGGTACCGATCTTCTTTTTTTACTTTATATTTGTGCCAAACTATGTTTGCTGCTTTAATGCTCATTTTTATTCACCTTTTCTTTTAAAGAGTCAATATTGATTTTTAGAGTATCCTATGAACTTTATCCACCCCAAAATATGAATGTGTTAAGGGTCGAAATCTTTTTTGGTAATCCTAGATGACCGAATAAACCTCTTAAATTTCCTCAAGCAATTCCTCAATACCCATAGTAATCCTAAACCACTCAGCAAATCTCATCAGGCCATCTCTATGCTAGGTTAAAAATCAAAATCCCTCTCAATCTTGGAAGTCAAAACATAAGTTCTTCGGAACGTCACCCATCTACATTGACAAGTATTTCTTCCTGTCTACCATGCCTTTTCCAGGGTTTTAATAAAATATACAATCTGCTCCAGATTATTATTGCATTATAATAGTCATTTATATTGTTTATCTCAATCATATGGCAACCATGCTCCAACAGTCGTTTGAATAGAAAATATCCGATAAACCCTACCCCCGATAATCAGATATATCCTTGTTTTGTCTAGTATAGTTGGCAAGGGTGCATATCCATTGTTCTGGAAAGAGAGAGGCTCTTCCTTAATTTTGAGTGAAACACCTTTGTGAAAATGTGTATTTATGGTATTATTAATGTTAAATAACACCATAGAGGCACTCAAATTGAACGATAAAGATGCATTATTACTTAGCAATTTTTATCCTAAAGAAGTTAAAATTAATCAAGTTATAGAAAACAACAGCGGTATTACTATCTTTCTTAAATCTATAACCCATAGCCATGTTTGTCCTAAATGCGGACAAACAACAAAATTCTATCACAGCACCTATAAACGTAGAATTCAGGACTTGCCGATTTTAGGGAAATCCGTCTACCTCAATGCCACAGCGTATCGATATAATTGTGAGAATACATCCTGTGACTAAAAAGTTTTTTGTGAAGAGCTTAGTGGTTTTACCGGTAAATATCGTAGAATGACTTCTCGCTTGGAAGACTTTATCATCACGCTTGCACTTAATACGAGTTGTGAAGGTACTGCCCGTATTTGTAAACAGATGAATATCAATATTAGCGGTGATACTGTAATTAAGATCCTGTTACGCAATGCCAAATCCATCGATCCTGAGTACGGTGAATTTATAGGTGTTGATGATTGGGCCTATAAAAAGGGACATACCTACGGGACCATTATATGTGATGGTGCTTCCCATAAACCAATTGCCCTCTTAGATGGTCGCGACGGAAGTGCCTTAAAAGAATGGCTAGAGAGAAATCAACACATTAAAACAGCTACGAGAGATAGAGCCAGTAGTTATGCAAAAGCCATTGAGGAAGCACTGCCACAGGCGATGCAGATTGCCGACAGATTCCACCTTCACCAAAATCTTTTAAAAGCGATCAAAGACGCACTGGGACGAGAAATTCCAGCAAAAATAATGATTCCTATAGCGAATTCAGCTCCTAATTTAGCTGACTCACCAGCTATGGACGAGCCTAAATTAAAAAAAATGTGTTAACTGATGCTGAGAAAAATCGAAGAGAAACGATTATTAAGATTCAATCTTACTTATCTCAAGGTTATTCAAGTAAAGCCATTTGTGAGATGATGCACACAACTTATAGGCAAATTAGGAAGTTTTCAATAGGTGATCCCGATATTCTATGCTGCAGTAATAAATTGAAGTCAAATTCCTTATGTAGATCCGAGCTTGATCAATATAAAAACATCATTTTGGAACAATTAGCTTTAAAGGCAAAAATCAAAAGTATCTATGAATTAATCCTTGAGAGAGGACATACCGGAAAACGCACTAACTTTTATGATTATTGCAAAAAACTTATAGAGAAAAATGATGTTGCTCACCCTACAAACACCAATATTCTTGATGTCAAACTTAATAAGAACAAACCCAAAGGCCATTTCATTGAAAGAAATCGAATATTAAAATACCTTTGGTCTAACTTGAATATTCCATTGGCAGATATTGATTTCATTTTAGAGAGGTATCCATTCTTAAAAGAAATGGGAGATTGTATTTCAGACTTTCGAAATATTTATGTCAACAAGAGCGTTACACTCTTAAAAGAGTTTGTAGATAAATATGTTAAAAGCAATAACAAGAACCTGAAGTCATTTGCAAATGGTATTTTTAAAGACTTTATAGCTGTTAAAAATTCAGTTATCAGTGAATACAGTAATGGATTTATTGAAGGTAATAACAATCGTCTAAAAATGATCAAACGCACCATGTATGGAAGAGCCGGTTTAAATCTTCTCAGAGCTAAGATTATCTATTAGCTTTTTATTTTAACTTTTCACACCCAAATTTACGGAAGAACCGGATCTTAGCCAAAAGCTCATCATATTATTATGGATTGGAGTGTCTTTTTAGCCACTTGTAATACCCAGCTACACTAATCTGCAATACCTTACATATTGTTTTTATGCTTTACTTTGTTTTCTCTCTGTTTTCTGTATCCTTAGCCGTTGAAATAATTCTCGTGCAGCTACTTCTTTTGGCTCTTTGCAAAAATATAAGCACTTTTTAAAATATCATTAGCATTTTAAGGTTCTTAAATCTTTTTTCTGTAGCTTTGATTTCAGCTGTTTTGGACTCAAAAGCTTATTTTTATTACCCACAAGCGCTACTGACCAATGCTGCTCTATCCAGCTTCTCCATGTGTATAACATGGTTAGTATTATTCCCAGCTGTTCTGAGAACCTTTTTCGCAGGACAATTTAATGACTTCTACTCCTTGAACTTTTTTATAAACTCGCAATTGGATTACCCACCTTACTGCTTTCCAAATTTGACGAGTTTGCTGACCCTACTAAAATTATACTACTCCATTTATATCTTTTTAAATGCAAACGGAACAATACCTACTTTCCTATGCATAAAAATCATTCTTAAAACATTAGTTATTATAATAGACCCAGTACTTGAAAATGCTGCACCTTCTATACCATACATCGGTATTAGAATACTACTAAAAATTACTATCAATATAATCATGGATATATTAATATAGAGGTTATAATTGGAATATCCTGTCATTGTTAATATTAGACCACACGGACCACTGATTGCATTAAATAGCTGACCACCGGCTATTATAATCATACAAGTACTACCAATAGAATATTCTCTTCCATATATTATCATAATTAAATCACTGCATAATATGATAATGAACATGATTATAAGAACAGTTACTAGCATTAAATAATTAATTTTAGAATATATATTATTAATTTTGTTGATTTCCCTTTTATAATATAAAGTAGAAATCATAGGAGCAAACACTTGATTAATTGCCGTTAACATAAAACTTGGTATTACAGCTATTTGTGCAGCACTATTATATATCCCTACACTAACATCATCTAAATAATAGCCTACCATATAAATTGATGTCTTATCAATCAAGACACTTAGGCTTCCAACAAGAACAAGAGGAAATGAAAACTTTAAAACATCGATATAATAATCCATATTTTTCAATCCTATTTGGCCTATAAATCTATGTCTTATGGCCTTATAGATAAGAAATAATAATGTACAACCACAAGCTATATATTTAGCGATAATTGGTATAAAAAAACCCTCTAAATTCATCATATATAATAAACCTAAAGCTAATAAAAAAATACCATTCTGCAAAAAATTCATAGCAAAAGAATATATTCTCATCTTTCCTCTTGCCTGAAATAATGATGCAAATATATATATTTCAGTTAATATTAATAATAAATACATTTGATTTTTGAAACCATCTCTATATTTTATATGTCCGAATATTTTTACTGAAAAATATTCGATATTATACAATATAATTAGCATAACAAAAAAAGACAGAGCTAGAGAAAATAATATTGCAAATAAGCTAATGCTCTTATTTATTTCATTATTATTATCCACTTCATTTTGTGGTATATATTTTAGCAAGCCTTGGTCTAGTCCAAATCTAGAAATTATTGGAATAATTGTGATAATAGCAAATACATAAACAAATTCTCCATAAATCTTTGCTCCTAGCAATCTTGCCATAAAAATATTTGCTAAGACCAATAATGCTTTTCCAATACCATTCATTATAAACATGTATACTGACTTTTTTATTAATTCTTTTTCTTCCCTCATTTTAACACCTATATATTATTATTTAATATGATATCACAATCTTCTAGAGCAATTATTAAATATTATCAGAACCACATATTAATATATAAAGCAAAATAATGATAATTCAATAATCATAAGCTGAAAACCCTAATATATTAAGTAGACCATGCCAATTATGTTAGAAATTAAGTACTACACGCTATAAAATTTAAGCATAGTTAAATAATTATAACTTGCACAGGATTTTTTTACAGTCAAATTTTCAAACAATAGAAATAAATATTATCTTGGGTCAATATTTCACGATTACACACGCTAACCACTCATACTTTCTGTGATTCTTGGTTCACTTGCCCCAAAGTTATATAGGTACTCTTTAAAAAAGGATACTATCTGATTAGTGGGCTAAAAACCAACCGCTTTTTTATCCTAAGGGAATCCACACTCATGTTCATGAATTTGCCAGCATATTAAAAAAGGCAATGTTCACCTCATTTCAGTGAAAGGTTCTTCCTTCTGGGTATATCATTATGAGGGGACTCTCAATCAGATTGATAATGGTTGTGGTCTTGTTGCGTTGGACAGGTAACAGCCTTTAAAAAGCCAAAATCCTCACATGCCTTTTTATATAACGATGTTAATCTTGATACCCAGACCATCTTAGAATATTACAGAAACAAATGGTATATTTATCGCAAAAGAAATGTCAATCTGTTTTAAATAAATATCGGGTTCAATCGACTTTTTCTGTTGACAGACTATTGGTACTAATTACTCTTTCCTATTTATTTTGCTGTAATAGGTAACTGGTACTTATCGAACATTTGCTTTGGTATGGGCATTAAGCAACTTCTTGAAATAGCCGAAAGAGAACGAATAGCCTAGGTATATGCTAGGAGACCGTTTCAAAAATAGATTTCTTGTTTGCCTAATTCAATATATAATACGACTTTTGAAACACTTTTCTGATATGAAATGGCCTTGTCAAGAACCCCAACAAATTTTTTTATGTTAGCTAAAAAACACAATAACATCATTGTCCCAAAAAGTAAATTCAAATTAGAATATTTGTAAATAATTTAATTAAGCTCTTATCCGTCTGGAGGATAGGGCAATGCTGAGGAGCAACCCAAGCGCCAGGCGGAGTTCTATCGGGGATAGCAGGGACAATTTAACGTTGTCCCTTATCCTATTTTATTTGATCTCCAGACTTATTTTTGCTATCCTTGTGGAGAACAAAAGCGTTAAACCTTTTTTAGGCGATTTCATCTCCTTTGCAAGGGTGCATGGAACAATAGGTAGTTGGGCTAAATCGACGGTTGCTCAATCTTATATACGTGTATTGGATAACACAAGACTTAAATACGTCGGGAGCTACCTCGGTCTAGTAACGTGCATTAGATATAAAGTGTCTAGAACATAGGAGTATAACCGAGGGTTCTCCTTACCGTGGCCGAACGCCCCTACACCCCACCTGATATTATTCTTGGATCATACTTCTCTTTACAAATTGTCATTGTTTTTTCTTAGATTTTTAAGAAATTTTCTTACTATCCTGTCCTAATTCTTGAGATATAGCACACATGAATTCCAGTAATTCCCGCGCAACTGCAACTGCTGCTATTTGACTTGATTTACCCCTAGCTATTAAACGACGAAACTCTAAGTTAAGCCGATGTTGTGCCTACTATGATATGTTCTTTACTTTTTCTGATTGTCCCTGACGTTTTTTAGTATTGCACTTACTGATGGTGGACGCCGGTAACGCCAGGCAGATTCCACTATTACTCGACGAATATGAGCGTTACCTAATTTAGTTATTCTTCCTTGATACCGACCACCTCCACTGGATGATTCAGCCGGAACCAATCCAACATAAGCCATTAATCGCTTTGCTGAATCAAACCGGCATAAATCTCCTGCTTCAGCTACCACTGTAGCAGCAGTAATAAGACCAACTCCACATAATGACTGAAATGCTTCAATAAACGGAGCTTATTGGCTATCCTTAACCAAAATCTCCATCTCTTTTTCCAAGCGTTTTTTAATAGATTCCGCTTCTTCCAAAACATGAATATATTTTTTTAAGTATTATCACATTAGCAGCTTGATCGAAACTCAATTTATCTAACCATTACCGGTATTTAATAGTCCAGGATTTTACACCTTGAGGTGGCTTTTTTTCTAAGCGTAATAGAAATTTGCTAATTTGATTACGCTTAGAAGAATATCTTCCACTACATCTTCACGAGTTCGCACCAGATCTTGCAGGGCCTCCTACTTTTCATCCGGTACCCAGACAGCAGCTAATTCAGCACTACGCAATAATTGAGCTAATTTTTTAGCATCCCGTCGGTCAGTTTTCACTTTTTCACCAGGTTTTCTTGGTATTAGTGATGGCGCCACTACCATACAGGTTGCTCCTATTGCTGTTAGTTGATGGTATATCCCATAACCACATTGGCCAGCTTCATAACAGAAGTACAGATTTTTCGCCGAACCAAGTTTGCGTACTAGCCTTGCTATAGCTTCTGGACTATTGATTATCGTGCTCATGAATTCCACTACTTCTATTCCTTCCTTGGCAACCGCAACTGCAATGGTTTCTTTATGTACATCAAGTCCTACAAATGTGGTATAACTTCATACTAGGCCAGATTCCTTCTTTTAGCTTGTAGCTCTGTGCTGTGTAGTATAACCTACGTATCGCTATTGGAGTGGCTGCCCCTTCCATTATGTCTGGGAGAGCGTTTCAGAATTAGATTTTTTTATTTATATAGATTCAATATATATTGAATTCGTATTTTAAATTTTAGACTTTACAAATCTGTGCTAGCGCAAACAAAAAGGCACTATCTCACATCTATAAAATTTTATATTAATAAGTAGGTTTTTATAGTTATACGCATGTGTTCCAGCGTTAGCTTCAATTGCATAACAAATAGTTTTTTAGTTTCTTTTATTTCAAATATATTTTTTATATACTTTTAATAATATTATCCTTTTTATTGTAAATAATTGTACTAGCACCAACATCTTTATTTATTAAACTTCCTGCTCCTATAACAGCGTTGTCACCTATTGATACTCCTTTCAAAATTACAACATTAGCACCTATCCACACATTATTGCCAATAATAATTCTCTGAGACACTATTGGTAACATGCTTGTTTTCTCCCCTTGTCGAAAAGTATGATCATGGTCATATATTTTAACATTTTCGCCAAATAAACAGTCATCACCTACCTCAATATGTTCCCTACAGTTTAAAGATACGAAATTATTAAAAAAAACATTATTACCTATTCTTATAATACCACTTGTGCACTTTAAATTGCACATTTTTCTTATTCTCACGTTTTTACCCATAAAAATACATCCATTTTTATTAATTTCTATATTAACAAAGCTATCGATATAGGTATAAAAAAAGTTTCTTAGCTTAAGCTTCTTACCTAAAACAACTTTACAAAGCAATAAACGAATATATGACTTTAAAATTTTGATAAAATTTAAAATTACCATATTACCACCCATATCTGTTTATAATCTCTAGTATTATAGAATTAAACTATGGAATTTTATGGAATTTTATTGAATTTAATGTCGTATTCATAAAGCTTAACAAAAAAATAATTAAAGATTAAAAAAATTATATTATTCATGGAACTAAAACTATTTTTCCATCCATCATCGGTTCTAAGAGATATTGTACGTTGGCTTCTTAATCTATTTCCGGATATCTGGTGAATTGTTGGTAGTTCATTAGCTTCTTTAATTCTTTTGATCTCTTCTTGAAAACAAATATCTAAAAAAACACCAATCTTTTTCATTACATTCTCAAAATCTCCTGTAAAATCCTCATATCTAATTCTCAAATATTTATCCTTATGTAGAATTTGAAAAATATGAGCAGAAAAATTAGATATCATCCATCCCAATGTCCCCCTTAGTACTGGAAAATAAATTTTTGGTTCCTCACCATTCTCCATTTTTTGATTAGAACCTCTAATCAATGACTGAATGCACCCTCTACCATCCCTAACTATATGTATCATATAAATATTTTTCCCTAATAATTTTGCAAGTCTTATTGGCCTAAAATGATTCTTCCTTGCAGTTTTCGAAGAATCAATAACATAATGAATATTCTCTGGAGTGTTTTTAAAAATTAAGGCCCATAATTTTTTTTGCCCATTAATTGCTATTTTATTATTTAAATCATATTCTTTAATAATATTTCTCCAAAATTCACATTCCTTTAAATATTTGCCGCAAGAACATTTGGCCTTATCCTTATGTTTAATTGTATCAAAATTAGTTAATTCACCCAATGGGTAAATTTTATTATTTGAACCAATTATCATTTCTAGCAATGTTGATCCACTTCTACCATAACCCGCAATATATATCACATTTTTTCTATCCATAATTGCTCCTTCTTAGTCTAAAATATAATTTGTTATATTCATCATGCATTTTGTCTAATGAAAAACATTTTTTAATTAAGAAAATATTATTTAATTCTTCATATGAATTTATATATGAAAAACTAAAATAAGGTAACCAATTATCTATAGTATCTATGTCTACAACATCAACATTATCAAGCTTTTCTTTGATTTCGACGTGTGGTGCAATATCCGATAATACAGCTGGCATGCCTAAATACAGTGCCTCCAATACCGCTATAGGTAACCCCTCATAAGTAGATGTGGAAACAAATAAATGGCATTTTATTATTTCCTTGTATACATCTTCTCTACTTATTTCGCCCAAAAAACATACTCGATTTGCTATTTTTTTCTCACAACAATAATTAATTAACTCATTATACAGATATCCATTACCAATAATTTTGAGTTGTACATCTGGTAAGCGTAATAAAATTTTTAAAAGTAACTTTTGATTCTTTTCTTTTACAAGTCTACCTACACAAACAACTGTAAAATTGTCGTGTTTTTTAGATTTATTTAACATATTATTAATAAAACTTTCAATTTTCTTACAGTTAACTCCATTTGTTATTATTGTTATTTTTTTATTAAATATATTTTTAATTATTTGGGGTAATGATAGATATGCTGCCTTACTAACAAGAGTAATTTCGTCCGATAAAGCAATACATAAAAGAGTAAATAGTTTTACCTTAACTGTATATCGCTCGAACATACTATGTATAGTGAACAATACTCTGTTCCTTTGTCTTAAAAACAAAGATAAAAAAAAGTATAAAACACCAACATGACTATTATGTATATGTACAATATCTCCTTCGTTTAATAATCTTAAATTTCTAAAAAAAGTAATAATACTATTATTACTTCCTTTAACAGTAACTAAATCTTCTTCATATTCTTGCTCACCTTTAAACGATATTACCAATTGCTTGCATTTTAGCAATTCTTCAGAATTTCGATACATGACAAATTCATTATATGGCATACTAGTATCGCCAATTGAATTTACGATAGTTGCTATCCTCATTTCTGAATTTGAATTAATATAAGACACCTCCGCGTATAATACAACTGTAGTAATTATGCTGTACAAAATACTTCATGGTTGTCTACTACCCAACCTGAACGTATTGGTTGTTAGCAAGAAAAAAGGTACTTATATATTACATCATTGCAAACCGAGTTTTTTTACCTGTAAGATTCCGTATCACCTAGAAAAAACAGCCCACTTTAGATTCCTCGATATATGTTTTTGATCTCCTAGAAGAGGATCATTTAGTGCTACAATCAAGCCAAAAACCTAAGCTTTATCTATATGTAACATGAAAAATAATTGTTTTCCTCAATGATAGGGTTGATAAGGGGCAATCCCTACTAAGATTCTGGTTTTTAACTTCAATAATAATGTGTTTCCTATAATATAATTGTTTGTTATATAGAAAAATTGTCTATTATTTGACTTGAAGCTTACCAATAACCTTCTGAGCAAGAACAAATGTTATAAAAGCAAGGAATACATATACCCAAAGATAAACTTTAAAAACAGCAAAGATTTCAGACCTAAATAGTTTGTAAGCATATGAAAGCGAAAAAATATAAATTAAATAACTAAAATCATTTTTATTCTTATTTGATGCCAACCTAGCAAATATCAAACCATATAATAAGGCTGTAATTATGACACCACACCAGCCAAAATTTAATATAGATTCTATTATCGTAGAAAAGCCTCTACCTCCACCAAGAGAGAATATACCACCATAATAATTTTTTATATACCAGACTGATAACGATTCAAAATCATATAACGGCAAAATAAGTCCAATAATTGAATCCAAATAACTTTTACCATATAATAGGTTATGACTCATAGTACTTAGGACATCTTCACCAATAAAATACCATATAGAAAACTCAGATGGCAAACCAGGAAAAGATATCTGGTTACTTTTGTTAAGAATTATTAAAGGTATTATTTGCTTCCAAAATGCAAACAAAACTAGTAATGATAAAGAAACATAAATAACAGTTGTTTTTTTTATTTTTTTATAGTCTAGCAAAACATATAACATAGGTATAATTTGAAACAAAAAATCACCACGTGAAACAGTGAAAACTGCATAAATAACATTATGAATAAATGATACTACAAATAATGATGTCAACCCTGCTCTTTTAGGGTTGTATTTTATGATCATATAAAAACTAACTATGGACACAAATGCGCTAACATCTGTATACAAAGCTAATAAACCAGAATGTTGTATTATCAACAGCCTACTAGCCCTACTTGCTGAAAAAAAATCGATAAATCCTACTGTACTAATTACATTGATCTCCATCAGCAATCCAATTGTAAATATTGACCACAATAGCAAAGTATAGGAATTATTATATTCGAAACCTATTTCATTAGAGTTATTTTGGGTATTTATTTGGTTATAATAAAAATTATACCCTAGAGAAAAGAATACATATGTAATTAATGATGCAATTGCAAGATAATGCATTGAATCCAAATATAAATAATTTTCTTTTTGAAAAAATATATTATTTATATAAATACTATTTGTATATAAATAAAAATACACACCATAAATATTTATATAATCCAACAAGTTCTTTGTCCTGACGTAATTGAAAGCAAATAATATTCCAAATAACGTTGTATTTAAAAATAAAATTGCACTATCCACGCTATAATAATTATTGTTAAGCATAAATAATGTTAAAATAAAAATAATTACACTAAAAGCAATAATGCTTATAACTATGTTATTATACTTTATCATAAATCAACCATTTCCCTAAATCTATATTTAGAATTGCTTCTAATTCTTTTATATCTTCTTTATACTTCTCACTCAATAACTTCCTATAGTTAGCATCAATGGAATATTCCATACGCTTTTGATTTATTTGATATATTTTTAATGCAACGTATTTTCTAATTTTACTGTTTGGAATAATCAATCTTATAATCTTTCTTGTTAAATTAGATGGATACATAATTAACTTACTTATTAATTCAAATCTTGATTTTGATGCCGCGTTACTTTTAATATTATTAATTACTTTTATTCTCTCTACTTCTAGGAAATCATAAATATTATTTAGAATAAAATCCTGATTTTTAACAAACTCTTCAAACAATACTATTAAAATTTGTTTTTTATCATAATACCTTAGTATGCGCTTTATTTGTTCGGCATATAAACCTCTAGAAAAATAACTATAATTCAACTTATTTTCATTACTGAGTTGGATCCTTCTTTTCTCGTTCTCAATCGCTTCTCTAAATGATAAACTTTCAATTCCATTTCTAGTGTTCATTAAGTAATGAGAATAAGCTCTATCAACCGGGTTTCTTAATATTATTATGATTTTAAGATCCTTGCCTAAATCCTTTATTATTCTATCTAGCGCTTTTTCTTCAAAAATATAACCAGTACTCATATCCCCAATTACTTTTTCATTAATAACATCACTGTAATAATTCTCCTCATACCAATTAATACCTTTTAAATATCGTTCTTCAACATGAAAAAAGCCGGGCTCCTTCAATTTTTTAGGCAAATATATGTCAGGATGCTGTTTTAATATATCATACAAAGTTGTGGTGGCTGACTTTTGAACCCCAGGGCATATAAAATTAGGGAGCATAATTTCCTCCTTATAAGCATATATTTCTTATCCTAAAACCTATTACATATAAGTAAATTTAATTGGTTTTAAGTCTACCGTTTAACAAATAATAAGCCTGCTAGCTTAATTATTAATTTTTTCACTTTACTTCTGCCATATATGCTTTAACCACAATCTGTCTATCAAATTCCCTTTCTACCTTTTCTCTACCTGCCATGCCCATCTTCTTTTTCGTCTCATAATCTAATTCCAAAAAATTCATAACCTTATTTATCAATTCTTTAATATTTCCGCTTTCAAATAGATAACCTGTAACTCCATCCTCAACAACGTCTTTAGAACCATTAACTGCTGATGCAATACATATTCTTCCTATAGCTGCAGTCTCTAAAAGCACATTCGGTACACCCTCTCCCCCATAAGATGGTAGGATTGTACAATGACATTTTTGAATAAGTGACTTGATATTCTTTTCAAACCCTATATAATTAATAACGCCTTTTGCATGATAATAATTAATTACTTCTTTATATTTATCTTCTTCAACAAAACCTGCAATGTAAAAATTTGTTCTAGGGTACCTCTCTTTAATTACTTTAGCACACTTAAGGTATAGATCAATACCTTTTAATTTCATAATCCTACCTATAAAAACAAAATTAATCTCATCACCGAGTGGTAAATCACATAGTTTATATTGATTTAGGTTCACTCCAGAACCAGGAATCATACAAAAATTATCTCCAACCATCCCGTTTTTAATAAATAAATCCCTGTCACCAATATTTTGAAAAAAAATCTTGTATGACTTCTTAACCGAAATCTTGTACATTACCTTTGCTATTAAACTAACAGCATTGTTCCTCATAAATGTCGAACCAGTTCCCGTTATATTGCAAATTTGTGCATTCTTTGTTATGTTAGAGGCTATGGCTCCATAAATATTGGGTTTAATAGTATATGAGAATATGATATCGGGTTTCGTTTTCTGCATTATTTTAATGTAGTTAATAATCAGCCTTAAGTCTATAATAGGGTTAATTCCCCTGCGATCTACGTGAGTTTCAATAACCTTACATCCCAAGTCACTAAAAAAAATATTTTCTTTAGCTTTTGGTAAAGAAATAATAACCTCATGTCCGCATTTAACCAGATAAACAATCAATTCTTTTCTAAAATTGTATAGTGTTATAAAATGATTTGATAGTATCAGTATTCTCTTACTCATATTTCACACCAACCTATTTTCAACTATCCAAACTCAGGCTTTATAAAATTAAAAATCTGAAAATATGTCCTAATATTCCTGCCTACATACTAGTATTAATATTTATTAACATATCACTCTTCTATTGCCATAAAAACTATCTTTTTGATCCCAATTCATTCTCAATAATTTCATTATGTGCCGTTGTTTGAGTTCCACCCTCAACAATACCATCACCTTTCAAAACTGACGCAATAGTCCAAATGAAACACTTAAAGTCCATCCAAAAACTTATCTTCTCAACATACTCCCCATCAAGTTTTGCTTTAACTTTAATAGAAATTTCATCTCTACCATTTATCTGGGCCCATCCAGTAAGCCCGGGGATTATATCATTAGCACCATATTTGTCTCTTTCTTCTATAAGATCATATTGATTCCACAAAGCTGGTCTCGGGCCTATAATACTCATTTGCCCAAGCAGGACATTCCAGATTTGAGGCAACTCATCCAGACTAGATTTCCTTAGGAATTTCCCAATCCTTGTAATATATTGCTCAGGGTTTTCCAATAAATGAGTCGGAGTATCTTTAGGGGTATCTATCCTCATAGTTCGAAACTTCAATATATTAAAATGGCTCTTATATATACCCACACGCTTTTGTTTAAAAAACACAGGGCCTTTCGAGTCAAACTTAATTGCTATGAATAAAAATAAAAATACAGGCGATAATATAAAAATAGTTATTAACGAAAAAATAAAATCTAAAAGTCTTTTAATTTTGAAATACATCTTTTTGACTCCTCACAAGTTTGCTGGTAGGATCATTCCTTAAAATTGATGTAGTGGTGGGGGCCTGTACCACAGGTAAATATAAAGATATTGATTTAACTACCATTGCTCCCTAGTAGAGCAATTATTAATTATTATTGAACCACAAATCAACATGGTATATAATTCCCTGTAATAAATAATAAGTGGGGAAAATAACTATGCCATTCATGAGCCAAAGAGCAGAATTAGACTTAACAACAGAAGAAGTAAATAAATTGGAAAAAATTATACATTCAAGAACAGAAAGTGTAAGTCACATTGAATGAACTAAAATGTTTCTCTTGTATCATTGAGGAGAAACAATAGCATCAATGCTAGAATATTAGAGACAAACCGTGCTAAAGTAGAGCGTCATATAGATAAGGTTTTACAATTTGGTTTGGATGCGGCACTCAATTAATATTCCAATATATGCCTATATATCATGTGATGAAAAACCTGATATTCAGGCTATAGAAAACACTGTTCCTAATCTCCCTCCTTTTCCTGGAACTTATTCATGTTTTACTCGTGATTATGAATATATTCGCCGTGGCACACTTAGTCTAATGGTTGGTATTGATTTGGTAACAGGTCATATATTGGCTCAAGTAGAAGACCATCATCGTAACAGTGAGTTTGTAGAATTCCTAAAAATGATAGATGAGCACTACAAAGATAAAGAAAAAATTATAGTTATATTGGACAACCACTCGGCTTATATTTCTAAAGAAACTCGGGCTTACCTTAATACTGTTCCAAATCGTTTTGAATTTGTTTTTATACCTAAAAATGGATCTTGGTTGAACTTAATAGAATCATTTTTCGGTAAAATGGCCCAAACAATGCTGAGGGCTATCAGAATAAAATCAAAAGAAAAACTTAAAGATAGAATCTATAAATACATAAAGGAAATTAATGATTTCCCGATAATCTATCGCTTCAGAAATAAAATGGATGATATGGTGATTTTCTAAATAATTAGCATTAATTATAATTGCTTAGCCATTATTTACATCATCATCAATAAAGCCTACCGGCAAATACTAACTGTCATAATTTATCAATTCACAAAGCAATAACAATAACTTTTTCTGTCGTAACCACCTTAACTATAGTCATTAGCTCACCAATACTAGCATAGGCCCATACCCTTTAATAGAGGCCAAATGCATAAAAAATACAAGCATAACAATTGCACAATTTGGAGCAAAATTCATATATTCACCAAAAACCTTACTTAATTCAGCCCACTAGGGAAACTAATAAGAACTGGAATAATCATTGACAAGATTATCAACAGTTTAATGACACACCAGTAAAATTAGTAATCTTGCCCTACCATTCATGTAAATTCAACTAATACCTTCTTAACTCTCATGTTTTTTGAAATCACAACCCACAAATGAAAATAGGTAGCATTTTTAAATGAGACATCTTGTATTAAATTTAGAGTAAGGCAAAAGAATAGAAGTTGATTCTTAATTGGTGGATATTACACCAATACTTAACTTGGCCCTCTTCGAGTACAACCCACTGTGACATCCTCTGGATAGCACGTGCATTAAATTTCTTATAACTCAGGGGGCCATTCTTGCCAAATCAAAACATGAGATGTTATTAAATGGAAGCCATTCTTAATTACTGTTGTGGTCTTGACGTACATAGAGATACAATTGTAGCTTGCCTACTAAAAGAACCTTTTAATCGTAAACATGAATCAACTATAAGAGAATTTTCAGCTTTACCATATGATTTAAAGCAACTCCGAGACTGGTTAATTAAAGAGAACTACTATCACGTGGCTAGGAAAGTACCGGAGTTTATTGGCAACCAGTATATAATGTATTAGAAAACGCCTGTGATGGTTCAATGGTAATTTTAATTGTAAACGCTCGGCATATGAAAAACGTCCCTAGTAAAAAAACTGACATTAAAGATGCCGAGTGGATTGCCCAGTTACTTAGATCCGGGCTTCTTAAGGGTAGTTTTATCCCATCAAAACAGCCAAGAAATTACGTGTGATTTAACGAGATATCGCAAAAGTATAGTTGAAGAAGCTACTACTCAGAAAAACCGGATTGAAAAGTTCCTACCAAGCTGTGGGATTAAATTGTCATCTTTTCTTTCCGATGCTTTTGGTGTATCAGGACGAGCAATTTTAGAACATCTTTATAAACATGGAGAAATCTCAGTTGCACAACTAGAAAAATATCTTAAAGGTCGTCTCCGCAATAAAAAGGATGACGTAGCCCTTACTGTTAGAGGTAAACTTTCACCGCATCAACAAAATTTTTTTGGCATGAAATTGAAACATTTATATCAACTGGAGGCTCATCTTCAAGAAATTGACGATAAGATTAATCATGCATTGATAATGTTTCAAAAACAGTTAAAATTACTTGATGAAATTCCTGGTATAGATGAGGTAGTCGCAGCAGCTATAATTGCCGGGATCGACACGGATATGAAAAATTTCTCCTCATCAGCCCACATATATTCCTAAGCCGGTCTTAGTCCGGGGAACAATGAGAGTGCAGGAAAAAAGTCTGTACGAATAACTAAGGGTAATAGATATATAAAACGAATTTTATTTGAAGTAGCTTAGTGTGTTACTCGTGTTCGTAAAACATATCTCTCAAACTGGTATTGGAAAGTCAAACAGTGCCACGGAGCCAAAAAAGCCAAATATCTCTAGCCAGAAAAATACTAACTATAATCTTTGCCCTTCTGAAGAATAATGATAATTCATATGAGAAAGAAGTATATTTAGAACAGCAACAAAGAATATCAGAACTACGTCAAAAAGCTATAATTAGAGAATTGACTAGTTGTGGTTTTATTATAACGCCTCCGAGTGCATAAATAAATTTAAGTTTTATTTCTGAAATTATGGGGTGATTGATTTCCACATCCAGGGCTTGTTTTGCCCTTTTGGAATTTTGAAGTACTCAACACCCAAATGACTCCGAACAACTAGGACAACCTATTTTCTCATTAATCCCAAGTTTTGCATAAGATATTTCCAAGTATAGGCGTATCAAGGACTAAGGTATCTTTTAACAAAGACATTCGCTACTACACACTTTTTTCTACCGGTTCCAGACGCCTTATTCTGCATATTATTACTTATATCGGGTTAATTCTCGAATGAATGTAGTAAAATAGTTCCAAATAATAATTTCAATTAACCGTTTATTTGTAATTTGTGGCTTCTTCCCTTGTATTTAATGGCTTGTATTAATTATATTGGTACATATGAACTCAATACATTGATACTACAAATATTCTACCCAAACCCCTATATTTATCAAGGTCAAACTATATTTTAAATAATGTTATTAGCTACTACACTTTTATAATCTGCACCTCTTAGGCATTAATATTACTGGAGTTAGTAAATATTTACGCCAAACTCCAGATTAATAGAGAAAGTTATAGTAATAACAACAATATTTATCAAGCTATTATTAATTTACCACATCTTCTCTTAAAATCCTGCAAATTATATAATTTTATTTGCTTTTTTTTAATTCCACTTTGATACCATAAAATCCTGCCTCATTTTTTTGCTAATATTATCAAAATAAGTTAAACTAAAAACAATTGTTTGTTATAATAACATGGGGTGATAAAATTGTTAATTAATATGGGAAATGTGAGCATGTCCTACAAAACCAAATCCGGTCCCACAAAAATATTACATGATATTAATCTAAATATTTATAAGGATGAGTTTGTAGCTATAACCGGCCCATCCGGTGCCGGCAAAACAACTCTCCTCAACTTAATAGGCCTTCTGGAGAAACCTTCCGGCGGCTCCTACCATTTCATGGGTCAACCTGTTTCCTCATTGTCAGGTTTTAAACTTGGCTTAATACGCAACCGACATATCGGCTTTGTCTTTCAGGATTTTGAACTGATTAACGATCTCACAATTTTTAAAAATGTAGAGCTGCCCCTGATATATGGCGGTATTTCACACCGGCAAAGAATACAAAAAGTAACCAGGGTTTTAACCAAACTAGGCCTGTCCAAACACCTGCATTACCTGCCTGTACAGCTTTCAGGCGGCCAGCAGCAGAGGGTAGCCCTGGCACGAGCCATGGTAACCGAACCGGCTTTGCTCATATGCGATGAACCGACGGGCAATTTGGATTGCCAAACGGCTGAAGTAATCTTATCCCTGTTGGAGAAATTGCACCGGCAGGGGTGCGCCCTGGTTATTGTAACTCACGATATGAAAGTGGCAGCAAGGGCCAAACGAATCATTATTATGGAAAATGGTATGATTATATCCACAAAAAATATAATATCACAAGAGGAAGAAAAATGAAACTATTTGTTAACTTTAGGCAGGCTGTGAGGGGAATTTTTAAAAAGAAGGTGCGTGCTTTTTTGGCTATGTTAGGTATCAGCACCTCCATAGCTTCTATAATTCTTTTACTTTCACTAGGGCAGGGTGTGCAGGAAAAGGTATCTTCACAGTTTGAGGCTCTGGGGGCTAACCAACTTATAATCATTCCCATGCGCACTCTCAAAACCACCTCTAACCAACCGGACTTTTTGAGAGGTCTGCCTACATTTACCGGCACTCTGAGTCTGGAAGATATTGATGCTATTCAAAAAGTACCTGACGTGGCTGTGGCAGCGCCTCAATCGGAAAATGTCCTCACTGTAGTAAGGCCGGGTGGTATTAACAGCGCAGATACCTTAATCACCGGCGTTACACCGGAGTACTTTACACTGGCAAAGCTAAATCTTTCAGCAGGTCAATTTTTCACTTCCGCTGATGAAACATCACAGAATGTTGTTCTTGGCAGCGCCGTTAAAGAAACCCTATTTGGTGAAGAAAACGCCCTGGGCCAACAAATTATCATTAGAAATAAAAGATTTAATGTTGCCGGTGTGCTGGAACCTAAAGAAAGCATAGGTTTTTCTTTTAATGAAAGAGTATATCTGCCTATTGAAAAAGCTCAGTCTATTACCGGGCTGGATAAGCTGTCCCTGATTCTGGTACAGGCAAAAAGCAATGATGTGGTAGACAGGTGCAAGGATAAAATCGGCTCAGCACTTCGCCCGCTGCATAAAACCACTGACTACAGTATTCTAAAACAGGGTGAAATGCTCTCTATGATTGACAAGTTTTCTGCCGTACTGACTGCTATGCTAACCGGAATTACAGGAATAACACTGGTCATTTCGGCAATCGGGATTACTAACGTAATGCTGTTGACAGCTATTGAGAGGACAAGGGAAATAGGGATCAGGAAGGTACTGGGGGCAACCACTTTTGATATCTTCATACAATTTGTCTTTGAGGCCGTTCTTATAGCCGCCCTGGCAGGTTTAATCGGTATCGCGGCGGGTTACGGGTTTATCAAGATATTATCGCACTACCTGCCGTCCCTACCCTTTAAAATCACCTGGTTATCGATCGCCAGGACAGGGCTGGCGGCAACTACTGCCGGCATTATCTTCGGCCTCTACCCGGCTGTCCGGGCCGCCCTGCTGCAGCCGGCCAGAGCTATCAGACATAAATAAAGACCTGCGGCACGGGCAGCAGGTCTTATGGTTATTTTTTTTGCCAGGCATCAACATCTACCAATACAGCATCCACACCGATTTTCCTGATTTTATCCCAGGGAACTACAATATCCTGGCCCGCACTCATCAAGCCCATGTATTTCTTTTTAGGGGTTTTCAGCACTAATGCCACTACATTGCCGGCCGCGCTGTCGATATGGATATCTTTCACCGGGCCGAGACGCGACCCGTCAGACAGGTTTATAATATCCCTTCTAGCTAAATCAGAAATCTTAAACATCGTCATCCACCTCCTTGCACCAGACTATGCGGGAGGTGCTCAATTGGTTACCCGAATCACATAGTAGCTGCCGGCAAATTTTTTTTGCGGTGGCCTTTATTTTTTGGCTTTTTGCCACCATCCTCGCCACTGTAATAATAGTAGTAATAATAATATTCTTCACCCTGGACATTCAACATATTCAAAACAGTTCCTATAATCCGGGCATTCACATTCAACAATAATTCTTTGGCCTTCAGCGTCATTTCTATCTTGGCTTGTCCGGATGCCACTACCAGCAAAACCCCGTCCACATTTGCTGCCATCAGCGCTGCATCGGTAACAGGCACTACAGGCGGAGTATCCACCAGAATAATGTCAAACACCTCATACAGCTCGGCAATAAAGTTTTTCATGCGCTGTGATCCCAGCAATTCAGAGGGGTTAGGCGGGGTCGGTCCGGTGGGCAGCAGCTTGAGGCCTTCAATTCCCACATCCAAAAGCCCTTTCATAAGTGAAAGCTCTCCAATTAAAACATTGGACAAACCTTTAATATTGCTAAGCTCAAATATTTTGTGCTGTGTGGGTTTCCTCATATCACAATCAATAATTAAAACCTTTAACCCGGCCTGGGCAAAAGCAACTGCCAGGTTGGCCACGGTTAATGACTTTCCTTCATTGGGCCCCGCGCTGGTTACCAACAAAGACTTAATCGGCTTGTCCAGGCTGGAAAACTGAATATTGGTTCTCAATATCCGGTATGCCTCGGCAATCGGTGATTTAGGACTATGCAATGTGATTAACTTCTCTACAGCCATGCTGGTGACTCCCTCCGCCCGTTAAGCATCTATTTTGGGTATTACACCCAGCACCGGAAGTTCCAAATACCGGTTGATGTCTTCGTTGGTTTTAATTGTCTGGTCTAAAAACTCCAGTAAAAATACCAGCCCTACGGCTGCCATCAAACCAATAACACCCGCCAGCAGGATGTTCATTTTTTTGTTCGGCTTCACCGGTGCCGGAGCAGGCACTGCCGGATCTACAATGTTAACATTATCCAGCTTCATAACCTCAACAACTTTTTTCATAAATACCTGTCCGGAAATATTAGCCAGGCGCGCCGCTTTGTCCGGACTGGCATCTTCAATGGAAATTGAAATTAATTGCGTGTCACGCACCGGCTCCACATTTATCTTAGCGCTGAATGCCTCCGGAGTAATATCCAGCTTCTCCTGTTCAATTATTTTCTCGGCCACAGTCCGGCTCTTGGCAATCTGGCTGTAGGTTTTAACTAACTGGTTAGCCGTCAGGATATCATTATACTGCAAAAGCGGCCCGTTTTCGCCGGCATAAGTCTTGCCAACCATAAGAGTTGTGGAGGACTTATAAATCGGGGTTATCAGAAAATAGCTGACGATTCCGCTGGTCAACATGGCTGCTATGGGCAAAATAATCAGGAACCACTTGCCTTTCTTCAATATTCCAAGGATATCCCTCAGTTCCACTCTTTTCACTCCCCAAATATAATACAATGCAATTTATTATATAACATGACAACAACCTATAAATTCTTCTACAAAGTTTAGAAATGTCCTGCTGTCAGCGGAAAAAATAAATTTTTACAATAAGACAGATTATGTTAATACGTTTTTCTTTTTCTGACTACAATTTGCCGTAATTTCCCCAGAAATCCTTTCTTGGCTTGCAGCATATCTAGAGGCCCGACATTTATATCCGCGTTATTTATTAATAATTGCGGGTTTTTCCTAATCCATTCTGTTTCTATTTGTAATATCTTTTCTATGTAATCGCTGGCTTTAACCAGTGAAGCCAGTCTCCTTCCCGGTGAATGGGCATCAGTGGCTAAAAAATGAACCCACCTTAATTTCAAAAACTGCAGGGCGGCAGCTTTTACCGATTCTCCGTACTCACCCAGCAGACTGGTGGCATTTACCTGTGCCAGTACCCCATTGCTGACCAGCTTGTACAAAAAAGACGGATCGGAAGCTATCCCCTTGTTGCGTTCGGGATGAGCAATAACAGGAGTTATTCCCAGCAGTTTCAACTCGTATATTACATGTTCCGTATACTGCGGAACAGTGGCCATGGGAAGCTCCATCAATAAATATCTGCCGCCGTCATTGACAGTCAGCACTTCCCCGCTTTTTACCAGAGCGGGCAGGGCGATATCACAGTAGGCCTCAGTACCGGGAAGGATGCTCAGGGGGAGCTTCTCCCTGTCTATGTGAGACTGCAATGCCCTGACCGCCTCAAGCACCTTGTCTCTCCTGTTTTCCATAACACCCGGTATAAAATGCGGGGTGGCTACTATCGTACCGATACCGTTTTCCACAGCGGCAGAGGCCATGGCCAGAGAGGTCTGCAGGTCCGGTGAACCGTCATCCAGGCCCGGCAAAATATGCGAATGCACATCTATCATAGCATTTTCCTTTCCTGAAATAAATAACCCGCCTGAGGCGGGAATAATTTCTAGTCAAGCCCTAACACGCCTTTTATCTCCGCCTGCAGTTTACGCATTTCTTCTATTGAGTTGGCTTCCACATACACTCTGAACAGCGGTTCCGTTCCGGAAGGACGGATTAAAACCCAGGCACCGCTTTCCAAAACCAGCTTAAGTCCATCCACAGTCACTTTACCGGTAATTTTTTGCCCGGCCAGGTTATCCGGAGCAAGTTTACCCAGCATATCCATGATACGCTCTTTTTCCGCGGGTGAAGTTTTAATGTCCAAACGCTCACTGTATAATTTGCCGAACAGGTCAGTTATTTTCTCCATCATTTGAGTCAGGCTTAATCCGTGATGCGCCACAATCTCTGCCGCCAGCATAGTAGCCAGGATCCCATCCTTTTCGGGTATATGTCCTTTGATGGAAAGACCGCCGCTTTCCTCACCGCCCAGCACAGCGTCTTTTTCCATTAGGCACTGTCCTATGTATTTAAAACCAACCGATGTTTCTTCCACCTCCAGATTATAATGCCGCGCCATGTGATCCAGCAGGTGAGTGGTTGCTACCGTTCTGGCCACCGGCCCGCGCCATTGCCTCACTGCCAGCAGGTGATAATACAAAATAGGCAAAAACATATTGGGGGTTATAAATTCACCGTTGCTGTCAATAATGCCAAAGCGATCCGCGTCACCGTCCAGGGCCAGCCCCAGATTGGCCTTGCCTGCCAGTACCCTGTCCTTCATTTCAACCAGGAGTTTTTGTGAAGGCTCAGGCATACCGCCGCCGAACAGGGGATCCCGGTTATTATGTATTACCTCCGGCTGCACGCCTGCTTCACGCAAAATAGCCTCCAGGTAACCGATGCCGCAGCCAAACATGGGGTCAATCACAACTTTTAGACCGGCCCGGCGGATTATATCAAAATCAATAATTTCAGCCAAATGTTTCTTATAGGCAGGAAAAGGGTTGATTTTTTTAATCTCCGCCCGCGACTTGTTTTCCGGGTTCATTTTTTCACTTGTTTCCAGGCTGCGAATGTTCTTTTCGATTTTTTCCGTAATATAAGGCAGGGCAGGTCCCGCATACTCGGGAATAAATTTGATGCCGTTATACTCCGGGGGGTTATGGCTGGCTGTAAGCATGACAGCACCCGCCGTCCGGCACTCTTTAATGGCAAAGGCAGTCAGCGGAGTAGGGGTAAAAGTCTCCGTCATATAAACGGGAATGCCGTTCTCGGCCATTGTTTCCGCTGCGGCTTCAGCAAATTTATCCGATAAAAACCTGTTATCATAGCCTATAACCAGTCCTCTTTCAGCTATGCCCAGGGAATTGACATAATCAGCTACGGCCTGGCTAACCAGCCTTACATTATCGAAGGTAAAATCACGGGCTATAATACCCCTCCACCCGTCAGTACCAAATTTTATCTTACTCATGAAGGGAACCTCCTGTCATCTTTTAAATTTTTCAACATAGCTTATATTATTGCCGCTATAAACGCTAAAAAAACCATATACCATTACAATTCACTAAATACTGAATATAATATATATTTTATGGCAATAATTATAACAGCTTTTATGTAAGGAGGACAACAAAATGACAACAACTTTGATCAAAAGCCTAAAAGAAAAACAAAAGAGCCTGAAGGATTACCTGCAGCAGATCAGGCCGGATAAATACTCTGCCGAAAAGGGCAAAAAGACTGAATGAGATTTTTTAAAGGCCTGATTAACGGCACCCTGCTGAGCATCCCGCTATGGGCTGTGATTATATTAACTCTATTATGGTTTATAAAACACTAAAGCCGGCATATCAGCAGCACCGGCTTTTAGTGTTTAAGATTCAGTCACATCACAAGATGCCAATTCCACATTATTGCCATTAAAGCAGCATTTAGTCTATAAATTTTCTGCAATACCCCTAATATATTGAGAAAATACTTCCTTTAAATCCTTCCTGCCCAGAGCAAATTCCACCGTAGCTTTCAGATATCCCATTTTATCTCCCACATCATATCTCCGGCCGTCAAAAACCAATCCGTACATGCCCTCTGCCTGTCCCTGCACCCGTAAGGCGTCTGTAAGTTGAATCTCTCCTCCGGCTCCCGGTTTGGTATTCTCCAGAATATCAAAAATGCCCGGGTTAATAATATACCTGCCCATAACGGCCAAGCGTGAAGGAGCCTCGTGGGGCTCAGGTTTTTCCACCAGATCACTGACTTTATATACTTGGGGCCTGACCGGCTCAGCCTCTAAGATACCGTACTTATCAACATCTTCCAGTGGCACTTCTTTTATTCCCAGCACCGGCGCCTGCACTTCTTCATACAACTCCATCAACTGCTTGAGACAGGGTTTTGTACTGCTGACAATGTCATCACCCAGCAGCACGGCAAAAGGCTCATTTTTAATAAAACTGCGGGCACAGTATACAGCATGCCCTAAACCCAGCGGTTCCTTCTGGCGAATATAATAGATCTCCGCCAGGTTGCTGATGTCCTGAACCGTTTTTAACAAATCAGTCTTGCCCTTTAGCTGCAGCTGCATCTCCAAAACATGGGATTTGTCAAAATGATCCTCAATAGCCCTTTTGTTGCTTCCGGTAATAATCAATATATCCTCAATACCGGAGGCTACTGCCTCCTCAATGATATATTGGATAGTCGGCTTATCAACAATCGGCAGCATTTCTTTTGGCTGCGCCTTGGTAGCGGGAAGAAATCTCACTCCCAAACCGGCTGCAGGTATAATTGCTTTTTTTACCAGCACAAAAAGCCCCCCCAAAATCCTAATATATATCTACAAAAAACGACATTAAAAAACGGTCCTATATTTCCGAGGACCGTTTTTCCATTTCGACCGCCCCAGACGAAATTTGATACGCAGGCTGTCTTTTATGTCCGATAATGCCTATTTTATTGGCTGCGGTAATAATCACAACTGCCAGTACAACCAGAACCAGTATTGCCTGGTTAGTCGTTATTAAATTCAACATGACCGCACTCAATCCTAAAAAAGCACTCACACCGTAAATAGCCAAAACAGCCTGCTTATGGCTCAGTCCCAGGGCCAGCAAGCGATGGTGCAGGTGCTCCTTGTCCGCCTTAAAAATAGGTTGATGCATATTGTAGCGCCGCACAACGGCAAATACTGTGTCCAGCAGGGGAATACCCAGAATAACCAGAGGTATAATTACGGAAATAGCCGTAGTACTCTTGGTCAAACCCATGACAGACATAGCAGCCAGGCAAAAACCCAGCATCATTGAGCCTGTATCGCCCAGAAATATCTTGGCCGGATTAAAGTTGTAGCGCAAAAATCCTAACAGCGAGGCTGCCAATATCAACGCCATCAAAATTACCTGCATTTGTTCCGGCAGGCCAAAAACCCGCCACTGGGTCCATGATACCACAGCTAAAGTAACAGCCGAAATAAGTGAGGTACCGCCGGCCAGACCATCCAGGCCGTCTATCAGGTTAACAGCGTTGGTGACGGCTACCAGCCAGAAGACGGTTACCGGGATACTCAAAAAGCCCAGATGCAGAATATCTCCGTTTATAGGATTTGTTATAAAATCAACACTTATACCAAACGGGAGTACTGAGAAAGCCACCAGCACCTGTCCCAATAATTTTACTCGAGGTGAAATTCCTTTGATATCATCGACAATACCCAACAAAACAATCAAGGTTGACCCTATTATAAGTCCTATCACCGGAGAGGTGAGCTGCCCCATTAACAAAATACCCGCAATAAAACTTAAATAAACTGCCAGACCACCCAGTCTTGGCATAATCTTCCGGTGAACTTTGCGCGGATCCGGCTGATCCAGAGCCCCCCAGCGATAAGCCAGCTTAATTACTTGAGGAGTTGCCAGCAGAGAAATAAATAAGGAAGCCAGAACAAGCAATACCGGCTTAAGCACCATAATCCCTCCAATAATACGAATAGCAAGAAAGTCACCATAAGCATAATTTCCTAGAGCAACACAAAAGTCTAAACTTATTGTAACGCAGGATTATGTTAATAACAATAACTGAAAAGCTATTCAGTCAGCTAAATCATATAACTAACTCTTTATAGGACAGGCATTCTCCTTCTTTCGCCGTTTAAAGCAAATATTTTACCTTTTTAGCCGCTAAAGCCGCACAGGAAAGCCGCCATAAGCGACTTTCCTGTGCGAAGGAATTACAAAAATTATGACAGACTCTTTATTTGCCTATAGCAAACATCAGCTCCGCTTCAGCCGCTACCGCTTCATCAACATAGGCCACGGCAGTGCTCTTGCCTATAGTTTTGCGCAGGTTGGTTACTTCCACCACAATGCGCAGCCGGTCTCCCGGAACTACCTGGCGGCGAAAGCGGGCTTTGTCTATGCCGGCAAAAAACGCTATTTTGCCTGCGTATTCAGGCATGCTTAAGATTGCCGCGGCGCCTACCTGGGCCATGGCCTCAATTACCAAAACACCCGGCATTACCGGAAAACCGGGGAAATGCCCTTGAAAAAAAGGCTCATTTATTGTTACATTTTTGTAACCGACTACCCGCTTGCCGGCTTCCATTTCTTCAATTTTATCAACCAGCAAAAAAGGATACCGGTGAGGCAAAACTTTCATAATCTCATTAATATCAAGCATTTTCCAGACAACTCCCAATTTTTCAACTTTTTTTTAAAACAATGACTCATCCACAAATCCACCATAAGCATAATTTCCATGGGTGCAGGCACCGGATTATTACTTTGAAGTTTTCAGGCCGTAGATAACTCCGGAAGAAGCCGCCCTGTTTGTTTTGATATCCACCTTTTGACCGATTTTTATTTCTTTGTTGGAGACCATAATATTATTCTCTGACACCACGGCAGAGGCACTCACAGTGAGCAGGAGATCATATTTGCCGGGAATCTCCGCCAGTACCAAACGCCCGTCTGAAGTAGGCACATCATCAGTGGCAGGTAAAGTTTCCTTATTAATTACCGTGCCCATGACCACATTACTTTTTAAATCCTGCACCGTTTGACCGTTCTGGAAGGCTTCCACAGTCGGCTGGCGCACCTCAGATACCAGAATCTTGTATTCTATTTGCTGCTCCTGTTGGGCCAGCTGTTTGTTGGCCACAAAAACCTTGTAATATCCTCCTATAGCCAGGGCCAGAATCATGACGATGATCAAAAAATCAATGATATTAAATCTTGCCTTAGAATCACTTTCCCTGTCCTTGCGGATTTTCACCATCAAATACCGCTCCTTTCTCCCGCGCGTTAAGTTTCTCCAGCACAATATATACGCCTATCAAAATCCAGAACAGAACCCCCAGCTTATAATACCAGAGACCGTAGTCAAACAGCGACTGCAGCAAAAAGCCGGCCATGGCACCGGCTATTCCGGCATTCAACCACTTTATATAACTTAACTTGCTCGACACCAGACGGAAAACAGTCTGGTATATTTTGTACATCAATAAAAGAAAAGCAGCCAGCCCGAAGATGCCGGTTTCGCTGAGAAGCTGGAGATAAAGGTTATGCGCGTGCGGCATAATGGCTGAATTCATCATATAGACATAATAAACCCTCATAAAAGCCTCTGTGCCCACACCGACTCCGGTCAGCCAATAATCCTTGATCATCATAAGCGTGGACTTCCAGATGTCAAAACGGTAAACTACCGAACTGTCATTCAAATTATCCGCCGTAGCCAGGCGGTCTATGACTGTGTGAGGCAAAAAGAAGGCTCCGATTACAGCTGCCGCAAAAAACAGGGGTAAAAACTTGGGACCCCTGATCATAGCCAGAACCGCCATGGCAAAAACAAACCCGTATAAACCGCCTCTGGAATAGGTGAGCACCAGTGCCGTACCGGCCAGGCAGGCTATGGCCAGGAGCAAAAATTTATAGCCGATTCTTTTGACCACGGCAATTAAAGAGGCGGTAATGGGTATCACCAGAACAAAATACTGCGCCAGCAAATTGGGATTTTCAAACACTGCCGAGGCGCGGTTTTTAATATCCGGGTTCAGCTCCGGATCAACCCATCCCTTATGCAAATCAACAAAGGTGACCCCGAAATAATAATCATATATGGCGTCAGCCGCAACCGCCGCGGCTGACAGTGCCAGGCAGCCTAACAGGAGGCTCAGCTTTTGTTTATTGTCAATCATATTTATAATTAAAAACAAATATATCACGGCCGCCACATAAATAGAAAATTCATAGGCACTGCTCCGGGGCAGCACTGAGGTCACAGTGCCATATACCAGAACAGCAAAAAAAATCAGCACCGGCAGCAATATGGAGCTGCGGCAAAGCTCAACCTTGCCCCCGGCAATAACCCTGGCTGAATAGGCCAGTGCAGTCAATACACCGAGCAGGGCCAGGTTATTAAAAGATGTGAAGGGCAAAAGCAGTGCGGCCAGGTAAAGGCCCGACTCAGGTATGGCGAAAACCACGGCCATAGTTAAAACACCCGCCGCTATCGTCAAGGCTGCCTGCCGGTCAATAAAGGCCGCCGGTATAGCTGTTAAAAGGACAATGCCCGCAATCAAATACCAAAAAACCGGCCTGGTTATCATACCGGGGCCGTTTTGCCAATAAAACCCCCTTACGGCCAGAGCAGTTCGCGGCATCAGCTGCTCTATTTTACCGGTCAGGCGGTTGAACTGCCTGTACAAAAAGCTTTGAGCCACCACATCCGCAGCCACGGTATGGTAAACAAAACCGGACTGCCAGCAGCCGGTCACAGCCAGCCAGAATGCAGATAAAAGGCGCGCTGTTAAACTAGAGTTCCACAAGTACAGGCAAGAATTTATAATACAACTACGCTTAAACAAACCTATCCGCCTTTCCGCCAATTTACAGCGGGCTGATAATGCCCGGCCTCATTATATTATCCGGTCTCGGCCAGCAATTTTAGAATTGTGCCAATTCTGGAAGACCAGGAATATTCCTCAGCCGCAGCCAGCTGTAATGACTGTTTTTCCTCATTCCACTCGGACAATGCCCGATCTGTAAGCTTAATAAAATCTTCTCTGCCGGCAGCCGCATAAACAAAAGCGGCAAATTTTTGTACCGCCGGAATCCCTACCGCCACCACAGGCTTACCGGTAGCCAGGTACTCGTAAAGTTTCAGCGGGTCGGAGGCCAACGAGTGTTCATCCCTGGTTCTGGGCAGCAGGAGTACCGAAGCATGTTGAATATAGTGAGGCAGCTCGGCAAAAGGCCTGCTGCCCAGCCACAGCACGCCGCTCATTTCCTTCAGGCTGTTCCAGACAGCCAAATCAATGCTGCTTTCGTAACAGGGGCCGATTATCACCAACTTGTAAGCAGGTCTCTTTTCGGCCAACTCCTTAAGCAGCCCTATATCAATCCAGGAATTAACCGCTCCGATAAACAGGAGCACGGGTTCTGAAATTCCCGCCAGTTCCGGCGCCTCCGGCCAGGCCTTGTTTTCCGGACTGAAGTGCTCCACATCAACCCCGTTGCCCAGCAGATATATTTTTCTGTTATACATTTCACTGTATTTGCCCACCAATTCCTGTGAAACCGCCAGCACCAGTGAACTGTGCAGCAGCATAAAATCCATGAATGCTTTATTTTCTTCCCAAACCCTGCGGTCATTCTTAATAATGGGAAAGGCAAAGTTATCATCCAGCAGGTGAAAGACCATGTGCTTGGGAGCCAGCATATCAATAAAACCGGTTATCGTATAGCTGCCGGAAGAAACATAGAACAGAGTATGCTCGCGCCAATCAGCGCCATAATTTCTTTTCAGCCTGCGAATTAGGCCGCAGGCCGCGCAGCGGTTGGCGCGCTCCCTCAGACCGAGCTTTACCGGCAGAAAACCCAGAGGCGGGACACCCACGGCCACCTCACCGTCCTGTGACCATTGCCAGCGCGGGGATTTTAAAACATAGGACATATTGCCTTTCAAGGCTCTCAGACCTTTGGGCGGGTCGATATAGTAGCGGTCAAAACCCTCGAAAGCACGCGCCAGACACCTAACCGTATCATTGATCTCCCGGTCATGCCACTCGTACATTCCCACCAAAACCACAGCCCGGAACTGTTTCATCACAAATAAGCACCCTTTTCTCTATAACCTTTAATTAGGCATATTATAACCAGGTATTTCCCATAACATATATAACGGTATTCAATGACCGCGAGCAGCTAAGATCTTTCCGGCCGCGGCTTCCGCCCTGGCTTCCCAGGAGTTTTCCAACGCAGCCCTCACCCTGCGGGCCGCCTTTTCCCTGCTGTCAGTCCTTATTTCTTCCTTGACTAAATCTACAAACCGCTGACTGTTTTCGGCTATACTCACCAGTGCGGCAAACCCACGCACCTCCGGCAGAGCCGTGGAGACCACCGGCTTGCCGGCTGCCAGATATTCATACAGCTTGACGGGGTTAACCCCTACGGTTAAGTCATTAATCTTAAAAGGAATGACGCAAAGATTAAAGGCTTTAATGTATCCCGGCAAATCCCTGTAATCTTTTTTGCCCAGGAAATAAATATTGCTGTACTGCTTTAACAGGGCCACATCTGTATCCACCGGCCCGATTAAAACAATAGACCAGCCGGGCTGCGCTCCGGCCAATGCAGCCAGAGCCTCCTGATCCAGCCAGCTGCTGACAGCCCCGACATAGCCGATAACCGGACCGGGCAAATGCGCAACTTCCTCGGCTGCCGGCAGCGATGCTGACAGGGCCTGTCCGAAGTGCTCCACATCCGCCCCGTTAGGTATAAATTCGATATCAGGAGCATATGTTTTTTTACGTTCCAGCAGTTGCCTGGCCGTAACCAGATTAACGGAGGAGGCGGCAAAAAGCTCTCTCTCCATCTTATCCACTACAGCGGCATCAATTAAGCCCGGGAAGGCCGAGTGCTCGTCAGCACAGTCATAGCATACCATAGCTCTTCCCGGCAAATAAGGCAGCAGATCCACACTGTTGACCAGGTAAGTCCACCAGAGCGTGGGGGACCAGCCGATTTTTTTTAAGGTCTTATTTACTGCGCAGGCCAGGCGTCTCTGGTTTATCTTATTAATCCGGCGGCGCATGTTTCCGAACGGCAAAAAAACCGGGGGTCTGAAAATATAAGTATTTTCCCCTACCCGGTCAAGCTGTGTAGTTAATCTTTTGCGCAGTTCTGGATTTTTTATAGGGGAAAGCAGGGTAACCGGGGGGTCTATGTACAATACCCGACAGTCATGCCGGGCATAAACAGCCATTAATTGCTGGGCTCTGGCCCACATGCCGTGGTAATCGGCGGCTGCCAGGCAGACTATGGTTTCACCTTTCAGCAAGGATCACACCTCATTACTTTTTGGTAGGTTAACTCTGTTTTTCTGGCCATCCCTTTGGAACTGAATTGCTGACTAACAATTTGCCTGCCGTTTTCGGCCATCTGGGATGCTTCTTTGGGGTGCTGCAGCACCCAGATAATCCCCTTGGCTAAAGACGGTACATCTGACGAAGGAACCAGGATGCCTGTTTCTCCCGGTCTCACTACTTCCGGCAATCCACCCACCTCGGTAGCAACTACCGGCAAACCGACTGTCATAGCTTCAATGGCCGTAAGCCCAAAACCTTCCCATAGAGACGGAATCACCAGCACATCCATGTCAGCCATTAAATCAGGTATCTCCGTGATAAAACCGGTAAAATTAACAACCTCCTGCAGGCCAAGCTTAGCAGTCATTTCCTTTAATACAGCTTCATCAGGCCCGGTACCGACTACCAGAAACCTGACTCTGGGTATGACTTTCAACACTTCGGCAGCTGCTTGCAAAAAAAAGCTGTGTCCTTTGACCGAATGCAGGCGGGCTACTATGGCTACCAGCGGAACACCCTCTTCATAGCCCAGCCAGTGCCTGTAGGTACCGGGAGGCAGGCAAGGCCTGAATCTGTCCAAATCAAGCCCGTTATAAATCACCGTAATCTTATTCTCCGGTATACCGTCTGCAATAAGAGCGTTTTTCAAACCCTGCGATACAGCAATAAAGTGGTCGGTAAGTCCTCTTGTCAAGCGCTCTGTCCAGGAGTTGGCCAGGCGGCTCCAAAAATCAGGGTAATCGCGAACCAACAGGCTGTGCACAGTTGTAACAATTCTATTTACTCCGGCCATTTTGGCGGCCAGACGACCTAAAAGATTGGCTCTTACACCGTGTGTGTGCACTAAATCAGGCCGATTTTTTTTAATTACCTCGGTGAGTCTGGAAAGAGTTCCTATATCAAGTTTATGCCGCATGGGCATAACCAGAACATTGACCCCAATTTCTTTGGCCATACGGGCAAAAGGTTCCTCAAACAGACAAACAACGGTTATGGCTACCTTCCGGGAATCCAGAGAAGCGCACAGGTTTAATATATGGCGTTCCGCGCCGCCGAATTCACCCCCGCCAATTATATGCAAAACCCGCAATTGATTCACCCTAAAAGCCTCCTTGGCCTAACTAGCTTCATTTTATCAATTTCCCTGTCTTTCGACAAGGCAGTGACAAAAAATATTGTTGAAGCCGTGCGTGAGAAATCACACACGGCCTGATTATTTGCTACCCCCCGCTGGTGTTATCAGTGCTGCTCTCAATTATTTTTTCTATATCGGCAGGGGTACCGGCAGTATCAGTAAGATTATCTTTGGTCGATTGATCTTCCTTATCAGTCGGCTCAGGCACAGTAACGGGAGTAATAGACACATCTACTTCAACCGGAACACTGCTGTGTGTGGTACTATGGGCATTTTTAGTGTCTGTGTGATTAGCGCCATCCTTTTTCGCTGCACCAGTCTTGCTGTTTCCGGAATTTTTAGTATCTGTCCCGGTTTCCGAGTCATAAACTTCCTTTGTGATCCGGTCATGCTCTTGCTCTTGATTCACAGAAAGGGAGTTCTTATCATCATCCTCCGCCTGGCTTGTTTGGGAGGAGCCGGTCTTTGAGGCAACATTAGTCGATGAATTCTCCAACACCATGGAAGCAGCCTTTTCACCCCTGAACAAATCCGCAACCGCCAGCTTGGCCTTTTGCGAGTCAACACCCCAGTAGCTGACACCGTCTATATCCAAAAAATTACCCGGCAGTGTTTCGCTGATAATATTCATATTATCCAGATCTTTGGCCGCTCTGGCTAAGGCCAGCATATCCATTAGCCCCAGGTTTGTCTCAACATTCCGGTTAATCTGGGGAATCAGCTTGGGCAGCTTAGCAATAGTCGAAGGCTGCAGCATTTCTTTAGCCAGCGCCTCTAAAAACTTCTGCTGGCGTTGGGTGCGGGATATATCCCCAAGAGCATCCATACGGAAACGGACATACTGGATAGACTTATCGCCATCCATGCGCTGAACACCCTTCTTTAAATTGATTAAAAATTTGTCGGTAGGGTCGTAGTAGTACATATCTTTTTCAACATCTATGGTTACTCCGCCTAAAGTATCGACAATATCTTTAAAACCGTTAAAATTAGTCACTACGTAATAATCCATAGGAACACCCAGCAGGTCTTCCACGATGTCAACAGTAGTTTCCGGCCCGCCATAAGCTATAGCGGAGTTTATCTTATCCATACCGTGTTTGGGTATCCTCACCCTGGTATCACGGGGAATAGACAGCATGGAAGCCTGCTTGGACTCAGCGTCCACACTGGCTAAAATTATAGAATCGCTGCGGGAAGCTGTTTCACCCTTACGGGCATCTATACCCAGGAGCAAGAAATTTACTCTTCCGCTAATTGTCTGAGTTTGTTCTTCACCGTCAGGTTTACTGGGAACGATAGGAGACAATAACAAGTACTTAGCATACAGGTAACTGCCGCCCAGCGTACAAAGTACCAGAACAAGCAAAACCATTACCGGCCATTTTCTTTTCAAACGGTACCTGCGATTATCCTTTGCCATCCAATTCACCGCCTAATACAATTCAAATATACTATATGACTGTATAAATAAGTATATGATCCGTTACTTAACATTTACTGAACCCTTATGCATTACCCAAACCGTATCGACAGCTTTTACACCTCTCCCGTCACTGCGAGGCACTATGCACAAATGATTTTTGGGCACCGCCTGACCGGACAGGATGTTTGTCCCATCCGTAAGATCGGGAATTCCACTGCCGGTAGAATCCACAGTAACAGCCTTGCCCGAGCGAACAATAAACTCCGCCCCGGCGTCACAGCTAAATACTTGTCCCGGCGTAAGCTGCGTGGTCTGCCAATCACCGGCAGTCCCCTTAAAAAAATCACCTACATATTTCTCAACATAACTCTTAGTTACCAGTGGATCACTGTCAGAACCGGGACTTCCCGTTACCGGTGCGTCGGCAAACACCGCGTAACCGCACAGCGTTATACCGGCCAGTGAGATGGCTGCTATGATAATTTTTTTCTTCAACAAAACAAACATCTCCTAACAATTGTTACGTAATCTATTTAAAATCATAATTTCCCAACATAGCCACAACCAGCTCCGCACCGCGAAGGGCTTCCTTGCGCAAAGAGCTCACATTTTGTTTCAATTTTTCGCGTATCTCCTCCGGCTGCTCCATAACCTTTCGTACAATCTCCGACAACTGCTCATATTCTAATGACTCCACATAGCCGCCCAGTGGCATACCCACCATTTCCAGGAAACTGCTGACCTTGGGATCATAGGCAACCCCCACCATCGGCACATTCATCAAGGCTCCAAAAATTAAAAAGTGCAGCCTCATACCGACCAACATATGCATATTAGCTATGATTTCTAATAAATCAAGGAAATTATGCTCCTTTTCCAGTACAACACAGCCGCCGCCGGCTTCCAGAGCAACTTCGCGGCTTACCTGCAAGTCCGCCGAGTGGTGCATGGGCACCATCAATACCTGGTAACCCTGGCCGGTAAAATCCCGCACCAAGTCAACCATTACCTGCCGGTAACCGGTCAGGTTTTTCCACGGTCTAACAGATATACCCACTACAGGGTTTTCCAGCAAACCTAATCCCTTTAAAACAGCTTTTCCCCGCTCTTTATTGATAAAGGCGGGATCCAGACCAAGCACCGGATCAGCGGTAACGTAAACCGGCGGTTTATCCACTCCCAAGGAATGCAGTTCAACCCGAGAAGAGGAATCACGCACGGTTATAAAATCCACCCGGTTGACTATAAACTTCATCATGGCACGTCCAAGCGCAGTACGCACAGGGCCGATACCCTGGCCATAAAAGAAGACCGGCTTGCCCATCAGCTTGGCCATGAGCACGATGCCCAGGTAATAGAGAATACTGTTCGGGCCGGTCACATCCTGCAGCAGCCCGCCGCCGCCGCTAATCAATAGGTCCGCCTCTTTTAAGGCGCGCCAAATTTGGGCAGGGTTATCCCTATGCACTGTTTTTACCTGAAACTGCTTTGCTGTATAGGCCGGATCCATCGACAGAACTACGATTTCCAGTTCGGGCAGGCGATCACGCAAACAGTTGACAATAGCATAAAGCATTGCCTCGTCACCCTCGTTATGAAAACCGTAATATCCTGATATTACCACCTTAGGCATGAAAACCCTTCTTCCCCAACACATAAACTGATACAATATCTATTTTACCTTAAACCGCGGAACAACTACAAAGGTTTTTTATGTAAGAAACTTTTTATTAATAAATAAGATTAAAAAGTTTGAGCTGTATAGTCTTAATTCTATATACGCTGCGTGCTTGGTATTTATGGTGCTTATTACAGCAGCGGAGCTTATTGTTTTAATTTGTGTCTCCTAATAACTAATAGTGCGAACTTAGGCAAGACCAGCATTCTTCTCCAGCGGCTTGGCTCCCTGATTAAGCGGCCCAGCCATTCTAATTTTAAACGCTGCAGCCATAGCGGAGCACGAGGAACCCTACCGGCTATTACATCTAAACTGCCGCCGATACCCATAGCCGCGGGTACTTTTAAGTCTTTCAAGTGGGCATCAATCCAAAGTTCCTGCCGGGGAGCACCTAACGCGACAAAGAGCAAATCAGGCTTGCTCTCCTTTATTCTGTTCAACAAATCTTTTTCCTCTTCGGGTTTAAAATAGCCATGGCATGTCCCTGCTATCTGCAGCCCGGGATATTTTTCCACGAGTTTATCAGCGGCCTCGGCCGCCACTCCCGGAGCGGAGCCCAGGAGGAAGATGCGCCAGCCTTCGCGGGCCGCTCTTTCTGTCAGATATAATAAAAGATCAATTCCGGTAACACGTTCCGGCACCGGACACCCGGCAACCCGGCAGGCCCACACAATACCAACCCCGTCAGGTGTAACCAGGTCAGCCCCGCCGATTAAATCCAACAGGCGATGCTGAAACTGAGCCTGATACAAAAACTCCGGGTTTAAGGTAATGATAAAATGTGGTTTGCTGCTTTTAATAAACTCTGCTGTCCTCTCAACGGTCTGCTGCATGTCCAAAGCATCTATAGCTGCACCAAGCAGGTTTACTTTCATTGCCTAAGGTACCCCTTTACAATTCACTCTTATGCTAATCATGATATTTACATACCTAATCAGTATTCTATCATATTATCGTTATATTCTCCACAATTTACGACATCCAGAATAAAAAATAAGCTGCTTTTTGTTGTGATTTTTTGGGAGAAATAAAAAAGCTGCCCCCTTAAGGCCGGATATATCAAGGGACAGAAGCTCTCGAATTTTGTGATTCCATATATATTATTAAAAACGCACCCGCGCTACTTGCCTTTTCTCTCAATATTATGCTATATTATATGTATAGATATTGAGAATAAGGAGGGCATATCATGCCGAACATTCGGCCCATTTCAGATTTAAGGAACAAAGCCAATGAAATCTCCGAATTTTGCCACAGGGAGCGCGAGCCGGTTTTCATCACTAAGAACGGAGTAGGTGACATGGTGGTTATAAGTATTGAAGTTTACGAGCAGCAGCAGGCTCTTATTGAGCTTTATTGCAAGCTGTCTGAAGCTGAAGCGGAAATAGCAAATGGCGCGGCTAGTGAAGATTTTTGGGAGGTAACGAAGAAACTACGGAGCAGCATTCATGGAAAGATATAAGCTACTCATTTTTCCTCAGTCCAAACAGGATTTGCAGGATATAGTCGACTATATCAATGAGCTTTCGCCGGACGCCGCATTTAAGCTGTACGATGAAATAGTGGAAGGCATCGGCTCGCTTGCGCAAATGCCCATGCGGTGTCCGCTACTGAGAAGCTCTGTGCTAAGGGCGAAAGGCTACCGTGTACTGGTGGTTCACAACTATCTAGTGTTTTATGTTGTAAATGGCAAGACCGTGGAAATTCGCCGCATTCTGTATAGGCGCAGACAGTATGACTTTCTGCTATAGCCTTGCCCTCCAAACTACTCCCAATTCCAGAGAATGGTTAAAATAATCGACTATCGGCCACTTCCCTCTGCCGGTAATGATTAAGATATCTTCTATTCTGGAACTTACCGCCTCTTCAATTATATACTGAATTATTGGTTTATCGACTATAGGTAGCATTTCCTTAGCAGAGCTTTTGTTACCGGTAAAAAACGTGTGCCTAGGCCTACAGTCGGAATACAGCCTTGCGAACTTTCACAACTATAACCCCTCGTACATCTCGTTAATGCCTGCTATCTACCCAGGTTTCGCACTAAGGGATCATTAAACTGGGAACCACTGCCAAACCTTATTTTCTAAAATTATCCTTAAACCATTTCTCAATATGATAAGAAAAATTGATTGCTGAATTAATAACTTCTATTAATTCAAGTGGATGTGGTAAGTTAAACAGATTAACCAATACATCAATAGTATTAGGAATATTCGTCCCATTCCAATGGCGTATACCAATAGGCTGCAACCTTTGTTCTGAGATAGTTAGGTCGCCAAGTTCTCTCTATAATTTTTGGGGAGACATCTTTTTGCCATTTTTAGCCAACAGCCAGGCTGCTAAATTAAGCACAAGCATAGCCAATACTTTTAAAAAGCAATAGGCATCTACTCTTTCAGGATTGCGCAGGAATACTTGTTGTAAATCAAGAGAACCCTTCAAAAACCTAAAACTGATTTCGATGTCGTTCCTACCGATAAGTACTGCACCTGAGGGATTTGCCTTCGGAACTTCTACTTTTAATTCGGGCATTATCTTCATCAATATTTCGGGGGGTAATTTAGCTAGTTGTTCTAAAATAGGTTGTAAGTCCATGACGATCCCTCACTAATATTTATTCTTATTAGTGATAATTCGACACAAAAAACAGAGATCCTTCCAGTTTATGGATCAGTTTTCTATGATTGTAATTAATATTACTTATGCTCCACTATTTTACAGGTTTAAATTTTTATCTTGCGGAAGGTGGGATAAAACATTGATAAAATTGCCATATATTTCGCCTTCCCATATATATTATAGCCAATTTTCAAAGAAAAAGCACTGTCTACCTCTCAAGCTATTATACCATAAATAACCGGCACAAATGTTTACGAACATTCCGGTATTCCAGTTTAGACAAATCATTTTGAATACCGATACATTTTCTCGTAATATTTCACATAATCACCAGACACAATGTTCTCTATCCACTCGGTGTTATTCAAATACCATTCGATAGTTTCTTTCATTCCCTGTTCAAATTTATATGCTGGAGCCCATCCAAGCTGAGTTGTAATTTTAGTATTATCAATGGCATATCGTCTGTCATGTCCCGGTCTGTCTTGGACATATTTGATTAGGTCTTCGGATTTTCCGAGAGTAGATATGATAAGCTTAACTATTTCGATATTAGACTTCTCATTATTACCGCCGATATTGTAAACCTCACCAACTACCCCTTTATTCAGAACTGATTCTATTGCTGAACAATGATCATATACATGAAGCCAATCTCTTACCTGCATTCCATCCCCATATATTGGCAATTTCTTCCCCTTCAAGCAATTTTCAATCATAAGAGGAATCAATTTCTCAGGGAACTGATAAGGCCCATAGTTGTTACTGCAGCGTGTGATGTTAACTGGCATGCCAAAGGTTTCATGATAAGATCTCACAATCATATCCGCACCTGCTTTAGATGCAGAGTATGGGCTATTTGGCAAAAGTGGCATGGTCTCGACAAACATTCCTGTTTTACCTAATGCGCCATATACTTCATCCGTTGATACCTGCAGGTATTTCACTCCCGGCTTGTATTCCTTACAGTATTTATCATCGGGATTGACTTTCCAGTAATTCTTTGCAATATCAAGCAATACTTGAGTTCCGAGGATATTTGTTGTAAGAAATATCTCTGGCTCAACGATACTCCTGTCAACGTGAGATTCCGCTGCAAAATTCACTACAGTATCAATGTTATGTTTAGAGAATATCTCATCTATTTTTACTCTGTCCCTGATATCTGCTTTGATAAAGGTATGGTTTGAATTCTCCGCTATGCCCTTCAGGTTTTCCAGATTGCCGGCATAGGTCAGAGCATCTACATTGATAATCTTGTATTGCGTATCTCTGTCCAGTATAAACTTCACAAAATTGCTGCCAATGAATCCGGCACCGCCTGTTATAAGTATATTTTGCATTTTAAATACCTACCTTCTTACCAATCACAATAAATGTAGTTTATTTATTATTCAGAGTTTTGTCCCCGTCAATCTATCATTATTCCTATAATTCATCCAAATATCTTTTCAATGCATCCTTCCATTCCGGCAACCTATTAAAACCGTTCTTATCAAGCTTTTCTTTTGATAATCTTGAATTGAGAGGTCTTTTTGCTCTGGTTGGATACTCAGATGTCGGTATTGAGTTCACTTTTATATTTATCCCTGCCTGTTTAAAAATCTCTACCACAAATTCATACCAACTGCAATAGCCTTCATTAACAACATGATATGTTCCGTATTTTGTAGTCTGAAGCATATCACATATTGAAACAGCTAAGTCTGGCGTATATGTTGGTACCCCAACCTGATCATTGACTACACTGATTTCATCTTTGGTCTGTCCAAGCTTCAACATGGTCTTCACAAAATTATTGCCATTCTTGCCATATACCCATGAAGTTCTGATGATGAAGTATTTCTCTAAAAGTTCTTTTACAAGCAGCTCGCCCTGTTCTTTTGAGTAGCCATAATAATTAGCTGGAGCAGTCGGCTTATCTTCCTTCTGAGCCTCAGTTCCCTCACCATCAAATACATAGTCAGTACTAATATATAACATTTTTGCATCAATCTTTTTGCAGGCTTCAGATATATATCTGGTGCCGTCAACATTTATTGCATAACACAGCCCTTGCTCCTCCTCAGCTTTGTCTACAGCGGTATAGGCAGCACAATGAATGACAACATCAGGTTTGCAATCAAAAATATAAGCTTCTGTCTGTTCTTTATCTGTTATGTCAAAATCTGTTCTATCAACACCTATATTTTCGATTCCGAGTAGATTCAATCTCTTGACAACATCATAACCCAACTGACCCTCCACTCCAGTTACCAGGACTTTAATGCTAAAATCCGCATCACTGTCTTTTAATAACGGTGCATTCAAGTCCTTCTGAGACAGCACAGGGTTTTCTATTCCCCAATCTATTCCAATTTCTGGGTCGTTGAATTTTATGCTGCGGTCACATTCCTTTGAGTAATACTCATCCACTTTATACTGTACTTCCACATCTTCTGTTATTGTCAAGAAAGCGTGTCCAAATCCCTTTGGAATATACATTTGCTTTTTGTTCTCTGCGGAAAGCTCAATACTGTACCACTGCTTATATGTATCTGAGCCTTTTCTCAAATCTACAACCGTATCAATAATTGCCCCTCTGGTACATCTAATCATTTTAGTCTGGGCCATAGGATTAGTCTGAAAATGAATGCCACGCAAAGTTCCTTTTTGCGCTGAATATGACTGGTTATCCTGTACAAAGTCGGTGTCTATTCCTTGTGCGGCGAATTTGCTCTTCGTGTAGGTTTCTGTGAACCATCCTCTATTGTCGCCGTGTACGTTTGTCTCAATTACGAATAAACCTTTGAAATTAGTTTTTGTTACATTCATGTTCACTACCTCCCATATGTAGGGTTCTATCTTTATCACTTATTTGTGTCTTAGCTACAGCAAAGCTATATTTTATAAGCTTTTACTACTTAATTTTAATACCTAATCTTTCCTTCGGCTACTCGTTTGAGATGCCCTCCATACGGGGATTTTCCATAACGCTCAGCGGAAGCAAGAAGTGTCTCTTTATCTATCCAATTATGTTTATATGCTATCTCTTCCGGGGCAGAAATCTTGATACCCTGTCTTTTCTCAATCATCTGTATAAAGTCTGCTGCTTCTACCAAGCTGTCCATTGTTCCGGTATCAAGCCAAGCATAACCACGCCCTAACAGCTTTACATTAAGAGTACCGTCATCTAAATACATACGGTTTAAGTCCGTGATTTCCAACTCGCCTCTCGCACTGGGCTTGACCTGTTCGGCCAACTCTGCTACTCGGTTATCGTAGAAATATAACCCTGTGATACAGTAATTTGACTTTGGCTGTTTCGGCTTTTCTTCTAATGACATGACTTTGCCATTCTCATTAAACTCTACGATACCAAAACGTTCGGGATCATTAACATAATATCCAAAGATAGTAGCTTCACCCTTTTCTGCATTCTGAACAGCCTCATTAAGCAATAAACTGAATCCATTGCCATAAAAGATATTGTCGCCAAGCACCATGGCACAGCAGTTATCTCCGATGAACTCTTTACCGATGATAAAAGCCTGAGCTAGCCCGTCTGGCGATGGTTGCACTTTATATGATAATTTAATACCAAATTGGCTGCCATCACCAAGTAGTCTCTCGAAATTTGGCAAGTCATGTGGTGTTGAGATTATTAATATATCTCTTATCCCCGCTAACATCAGCACAGACAGTGGATAGTAAACCATCGGTTTGTCATAAACTGGCAGCAGCTGTTTACTTGTAATCAATGTTAATGGGTAAAGGCGAGTTCCACTACCACCTGCTAAAATTATGCCTTTCATTTTTTCACACCTCTATCTTTATAAATAATAATTAACCGGTTTTTTCTCCAAATCATTTATTATCATACAAGGCCAGGTCCAGTACCTTAAATAAATCGATTTCCTCTATGGTAAATGAATTTCATATAAAGATGGATATTCAGGATACAAATTATAAAATTTATTCCTCAAATAATTTATAGATTGCTGGTTATAAGGATTAATTTTTTTATAAACCTTAGCTTCTACATTATTTTCTAAGTAAAAACTTTTTAAATATTGATAATGAACTCCAATTCCTTCTCTTTGTAAAATTTCGTCTGCAAGTATTCCGATAACTCTTTGATCACTAGGCCTTAAAATATATTGAATTGGATTTCCAACAACTACAATATCGGCTATTAAAAATTGGTTTGGAAAACCGTCACGTTTGTCAACATGACTTGCTGAATAAATATTAGGTACAGCATTCTTTTGTTCTGGTAAGTTAAAATTTCTTAAAATATCATCACTTAAAGTAATAGAACTTGATAAAACATATATTTTTTTATCTGTACCTTCGGTTAATTGATTTAAGTAAGATATAAGATTATGAACAGCCTCTAAATCCTGCCTAATCCGACAATACATTGTTGCATGACTAAGCAATGGACTGAAAGAATTAATAATTTTAATATTAGTTTTTATATAAGCCTGGGTAAAATTAACTACTATAATAAAAAGAATCAATGCCAACAAACAAGTTCTATATTTTTTATTCTCAAAGAAACTAATAATTTCAATAATACCCATTATAAAAAAGAAAAGTATTTGAAAACACAATAAGTAATAATGCTGCAACCCAAAATTATTTACTCTTATAAAACTAATAAAAATAATAATGGACTGAATTAGCAAAAATAGCGAAAACTTTCTTGTTTTATAATTTCTAATTCCTATAAATAACCCAACTAATGCTATGGTAATTATAATTATTCCAAAATGTAATATTAATGCTTCCGCATTCTGTGCCATATTACCGCTTCTATAAGCTGAATAGATATCATGATAATTATTAAAGATACTTTTAATTAAAAAGGTTTTAAAAAATACTAGTAGTATTAAGAAACTAGATAAGCCAACAACCGAAATGCTACAAAAAGATTTTACTACTTTTATTTTATTATCTTTAATAAAGAACATTATTAGGTACATTAAGTATAGTGTAATAAAAAACGAAGCAATCCAAAATCCATACCACCTCCTGGTAAGGGCTAATGCGGTAATAGATAGTATTAAGAATACAAGTGTACTGTATTTTAAGTTATATAATTCAAATTCACTACAATATAAAATAACATAAATTAAAACTACAAATAATAAACCTATTGAATCTAAATATCCATACAACAATGGTGATATAATAGGCGGAAACAAAATAACTGCACTACAAAAAACTATTATATTTGTATAAGAATTAATTTTATAATCTGATATAACTTTTGTTATAAACATAATAAACAAAATATAAAAAGGTATTATATACATATTATACACAGCTATAGTATAACTACTATGGCTGTAGCCTAGAATTTTAAGTGGGAGGGATAATAAAATTGTGGGTGCGAGTGAATATTCTTGATACAGTATACTAGAATATAATTGCTTTATAACTGTTATGAAATCCGTCTGAAGCAGCAATTTTGAAAATTCTATCGACATTTCCCAATACAAAGCAGAATCCCAAAAATAGATATACTTTTCTCTTTGAGTAAAAGAGTATACAAATACATTTCCCAGGATAACTATAACTAAAAATATGTGCCAATTACTAGTATGTTTTTTGAAATTTGATAAAATATTAAAATCACTATATATTTTAGTTATAATATAATAAAGTGTAATTAAAATATTTAAGTTAAATATAATACCAATATATATTTTTACTTTAATAAATGCCACAAAAATAAAGAAAACCCATAATATCATAAGAAATTTAATGAACTTCGAATCATGCCTTATTTGATACACCCCCTAATTTATCTTTTATATTAAAGGTCCAAAACTTATTTCCCCAGAAGTTAATCATTAAAACAAGTAGAGTAACAAAGAATTGCGATAATAATAAATTAATATTAAATTTAGAAACAAATATATATAGCAACATAGAATTTATACTTAATGTAAAAATATTTACTATAATAAATTTAATAAAATAGTGTTTATGAGTTGTACTTTTCTTTATAAAAACCCAGTATTTATTTAATAAAAAACTATTAATCATACCGATAGAATAAGATAAAATACTTGAAATTAGATAGTTAATATTTATACTAATAAGAATATAATATAGTATAAATGAAATAATGGTATTTATCACCCCTACAATAGAGAATTTTATAAACTGTAAATTTTTATGAATTATTCTCATATAACATAACCTCTACCAATATTATTATTAAAAGTTAACCTTTTTGTCTATTATATACAAAGGTCTATTCTTGCTTTCATCATATATCCTACCAACATATTCACCTAATACGCTAACGGAAAGAAGTTGAACACCCCCAAAAAAAATAATTGTAGTCATTAATGATGCCCACCCACTTATTACATCATTATTATTTAGAAACTTAACTGTAATAGTATATAATAACAGCACTAAAGATATAGATACCGAAGAAAATCCTAATATCCCCAGTAATTTTAGTGGCTTAGCCGAAAATGATATAATTCCATCAAGAGCAAATTTAACCATTCTTTTTAGTGGATACTTTGTATCACCAGCAAATCTCTTGTCTCTCTCATACTCAATGGCTATCTGTTTAAAACCAATCCAGCTAATCATCCCTCTAATAAATCGATTTTTTTCTGGCATTTTTTTAAACTCTTCTATTACTTTTTTATCTATCAATCTAAAATCACCAGTATCGATAGGAATACTTACTTCTGTCATTTGTGAAAGAATCCTATAAAAATACTTTGCAGTAATTAATTTAAACCAGTTTTCACCTTTTCTTTTTTTTCTTTTTGCATAAACAACTTCATAACCATTTTCCCAAAGATTTATCATTTCTGGAATTAACTCAGGGGGATCCTGCAAGTCTGCATCAATAACTACAACAGCATCGGCAAAGGAGTTTTCAATACCAGCAGTGACTGCCGCTTGATGTCCAAAATTTCTTGAAAAATTTATTATTTTAACTCGACTATCCTTTATAGCAAGAGTTTCAAGTATTTGCAATGTATTGTCAGTACTACCATCATTAATAAAAATAATTTCATAGTTAATTTTATTTTGTTCTAAAACACTAGTTAAACGCATATAACATTCATTTACCACTTTTTCTTCGAAATACATCGGTACTACTATTGAAATGAATAACCCCATATATTTTTTCCCCCAATTAAACTTAGATTCTAACAAAATGGAAATTAATTACTTAGATATCTCTGCCTCGATTATTGATTAGCCATCAGCTGTCTTACTTAATAACTAGCGTGAGTTTCCTACGTATATCGTAAAACCATTGTGAAATAAGGAAATGAGAGCAGTTTTATGTATGGACTAAAAAATTATGCTCTAATTTCCCTATTTACAAGAGTTAACGAGTTGTAGTATAAACTAAATATAGAAACTAATTGCAAACAATATGAAGAAGAAGTTTTCTTGTAATAAATACACTTAATATAGAACATTGATCCACCATATAGTGGCAACTAAGGCAGTATGATTCTGCTAATTGGATGTAAATTGAGCTTTAGTCTATACAAGAAGTTGCTATTTTTGTATCTTTGAGCTCTTACATAAAGCGGGTTTAAAGGCTTTTTATTTTAATTGGCGTAGGAAACTCACACTAGGATCAATCCACCCCAAAAACTCAATTTTAATCTTTTGCGACTTCCTTCTCAAGAAAACCCTTCATCTCCAGCATGTATATTACCTTCGCTAAGCTTTTTTCAGGTGTCTCACAAGAAGTGTCAACAACAAGATCAGGGGTTTCCGGTTCCTCAAAAGGATCAGAAATGCCGGTAAAAGCAGGTAGTTCACCGGACAGTGCTTTCTTGTACAAACCTTTAACATCCCGTCTAATCAGTGTTTCCAATGGGCAACGGACATATATTTCAACATAACGACTAATCTGTTCCCGACAAAAACGACGCATACTATTATATGGAGTAATAAAAGATGCTATTGCACAGATGCCGTTCCTGTTTAAAATTTGTGCGGCAAAAGCCATACATCTGATATTTTTCTCCCTGTCTTCCACTGAAAAACCAAGATCCCGGCAAAGACCCTGTCTAACCACGTCTCCATCCAATCCATCCGCTTTAAAACCTCTAAAGCGCAATTCTTTAACCAACTTTTCCCCTAATGTTGTTTTACCTGCACCACTCATTCCAGTGAACCAAACAGTAAAACCCTGATACATTTTATAATTGAACCTCCATTAAGTGAAATATTTAGTTTACTTTATACATCTGATTAGAAAGAACTTCTCGATAAACCTCTTCATAACTATGGAGCAATGCTTTCGGATCAAATTTTTTTGCTGTATCAGGAACTCTCTTGAGATGTTCTAAATATAAATCTCTGTTCTTTGCATACTCCGATATAATCTCCGCAACACATCCAACAGGAATTCTCCAATTGTTTAATGGGAACACGCTTCCTGCCAATCCTGATTCACTTTCAAGCATTTTAGAAACCTCTCCAAGATCACTGGCCAGCATTGGACGATTAGACTGAAGGCATTCAATAATTACTAGCGGAAAGCTCTCACCACGAAACTTAGATGGAAGAAAGCCCAAATCAGAAGCTGCAAAAAAATCACGAACATTAGATCTAAAACCCAAGAGGTGGACATAACTATATCTAACATTTCCTTTCAATCTTTCATATTCAGGGCCATCCCCAACTAACAGCAAGTGAATTTCTTTTCCACTAAGTTGGCGTGCTAATTTAATTGCCTCTATGCCTTCTTGCCAGCCCTTATCCGGGATAGCTCGACTAACCAAACAGAGAACAAAAGCATCTTTACTTATTCCTAGCTCTTCTCTCGAAACAGGTTCATATTCCAACTTTTCAAGTGCATTGCCTATTTTAACAAAACGATTCTTGTCTATCACGCTGGATTCAAATGGTTCAAGATTCTTATCTGCGATATAAACAATCTTGTCAACTTTTTTATCAAGCAAGGGAATAATCCTATCTAAATCAACTGGCGGCATCATCTCATACATTCCATGTGAAGTAACAATAATCTTACAATTCGGATTATCTTCTAATAACGCACATATGGTCCCGTCAACCCAACCATGGTGAGAATGCACAATTTCAATGCCCATATCACCAACAACCGCATTTAGTTTATGCAGATAGTCCAACTCTAACAATGGTATATCTCCACGCAACATATTCCTGACACCGATCTCCGTAGGTTCTTGATGGCAATTCAATAAAGTAACAGAGTATCCTACCGACTTTAATAAATTGGCCAGTCTAATTGGGAAAGTTTCACCACCACCTGTCGCCAGTGCATATGTAATCATAAGTAAATTTGCTTTACGGTTTTTGGCTAGTAGACTAATTCGTTTCCGATCATAGCATTTCCTGAAAGAACCCTCATCAAAATTCTCGCGGCAGGAACACCAATGGGCTTCAAGAACACGCTGCTGTTTTTCCAGAACCCTCTCTTCTAAGCGATAGAGCTTAATTAACTCTTTGGCAACCATTTCATGTTCGCGATAATAAATATCCTGCTTGTATGTGCCAACTGAGGTATTTTTGTTGTGAATTCGATAATAATTAGTTGTATTCGGTGAATAGGCTACCAATCCTCCACGAATAACATGTAAATAGAAGACCCAATCGCCACATATTCTCATTTGCTTCCATCCATCGTCTTCTAATAGCTCTAATTTTCCAGGATTGCGAAATATCGCACTACTTACGTTGGGCACTATGTTTTTTATCCCCCATGAAGTATTTACCAATTGATGAGCGGATTTAATAAATGGCTTAAGCCATAATGCAGAATTTAATTCAGATAGGTACTCCTCTAAACTCCAGATCTGCTGGGATGAATCTCCATCAACAAAAACTGTTCTGCAATACGCTAACATTACAGCTTCATTCTTAAAGTACCTAACTAACTCTTCTAACAAATTTTCCGAACAGTAATCGTCACTCTCTGCAATCCAGATTAATTCCCCTGTTGCTAAATTAAAGCCTCGTTTCCATTGATAGAAAACACCGCCAGAGTTATCGCTGTTAAAGCAGCATCTTGTTTTGCTTGGGTAATTGAATTGAAATTCCTTTAGTATCTGAATACTTTCATCACTTGAAGCATCATCAAGCAGAATTACTTCATAGTTCTGGTATGTTTGACGATAAATAGACTCAAGCCGCTGCCTCAAGTATCGAGCATGGTTATAATTAGGAACTATAACCGACACTTTCGGGTAGTATTTTTCATTCTTAACTATCTTCGGAAAAGAGTATAACTCTGTCGAAGCATCATTGGAAACATCACCGCTACCACCTAACCACTGCTTTTGCAAATATTGTTTAAAATCCACGAATAAATTATTATGAAGTACCGGAAACCATGGTTGAACAAGTTTTTCTGATACAGCCTTTATTGCGGCAAAACATCGTCGAGATAGAACACTAGAATAATAATGAGACACCAATTTCCGTGCTATACGACTCCTAGATGCTTGGTTATTCTTTTGGTTTGTACGCCCATCAAAATGAATATAAGATCGCAAACCTGCCAGAACATTTTCTCTTTCACCCCGCATCACCCTGCCCAAAAACCGCATAGGCTTGGTAACCCTCCATGAACGTGAAGAAAAAACCTCGGCAAACTGTTCTTCGCACTCGGCCATAGCTTGGTTAAGACCAACAATCTGCTCATCACGCTCGCCCACAGACTGGGTTAGGCTGATTATCTGAACATCCTGCTTAGCTACAACTTGATTGAGGGTACTTATCTTAACGTCCCGCTCAGCTAGAACTTGATTGAGGGTGCCTATCTGACCATTCCTCTCAGTTATAAGCTGATTGAGACTGTATATCTGATTATCCTGCTCAGATATAACCTGGTTATAAACTGTTATTTGCTCGTCTCTTCCAGCTATATCTTGATTGAGTTTTAATATCTGTCCGTCTCGCTCGCTTACAACCTGATTGAGGTTAGCTAACAGGATATCCCGATCAGCTATGGCTTGGCTCAATTCGTTGATCTGAAAATCCCGCTCATTTACTGTCTGGTTAAGAGTTACTATCTGTTCGGAAAACTTATCGGCCAGACGCAAAAATGATTTAATACGGTAGAATTCGCTACTCCAAAGCGAAATCTGGTTCTTTAGCTCTATATCGTCTATCCGTCTCTTACCCGCACAAACATCGTTTAGAGCAGTATAGATTTCATATGCGATAGGGGGAATCGTATCATCCAGCAACAGATCCTTCAAATCGTAAACCGTATGTCGTAACCCTTCGTCTAAAAATTCAGTTTTGTATCGCAGCAACTCATCTGCATCAATTTTTAATTCAAGACCAATGGCAATTCGTTGCAATTCCCGTTCAGGTACATGCATCAGTCTGTCGTAATCAACAGGTACACATCTATATCCCTCAATACCTGAAAGACTAGTAAGAATATGCTCCAACCATAGCATATAACTTTTTTCAGAAGTAAAACCATCACGTTTCTCCAGAGACTTGAATACGCTTAAAGGGTGTCGTACAGCCAGGATATAGCCCAGTTCAAATTGGCAGTGTATAAATACCTCTTTCCAAAATGGTAGTAGTTTCGCAACACGCGGATCTTTAAAGCCAAAGACAGGGACATCACAAACTTTTTGACGAAGCAATTCAGTTGCACGAAGAAAATATCCTTTTTTACGAAGCACGTCAACATCACTTGCTTCGACAGGGGCAAGGTAATGCCAATCTATTCCAAGTGATTGTAGCATTTCTACATTAAGTGCGTATAAATCCATGTCTTCGAAAAAACCTTTATCATTATTGCCCTCCAGAGGCGGCATTAATCTGTTACCGAGTTCCACTCCGAGAACCTGAAGACCACGTGTTACAGCGCTGGTACCACTCCGGTGCATTCCTAAAACTACGATTAATTTTTTATTTTTCGTGTCTTTACCTTCTTGACTCATGATCACTGGCCTCCTGGATACCTATTTCCGGAAAACATTCAAAGTCAACAATTCCGGTAGCCAAATTTTCTGTATCAGGCATTACTCGAAACATGGCTATATCAATCAAACGGTGCAAAAAGGTTTCACTGCCATTAACTATGCCGACCACACCTGCGTTTAGAAAATATACGCCTGGGTTCAAAGCACATCGAAAGCGAAACTCTACTCGATAAATGAAACCGGCTTCCACATAAGGCAAGCTGTCTCTGAGAGAACCGGCAGATACTCCCCCCCCTAATTCAACACCTGAGGTTGTCTTGATTAACATGCCGAAGCGAACATTACTTGCACCTTTAGTGAATATCACCGTATATGTGTAGCGGTAAACCTTCCCGCGTATTAGATTATTGACTCTCTCTCCAGCCAAAGTGTAAATTGACGGAGATTCTATATAAGCTCCATGAGATTCATATTCTATAGTGCTGCTGGGTTTGAGATGGGGATCAAAAATCTCTTTCAATGATTGTTTGCCCACTGATGCTAGGTTAGACTCCGTCAGAGTAACCTGTTCTATGTTCCCAGAGATTACTAACTGCTCATCCATTCGGCGAATCTGATTTCGAATATCACCCTGCTTGTCTATCGGCGCATAAAGCAATTTTTGGTAACGACCAACTATTTGTTTAGGTGATCCAATCGCCAGTTTTTCACCGGTATCCATAAGCACCGCCCGGTTACATAACTCAACAATAGTACTTCCAGAATGGGAAACAAAAAGGATCGTTGCACCATTTTTTCGAATAGCTTCGATACGGGAAAAACATTTTCGTTGAAATAGCTCGTCACCCACCGACAAAGCTTCGTCTACAATCAATATATCAGGATCAACATTAATAGCTACAGCAAATGCCAATCTCACATACATCCCACTTGAATATGTCTTTACCAACTGATCGATAAACTCGCCAATACCTGCAAATGCAGCAATATCTTCAAAGCGTTCGTCAATTTCCTCTCTACTGAGACCTAGCACAGCACCGTTCATATAGACATTCTCACGCCCCGTAAACTCGGGGTTAAAACCGGAACCAAGTTCAAGCAAAGCTGCAACACGCCCTTTAGTCTCCACAGTACCACTAGTCGGTGTAAGGATGCCACAAATAATCTGCAATAGAGTTGATTTACCTGAGCCATTACGACCAATAATACCAACAGTCTCACCTTTTTTAACCTCGAAGGATACATCCCGCAAAGCCCAAAACTCTCGAAAATAGTTTTTAGATTGTCTACCAACAAGCCTCTTAAGACACGGAATGATATATTGTCCAAGTCGGTCTTGCGGCCTATCATAAATATGGTAGCACTTAGAAAGATTCTTAATACTAATAACAATGTTCTCAGAGGACATCAGCAAACCCCTTCCGAGTTTTCTGAAACCACCAAAAGCCAACGGCAGCTATAAACAGTCCAACCAACAATGAGATAACCAAGGATGACCAATCAGGCAAACTACCGAATATCAATACTTTGCGGTTTTCTTCGATGATAAGTGTAAGCGGGTTTAACAGCATCCAGGTCTTATATGCCTTCGGTAGCGCCGACACAGGGTAAAATACGGGTGATAAAAACATTAATATTGTTGTGAAAACACCTGTAATTTGCCCTATATCGCGCACAAAAACACCCAGTGCAGCTAAAAACCAGCCAAAGCCCATACTGGCAAAAATAAGCGGCAGCAGTACCAGCGGAAAAAAAATGCTGGTCCAGGGCAAGGTCTGGTTTATAAAGAGTTGTGCTATCATGAGCACCAATAGGCTCACTAAGCTATGGAAAAACGCCGATCCCAAAACCACCCAGGGCAGTATTTCAAGGGGGAAAACTACTTTTTTTACATAATTGACATTGGAAATAATCAGTCCCGGCGCCCGATTGACACATTCAGCTAAGAGACCGTGAACGATCATTCCCACAAACAAAATAATAGCAAAATCAGACTTACTTGCTTCCCCACCAACACCCCAACGGGACTTAAATACAGTGGAAAAAACAAAGGTATATACAAAAAGCATCAATAGCGGATTAAAAAATGACCAGGCTATGCCCATGACCGATCCGCGGTAACGCCCCACAATTTCGCGCCGAGCCATCTGCCAGATGAGATGACGATTTCGCCAAAAGCTCGTAAACATTGCTACGGGTGAGGAGGGGTGAACTTGATGGGAATTCATCCTCTCACCTCCACATTTTGTCCTTTACGTATTTTCCCCATCCAATCTTTATTGTCAAGATACCATTTAATCGTATCTTTTATACCTTTTTCAAAACTATAGGATGGCACCCATCCAAACTCCATCTTTATCTTTGTCGCATCAATTGCATAACGCCTATCATGCCCGGGTCTATCTTTTACAAACTTTATTAGTGATTCCGGCTTATTAAGACTTTCAATAATTAATCTTACTATTTCTATATTCTTCTTCTCATTATTTCCCCCAATATTATATACTTCCCCCAGCTTTCCTTTATGGAGCACAACATCAATTGCACAACAATGATCTTTCACATGAAGCCAATCACGTACATTAAGACCATCTCCATAAACAGGCAACTCTTTATCTTCTTGAGCGTTGGCAATCATTAGAAGAATTAATTTCTCAGGAAATTGATACGGTCCATAGTTGTTTGAACATCTTGTGATATTAACCGGTAAATTAAAAGTCTCGTGATAAGCTCTCACCAACGTATCTGCCCCAGCCTTGCTGGCTGAATAAGGGCTGTTGGGAGCCAAGGGGGTATCTTCCGTAAAATAGCCTGTCTCTCCCAAACTCCCATATACTTCATCAGTTGAAATCTGGACAAATTTATTAATCTGATTTCGTTTTACCGCATCAAGAAGCACTTGGGTTCCCATCACATTAGTACGTACAAAAGCCCCCGGATCTTCTATGCTACGATCAACATGTGACTCAGCGGCAAAGTTGATTACATACTTAACTCCCTCTGAAACTAATTGATTAACCAATATCGCATCACAAATGTCGCCCAATACAAAAGTATAGTTTGGATGATTTTCTACATCTTTCAGATTTTCTAAATTACCGGCATAGGTCAGCAAATCAAGGTTTATTATTTTATATTCCGAATATTCGTCCAGCATATATTTTATAAAATTGCTGCCAATAAACCCTGCACCACCGGTTACCAATATTTTCCCCATATAGCACCTCTTGTGATTTGCTTTATTACTCTAATGAGTATCCTTTAAACCTTTCCATTTTTGGTCCTTTTCCGAAAGAATAATATCATCTATTCTGTCCAATGGCCATGCAATTCCTATTGCGGGGTCGTTCCACAGTATACCGTCTTCATCCTCAGGATGATAATAATCCGTACATTTGTATACAAATTCAGCTTCATCTGAGAGTACGAGAAAACCATGAGCAAAACTTTCAGGTATATAAAACTGTTTTTTATTTTCTTCCGAAAGAATTACCCCGAACCATTTGCCATAAGTCTTTGAGTCCATTCTTAAATCCACCGCAACATCAAAGACTTCCCCCTTAATAACTCTAACTAACTTACCCTGGGGATATTTGCGCTGGAAATGCAGTCCTCTGAGTACACCTTTTTTAGACTTGGACTGGTTATCCTGTACAAAGGCCATATTAAGTCCGGCTTCAGAAAATTCCTTCAAATGATAGGTTTCCATAAAATATCCCCTATGATCGCCAAAAATCATTGGTTCAATGATATAGAGACCTTGTATACCTGTGTTAATAAAATTAAATTTACCCATTAATCAGATCCTCGCTTTTATAGTTAACCTCTATATATTCCTTAACGGCTTCTTTATAACTGCGCAAAACAGGAAAACCTTCCAACTGCCAGAGTCTATTCTCAAGAACTGAAAATTTTGGTCTCGGGGCCGGACGGTTAAACTCTTCAGTACTAATTGGATCAACTGTAACTTTACACCCGGTAAGCGAAAATATATACCTGGCATAATCACACCAATTGGTATAACCACTGTTAGTAATGTGATATATACCGTAACAGTTCTTTTCAATAAGCTTCGCTATAGCCTTAGCCAGATCCTTGGTATATGTTGGGGTGCCAAACTGGTCGTTAACAACAGTTAGGCGATCCTTTGATTTTGCTAATTGCAGCATAGTTTTAATGAAGTTGTTTCCGTTTTCACCGAATAACCAGGATGTCCTAACAATATAAAATCTGTTGGTAAGAGCAACAATATAGTCCTCTCCCAATGATTTTGTTTCCCCGTAGATGCTTAAAGGACTCTTAATATCATTTTCTAAGTAATTTTCACCCTTTAGACCGTCAAATACATAATCTGTGCTTATATGCAGTATCGGTATATTGTGTTCATTGCCAATAATCGCAAGATTCCTGGGTCCAATAGCATTAACTTTATAAGCCAGTTCTTTTTCTTCTTCGCACTTATCAACTAAAGTATAAGCCGCACAATTTATGATTAATTCAGGTTTTTCATTGATAATATAATCTTCGCATTTTATATAGTCAGTAATATCCAGCTCATTTTTATCTGTCAGTTTAAGACAGTACTTATCTTTTAGTACTTCTATCAAATCTTTTCCCAGCATACCATTAGCGCCTGTTAACAATATATTCATACTTTTTTTATACGTCCCTCCTTACATGCCTGCTGCAGGTTCCCCAAGTATTTTCGAGATTTGATTATCCAGATTATATTCTATAGCCTGTTTGTTTGCCATAGACAAAGAATTAAAAGTGCCTGCATCTGTCCACCATTCTTTTAAAACATCAAAACACAGTGATCCTCGTTGTATGTATATATTATTAACATCTGTAATCTCCATTTCTCCCCGGTGGGAAGGTTTTATGGTTTTAATCATTTCAAAAACCTGTTCATCAAACATATAAACTCCGGTTACAGCATAGTTGCTTTTGGGCTGTGTCGGTTTTTCAACTATCCCTATAATCCGGCCTTCATTTATTTCTGCTACTCCATAGCGTTGAGGATCATGAACCTCTTTTAATAAAAGCCTGGCTCCGGACTGCTGTTTTTTAAATGCTTCCACATAGGGTGAAATGCTGTCATAAAAAATATTATCACCTAAAATTACCACACAGCGATTGCCTTTGGCAAATTCTTCAGCCAGCCCTAAAGCCTGGGCAATACCACCGGCTTCATCCTGAACACGGTAAGTAAAGGAAAGCCTCATTTGCTTACCGCTGCCCAACAAATTCACTACATCCCCCATATGCTCTTTACCCGTAACAATAAGGATATCGGAAATATCAGCCTCTGCAAGCTTGCTAATGGGATAATATATCATAGGATACTTACCTACAGGCAACAGGTGTTTATTGGTTACCTTTGTCAAGGGAAACAGTCTCGAACCTGTACCGCCAGCTAAAATTATACCTTTCACTTTTTTGTCTCCTCTTTATTATTATACAATTCATCGAATTAATTGGCTCCAATTATCAAACAGTAATGTCTCATGGATTTGATTATTAACACTTATTCCTCAACTGCCTGTCCCAATAATTTTTATTTAGGCCCAGATACTTCTTCAAGCCCATTGGAATACAGTTATTTTTCTCACCGAGCTTATATCCTGCATACTTAAAAATAGCTTCCAAAGAGGCCTGAAAAATAGCTAAAAATCTATTATTCTCTCTAAGAAACTTAAATTGTTCTATCAAAAAATCATATCCCTTAGCCTCTGCCCTTCCTACATTTTTAATAATTGGCTCGTGCTCAAGAGAAGCTGCTATATCAAAATATCTTTTAAATAAATTTATATAACTGTAATTATGTGAATGCAAGACCAAAGCATCCGCAGCATAAACAACTTTATAACCGGCCATAATGGCTTTAGCGGCAAACAGCATATCCTCATTTGACACAACCGGGTTAGGAAACCCACCCAGTTTATTAAATTCGAGTCTGCGATAAGCAGCACAAACATTGCTGTTTTGAAAAGTTTTAATGCCCATCGCGTTTATGTCTTTTTTATCTTTTGTCAAGCTTTGTTGAGGGTAGTTATACAATCTGAGAAATTGATCTGTTATTTTGGTCCCGGGCTTGGGTATCTGTCTGCCATATGAAACTATCGTTTCTGGATTTGCCAGGGGCAACAGCAAATTTTCAATTGTATGGTTATTATAAGGAACAGCATCCTGGGTCATAAAAACCAATATGTCGCCAATAGCCTTTTTAGCAGCAAAATTTCTCGTACCTCCATGATCAAAATCATGCTTTGGTATTTGAAGTACCTTAGCCCCCAATTGAAGAGCTTTTTGAACTGTATCGTCTGTCGATTGTGAATCTATTACAATTACTTCATCTATTTCAGTTGTCTGCACTTTTATTTGGTTAAGCAGTTTCGACAAATCATTTGCCCCATTGAGTGTCGGTATTATTACTGATATTCTGAGTTTAATTAATTTCACCCCCTGGGAAGATTAAGAAAATATCTCAGTTCTTTATACTTGCTCTTCCATAGGGATATTATAAACTTATTTGATAAAAAGGGCGTGAGCTGTTGAAATACCAGTTTTCCATGTTTGTTTATCTTCTTTTGCATTTCACTTCGCGCAGTGATAATATTTTTTAAATTTCTAACAATATACCATTTAGCTTTTAAATAGTCTTTAAGCCTGTGGTGAATTATTCCCAGATAAATAAGAGAAGCCAGATCGCTTATTACTTTCTCCGGAATCGTAAGAAATAAAAAATGACCGGGCATATTCTTTAGCCAAACCATATCCGAATTTTTGACTGAATGATATACGGCCAAAGGTGTTTTATAGCCTATTGAGGAGCTAACTTTATGCTCTACCATAGCATTATGAACATACATGCATTTCCACCCGGCAAGCCTGGCCCGAAAACACAAATCGGTATCCTCATGCAGCAGAAAAAAGCTATTATCAAAAAATCCTATCTCCTCAATCATTTTCCGCCTGTACAAAACAGCTCCTCCACAAGCGGCGAAAACCTCCCTGGTTTCCTGATAAAATTTTGCCGGTTGATCATTCCCTATTTTAAAACCCTTGCCTGCCCTGGTACAGCCGTCACCGGCGGTATCTATCAGTTGAGTTCCCCACTTCAGCATTAGGGAAGCGCAAATACCACATTCATCATCACGTTCCATAACTGTTAAAAGGTTGCCCAGCCATTCTTTATCCGCTCTAGTATCCGGGTTAAGCAGCGCTATATATTTTCCTTTCGCAATAGAATAGCCAAGATGAACCCCACCTGTAAAACCTAAATTTTGTTGGGACTCAACTAGCCTAGCCCAACTAAAACCGGTTTTTATCAGGTTAACAGTGTTATCATTTGAGGCATTATCCACTACGATAGTTTCAAAACAAGTATAATTTTGCTTATTGACTGAAAGCAAACAATCTGCAATAAATTTTTCTGCGTTATACGTTACAATTATTAAGCTAACATTTGGATTTATGATATCTTTTCTTAACATACATCACCCGCTACTTTATTTAGAACTGTTGCCGGTTATAATTACTGATTCTAAATTATTAAAATCCTGTTATTAATAAGCCCCATCGCGCTTCAAAACCACTTTAAGCGTTTTCAAAAGCATAACAATATCCAGCCACAATGACCAGTTTCTAACATACCAAACATCAAGCTTAAGTCTTCCCTCAAATTCAATTTCATTGCGACCGCTTACCTGCCAAAGCCCCGTTATACCGGGTTTTGCCACATGTATATCGAAAACCCAGTTACCCATTTGCTTTTTCTCTCTCATTAAATATGGCCTGGGACCCACCAAGCTCATGTTGCCAAATACAACATTTATTAGCTGAGGCAATTCGTCCAGACTAAATCTTCTTAAGACTGCGCCAACTCTGGTAACGCGAGGATCATTATCTTTAATTTTATTGTATTTCAACCACTCCTGCCTTGCCTGAGGGTTCTTCCTCAGGTGCTTCTTTAATAAGCTCTCACCCTCTAAATACATAGTTCGAAATTTATAACAGGTAAAACATTCACTCCCCTGCCCCATACGTTCGTGAGCAAAGAATACCGGTCCTCTGGAATCAATTTTTATGGCAATGGCTATCATACAGAGTAAGGGAATACATAATAACAAAAGTATTGAACCGGTCAAGACGTCAAAAAGTCTCTTTATGCTTCTGTTAAGTGTTGACTTAAGCCTGTTTTTTACATTTAGCAGCAGGGCCTGCTCCTCAAAAAAATACTCTACTTCTATGCCGTTCATAGATAAACCGAACAGGTCCGGTACAACCATCACATTGTTCACCAAAGGCTGCAGGCTATTAGTCAGCTCAACCAATTTCTTAGACGGCATACCGGGTGCAGCGACAATTACTTCCTGTACCCTGGTTTGCGAAATAATCTTCTCCGCTTGCACAAATGTTCCCAGTACGGGCATGACCTTCTTAGATTTTGCATTATAAATACCTGTAAGATTAGGGTTGTCATCCAACAAACCTATAATCTCATAGCCCATAGTCTTTTCTCTGCTTAAAGCGCTTGCTATCAATTCCGCGGTTTTTCCCGCACCGATAACCAGCACAGGTTTACTCCAGACACCGGCCTTAACCAGCAGCAGTTTTCCCGTATAGCGAAGCAGCGGGATAGACACTGCCGTCATAAACCAGGTCATCATCACCAGAGTTCTGGACATTTCACCGCTCAGCTTGGCCAGGTAGAGCAAGGCTATGGAGAATATTACGGCAAGTGTACAAGCCTTTAATATTTTCTCTACTTCTTTCCAGTATGGCAATCTTTTCTGGTACAGCTCTTCATAAATCATGCAGGCAACCAAAATAAAAGGCTGCCACCATAAGTTTTGCAGGGAACTGGACAGCAATCCCGAGTGAAAAAATCCCGGCAGCAAAACCGGTAAAACATATGTCCTGATCAGATAGGCAATTCCCAGGCTAAAAGCAATAGCCAGCATATCCAAAATTATTAAAAGTGGTACAGCCAGAAGACTGCGCGAAAATATGACAGTCTCATCCAAACTTGAGCAAGTCCTGTTTTTCATATCCATAAGTACCTTTACTGCCGGATCGCCGGACAAACTAACACCCCCGCCAGGAAAAACTGACTGATATACAAATAGCGGCTATATCTCGAATCAAAAGTGAAAATAAATAAGTATTAGCCAGAGCAAACTATTCTCATATAAGCTCCGGCATTAACCACCTAAATATCCAATCGAATTAATTGCCGCAGTAAATACTGCTTATCAGTAATCATATTCTACTTAAGGCTTATTGAGGACAGCCCTGAAAACTGCTCCCGAATTTTCTCATTGTCTTTTTCCCCAACCCGCAAGAATTCCTGAGCTTTTTCCGGGTAACCAAGCTTTTCCGCTACCAGTGCCTGCCAGAGCAGAACTTCTGATTTTAGATTTTCATCAGTGGCAGCAAAATTCAGGTTTTCCTCTGCTTCTTTATACTGGCCCAAAAAGTAGCGCGCTGCTCCCGTTTTTGAGGCCATATTTGTGGTAAGAGCCAACATCGGCCCATCTTTCCACATCTTCTTCTGGTAATCGGTTAATCTGTCTACTCTGTTTTGAATTTCCATTGAAATATCAATAACTTTCTTAAAGCGTTCAGCCGCCGCCTCTTTGTTCTGATTAGATATTTCGTTATACCCCAATGTATAATACAATTCAACAAGGTTATCGTACATCTCTATCCTATACGGAGCCAGTTCGACAGCTTTTTCCGCAAATTCAGCGGCCTTCTCCTTATCACCCAAACCATAATATAAACGGGAAATGTTTACATACTTGGTGGGGTCATATTTGCTTAGCTCCAATACTTTCTTCGCTTCGGCAATAGCCTGGTCTTTTAAGCCGCTGCTGCTGTATATCTGCGCCAAAGCATAATTATTGGCCGGATTGAAGGGATTAGATTCAACCGCTTGCTGCAAATACATGACTCCGTTAGTCGCATCCTTTGCCGAAAATCTTTCATTCGCAGACTTAGCGTATTTATCCGACAATATCAAACTGCTGTCAGCAGCAAAAATAATAACAGCCATAATCACCGCTATATACAGGCAACCGGCGGAACCGGCTTTATTGTCAATCGGATTTCTTTCAACAGTTTGCGGGGACAATCTCCACATCCCAACCAGTATCCCCAAAAAGGTACTCAATACCATGGTCAAAGCAGAGAGTGAAAGATTGAAATCCATCGCAGCATGACCGGCTATAAACAACACCGCCGCAGCAAGGGTAAATACAACCTGAAGCTTAGTCTTATTTTCTTTATGCTCACAATATAAATTATAAACCAATATAATGAAGCTGCCAACAATTCCAAGCAAGGTTAAAATACCCATAATGCCTGTCTCCACAGCTACTTGTACATAATAGCAATGTACCTGGGTGGAATTATAAAGATACTCCTGGAATGAGCGATAAGCCTCTTCCCAGCCACCCCCACCCCAACCCAGCAAAGGCCGCTCTTTTATCATCTTCACAGCATCGTCAACAAAGTACATTCTCTCCAGCGCGTTTCGCAAATAGCTAAAGGATAAAACCCTGTTCTCAACATTACTATAGTGGGCCAAAAACAACCCGCCTGCGACTGCAAGCAAAGCAATCAAAGCAAAAAAATATTTCTGATTCTTTTCATCGGCAAGACCTAATTGTCCTATTTGCCTGTCATACAAAATAAATAGCAACTGCCCGGCCACTGCCAAAATTACACCTGTCGCCACCCAAAGTACAGCGGAAATCATTTGATGAGCCACCATACAGCTTAAAAACTTTTCCGCGGCGATATATGCAGGTACAGACATTAACAACATGTATACTGCTGCAGCTACCCTATCCTTGCCTAAAACCACCAAATAAAGCAGCAATACAGCGGCAAAAAATAATATACCGCCTCGTGACTTGGCTGCCCAAAAAACTGTTAAAATCAAAAAATTTATTTTGGTATAAAATATTAACTGCGGATTTAAACGCACAAACCAGCCGGGTAAAAATGCGAGTTTACTCGACAATACCGGCTCATCACGGGTTGACCTGGTTTTGTTCCAAAAGTATAAACCCAGGAACAAGGCCGCACCGAGATAACTGGCAAAAGCATTGTGGTATTGAAAAGATGAACTTATCCATACCTTAGGCGCCAGAGCTATGCCATCTTGAATATCAATAAGTCCTATCCCCGCCGCCAAACCTGCCAGTGCCGTACCCAGAGCGGCAAAATATATAGCATGCAGGATTAGGCTTCTGTCTCTTTCATTTTGTATAGACTGAACCACAGTCCAATAAACCAGGAAGTATAATAAATTTTTAACTATTTCATTAATTGACAGGTTGTAATTTACAGCATTGAATGTCGCAATTATATATACTACCGGAAGCGCCAGCAAAAAGTAATCCATCGGATGATAAAATATTTTTGTTTCTTTCCTGATTAACTTCCCTATGCAAACCACAAGAAAAATTAACAGCGCCAGGAGCAATGCCGTTTTTTGTTCTGTCGCAAAAAATAGGCCTCGGGAAAAAGGCGAAAAAAACAGCAGCATAGATAAACCTGCAAGAATAACCATGCCCGTTAATGATGCGCCATTCTCTTTATTTTGTACGTTTGCACCGGTTTCCTTTTGGAATTTCCTTTTCTCTGACTTTTTAGCCATTTCGTTTCTCCTTAAAATATTATCAAAGAGTAAATATTATACCTTTATTTACCACTATGAGATAACACTCTTATTTATTTTAAATTTCTACAGAAATTATTCTTCTCCTTTATTTTTCTCTTAATTTTGCGTAAAGAATTGCTGGTCTTGTTGGTATAAGTTTTGCAGGCCACAAAACATGGACTATCCATACTTATTTTAACAACTAAAAATAGCCGGTGGTTTTGTATTAACCCCAGGCTATCTTTAATCAATAACTTATTCACGGATTCATCATAAAAAATACCTTTAGTTACCTCAATGCACCGGTTCTCCGTGTGTAAGCACCCATTTGCCGTCCCTTTTAATGAAGTACTGGCTGCCCTTATAATCCAATTCATCGTATAATTTGTTGCCGGCTTTATCATAATTCTGCACTCTGCCGGATATCTCAATTATTGCGGTTGTCCGGTGCATTTCTACAGGTTTTGCGGAATAAGAAAGCTTATCCTCCGCCCAGCCGTAATTAGGCTTTAACTTTTGGTACTCCACTTCAGCCAAAGCCAGCCACTTTAAATTCAAGCTGGATTCATATTCCTCCGCAGGGGTATAATTGGGGGTTTTTGTCTTTGCCTGTACCCAGGCCTTTCTGGCAATTTGTTCTTGCTCATAAGCTTTTTGGGCAATATTACTCAAGTCAGTTTCATTTGGCAGCGGTTTGCTGTTCAAAGCCTCTGCCAGGCGTACCAGCATCAAAGCAGCATGTACTCTTTGAGCATTATCCTTGGGTTTAAAAGAACCGTCACTATAACCGCTGATTATACCTGCTTTTGCCGCAGTTAATATATCACTGTCAACTGTATCGGTAAAGCTGATACTATTTATCTTAATATCAGCCTTGTACTTGCCGGCAGCCCTACCCGTCCACTGCCCCATTTCACCCCTGGTAATCGGAGATGACCAGTCACCGGTTTTTCCTTTTAGAATGCCTTCAGCCACCAGGGCATCTAATCTGTTAGCGTACCAAGTGCTGCCCCCATCTTTGCCGGTATCAAGAACCCTGGCCAGGGCAACAGCAAACTCTGCTCTGGTTATGTTATCCGTCAGTTTCAAAGTTTGATCCGGGTAACCGGTATATAATTCAAATTTTATTGCCTTTGCCACATTTTCTTTATCCTGCGCATTGTCTTCCAGCCAGGCAGGATAACCGGACGGCAAGACCTGATTGCTCTTACCCTGGCACCAGTCATTAAAATAAAGCGGGTTTACTGCATGAGCCGGAGTAGTGACTGTCATTAAAACCAAAGCCACTGCCGCGTATATGCTTAACTTGTATAGATACCTCCACATGAAAGTTTGACACACCCCCGATTTTAATTGTTAAGCTGCTTAATTAATTTTACATGGATTAGCTTTTTTTAACAACCTATTTTTTTTAGGAAATATAATACAAAAACCCGGGAACCTCCTCAGAGCCCCGGGCTTCTTTGATATGTCTCTCAACAAACATGTTTTTTGGGGTTCCTATTTTCTCATAACTGTTTAACTTGTTATTCAGTATTTGCGGATATCAAGTCAATAGCGTAGATTACCCATTTGTTATCGATTTTAGTTAAATAAACTTTCTCGCTTATACCCGACTTTATATTCGCAGAATCATCATCCGGAGATATACTCACACTTACACTGTAATTGACCACTGCCAGTCGATCGCTTTTGCTGGCTACCGAGGCTGCACCAAAGGGATGCCTTATGGTCACAGAAGAACCTTCCCAGGGAATCGACTCCCATATGCCGGCACCGCCGTTTCTTAAGCCAAGTTCTGCTTCACCGGTTGTCATCGCCAGTAAATCCTTGTCACCTTTGTTCCTATTATACATATCCTTCAATTGGTCATGAAAATCTTTTACCGTGTCAACTATATCACTGTCCGGATCGGCCCTGGATATGTCTTTCTCTAAAAACCTGGACAATATAGCCATTACCTCTACTCTTTTTGCCGTACCATTAGGAACAAAGGTACCGGCAGTTCGTCCTGAGACAATTCCCAGCTTGTTGGCTGCTAAAACATTTTTATAATACCAGTCATTCTCATGCACATCTTTAAAGGGATTGGTTACCTCACTTTCTTGCTCGGAATTTAACGCTCTGGAGACCATGGCTACTATTTCTGCTCGCGTCACATTTTCCTGTGGCTTAAAATAAGGTTTGCCGGTAAGGCCGCTTTCACCCTGCACTATCTTTTTCTCATAGAGCGCCCCTACCGAACCCCTGGCCCATTCGGGAATGCTCTTGGAGTCTTCAAACGGCAGTTCACCGGTTTTATCCGGCAACCCGATGCTGCGGGCCAGCAGAGAAGCAAACTCTGCCCTGCTAATAAGTTTTTCCGGTTTGGCGTAAAAAGAGTTGTTCTCACTGTAACCCTGCAGTATACCCAGGCGAATCATTTTCTGCATATCCGCGGCCCCCCAAGGGTGGTTCGCCACATCAGCAAACTGGCTGGTGAAGGCCTTGGCCGGTACCGCTTCCGCTGCTGTTAAAAAGCTGTCCTGCTGCACCATTCCTCCAAAAGTAAGAATTGCTGCCGCGCTTATTGCCGCAGCGGTCTTATTCACATATTGCTTGATATAACGCATGTTCAGCAACTGAGCCCCCTTTGCAAAAGAACTGTCTTAAATAGTAATTCAATACAACGCGGGACTCCTCCTTTTGGTAACTTTTACGAGTCGGGACTAGTTATCGAACGTTACTTTTATGTTTTAAGTGACAAAACCTGTTAAGGAACCAAAAATAATTTAAACCTCAAATATCTTTGTTACAGGAAGTTCAAAACCGGGCAATAAATCCGAAACTAGGACATCCTCTGAGTCGAAAACACCACCCCAGCGCCAGCCCATATCGTTTAAATAAAAAATCTCTACCAGGCTGGCCTCAGGATCAACCAACCAGTATTCCTTTACGCCATACCGGCAATACAATGCGCTTTTTTTCTTTTTGTCATTGACTCTGGTGGAGGGGGATAATACTTCTATTACTAAATCAGGCGCACCCAGCACATTTCGTTCACCGATAATATTTGTTCTATCCTGAGAAATGAACACTATATCCGGCGCCACTACGTTATTACCCATAATTACATCCACTTCCTGATAAAACTCCCCAGTATGATTCTGCTTAATATAAAGCCCTAATTCAAAAATAATATTAAAAACTATTTTCTGGTGTCTTGGGACAGGTCTCGGAACCACTAGCAAATCCCCCTCTATTAGCTCATACCGCTCATCATTAGGCAAATTCATATAATCATCTACATTAAATTTCCGCTCAGGCATTAGAATAGACATAAAAACACCCCACCTTTTCCATGTAAAGAAATTATATCAGAAGGCAATTCTCATAAATTATCTCTACATGCTATTGATGAGGTAATTATAACATAAATCCATTTTATTACAAGACATTCAATGTATACTCCATCTTTTATAAGGCCAAGCCTACTGCAAATGCACCCTCACTATCGTATTCATCCCCGGCAGCAGATGCTGTCCTTTGAAATCATCGATCTTAATCTTTATCGGTATGCGCTGAACCACTTTTGTAAAGCTGCCGCTGGTATTCTGTGTCGGCAGCAATGAAAAGGTAGCAGCTGTAGCTTCTCCCAGAGTAGTTACTTCTCCTGTAAACCTGTGACCGGGTATGCTGTCAATTGTAAAGTCAACTGCCTGACCAACTTTTAGCTTGTACATGTCGGTTTCTTCCATATTAGCCTCAACATACAAATCATTAAGATCAGCCATCATGGCTATAGACTGCCCGGCTGCTCCCACTTCACCCACATGGGCCAGTTTCTTAAGAATCATGCCGCCAATTGGTGCTCTGACCAGCGTCAAATCAAGATTAAGATCCTCTGAGAGAGTTGTATCATCCTGCCTGGCCAATACCTGTCCCTTTTGAACAATATCTCCCTCCTCAAAATTCAGTTCCAGGAATTTTCCCGCCACCTGAGGGCTGACTTTATATAAAGTACCGGTCACCCTGGCATCCTCGGTAATTACATAGTGATTGCTCTGATACCAGTAGTAAAGAGCTACCCCGGCCAGACTTACAATCATCAGAATGGTGACCAGGATAAATATCATCTTCTTCTTCACAATACCACCTCTTAACGGCCCTTATTTAGATTTGTTTTGAAGCACAATCTTCATACCGTCCTGCAAAGAGTCAACTCCGCTTGCGACAATAACCTCGCCTTCGTTTAAACCTGAGATAACAGCAATGTTCTTACCGTCCGAACGGCCGGTTTTGATTTCTTTGCGCTGCAGCTTTTGTCCATCGGTTGTGAATACAAAGCTGCCTTTATCGGTATTCAATACAGCCTCACGTGGTACCAGGAGAAAACTTTCTTTATTTCCTTCCAACTTAACCTCGGCAAACATACCCGGCTTTAACTTGTGCTCCGGGTTGTCAATCTGTATTTTGATAGGGTAGGCTTTTGTCGCAGTGTCAGCTGCATAGGAAATGTTGGTTATCTCTCCCTGAAAAGGCTTGTCTGAAACAGCCTGCAATAAAACAGGGATTTTTTGACCAACTTTTATTTTATTAACAATATTCTCACTAATGTTGGTCACCACTACCACTTTATTCAGGTTCACAATACTTACTAGCGGTTTATCTGTAGGAGTTTTTTCACCGATGTTGACGTTTTTAGCAGTGATCACACCACTGATAGGAGCGGTAATGATCATGTTGGAGTAATTGGCCCGGGCCTGAGCCAGAGCCGCCTCACTTACCTTGATCGTATTAGGAATAGTGCCGTTTTCTATGGTGTCAAGGTTCTGTTTGGCCAAATTATACGCGCTCTCCGCCAGTTCATAGGCTTTTTGCGTCTGTTCAAATGACTGCTGGGACACAGCTTTCTGCTCATAAAGCGCTTTTGCCCGGTTATAATCTGCCTCGGCATTTTTTAAGGTGGTTTCCGTTGTAGCAAGATTTGACTGTGCCTGGTTTTTCATTGTTATCAAATCAGATTGTCTGGCCTTTTCCAAATTGGCCTCGGCCTGCTGCACCGCGGCCAGCAGCTCAGGAGCATCAAGGGCTGCCAATAAATCTCCCGCGTGAACCTCACTGCCTATATCTACCGGGATTTTATTTACCTTGCCGGCCACTTTAGGCACTACATCGGCTGAGGCAAGCGCCTCCAGCTTGCCGCTGACAGTTGTGGAATCATCCAACTGACCTCTGACTGCTTTAGCGGTATTCACAGAGACAGCGGAATTTTTATTCGCCGTACTCTTGGTGGACTGGCAACCCGTTAAAATAAAAAGTCCGACTGCCAGGCATGCTATTATCACAACTAACTTCCTCAAATTATTCACTCCTTACTTATCCCCGGCATCCTCAGCCTGCATTATTTTTAATAGCTTCTCATAAATGTCCAGGAGCTTCTCAATATCCTCTTCCGGCAACTGTCTCAGATACCTTTGAACCACCTGCCTTCTGGCACTAAGGCAAGTCCCCAGGATATCATTGCCCTTTGGCGTTAACTCCAACCAAACCAAGCGGCGGTCATTATCATCTCTCTGGCGGTTCACATAATCGAATTTACACAGCTTATCCACCAGAGACGTAACAGCACTTAATGAAACACATAAATCTTCCGCCACTTCTGAAACTGTAGAGCGACCCCGTTCATGTATTTTTTTCATAACAAAAACCTGGCTGCCTGTAATACCTTTCACAAGATTTTTTCCTAATTCATTATGTAGCCTGCGAATGATGCTCTGAAAAACATCCTCCCACCTCTTCATGTATATTTCTAATTTATCTCCCGCCATCACTTTTCCTCCACCATAAATATATAATTAATAGATTAAATGATTTACATTATTAAGTATAATGCTGCCTTTCCTCCCGTGTCAAGGATTGACTTAGAAAAAACACTAACTAATAAAAGAGAGTGTTAATAACACCCTCTTTTATTTAGATAATATTAATTATTTTAATATATTATTAGCTTCCGGAGCTATAAGCCCAGGGCTTTTTAAAGGCCATAACCTGGATTTCATGCTGACAGCTGATATTTAACAAGCTCTGTTTAGCCTGAGCCAAACCCAATTCAGCTTCCAATAATTCCGTATTGGTAGCCATACCTACCTCAAATTTCACTTTCGCCACCCGCTGTGATTCTTCCGCCAGCCGGAGTGATTCCTGAGATCCGGCATACTGCTCTTCCAACTGCTTAGCGGAATAATACAATGTGCGCACCAGTTTACTTACACTGTCTTTAGTATCAGTTGCAGCTACCTCGGCTTTCTCCACATCTATTTGCTTGACTTTGTAGGGTTCGGAATTAGAATCAGTAAAGTCATATAATTGTTTAGTCAACTTAGCTAAATCAATTTTTCTTTGAGCAGACCAGACCGTTGGGCTGACATCAAGAGCTTTAGCTACTTCATAATCCAAATTGGCAACCTCCAGAGGAGTTATCTCAGGAATGGTTACAAGTACCGGACGGTCATCGGGCCAGAGTCCCACCAGTTGGTTAAATTTCTGGTAATCATCATCCAATGCTTTTTTTGCCGCTTCCAGCGAGGATTTTGCCGACTCATAGTTGGTTGTTGCCTGAACAACGGCCATAATATCCACTGTACCTACCTTTTGACCAACCAGAGCCATGCGCTTGAGCCAATCCTTTTGTTTAAGAGTAAGCTCGGCTACCTTAACTTTTTCCTGCGCCTGCAAAATAGTGTCATAAGCATTGTAAACAGACATTACCACGCTGTCTTGTTGAACCATAAGGTTTTTCTTAGCCATGCTGGCGTTGATTCCCGCCTGAACATCACTTATAACTAAACTTTCCGCTTTAGAATTGGGTGCCGGACCGGTGGCGTTATATTCGACTTTGTCCGATACATAATCGCGCACTTCTTCGCTGCGGTCGGCATCATACTGAGAACTTTTCAGACCTTTATTCAGAAACATTGCTTTTTCCACAGCCTGCTGCATTGTAAATTCAGGCGTGGCAGGTTCTCTTTCCGCGGCCTGGACAGGGATTATCGCCATCATTAGGGTCAGTAAAACCAGAACCGGTATCAAGGTGAATCTACGCATTAATCAACCCCCTCAAAAACATCACAATTAGTTAAGTAGCTTAACTGTCTACTATCATAAGTATAATTTCCCTGTCCTGGTTTGTCAACAATATAATCATGACTTTTATTAATCCTGTTTCTGTAAATAATCTGCATTTTGCTTTGTTTTTATAGTTATTTCTTTGCCGGACTCATCCCACTGCACGTCTGCGCCCAATGCCTCCGCCAGAACCCGCAGCGAGACCATGGCTCGACCTGGTGTCACTATTTCGGGAACTGCATCAACAGTTACCGGATTGTCATTAATATATATCTTAGTACTCCCTATGATCATTTTAACAACCTGTTCTTCCTTGCTTATTACAACACTCCGCTCTTCCTCATTCCATTTAATATTTGCGTCATTAATACCCAGCGCTTGCGCCGCATACTTGACAGGCAAGTATACACGGCTGCCCTTTATGTAAGGTACGGCATCCATGGATATCTTAGACCCGTTAAGAGTAAATGAATCCTGACCGACAACAAAGATTGATTTCATGGATTCATCATTCGGGGGTTGAACAGACTTTTCCTCATCATTTTGCTGAGATTGTGAAATCTTTTTTACATCACTGCCTGACTTATTTTCGGAAACAGTTCCGCCGACAAACCCAGAGGAGGAGGGTGAGTCAAACTTCAAAGGTATTTGACCGGAAAAGCCGCTGGGTACAAAGATACGCTTATAATAAATGTAGAAGCTGCAATCCTGGCCCGGAGTAGGTGTCCCTATTACCTGCATCCTTACTTCTTCATCATTGATTCTGGTAAAAGCCAGTACTTTGGTGGTACCTTGATACAACCCATTGCTATCCCCTGAGTAGGATGCAGGCACCTCAACATAGTTAGCAGTCCCATAACGCACATAATAGGCCGCGCTCACAACACTTGCGTTCCATTCGGAAGTAGTTTGCGCGGCTGCCTGTGCACTGTTTTTACCCGCACCTATAGCTGCTGTAGTCCAAATAAAATTATCCGGCAAAATAAAATTGACAATATCCCCTTGTTCCAGTTGGTTGGCTGTGAAATGGGCAAATATAACCCCCAGTTCTCTTACTCCGTTATCAGCCACATTCGGTGATTTTAAGGAAGTATAGGGACTGGCGGCCAGGACAGGTGATGATAAAAGCATCACTGCAACCAGCATGATTGCTAATATGAGCGGAATTGATTTTTTACTTGCTAGCATTTCTATCCCTCCATAAAATTACACATTCTTTGGCAAGATGTAATATTACGATTAATTGTATAATTCAAACATATAAGGTAATATATTAAATAGTTAATAAAAACCGGGCTCATGTGAGCCCGGTTTTTATATTTTTTCAACAGCTAATTACAGAGTTTTTACGGTTACAGTTTGGGTAGCTGCATCCCACTCTACGCTAGCGCCAAGAGCTTGAGCAACCCAACGCAACGGCAGCATGGTGCGGCCCGGGTCTACGATTTCAGGAGCAGTGTCCATAGTGAACGCTACACCGTTTACAAGCATGGTGGTGCTTCCGATGGTCAGTTTAACCACGCGGTCACCCTTGATGATTACAACACTCTGGTCAACAGCATTGTACATAATGTTAGCATCGTCTACACCCAGAGCATTAGCTACAAAACGAACAGGCAGGAAGGTGCGGTCGTCTTTCAGGTAAGGAGCAACGTCCATAGTCTTCTCTACACCATTCATTGTGAAGGTGGTCTGGCCGATTACAAAGGCTGCATCTGCTTTATAATTGCTATCGCCAGGAGTTACGCACTTGGCATTAACGGTCTTAGCAGCAGTGGTGGTTTTCGGGAAGATTTGCTTGTCGGATGAATCAACATCGAAAGCATGGATTGAGTCAACATATACAGCACCACCGGTGATGGTACCATAGTAATCTTCAACTTCAGACTTATCGTTAACTTCTGCTACTGCATCACCCTTAATCTTGAAGACTACGTCTCCTTCAGGAACAGTGCGGTCAACGATTAACCTAATACCGGTAACTTCTATCTTACTTGCTGTGCTGCTGTCGCTATCAATGGTGATAGATACTTGGTTGTCATCTTCTTCGCCGTCTTTCTGAGTCTTCACGCTGCCAGAGGCGATTTTCAGGTCACCTTCAACAACTTCTACGTCAGGAGTGCTTGCGAAACGAACACCCTGCGGCAGATCAAGAATTAAATAGTTGTTATCTTTGATTGCACCAGCTTCATTTTCAGTGATGGTTACATCACCGGCATCTGCCACAGCACCGATTTTCACTTCCGGAGCAGCAGAAGCTTCAACTGTTATAGGAGCAACAATCTTAGCTACGGTCAGTTCGCCTGTCAAACCGGCGGTACCGGCCACAGTTACTGTCAGGTCACCGGTGTAGCCCGGCTCAAGAACAACTTCCATATCTTCCAGTGTCAATTCTGCAGCATCGCTGGAAGGTCCGTTAAACTTAAACTTGGCGGTTTTGCCGTCAGTACCGGGGAAAGATTCGGGTTTAACGTCTAAACTGCTGTCGTTGTCAGAGTCTAATTTACCCCATTTAGCATTGTCAGGCAGTTCCAAGGTCAGGGTACGACCGTCAGAAATACTTTTTGCAACTGATTCTTTAATCACGATATCACCGATTTTTTGTTCGAGCATACCGGCAATAACGGTAGGAGCTTCAGTGCATTCAATGCTGGTTTCATAGTCGCCATATTTTCCAACTACCAGTTCGGAAGGTGTAACATCGGTATCGCCATTAATCTTCATAGTAACGTCACCGGTTTTGGCGTCAGTCTCATCATCTACGCTAATATCAATGGTAATTTCTACGCTGGTTGCCTTGGTGGTAGCATAACCCTTCGGCAGGTTGATTACAAACTCATCATCATTAATACCTTCATAATTTGCAAGTATTTCGGTTTTAAGACCAGCATCACCCCAAATAGTTTCGACTGTAGGGGTACCGGACCATACAAAACCGTTAGGAAGCTTAAATTTCAAGGAATCATTTCCATCTTCTAAAGAACCTTCGCGGTCTTCAGTAATACGCAGCTTGATTTCATCGCTATCGCTGAAGGAATCAGTACTGCTGACACTAACAGTTACAGCACCGTCACTAACAGTACCAACGGCTACGCTGCCATCTGAGAAACCGGAACCTGGCGGAGAATCAATTATTACAGGGATTTCACCGGTATGTCCGCTGGCTACAAATGCGGTTTTTACATAGAGATAAATCCAGCAATCTTGACCGGAAACAGGTGTACCAACAACTTCCATTTTTACTTCTTTGTCGCTTACAGGGGATAATTTAAGCATTTGAGTTCCGTCATACAAACCGTTGTTGTCGCCGGAATAAACTGCAGGTACTTCAATATAGTTTGCAGTACCATATTTATCGGAACTTGCTGTGTGGTTAAATGCCCATGTTGCTTGATAAGCTGCCTTAGCAGTTGTCTCGTTAGATCCTACTCCCGCTGTGGTCCAGATAAAATCGGACGGCAAACGGAAAGTAACTGAGTCACCATTTTCTAACTGACCTGCAGTGAAGTGCATAAATACTGTACCTAATTCTCTTACAGCGTTATCATCCACAGTGGGAGCTTTTAAGGATGAATAATCATCTGCTGCTGCCGCCGGAGAAGCTAAAGGCATCAACATGGTTACCATCATAGCCAATGTCAGCAGAACAGACATAAATTTTCTACTTTTCTTGTTCCTCACTTATTTCCCTCCTAAATAGATTTAATAATTTTGCTTAGGGGCTTTCTTAGGCACCGGTCACTTTACCCCATTAATACAACCGGCTTTAATACTCGCATCACCTCCTAATAAACTTTACTCTACAGCAATCGTGTCAGATGAACAGCCACTTTTGCCGTTTCTTTAATAACTAGCCCATACGGTGGTGCAATCGGGCCAAATAACATATTCTACATCGGCATTCAAATTCCTGCCGTGTAAAATATTCGCCCTTTTTTGCTACCTGATTAGTTAGACAGCCCTAACTCTTTAAAAGTTCCGTCAATCTTAAAATTTTTTTCGTTTTAATAATTTTCTGTCTGAAAACATTGCATTTGACACGATAGCTCTATACATTTATAATTGCGTGGAGGCTTTTTATCTACATATAGATTGCATGCTTTATGCAAAAGTTCTTCTAACAAATAAACAGTCTTACAGACATATGGCAGATTGCTTGATTCGTACAAGTTTTAGCCGCACACAACTAACCAAGATAGATATATTGCTAATAGTATACAACTAACTATAACCCGAATATGTGCTATAATAGAAGCTACATAATTATAATATGCCAATCAATTATTTAACACAAAACCTTCCTTAATTTTTCAAACATTTTTTTGCAGAGCCTCCCTTGGCTGGAACTTTAGCCGGCCTACCTGTGTCTAATTAGGTAAAACGGGGAGTTTCTGCTTTGTTAGGAGTGGCTTTCCGTGACCGATACCAGGATTCTGGTAAAAAAAGCTCAAAGAAACGATTTGGCTGCTTTTGAAGAACTGGTGCACATTTACCAGAACAAGGTTTTTGCTCTGTGCGTCAATCTGGCCGGAAATCGTGATGATGCCCAGGATTTAGCTCAGGAAGCCTTTATCAGGGCCTACAAAGCTCTGGCGAGCTTTCGCAGCGAAGCTAATTTTGGAACATGGCTGCACCGCATTGCCGTCAATGTTTGGCTGAATCACAAGCGCAAAAAAAGCTCTCATCAGCTTTTGTCTCTGGATGAACACTACCAGAGTGAGGACGGTGATTCTCTAAAGCGCGAGGTAGCTGCGGGGGACGGAGATCCGTTGCAGCTGCTGGAGGAAAAAGAGTTCAGCAGTATGGTTTACAGTGCGTTGAGAACATTGTCGGAGGAACACCGGGCTGTCCTGGTACTGCGCGAAATTGAAGGCTACAGTTATGAGGAAGTGGCACAAATGTTGGGTTGCAGTCTTGGTACTGTTAAGTCAAGACTCAGTCGGGCCCGTGAAGCAATGAGGCGGAGTTTAAAGAATATGGCGAGTGACACCGTAGTAAAAACAACTGCAAGTGCAGGGAGAAGGTGATGATTTATGGACTGCCAAAAAACAATGAATTTATTATCACTCTACGTAGACGGCAGTCTCGACAATAAACCAGACGACCGTGCTATAAAAGATCACCTGTCGGCTTGCAAAGCCTGCAGCAGCGAGTTTGCTTTGCAAAAAAGGCTTTCCACCGCTATGAATAGTTTTAAGAGTGAGGATATAACAGCACCGCCTGATTTATGCGCCAATATCATGGGGCAACTAAAACAGGAGCGCAAAAAAGTTTTCCACCTGCTTCCTGCCGCCTGGCGCAGAACAATTGCCGCGGTTGCCGCAATACTGCTTATGGCAGGCATGTCCTCAGGGATTACAAGCAGCTTGCTGCCGGTAGCCAACAATGATAAGCCGAATGCGGCGCGGCCCTCACAAGTTGCCTCAACTGATAACGGCGCTGCGGCAGAAGTTAAACCTGAGACGCATGATCCAAACCGGTCCAAAGATGCCGAGCAACAGCCGGACAGTAACGCAAATGAATCAAAAGTTGATGTTTCATCTAAAGAAACCACGTCAGGCAACGATGTCAAAAAGAACGGCACGGCTATGACAAACACGGAAAGCAACACCGGAGAGGTTCCGTCAGGCACAACCAAGAAGCCTACAGAAGTTGGTCAAAGTTCCCCTTCTGTTAAAGCAACACCTTCATATGCAGAGAAAACCGCATTTCTCAGTAAAAATATGGTGATAACCAGTACCGTCTTAAAAATCTCGGTAAATGACTTGTCCGAAGCCAAGATAAAAGCAGTAGCCTTGGCCGCCGGCGCAGGAGCCTCAAACCAGCTGTTTCCCGAGGAAGGCGGCTTGCTCATGAGATTGGCTACTCCGGCTGAGCAGGCACAACAGCTCATCAACGGGCTGTCCGGATTAGGCACGACGATGGACAGACAAGATGAAAACAGGGACATAACTTCTTCTTACAACAAAGCTTCTGTACAATATGCCGAACTGCAAGCCAGAATAAGTGCATCGACTGATACAGAAGAGCGCAGGCAATTAGAAAACCAGGCGGCAGGTTTTAAGAGGACTATGGATTCATATGAAGCTGATGCCGGTAAGAGGGTAATAGTTTTATGGATAGAAAAAAAATAGAATATAAAATAACTAATACCCCGGCATCTGCCGGGGTATTAGTTATTTTATATATAATTCAATCACACGCTCCAAAAGAGTTTCAAATTTTCTTGCGGTAACCGTCTCGTCCGGTGCAAAGCTGCCGTCGGCATGTCCGTGAAAAATGCCTGAGGCTGTAGTCAAGTCAACAGCAGAAGCAGACCAATGCGGTATTTCACCAATGTCCGAATAAACCCCGGCAGAAGCAGGCTGGCTTTTAATATTCAAATCCTTTATTAATGCCGCTAAAATCACTGCGGCCTCAGCGCGATTCAGAATACCGTCGGGGTGAAAGCTGCCGTCCGCATAGCCTTTAAAGATACCGCGGGCACTGGCTTCGGCAATAGCTGTCCGGTAAGGCAGCGATAAATGATTTATATCGGAAAAAGAAAGCCTCCTACTGCTTATATCAGACCAGTTAAACACCTGTGACATTGCAACTGTGGCTTCGCTCCTGGTCAAGGGCCAATCAAACAAGGTACCGCTCATCAATGTCGTCTTTTTTTCAGTTGTTGCCCAAGACATTGCATTTATAGGATTGTTATTAAGATTAGCCAGGGTTAAGTGACTGCCGTTAATTCCCCCGGTTTTTTCGTTTAAAACCACCAGGTTAATAGTTTGGTCCTCTTTTTCCCTTATTGGCATGCTAAAAGTAAACCTTCCCGAGTCGTCCACAACCGGTGTCCGGATTAAACCATCTTTATTTCTTATATAAAGTTTAGTGTCAGGATCGGTTTTGCCTGACAATTTTAATTTGTTGTCCGCAAATAAACCGGCGGTTGTCAATAAAGGAGCCGGCACCTTATTTTGAGCGCTTACGGAAAGCAAAACATTGCCGAGCTGCGGAACCGCGGCATATTCCAATTCAATCTTCTCACCGGTCAGCAAATCATTCGGCGTAACCTGATACCCGTTTTTGGAGAACCTGGTCGAATCGGAAATCAGATACTTACCGGATTCTTTCATGGTAATAATATTGTCTGTCTTATTATAGCCTGCCAGTGTTCCCTGCTCAAAAGCAGTATCCGCTATATCCAAGCGCCACACTTCATTTTGCAGCGGGTCCACAGTGATCCTGATTCTGAGCCCGACATCAATTGACTCAGCAGAGCCTCTCACACCCCAACGATATATAATTGACTGGGGAGAAAGATCAAACGAAAGATAGGAACCACTGTCATCCTGTAAATAGAGCTTGCCGCTTTTTTTGCTGCAGTCAATAACCTTTCCATAAAACACCTTGCTATAGGCTACTAATCCAATAGCTTCTCCTGTGTCAGGCAAAATTACGGCTGATATGTGGTCGCCTTGTTTCAAACTCCTTACATCAGAACTTTCCTTATCTTTATTTACCGGAGCACCCGGAAAAAGCCGCAAAAGAGAACCGTTTTCCATTTTAATTTCACCAGCAGCGGTGATTCCGCGCACAGTCCCAAGAATTACCTGCCTCTGCACGGCCAGGTATTGCACCTGTCTGGTGGAGGGTGCAAGCCTGAAGGTAACCGGCATACCGGGCAACACGTCCTCCAATTCATCCAGCGCCCCGGTACCAAAGGGCATATCAGCCAGCTCAGATTTTCCGTAATCATCTTCATAGGAATAAACGGCGCCGGGCATAACCTGATAGGAAGTCTTATCGCCGGCAAGAGATATCTTCTTTAAGCCGTTTTCATCCTGCACTTCCAAGATTACACCTTTACGCTCGCTGTTGGCAGCACGCGCCCATCTGATTTTTTGGTCAAGCGGGTTGACTACGGCATTGATTTCAACTCCCGTGGGAAATTTATCGGGAGAAGACGGACTGTCATTTAACAAAAGGTCCGCTCCGTCCGGAGCTAAATAGAAGCCTCCCAACCTGTTATCAGGATTGATTTCCGAAAAAACCGTTCCTTCAGCAGTGTTAAGCACCTTCACAGCATTGGCCCGCCAGACTCGAGATACTAAATAAACCTGCTTTTCAGTCATAAGGACTTCCGCTCCGGTAAACAGGTGCGCGTCATCCGCCGCAATAATACCGTCATCTATCAGATTAATAAGCGGTTTTTGGGGCATGCTCAGTGTTTTACCGTCTTTTTTAATAACAGGTTTGCCGGCAGTCTTTTGCAGCACTCCCTCAACAGGCGCCTGCCCGTAAACAAGCGCATAGTCCTGCGCCGGTTTACTGCTGTTATACCCTGTATTCTTAAGCACGGCCGCACCGACCACATGAACTGTATACTCACCCGGCTCGGGTGAGGGCAGAAATACCTGCTCAACATTATTTAACCGGTCCGGGGTATTGGCACCCAGAAAATGATTGCCATAAAAGACTTTTCCGTCCGGTGTCTTAACAATTAAATCAAGATCGTTAACCAGTGTGCTCCCGCTGCCCGCGGTGTCAGGCGGATCAGTCCAGTCCAGAGTTACCTTTACAGGCGCCGAAGGATCAGCGACATGGAAGGTATATGTCTTTTCTTCCTCCTGCGCCACTCCGGCAATTTCATCGGTAAATTGAAAAGCACCGTCCTTTAGGGCAATTGTGCTTGCGGACAAATCAAGCACGCCAAAGCCTTCTTTGGAAGGCCCGCCTTCAGCAGTTCTGGCCCCGTTAATCAAAATCGCCTTCAGCAGCGCCGCCGACGGATCTGGTATAATCAGATATTTCTTCATATATTCGCGCAGCAGAGCTGCCGACCCCCCGGCAACCGCCGATGCCATGCTTGTCCCCTGCATGCTCGTGTATTCGGGAAACCCGGTCAAGTTTCCTTCTATCAAACTGGAACGGGCAGAGATCACGGCTGAACCGGGAGCCAGCAGTTCGGGCTTGATTCTCCCGTCGCCTGTGGGACCGCGTGAGGAAAACACGGCCTGGGAGGAAGTATCGCCTGCGCCGGGCACCAGAGCCGGCCGGGGCAAAACGGAGGCCCCTACGGCCAGAGCATTTTTACTGTTGGCCTCAGCAGTAATCGTCCTGTCCGAAGGCCCGCTGTTGCCTGCACCAAAGATAACCAGAAAATCCGGATGGCTGCGCACAAAATCATCCACCTGAGAGGATGATTCCCGGTAAACATCCGATCCGCCGCCCCACCCGTCCACATGAATTCTGGCTCCCGCCTGGTAGGCGGGCCGGAACAGATCCGCCAGATTCTCCGGCGGCTGCGATTCACCATACTTATTTAAAATAGCCTGAAAGTACAAGCTGGCGCCAGGGGCGATGCCGCGAAATTTGCCTCCGGAAGCGGCACCTGTACCGGCCAACGTAGCAGCCATGTGAGTACCGTGACCAATCGGGTCATCCGGCACGTCACGGCCTGCCCAGGACTTGAGCATTACCACTTTAGGCATTTTGCCGGGTGTGCTTTTTAAATCGGGGTGAATGTCCTCCAGAGAACCTTTATCCAGCCCGCTGTCGGCAATGGCAACTATTTGCCCTTCCCCGCTTAGACCGCCGGGAACTAAAAATCCCGGAGTGTTTACTGCCGTTGCTCCGGCAATATCCCTGGCCCGGTCATTTAAAAACGAAATCTGCTCCTCTGCTGTACACCGGAAAGGATTTAAAACTATTCCCTGACAAAAAAACAGTGTTAAACCGGCCAGCAGAACAGAAAACTTTATGTATTGATTCAATAACATCCCCCCAAACATATCCAGAAACATTGACACTGCTTAACTTATTAATTCTACAACTTTAATTAATTTCCCTTTTAATTATCCTATTTGATTATTAAGAGGGTTAACTGTTTTTTAAGCGATTTTCTTGCCTAGAATAATAGACGACATAGAAGCCCGGAATGTTTCACTTAAAAAGAAAAAAAATACACTCCGCCTAAGCGGTAGTGTACCTTTTTTTTCTTATCGTCTTCTTGCTCTCAGCCTGCTGCAGTACACTCAAAGTAGCCAGCGCCTTTCCCGTACCAACTGCCACACAGGAGAGAGGATCCTCAGCTACATAAACAGGCAGCCCTGTTTTATCCGAAATCAGAGTATCTATGCCATTTAGCAAAGCACCGCCGCCGGTCAAAATAATTCCCCGGTCAGCTATATCCGAAGACAGCTCCGGCGGGGTCTGCTCCAATACCTCTTTTACGGCGCCCACCACCGCGTCCAATGCTTCCTGAATGGCACGATAAACGCTGCCGGTAGTAACGGTTATGCTCTTAGGCAAGCCGGATATCAGGTCACGGCCTCTGATTTCCATACTTCTGTCTTCCAGCGGGTAGGCAGAAGCCACATCCATCTTGATTTCCTCACCGGTGCGTTCACCTATCAGCAGATTGTATTCCTTCTTTATAAAGCGCACTATGGCATCATCAAACTTGTCCCCGCCCACTCGCAGTGACCGGCTGCATACGATACCGCCAAGAGAAAGCACGGCCACATCGGTGGTGCCGCCTCCGATATCGACAACCATTGAACCGGTTGGCTCAGAAATATCCAGCCCGGCACCCAGAGCAGCCGCAACCGGTTCTTCTATCAGGTAGGCCTGTCTTGCTCCCGCCTGCAAAGTGGCCTGCCTAACCGCTCTCTCTTCCACACCGGTAACACCTGACGGAATGCAAACCATTACGCGGGGTTTTAAAAATATTTTTTTACCGCCGGCTTTTTGTACAAAATAACGCAGCATTCTTTCTGTAACATCATAGTCGGCGATTACGCCATCTCTCAGCGGCCTGATGGCTACGATATTGCCGGGGGTCCTTCCCAGCATGCGCCTCGCGTCCGCACCCACGGCAATGATAGTGCCGTTATTTTTATCTATAGCCACAACAGATGGCTCACGCAATACAACACCGCTGCCTTTAACGTATACCAGTACATTGGCTGTGCCCAGATCTATTCCCATATCAGCGCCAAAGCCACGCATAATAATACTTGTCCCCTTTCTGATAACAACAATTCCCGGCACTGTTTTACTCCGCTCCGGAAAATTATGCTTGTGATGAATCTGTGAATAAATTAAGATTAGCAGCGCATAATTTTCAGTGAACACGAGTGCCGGGTGGCTGCTCGAAAATCGTTTAAAACGACTTTCTTAAGCCCAGTCAATTTATAAAATAAGGGTATGTATTCTTCATTTTTTGCCAAAATCCTTTAAAATTTTTGCCTTTTTTATGCCATATCTTTGTATTTTCTGCGCGTGGCCTCTCCACCGCGAAGATGGCGTTCCGATTTATTATATTCCAGTATCTGTTTAACCTTTTTAGCTAGCTCTTTATTAAGTGAAGGCAATCTCTCCGTCATATCTTTATGTACGGTGCTTTTGCTCACATTAAATAGATTGGCAGCCTGTCGCACGGTGGCCTGGGTATCCAGGATGTAGGCGCAAATATCCAGAACCCTTTTCTGTATGTACTCCTGCATGGCCTTACCTCCCTGGCGCTTACAAAAAAGCTACTACATATATATGCGGCAGGAAGCAGGAAATGCTTAATTGCAGATAAAAAACGACAGGTAGTAGTTACCTGCCGCTTAAAATCTAAACTTCATTCAGACTCCGAATTTTACCGTCCCTTAACCTTAGCTCAACATCCGTCCCCACATCCAAATCATCAATATCCATATCATCACCGTCTTCATCCTCCAATGAGGCATCGCTTTCAAAATAGAGCTTAAACTCATTGCCGCTGGACTGTTCTATTTTTATCGCATCGCTGTAAACTTTCGTAATCTCACCGCTGGTCTCAATGTCCTCATCGTCTTCGATAATTATCTCAACAACCTCACCGTCTTCTATCTCCAGTTCAACTTCAGCACCAATCAGGAGATCCTCAGGGCCGATTTCATCACCGTCTTTAGTAATCTTCGCGTCGTCAGCTATATCATAATCATTCTCATCATCATCTTCTTCAATGGCAATCTCTTGATCATCCCAGTTAAAATCAGTAATTACGCCTGAAACAGATGAGCTGTCACCCTCGGTAATTATTATTTTCGTTACCACATCATCGTCATCAATAGTTAATTCTACTTCATCGCCTTTAGCCAGATCAGAAAAATCACGCGATTTACTATTTTCTTTTACTGTTACATCATCATCCACTTCATAGTTAGATGTTATTTTGTCCAGTTTTTTTATAGTTATGCCATATGTGCCCTCATCATCTACTGATGCAACAGTACCTTTAATGACTCTGCTGTCGTCAACAAGCACTATATCGGTCACTTCATTGCTGCCGTTTGTATAGAGCTTAACCTCATTTCCCTCTGCCAGATCATCATAATCAAGAGATTTTGTACCTTCTTTTACCTTCACATTATCTTTTACCTCATATTTTTTATATGAGCCGCTGCTTCGCTCTAAAGTCAAAGAATAGTCCCCTGATGTATCCAGTGTAATGATTGTCCCCGAGATATTGGAACCATACTCGTCAACTACTATAGAATCCACTTTGCCGCTGTCTGTCAGAGTAATTTCTACTTTATCATCTATATCTATGTCTGTAACCGTAAGATCAATACCGTCTTTATTGGTTATTTCCACATTACTGCCCACATCATAATCGGTCTCTACATCGTCATAGTCTTCAACAGTTAAGCAATTATCCACATTAGATATAATTGTACCGAAAATTTTACGGGGTTTTCCGCTCATTATTGTTATTGATATTAATTCATCCCGGTTGGAATACCTCTTCACTTCCACTAAATCACCTTTTTTAAGACCACTCATACTTATCTGTTGATTATCCTTAAAGAAATGAACGTTCTGATCAATATAATAGCCTATTTCCAAGCCGCTCTCAAAATGCAATGTCAAATGATCAAAAGTAAGATTGATTATATAAGCCTTATCAGTCTTCTGACTGCCTGTTTCTTCCAGTGAGGCCGAATGCACTCTGATTTCACTTATTTTATTGCCGGTATAATCATATTCGATTATGCTGCCTTTAACCAGTGATGCTGTGTCTTTGGTCACGCCGTTAACTGAAATCTTGACAACCGATTCAAGCTCATATAAGTCTGAACCACCTTCACTTTTAGTTATTATAACCTTAATTGGATATCCATATATTATGGAATCAATCATACCGCTGCCACTTGAAAACGATGATTGTGAATTATTCACATTTGAGCCAGTATCAGTATTTGTGCCGGTATTTGTATCAGTATTTGTGCCGTTATTTGCCTGAAGCTGCCCGGTAAATTGGGCTAAATATATTACACGGCCTTTGTCGTTCAAAACTATTTTTGCATTATCATTTTCCTGAAAGTCCACTAACTCAGCCTTTTTACCGTCCCGATAAATAACGCAATCATCGGCCAGAATATACGGGTGGGTAACAGTATCTGATTTACGCAGCGCAATCAACTGGTTAGTTTTATCAATTCCCGCAACTTCATTAATAAAGTAATTGCTGGGATCAGGATTGATTAAACCTTTTTCAAATAAGCGGCTGATCATGGTAACAATCTCCGCCCTGGTAACCTTATCGGAGGGTGCGAATTTATTGCCCGGTTGACCAACCATAATACCGTTTTTTACAACCCCGGCCACACTGCTTCTCAATGATTCCGGTATTTCTTCTTTGTCGGAAAAGGACATCTCCGCGGCATCCCCGGATAAATGCAGGGCATTGGCACACATTACCGCAATCTCAACCCTGGTAGTCGGCGCGTCCTGTTTCAAATTTGCCATTTTCTCTTTATTGATTATAGATTTATCAGCGGCCATCGCGATGTACTCTTTGCCCCAGGAAACTCCTTGCGGAAAGCTGTAACCCCCTTTTTTTAAATCCAGTGCTTTGGCCTGCTCCTCCAGTCCCATACTTTTTATGATTAAGGCCAGGGCTTCCAAATGGCTAACCGAATTCTGCGGTTTAAAGGTACTGTCAGGATATCCCTCAACTATCCCCACAGCTGTACACTCACTGATTGACGGTAAGGCCCAGTGACTTTTAGCATCACTGAATTCTTTGGCGAAAGCCTGTGTCGGCAGCAGTATTAGCAGACTGGCAATCAATATTAAAATTACTTTACGCACAACACCATCCCCCTTTTTATACTCCTACTATAGGATAACAAAAAAAAAGAGCAAATCCCAGCCATTTTATGGCATTTGCTCTTTTTTTATCAGGTAATTTATAGCATTTTTTAGTTAAAATCAAAAAATGGCGTTGGATTGGTGATTTTTCCAGACAGCAGCAGGCTAAAATGCAGGTGTGTGTCCTTTAAATCACCTGTGCCGCTGCCAACAGTTCCGATTAAATCTCCGGGTTTAACTGACTGCCCTTTAACAACTTTTGCCTGGGACAGACAAGAATATCTCGTAGTATAATCGGTTCCTTGCTCAATTATGATGGTTACGCCAAAGTCGTCTTCTGTTATCGCCGCAACTGTTCCTTTAGCAGCGGCTTTTACCTGGCTGCCCGGTTTGGCGGCAAAATCCAAACCGTCATGGAATCGGTAGTCTTGATATAACTCTGAGTAACCTTCTCCATAGCCCGTAATTACAGCTCCTTCCACAGGTCTGGCCAGATTAGTCAGTATTACCTGCTCATTATTGATTTTGTTTGTCGTCCCTGCCGCCGCAACGGGCTGTTTTTCTTTGCTGTCTATATTTTCTTTATTCCGGCTATTTTCCGCGGTTGTTTGCTTTTCTTCACCTATTGGTCTCTCAAGAGTGGCTTTTTTATCACTTGATTGTATGGCATTATTCTCTTGCCTGTCTTTGCTGTCGTCTTCTATGACTGCCGTTAATGGCTGTTTGTTTGATTCTTCCGATACAACTACATTTATCAATCTGTTAATCTGCCACTGGGAGATTTGTCCGCTTATAGCCGGAATCATGACCATAGCCAGCAGGATTACTGATATTGCCGCATAGATAAACCAGCCGCTAAGAAACATTTCTTTTAAATTATTGTTAAAAGGCCACAATATAGCTTCACCTCTTTGGGCTTATTGTGACCCTTTTATTTCCTTTTTATACATTCAATTAGTCATTTTAACCAGCTTCACTCCGGTATAGTAATGAGTTAAAATTTCTCGATAGTTTTTGCCTTGCAGCGCAAATTCTCTGGCTCCATACTGACACATTCCAACACCATGTCCGTAACCGGTTGTTGTAATACTCAATTGACCGGCAGCTATTTCCCATGAGAATTTGGTTGAGCGCAGCTCCAGTTTATCTCTGACTGTTGTGGCCGGTATTTCTTTATCACCTATTCTAAGAACTTTAGGATAACCGGCTGCTGTTTTTTCCACTACCGCTATGAGGCTTCTTTCTGTTGAAACCGGCATTGTCTGAAGTTCCACTCCCAATCTTTTTCCCGCCTCGGACAGGGGTATATGAATTGTTCTTTCTGATTTGCTCTCATCGCCCGCGCAGGGCACCGCACGCAAATAAGGAATTTTGAATTTCCAAACATCCTCGGCGTTTTCCGTCCCTCCGCCACCGCATGAAGCGTGATAGGCCGGATCAATCAAAACATTATCATAGGTAATGACTACCTTATCCGTATCTCTGACAGCGGCTTTTAATTTGTAGTAGTAACGGTAGAAATCCACAGTCCCCCAGCGTTTTTTCATTTCTTCTTCGGAAATCCAGGCCTGGCCATGACGGTGATCATCACAAACATCAGCTCCGGGATGAGCAGGGTTTTCCACTCCCGCAACTGATATGCGCTTTAAAATATAAGTTCTCGCGGCAACAGCCTGAGCCTTTAAAGCTTCTTCCGGATATTCAGCCGGCATTTCGGCCGCTACAACACCGATTAAATAATCTTCCAGTGATATTTCATGCACCTGGTCATCTTCGTGGCTATACAGGCGCACTAATGTGCCGGCGGATTTAATCTGTACCGGTGCCATTAGTGTAACCGCCATTGGTATGCCAATTAAGAGTGCGGCTATGAGGATTATTAGTGCGCATATTTTTCTTCTCATTATAATCACCGCCACTGAGGCAATAATCTCCGAGGTCCTTTAATAAATATATGCAGATGATTGAAATTTATTCCAATAACAGATTATTCATCTACCCTTTTTATTGCCGCACCTAAATCCAAGAGTTTTTGAATCAGCCTGTCATAGCCTCTTTCTATATGATAAATATTATCTATTTCAGTTTCACCACGGGCAGCCAGACCGGCTATTACAAGTGCCGCGCCGGCACGTAAATCCGTTGCCTTCACCTGCGCTCCGGCCAGTTCCCTCACACCCTGCACTACCGCGGTGCGACCGCCTGTTTTAATCCTTGCACCCATTCTTTTAAGCTCGGCTACATGCATAAACCTGTTTTCAAAAACAGTTTCCGTTAATATGCTGGTGCCTTTAGCTACCGTCATCAATGCCATTATTTGTGCCTGCATATCTGTCGGGAAGCCAGGGTAAGGCATTGTTTTTATATCTACCGCCCGCAAAGAGCAGGGACAGGTTACTTTTATGCTGCCTTCATTCTCTGTTAGCTTTACTCCGGCTTCCAGTAACTTGGCTATAACCGGCTTTAAATGATCAAAAATTATATTCTCAACGGTTATCTCACTGCCGGTCACGGCAGCCGCCGCTAAGAAAGTACCTGCCTCGATCCGGTCAGGAATTATAACATGTGTTGTTCCACTTAATTTGTTGACGCCTTCTATGCGAATTACTTTTGTACCCGCGCCTTTTATTTTAGCGCCCATGCCATTAAGAAAATTTGCCAGATCCACTATTTCCGGTTCTTCGGCACAGTTTTCCAGAACAGTCCTTCCTTTGGCCAGTGTTGCCGCCATCATTATATTCTCAGTCGCCCCTACACTGGGAAAATCCAGGTAAATCTGAGCTCCATGGAGTTCTGCTGCTGTCGCGCGAATATACCCGTGTTCACTGGTGATTTTTGCGCCAAGCGCCTTGAGACCTTTAAGATGCAGGTCTATTGGCCTGGCACCAATAGCACAGCCACCTGGCAGCGGGATTCTCGCCTCACCGGTTCTTGCCAGCAGCGGCCCGATAATTAAAAAGGAGGCTCTCATTCTTCTTACAAAATCATAGGGCGCTTCATTGCTTGCAATATTTGAAACCTGAATCTGCAGCGTTTTATCCTTTCGCACAGCTTTTGCACCCAGGCTTTCAATAACTGAGCAGATAGTATACACATCCGATAAATCCGGCACTTCATGCAGCACACTGGTTTCACCGGTTAAAAGGGCAGCAGCAATTATCGGCAGCACTGCATTTTTGGCACCGCTAATTTTAACGGTACCGCTGAGCCGCCTGCCTCCCTGTACTATAAGTTTAGGCAATTTGAACACTCCTGTGTCACGTATAAATGGTTTTTGCCTAGTTTTACCATCATTTTACTGTATTATACAAAACTTTTTTGTTTTTAATCCAACGGCAAAAAAAAAACCGGCACAAAAGTGCCGGCTGTTAAGAGACATGGTCAAGCCCTTAACATCCACATGCAAATTAACGTAAGCTGTAGCAAGAATACCAATGTATATCAACATGACACTGTGCAGATTAGTGCAACAGTCTTAAGCGGTTGATAGCTCTTTTCAAAGCCGCTTCCGCTCTTGCCACGTCAATATCTGAAGAAGATGAGGACAGACGCTGTTCAGCTCTCGCTTTAGCGGCTTCTGCTCTGCTCTTATCAATCTGATCAGCCCGCTCCGCGGCATCTGCAAGTATTACTACCCTGCTGTTTTTAACTTCAACAAAGCCGCTGCTGATGGCAATCTTAAACTCTTTGCCATCCTGCTGAACCCTTACGATACCGGTTTTCAGGGCGCTGACCAGCGGGGTGTGCTCGGGCAAGAAACCAAGTTCACCGGCAACCCCGGGAACTACCACAAACCCAATGTCTTCGCTGAGCACTTTGCGCTCAGGAGTAACGATATCGAGTCTTTGTGTTTTTTCCGCCATACTATACACTTCCCTCTAATTTCTTGGCCTTTTCAACGGCTTCTGCTAAATTACTCACCATATAAAAAGCCTGCTCAGGGAGATGATCCCACTTACCGGCAACAATCTCATTAAAGTCGCGAATAGTATCTTTCAGTGTTACATAAGCACCGGGAGTACCGGTAAAGGCTTCAGCCACATGGAAGGGCTGAGAGAGAAAACGTTGCAGTTTCCGTGCCCGCACAACAATAAGTTTATCTTCATCAGACAATTCGTCCATACCTAAGATAGCGATGATGTCCTGAAGTTCTTTATAACGCTGCAGCACAGCCTGCACACCACGGGAACAGTTATAGTGTTCCGCACCCAATACGTTGGGGTCCAAAATCCGGGATGTGGAATCCAGCGGATCCACAGCCGGGTAAATACCCAACTCAGCGATCTGACGGGACAAAACAACGGTCGCATCCAGGTGAGCAAACGCGTTGGCAGGAGCAGGGTCAGTCAAGTCGTCCGCGGGCACATAAATAGCCTGCACAGAAGTAACAGAACCCTTGGTTGTTGATGTAATACGCTCTTGTAGCTGCCCCATTTCAGTAGCCAGCGTAGGCTGATAACCTACCGCGGAAGGCATACGTCCGAGAAGCGCCGAAACCTCGGAACCTGCCTGAGTAAAACGGAAGATGTTGTCCACAAATAAAAGCACGTCAGCACCTTCATTATCACGGAAACATTCAGCCATGGTTAACCCTGTCAAACCAACCCGCAGACGGGCTCCGGGGGGCTCGTTCATCTGACCGAAAACAAGAATGGTTTTATCCAAAACGCCAGACTCTAACATTTCATGGTACAGGTCATTACCTTCACGGGTACGCTCACCCACACCTGAGAACACGGAAATACCACCGTGCTGCTTAGCAATGTTGTTAATTAACTCCATAACGATAACGGTTTTACCTACACCCGCACCGCCAAAGAGTCCGATTTTACCACCCTTCAAGAAGGGGGTCATCAAGTCAATAACTTTAATGCCTGTTTCCAACATTTCCGCTCTGGTGGACTGATCTACCAGTTTGGGAGCGGGACGGTGAATCGGCAGATACTCATCAGAGACAATCGGTCCTTTGCCATCAATTGGCTGACCCAATACACCCATCATACGACCTAGCACCTTACGGCCTACTGGCACAGCAATAGGTTTTCCAGTGTCTACTGCTTTCATACCGCGAACCAGACCGTCGGTGGAAGACATAGCAACAGTACGAACCTGGTTATTACCCAAGTGCTGGGCTACTTCCAGTGTCAGATCATAGTCTTCCGGAAGTATAGAACCTTCCTGATCTTTGCCGAGAATCTTTACAGCGTTATATATTTCAGGCACTTGACCCGGTGGAAACTCAATGTCTACCACCACGCCGATAATTGTAACTAAACGGCCTTCACTCATTTATTCTTCCGACCTCCTTGCCGTCAGATTTAAATACCATAACTATTTCATAATTTTTACTCCAATGCTGCAGACCCACCGACGATTTCAGCAATTTCCTTGGTAATCGCGGCCTGACGGGCACGGTTCAAAACAAGTGTCAACCTGTCAATCATATCTGCCGCGTTAGAGGTTGCCGAATCCATAGCAGTCATACGGGCTGCCTGCTCACCGGCCTTGGACTCCAATAATGCACTGTAAATAGTGGTTTCGACGTATTTTGGCAGCAATTCATACAATACTGACTCAGCATTTGGCTCATAGATATACTCCACCGGCTTGGCCTCTTCTTTCTCCTGAGGCGGCTCAACAGGCAACAGTTTAATCATGGTGGGACGCTGGGTCATAACACTTACAAATTCGCTGAAGAACAAATAAACCACATCAAATTCTGCAGAAGAATACTTATCAATAACAAACCTTGCAATATCCTGGGCTTGTGAAAACTTTATATTTTCACCTAAACCAACATACTGCTGGGCAATATTATAATTACGGCGACGGAAGAAATCTCTGGACTTTCTTCCCACAGCTACTAAAACCGGATCTTTAATGCTTTTTACCTCGTTAAATGCCATTTTTATAACATTGGCATTAAAACCGCCACATAGACCTCTATCAGCAGTTACTACTATATAGGCTATATTTTTGGGCTCACGTACTTCCAACAGGGGGTGATTTACACCGCCGGCGGACTTAGCTACACGGCCTAATACATCCTTTATCATCCGGGAAAAAGGTCTTGATGCAACAACAGCCTCCTGGGCCCGGCGGAGCTTGGCCGCGGCAACCATTTTCATAGCCTTAGTGATTTGTTGGGTATTCTTAACACTCTTAATACGCCGCCGCAGATCCTGTGCACTAGCCATAATTTTTCACCACCTTACAACGACTGCCAATGACTTTTATGCAAAAGTTTTCTTGAACTCTTCAATAGCAGCCTTGAGTTCGCTTACAGTTTTATCGCTTAATTCCTTGCTCTTATTGATTTCATCTGCAATTTGCGGCTTATTGGCTTTCATATACTTAAGAAATGCATCATCAAACGGTCTGATTTTTTCTATCGAGAGGTCGTCCAAATAGCCATTAATAGCCGTAAATATAGACATAACCTGCTCAGCCATTGTCAAGGGAACATACTGATTCTGTTTTAAAACCTCAGTAGTTCTCTGACCACGGGCCAGACGGGATTGAGTAACTTTATCCAAATCGGAACCGAACTGGGCAAAAGCAGCCAATTCACGATACTGAGCCAAATCCAAACGCAGTGTACCGGCTACCTTCTTCATAGCCTTAGTTTGTGCGGCACCACCAACACGGGATACAGACAGACCTACGTTAACCGCAGGGCGCTGACCTGACATAAAGAGGTCGGTCTCCAAGAAGATCTGACCGTCTGTAATAGAAATAACGTTGGTCGGAATATACGCGGAAACGTCACCGGCCTGGGTCTCAATAATCGGCAAGGCAGTAAGAGAACCCCCACCGTAATCATCATTTAACTTGGCAGCACGCTCTAACAGGCGGGAGTGCAAGTAGAATACGTCGCCAGGGAAAGCCTCACGTCCGGGAGGACGGCGCAACAAAAGTGAAAGTTCACGGTAAGCGGCAGCCTGCTTGGACAGGTCATCATAGATGATTAATACGTCCTTGCCGTTCTCCATAAATTCTTCGCCCATGGCACAGCCTGAGTAAGGAGCGATATAGAGCAGCGGAGAAGGCTCGGAAGCAGTAGCTGATACCACAATACTGTAATCCATAGCGCCGTGGTCAGACAAAATCTGCACAACGTTAGCAACGGTAGAGTTCTTTTGACCTACAGCAACATAAATACAAACAACGTTTTGACCCTTTTGGTTAATAATGGTGTCAACTGCAATAGCAGTTTTACCGGTCTGGCGGTCACCGATAATTAATTCCCGCTGTCCGCGGCCAATAGGAATCATTGCGTCAATAGCTTTAATACCGGTTTGCATGGGCTGGTTAACCGACTTACGGGTAACAACACCCGGTGCAATACGCTCAATAGAACGATATTTATCAGTTTTAATCGGGCCTTTACCGTCAATAGGCTGACCCAACGGGTTAACAACACGACCAATAAGTTCCGGACCAACAGGCACTGAGATAATACGACCGGTACGCTTAACAGGGTCGCCCTCTTTAATGTGGGTGTAAGGTCCTAAAATAACGCAACCTATGTTATCTTCTTCCAAGTTTAAGGCCATGCCCATTGTACCGCCGGGGAATTCCAGCAATTCGTTAGACATACAATCTTCCAGACCGTAAACACGGGCAATACCGTCACCCACCTGAATAACCGAACCGACGCTGGTTACTTCAACCTGGGCCTGGTATTTATCTATCTGCTGCTTAATGATAGAGCTAATCTCTTCAGGTCGCAAATTCATTCTACTGGTTCACCCCTATCTAGTTAACTTGGTTTTGAATGAGGCGATCTTTCAAGGTAGCCAAGCGGGTTTTAACACTGCCGTCAATAACCCTATCTCCAATACGGACAACCACGCCACCGATAAGGGACGGGTCAACTGCATATTCCGGCTGAACCTTTTTGCCAGCAAGCTTATCCAATACTTTGGCCAGGCTTTTCTGTTCTTTTTCGTTCATTTCAATTGCCGAGGTGACATGCACTTCTACAATATTACGATGCTGGTTGGCCAAAAGAACAAACGCGGCAACTATATCACCTAAAAATGATTCCCGACGACGATCTATTAAAAAGAAAAGAGAATTCTTGGCCACAGGAGAAATATAATCTGAGAAAATATTTCCTACCAAATCCTTTTTGTCTTTGGAGGTAACCTGCGGGTGATAAATGATTCTCTTAAGTTCAGGGTTGCTTTCAATAATCTCTAAGACACCCTTTAAATCGCTTTCTAAACTGTCAAGCATATTGCCTTCCAGGGCAAGTTCAAACATGGCATGAGCATAACGTCTGGCCACAGCACCTCTTAGCATGGCAGATCGCCTGCCTCTTTAATAAATTCCTGCACCATACTGTGCTGCAGATCCTCGGTAATCTTCTGGCTAACTACCTTACCTGCCACCAGAATAGCCAGTGATGCCACTTGCTCCCTAAGCTCAGCCACGGCTTTTTCTTTTTCACGCTGAATTTCAGCGGTAGCGTTTTCCTTAATTCTTTCGGATTCGGCTTTAGCTGCGGCAATAATTTGATCTTTCTGAGCTTCCGCAGCTTTATTGGCATCAGCAATAATCTGCTGGGCGCCTTCTTTGGACCGCTGCATTTCAGCAAGATAAGATGCTCTCAGTTCTTCGGCCTTTTTCCTCTCATCTTCAGCTGCGTTCACGGTATTTTCAATATGTTTTTGCCGCTGTTCAATCATGTTAATGAGCGGCTTCCATGCAACAATGCGCAGAAAAATTAAAAGTATAATGAAGTTAAATATCTGAGCAAACAATGTTGCATTAATACCTAAAGCGTCTAGCACAAGTTCCCCTCCTTCCGGCAACTAAGGCAATAGATTAAGAAGGCAGCAGCGGGCATAACCCGCCGTACCGACTTAATAGAACGGACGAGTAATACCATAAAAATTTCCTACCCTCACCCCACAAATTACATTTTGCCGAGAAGCATAAATGCAATAACAACAGCGATAATGGGGAGCGCTTCGATCAAACCTACGGAGATAAACATGGTTGTTTGCAACACGCCTCTTGCCTCCGGCTGGCGAGCGATGGACTCAACAGTTTTACCGGTAACCATACCGTCACCAACACCTGCGCCGATAGCAGCTAAACCTACTGCTAAAGCTGTACCCATTGCAACCAAACCTGAACCTACTTCTACTGCCATGATTTTGGCCTCCTTCAAAAATATAAGTTTTTTAATTTAATTATAGATAACTGTTTTGTTACCTAACATGGACATTAAAAATAACTTAGTGATGTTCCGCTACAACCTGAGAAGTATAGGCTATAGTTAACATCGTGAAAATAAATGCTTGGATAAAACCAACAAATATACTAAATGCCAGCCATATTACAGATGGAATGAAGCCGCCAAAGAAAACTACCGAAGTAGGTATCAACCCCAGCAGTACCGCAATCAAAACCTCACCGCCATATATGTTGCCGAATAGACGGAAGGCCAGAGTAGTGGGACGGGCCACTTCTTCTATTAAGTTTAAAGGTAAGAATAAAGGAAATGGCTTGATAAAATGCTTTAAGTGACCGGGGCCCTTGTACTTAAATCCCTGATACCAAAGCAAACAAAATACAAACAATGCCATGCCGATAGTGGTGTTCTTGTCGGCAGTTGATGAACTCATGGTAGGTATCAAACCTAAAAGGTTGGAGAATAAGAGGTAAATAAATATAGTACAAAGTAATGGCATTAAAGGCGCGGCCTTTCTAGCCCCAATATTATCAAAAGCTAAGCCTTTGATAAAGTCATAAAGCAATTCCACCACTGTTTGCAGTTTACCAGGTTTGCGCATACTCATATTACGTGTGGCCATTAACAAAAAGACTGCTACCACAATCATGGTAATCCAGGTCATCACGAGGGTTTTCGGGTTATATTGAGTGTTATAACCCATTAAGTTAATATGCGGCAAATGATGTCCTAAAGGAAAACCCCAAAAATTTAGTTGCTCTTCCACCTGTTCCAAACTCATCATACATTTTCACCCCCTTTTCGTCTTAATTTGGAATTTACTTGCATGGCTTGGCTTGCCATAGCTTGCTGAAAAGATTCTTTGAAGGAACTGACAGCCAGATCGAATATAGCAACCAGCGGCGGTATGAGCAGACCTGCTCCTATCCCGTGCAAATCTATCCAAGCTATATTCCTTACCGCAAACAACACTGCACAAATTGTTGTAAAGCGCATGGCCATACCCTTAAACATATACTTTTTAGCCCTGGGGGGAGAAAACTCTCCTATCCTGCCTAAACGCCTGTGCAGTGTAAATGCATTATACAGGCCTACGGCAAGACCAATTAACAAACCCCATAAAAAAGGTGACCCGGAGGTCAAGACAATACCTGCTACCACTAACCCGGTAATTATGAGCGTAATTTTTCTGGTACGTGAAAACTGAGTAGTCAAATCAGGTATGGGTGCCGGGGTCAGCATAAACTCACTCCTTATCTTTGAAAAACCTCTCCAGGGTCTGCACTATACCCAATATGCCCAGTGCCACCCCCAGGAGCACACCTGTTACCATAATCCAGGGCTCTGTCCCGAAGTGACGATCCAAATAACGTCCCCCAAGAAAACCCAGCGTAACAGTCGCCGCAATCTCCATACTGATAGTTGATGTAAGCGCCAGGGCCTGCAAGCCTTTGCCTTTACCTTCCTTGGCCATGGCTACCAACCTCAAGCAAGTGTATACCATAATTTACACTCAAAAACATGCCATAAACGGACATACACCCACCTACCTTTGCTGTATCTTATATGTTCTACACAAATGAGGACATTTCCTTCTTGCAGCAAACGACTTTTTTTGTGTATTCTTAAAAAACACCTTTCTCATTTGCTGGATTTATGTCATTTTTCTAAACTAATCAACTTTTTATTGATTAATTCTGCTTATTGCTAAGAAAAATATTTATAATTAGGCCATATATTCTGAAAATTTGAAAGTCCTCTGCTCAACAAACCAAACGGCATGTTGCCTCAAATAAAATCTTTTCAACATCATACAAAGAAGGAGAGTTTCAAATATTCTCTCTCCTCGAAATTTTTTCTTTAGGCCGGAATAAATTTTTTCGGTGGTTTATCGGTCAGACCGTATTTAAATTTTATCGCCTGCACGATTCTTTCAGCAGCCAAACCATCACCGTAAGGGTTTACGGCATTAGCCATTTTATAATATAAATTTTGATTATCCAGTAAATTTGCGGTCATATCAACCAATTTCCCTCTGTCACAACCGATCAAACATACGGTTCCGGCATCCAAGGCTTCCGGCCGTTCCGTGGTATCTCGCAAAACCAATACCGGTTTACCCAGAGAAGGTGCTTCTTCCTGCATACCGCCTGAATCTGTCAGCACCAGGCAGCAGCGATTCATTAAATTGACGAAGGGTTCATAATCTAACGGTTCTATCAGGTGGATTTGCGGGTTGTTGCCCAACTCTTCCTGCACCGGCCCGCGAACGGCGGGATTCATGTGTACAGGGAAAACCACTTCCACATCCGGATAGTTCTCTGCAATTTGTCGAATGCCGCGATAGACTTCTCTCAGGGGTTCACCCAGATTTTCTCTCCTGTGTGTGGTGACCAGAATGACTCTTTTTTGCTCATAGGCTATACCGCTTAAAATACTGTTTTGACTGAAGACATACCCGTCCTTGACAGTGGCCCGCAGCGCGTCAATAACGGTATTGCCTGTAACAAATATTTTCTCTTCCGGCACCCCCTCGCGTGTTAAATTAGCGGCAGACGCCGCGGTAGGGGCAAAATGCATGTCTGCTAAGACTCCGGTCAAATGCCTGTTCATTTCTTCCGGAAAAGGCGAGTACTTATTTCCGGTACGCAGCCCGGCCTCCACATGCCCCACTGAAATTTGCAAATAATAGGCCGCCAAGGCACCGGCAAAAGTTGTGGTGGTATCCCCGTGCACCAGCACTAAGTCCGGCTTTTCTGTCTCCAGTATTTTTCCCAGGCCGTCCAGAGCACGCCTGGTAATGTCAAATAAGTTCTGTCCCTGCCGCATAATGTTCAGATCATGCTCGGGATAAATAGAAAACAGCTCCAGGACCTGGTCCAGCATCTGCCTGTGCTGAGCGGTGACAATTACTTTGCTGTCGATTTGATCTGCCAATTTATTAAGTTCCTTGACTACCGGGGCCATTTTTATAGCCTCCGGCCTGGTTCCAAATATTGTAATTATTTTCAGCATATGAATCCCCTTGCAGCAAAATAATAAATCGTTCTTATTAACTTATATGTAATTCCGGCCAAGTTATAACTCCCAAAACATTGTATACTGCACTCGGTAAGAAAACAACAGTTTTCGGACCGCTAAGTGCAGTTTATACTTGCTTCCATGGAAAATTTATTCCCGTTGCAAGTATAACATACATATGCTTATTTTTAAAATAAATTTTTATAATTATTAATCCCGGATTTAAAGCTTTAGATAGCCTTTTTTAACCAGCTTATTGATATGGTTCTCATAGGATTTTTCCAAATCCACCCCGTATTGCTCTTCCAGTACAAACATCATGGACACCGCTGTTTGAGCCACATCCATCAACTCCCTGGTGATAAGCAGCATTATTTCCTCCTGGCTATGAACGGTATTTTCCCCGCTTAAGCCACGCAATTTGCCAATAGCCTGAGCCAGTTCCCCCGCCTCCTCCATCAGCTTCAGGGCTGTGGATTCCATGGTGGGAGATAAATTGTTTAAACGGGGCAGTGCAATGATTTTCTTCTCCAAAAAAAGTCACGCTCCTTAACCTCGGGAAAGCCGCCTTAAGCGACTTTCAAGCAGCCACAGCTCCATCACAAGCATAATTTCCCAGAGTAAAATAAAGCCCTGTTCGGTTTTCCAAACAAGGCTTTTATGCAATTTTACAAATTACTGTCAGTTAACTTCAGGTAATCAGACAAGTTACAGGTGATTTTAGTCACCTTAACTCCAACCAGATTAAAAAGCTCCATACAATACGGATCGATCCGGTAATCCTGTTCGTAGTAGACATGCCTTATACCTGCCTGAATGATCAGTTTGGCACAATTTAAACAAGGGAAATGGGTTACATATATATCAGTGCCTTCCGTCGAAGCGCCGAATTTTGCACACTGTACTATGGCGTTAGCCTCGGCGTGCACGCAGCGGACGCAGTGCCCGTTATCTATGCGGCAGCCGTCGTCCAGGCAATGCACATCTCCGGAAACCGAACCGTTGTACCCGCCGGCAATTGATCTCCTGTCTCTTACGATCAGGCATCCTACAGAAAGCCTGGAGCAGGAGGAACGCAGAGCTATTATTTTAGCCTGGCCCATAAAGTACTCGTGCCAGGAAATTCTTTTCATATGATACCCCCTTCCCTAGTAGAGAGGATACCTGCCGCAGATTTGCCGCACCAGGGCACGGGCTTTTTCCTGATAATGCTTGTCTCCAAAGTAATCCAATACACAGTGGAACACTTCCGCTACCTGCCGCATGGCTTCTTCATCAAAACCTCTTGTGGTTACGGCAGGCGTACCGATTCTGATCCCACTGGTTATTTTCGGCGGCTGAGGGTCAAAAGGCACGGCATTTTTATTTACGGTTACGCCGACTTCATCCAGCATATTTTCCGCTTGCATGCCGGTTATACCTTTATTCTGCAAGTCCACCAGCATCAAGTGGGTATCCGTACCACCGGAAACCAGTGAAAAACCGTAACCGGTCAAGGCTTCGGCCAGAGCGGCGGCATTTTTAATTATTTGCTTTTGGTATTCTTTGAAATCCGGCTTCAGTGCTTCACCGAAAGCAACCGCTTTGGCCGCAATTACATGCATCAGCGGCCCGCCCTGTATACCGGGGAAAATAGCCTTATCAATATCCGGCCCGTAGCACTCCTTGCAAAAAATCATGCCGCCCCTGGGCCCGCGCAGGGTTTTGTGTGTTGTAGTGGTAATAACATCCGCGTAAGGTACGGGACTCATGTGCAGGCCGGCCGCAATCAAACCGGCGATATGCGCCATATCCACCATTAAATAAGCTCCTATTTCGTCCGCGGCTTTTTTTAATTTCTCAAAATCTATTTCCCGCGGGTAGGCGCTGGCCCCGGCCACGATCATTTTAGGCTTGTACTCTGAAGCAATGGCCTGTACTTTTTCATAATCTATACGGCCCGTGTCTTTTTCCACGCCGTAAGAAATAAAATTAAAATATTTGCCGGAAATATTAACTTTGCTGCCGTGTGTCAGGTGACCGCCATGAGCTAAATCCATGCCCAATATAGTGTCTCCCGGTTTCAGCAAAGCAAAATAAACGGCCATATTGGCCTGTGAACCGGAATGAGGCTGAACATTAACATACTCCGCTCCGAATAACTTTAAGGCCCTTTCACGGGCAATATTCTCTGCTACATCCACATATTCACAGCCGCCGTAATAGCGGTGAGCCGGATAGCCCTCGGCATATTTATTCGTCATGACCGAACCCTGTGCTTCCATGACAGCCCGGCTGACAAAGTTTTCCGAAGCTATTAATTCTATTTTGTTTCTCTGTCTCTCAGTTTCCAATTCTATGGCCCGCAAGATTTCCGGGTCAGTGTCGGCTAAGCTGCGCAACAAGGTCATCTACTCTCCCCCCAACAGGCTAAAAGCTTACTTATTATATTTTGCTTCTATTTGGGCAATCTTTTCTACTCTGCGGGCATGACGTCCACCGGCAAAAACAGTATTCAGCCAGATCCTGACAATTTCCGCAGCTAAACCGGCGCCAATCACCCTCTGACCCAAAGTTAAAATATTTGCGTCATTATGCTCCCGCGCACAACGCGCGGAAAAAGTGTCATGACAAAGGGCGGCACGAATGCCCGGCACTTTATTTGCCGCCAGGGAGACTCCTATGCCTGTACCGCAGCAAATTATTCCTCTGTCATAATCCCCGGCCTTGACGGCTTCCGCCACAGCCAGAGCCAAATCCGGGTAATCAACTGACTCCTCTGAATATGTACCAAAATCTTTATACTCAAAACCGTCAGCACGCAGGCACTCAATAATTTCTTTTTTTAACTGAAAGCCCCCGTGATCAGCGGCTATGGCAACTCGCAAAATTAAAACCCCTCTTTCCTCGCATATTGTACTTTAATTATTTAAAATTCTCCATAAAGAGAGGATTCCCTTTTTATACTGTCAAATTTTAAACCTATGTTTATTCTTTCTCCAGCTGACGGCAGAACTTGTCCAGGGCCGTTTCAAGCAATTCCCATAACGAAGCGGCACATTTGCGATAGACAGCCACTGTCTGACCGAAAGGATCAACTATATCCCCTTCCTCACCTGAATAGGAACCCAGGGTAAATATTTTTCCCGCGGCAGAAGGAAAACGTGAGATGAGTATTTGGCGGTGTGAGGCAGTCATGGTTAATATTAAATCCGCTCCGTCAACTTCCTGCCAGTTCACCATTTTTGCCCGGTGTGAGGAAAGATCAATACGGTATTCCCACAGGGCCTCAACTGCCTGTGGAGAAGCAGGGCCACCGGGCCAGGCGGCTACCCCGGCGGAAGCTACAATAATATCCGGAACAGATTGTTTAATGCTTAAGATTTTCCTGGCCAGCGCTTCAGCCATACTGCTGCGGCAGGTGTTGCCGGTGCAGACAAATAGTATTTTCGAGGACATTCTTCCACCTCCAGATAAAGGCTAACCCCAGAAAAGCTTTACTCCGATACCAACCAAAACGGCCCCGCCTGCCATCTGAGCCCGTGAACCTATCCAACTGCCGATAAAGCGTCCCAAAACCAGCCCGGTAAAGGTCATTAAGCCGGCTACCAGACCAATTACGCCGGCAGCCTGAAGCAGGTTGACATTTCTGGTGCCAAGTGTAAAGCCGACGCTTAGAGCATCCATACTCACACCGGCAGACAGTAACACTACTCCCCACAGGCTGTCGATCATTGAACGGGCCGAATTATCCGCACCCTCACGCCAAACAGCCAGGATCATTCTGCCCCCCAGGTAAACCAGCAAGGCGGCCCCGGCCACAACTGCCACACGCCCCAACAGGTTGCCGAGAACCCCCCCTATATACCAGCCAATCAGAGGCATAAATATATGAAAGATAAAGATTGTCATTGTTATAACGGCCGTCTGCCTGCGCCTGACTCCGGCCATACCGATACCTATACACATGGAAAAGGCGTCGGTGCCCAAAGCCATTGCCAGCAAGACCAGGGTAATTTCGCTCACTTTTTTCCCTCCAGTTTGCCGTTAAGGCATGTATGTAAATTATAATCCAATATAATTTTATTTTCAATAAAACGGCTGAGAACTATAACTTTTAATGGGGACTTGTACCTTCCTTTGACCCTATACCTTAATTGTATTACTGCCGGCGGCCAATCTCAGTCGGTTTTGAATGGCTAAGCCCAGGCCTTGCCCATGGAAACCGGCACAGATGATTATATCTACGCAGCGGTTATCCAATTCACGCATGGCTTGAAAAAGACCTGCCGCCACAGAGACAGGCCTGCTTTTGCTGCCTGCTGTAGTATAGATATAACTTTGAAATAAAAATGCGTCTTCCTCGTACAGCAAAAGTCCCACTTTTTGTCCCTGTTTTTCGTAGTGGAGCGCCATCTGGCCTATTTTCTCCAGTACAACCCGGTCATCCTCACCTTCTACCAGCAGGAAAGCGGCATGTGGAGTATAATGGGCATATTTTGCCGAGGGGATTGCCTTGTTTGTCAGTTCCAGGCTGCCTGTAAAGGGGCGAAGGTCTTCCTGGGTCAACACGCCCGGACGCAAAAGCACCGGCTTTTCGCCGGTAAAATCTATCACTGTGGACTCCAAACCCCACTCAGAAGGCCCGCCATCCAACACGGCCTCTATACGGCCGCTCAAATCCTGCAATACATGGTCCGCTGTTGTAGGACTGGGTCTGCCGGAAAGATTTGCGCTGGGCGCTACCAGAGGGACTCCGGACTGCTCGATTAAGGCCAGGGCTACCGGGTGATCCGGCATGCGCACTCCTAAAGCCGGCCTGCCGCCGGTGACCTCCGCGGGCAGGTGGCCCTGAAAGGGCAAAACCAGAGTTAAAGGACCGGGCCAGAATTGTCCCGCCAGCGCGTGAGCCTCCTGCGGAATGTCCTTTAAGTAGGCAAAGGCGGTTTTCAAATCCGCAACATGGAGGGTCAGGGGATTATCCGCGGGGCGGGCCTTGGCTTGAAACAACCGCCGCACGGCCCGGCTGTCCAGGGCGTTTGCGCCCAAACCATATACGGTTTCGGTAGGGAATGCCACCAAACCGCCTGTTTTAATAATTTGCGCCGCTGCCTGAATTATTTGCCGCTCAGGTTTTTTTGCGTCAACCCGCCAGCATTTTGTCTGTAATTGTTTCAATTCCATACCACCCGAAATTCAACTTTAAGTTTAGCAATGCATTTATTCAAAACTAGGCCGGTTCAATTTTTTCCGTATTCGGGGCTGCCGGGGTCTTTTTGAGAAAAATACTTCTCAGCTTTCCAGAGGAATAGGCTGCGAAAAACACAGCCAGCGCGGTCAAAACTACAGCGCCGCCGGAAGGCAGGTTCCAGTAATAGGAAACAACGAGACCGGTTAAGATTTCGCTTATCCCCAAAAACATCGACAAAAAGAAAACTTGTTTGAAGCTGCGGGAAACCAGCAGCGAGGTCAGTACGGGGATAACCATTAAAGCGCCTACCAAAAGACCTCCGACAATACGAAGAGATATGGCCACGGTCAGAGCAGTCAAAATAATAAAAACAAGGTTTAGCTTGTCATAGGGCAGTCCGGATACACGGGCATAATCCTCATCAAAGGCCATAAGAAAGAATTCTTTGAATAAGAAGAACAGTACCAGCAAAACCAGCAGGCCCAGTAATAATATGCCCCAAACATCACGCGGTCCGACAGTGAGAATGCTGCCAAAAAGATAGCCCATAAGATCAACGCCGAAACCCTGCGACAAACTGATTAAAACTACAGCCAACGCCAGACCGGCCGACATAACCAGGGCCAGTATAGCTTCACCGGGCAGTTTCTGGTTTTCCCTCATTCTCTCAATACTCAGCGCGGCAGTCAGGGCCGTACCTACTGTGACCGCGAAGGGGTTTACACCCAGGTAAAGTCCCAGAGCCACACCTGCCAGAGATACGTGAGCCAGGGTATCCGCCATAAAAGAATAACGGCGCAGAACCAAAAACACGCCGATTGCCGGGCATATAATACCCACAATGGCACCGGCTGCCAGTGCGCGCACCATAAAATCGTATTGAAGCATTTCTAACATTTACCCACCCCTGAATTCAATATGCTCTCCCTTATGTTTAATGATGGTGAGATACTGCCCGCACCGCCATTCCGTATAAAGAGGCTAAAGTTTCTCCCGCCGGAATGTCCAAAGGACTGCCATGATAAATCAAACGCCGGTTGATACAGGCCAGCTTGTTTACCTGAGCCCCGATAGCGCCGGTATCATGAGACACGGTAATCAAAGTCATATTTTGATCCTTATTTAAACTGCTGAGCATGCTGTAAAAACGTTCTTGAGCGCCTGCATCCAGACCAACCACCGGCTCATCCAATATCAAAAGCTCGGGACTGCCGGCCAGAGCTCTGGCAATAAACACTCTTTGCTGCTGCCCGCCGGAGAGTCTCCCAATTAAAGCGCTGCTGTTATCCCGCATACCTACCAGTTCCAAAGAATACCGCACAACTTCTTTATCCGCAGCGGTTAAACGACGGCCTACACCTACTCGCCCGAACCGACCGGCGGCAACCACCTCCTCCACAGTAGCCGGAAAACGGTGATCGAAGTGAGTGGCCTTTTGGGGTACATAACCCACTCTGGGCCAATCCCTGAATTGCCCTATATCCTGTCCAAACAGTTTGATATCGCCTCGCAGGGGCTTATATAGTCCCAAAATCAATTTTAGCAGCGTTGTCTTGCCGGAACCGTTAGGTCCAATCAGAGCCAGGTAGTCACCCTGGTATACTTCCAGATTAATTGCTTCCAAAATTGTTTTTTCCGTAAAAGAATAGTACAGGTTTTTTATTTCCACCAGAGCGATTTGCTCCACTACTGCAAGGCCTCCTTCAAAGCCGCCAGGTTGCTGTACATTAAAGAAATGTAATTTTCACCTTGAGCCTGTTGTTCTTCAGTCAAACCGGCTATCGTGTTTAGGACACCGGTTTTAACTTTTGCCTCGCGGGCCACCGTTTCTGAAAGCTGCGAACTGATTAAAGGCTCAAAAAAAATACAACGTACCTTATTTTGGCGAACAAATTCCACCACCTCTTTAAGTTGAGCGGGTGAAGGCTGGGCCTCCGGCGACAGACCCAATACGGAAACCTGCTGCATTCCATAACGCCTGCACATATACGCAAAAGCACTGTGCGAGGTTACCAGGTCTTTGCTTGTAAAGCTTTGTGCAGCCGCACTGTACTCCTTATCCAGTTTAAGCAGCTTTTCACCGTAAGCCGAGGCTCTTTCCCGGTAATACTGCCCGTTGTTCGGGTCAATTTCAGATATTGCCGCAGCAATGCTCTCTACTGTATGTCTGGCCATCAGCGGGTCCAGCCAATAATGAGGGTCGTAAGTACCTTTTGATGCACTGATGAGCTTTTGACCGGCAGACGCATCCAGCACTTTCACCTTTTTGCCGGCTAAAACAGGCAGCAGCCGCTGCTCCACCCAGGGCTCCAGTCCCGCTCCGTTATAAATGAACAGATCCGCTTGCTCTATGCTGGCCATGTCTCTGGGTGCGGGTTCCCAGTCGTGGGGTTCCGCGCCGGGCGGCATTAAATTATAAACATTCACCCGGTCACCACCGGTTTGAGAAGCGAATTCATAAAGTGGGTAAAAGGTTGTCACAACCTTAAGCTTACCGTCCGCATTTACGTTTTTAAGCGCTTGAACGTGAGCCTGCTCGGATTTATTCCCACAGGCGGTTATTATTACCGCGGCAAGCACCAGCAGCACTCCAAAATACAATTTCTTCACAATGAACCTCCTATCCAACCCTGTATAATCTACAAACTATATATCTAAATAGAAACCATCTATACATCTGCTCTGATTTAATTAATAAAACCTGACACCGCGGAATACAACTACTGACAGTTTGGGCAGTAGCCAAAAATGCTAAACGTATGGCCGGACACCTTAAAGCCGGGGTTCTGTTTTAGGATATTGTGAATACATTCCGCCGGGCAGTGATGAACTTCCTTGGCTTTCCCGCATTTCAAACAAACTAAATGGTGATGATGATTATTTTCATCGTTCATTTCAAAACGACGGCAGCCATCAAAAAAGTCCACTTCAATAATTATTCCCAGATCCTTGAATAAATTAAGAGTACGGTAAATAGTATCAAAACTGACGCTGGAAAAGGTCTGTTGAACTTTTTTTAATACCTCCTCGGCACTAAAGTGCTTATTATCTTCCAAAAAGACTCTGACCACTTCCTGGCGCTGCGGAGTGAGTTTTATACCACAAGACTTTAGCTTATCCAGCACATCCTCCATACTCATAATTACGCCTCCCAAATAATATTTATTCTTATTTAATCTTTCTTATTATTTAATTTATTGACTCAACTAATCTTGTTTCTTATCTAAGTATGCTTCTTATTTATCAAAAAATATAGTTTTTGTCAATATGTTTTGGTTATATAAAACATATTGTTATGAATATGCTTATCTAAAGGGGTGGGGAAATGAACCTGTTCTATTATTTAACAGCTTTCGGCATAGGAGCTCTGCACTCGCTGGAACCAGGCCACGGCAAAAGCCTTATGGGGGCTTATCTGATAATGTCACGGGGCCGTGTTATCGACGCGGTCGCTCTGGGTTTAACCTCAGCGGCCACCCACACCGCGGTTATCCTGGTTATGGCGGCAACAACACAATTTGCTTTTGCTGCCGCTCAGGTAAGCACTCATCTCAGTGATGCCGGACAAATGGAAATCTGGCTGCAGCTGCTGTCCGGCATTTTAATGACAATCATAGGAACTAAATTATTCCCCTTTAACAGAAAACACACCTGCTGCAAGCATCATCATCCTCATGCTCATGCACCGGTCGGACAGGCAGGTCAAAAAGTAAACCTGCTGGATTTACTCCTGGTAGGCTTCACAAACGGGCTGATTCCCTGTCCCAGCGCTTTAGCGGTTCTTCTGATGTCTCTCAGTACCGGACATCTTTTTCAAGGACTGCTGCTGGTACTGGCTTTTGGTGTTGGCGGTGCAGCAGCCTTGATTACCGTAGGCATTATTTTTGTTAAGCTTTCCGCTCTGGCCGGAAAATCTATAAGCGCCGCAGCCTGGAGCAAATTCTCCGCCGCCAGCAGCTTGCTGATTATTGGCACAGGCATTGCAATCACCTACCAGGCCGTTCAAAAGCTGCTTTGATATTTGTTTAAGTTAATAATTAAGCTGTTGACAGATAAAATAAGCTTATAGTAAAATGTAATTAGATTTTTCTGAAAATTATATGCTTAGTTGAGCTTAGATCAGTTGAGATGAGAGAAGATGAGACGACTCGGAGAACGCGGAGTGAGAACCAGCTTATTTGTGCTGGTTTTTTTTATTTTTTAAGCCGTTTCTATATCTATAAATTTGTTTAAGGAGGGTTCACGCATGCTGGTATTAATAGACAATTATGATTCCTTTGTTTACAACCTTTACCAGTACCTGTGCGAATTGGGACAGGAAGTTCTGGTTTTTCGCAATGACAAGGTCACACTGGCACAAATTGAAGCCCTTTCACCTTCTCACATAATCATTTCGCCCGGGCCTTGTTCTCCCAACGAGGCAGGTATTTCCATGGAGGTTATTTCCTATTTCGCCGGCAGAATTCCTGTGCTGGGGGTTTGTCTGGGACACCAATCCATTGGACAGGTTTTCGGCGGCAGGGTCCTGCGCTCTCCCCGCATGATGCACGGCAAAACCTCCCGGATCAGACATGACGGGCGCACTGTTTATAAAGACCTGCCCAACCCCATGACTACCGCCCGTTACCACTCTCTTATAGTCGAAAAATCAGATCTTCCGCCGGTTCTGGAAATCACTTCGGAAACTTCGGAAGGTGAATTAATGGGGGTAAGACACAAAGAATACACAGTGGAGGGTGTGCAATTTCACCCGGAATCAATTTTGACAACCGCCGGCAAAGAGCTGCTGGCTAATTTTTTAGAATTGAAAGGGGGTCTCTGGCGTGAAAACCCTGCCTTTGCTTAAAAAAATAGATGTCGCCGCCGACGCGGTTCTCTTGTATGAGCGTTTGCAATCCGGTTCTTATAGTTTTTTTCTCGATACCGGCATGAAATCACCGGGCCTCGGTCACCATTCTTTTGTAGGCGCAGATCCCTTTTTGCTGTTCGAAACTAAAGACGATCTAATTACGATAACCAGCAACGGACGGCGGCAAAACATTACCGGATCTCCTTTAAAGGAATTGAAAAGACTTTTAGCCGAATATCAAATGCCTCCGGTTGACACGGGACTGCCTTTCAACGGGGGTGCCGTGGGCTTCTTCAGTTACGATTTAGGCAGACAGATAGAAGTTATACCTGACCGGGCCGTGGATGACCTGGAACTGCCCGACTGCCAACTGGGCTTTTATGATGTCCTGGCAGCCGTCAATCACCTGACCGGGGAAGTATTTGTTGTTTCCACCGGGCTGCCCGAAAAAGACCCGGAACTGGCTTTCCGCCGGGCGGAAAAAAGACTGGCAGAAACGGAAAAGCTTTTGTGCGGCCCGGAATCTCAAAAGGACGCCCGGCCCGCGCCTGCCGGGATCGCGACACCCGGCAGGATTTTTTCCTATCCCGAGCGGCAGGAAATCAGTTTGCCTCAATCCCATTTTACCCAGGAGAGTTATTGTTCCGCAGTACAAAAAGCTATTGATTATATTGCCTCAGGCGATATTTTTCAGGTTAACCTGTCCCAGCGCTTCTCTATACGCCAGACCACTGATTCATGGAAACTGTATAAGAAATTGCGGGAGATTAATCCCGCTCCTTTTGCCGCCTTCCTGTCTTTTGCTGATGTAGAGGTAATAAGCGCTTCCCCCGAACGGTTTTTAAAAGTTACCGGCAAGCAGGTGGAAACCAGGCCTATTAAAGGGACCAGGCCCAGGGGCAAAACAAAAGCTGAGGATGCTCTTATGCGGCGTGAACTCTGGGAGAGCATCAAGGACAGGGCGGAACTGGTTATGATTGTGGATATGGAAAGAAACGATCTGGGACGGGTCTGTAAAATAGGCTCGGTAAAGGTGCCCGAGCTTTACCGGCTGGAAGAATACGCGACCGTATTTCACCTGGTTTCCACGGTAGTCGGCGAACTGCCGGAAGATAAAACCACCATAGATTTACTGGAGGCGGCTTTCCCCGGCGGCTCAATCAGCGGAGCACCTAAAATCCGCTCCATGGAAATCATTGAAGAACTGGAACCTGTGCGGCGGGGAATCTATACCGGGTCTATCGGCTATATCGGCTTTGACGGGGATGCTGACTTGAATATTGTTATTCGCACTATTATCGCCAGGCACGGCCGTTTTTACTTCCAGGTGGGCGGTGGTATTACGGCTGACTCAAATCCTTATGCCGAGTATATTGAGACGCTGGATAAGGCGAGAGCTTTGATGAAAGCACTGGGATTAGAGGAGAAGGAGGAGTATTCTTGGAGCGTTTCGTCCAGATAAGCAGCACTCAGGATACCGGGCAACCGCCCGCCGCTCAAAAAACACCCGGTGATACAACTTATGTCTGCTGCAACGGTGAAATTATTCCGGCAGAAGCAGCTTCACTGCCGGCAGCAGACAGGGGCTTACTTTATGGCTACGGGCTTTTTGAAACTTTCATGGTTAAAAAGGGCCGGGCGGTTTTTGTTGAGGAACACCTGCAGAGACTGAGCAGCTCCGCGCCTAAACTCGGTCTCTTATTATCGGAAGAAGACTGTCAAACCGGAATCATTAACGGTATAAACAGAGTTATAGAAAAGAACTGTTTACAGGAGGGCAGTCTGCGTTTGACGGTTACTGCGGGCTCGGAAAGCGAACGCAGGCCCGGTATACTTATAACCGTTAAAAAAGCCCCGGCATATCGCAGCGAGCATTACCAACAGGGATTTCGGGCCGGTTTTCTGAAAAACCCGAGGAACGAGCGCTCTCCCCTGGTTTATCTTAAGTCTCTCAACTATTTGGAGAACCTTTTAGGAAGACAGGAGGCTATATCCAGCAACTGGAATGAAGGATTATTTCTAAACACTCACGGATGTCTTGCCGAGGGAACTGTCAGCAATATCTTTTTGGTAACCGGGGATAAAGAGCTGGTTACTCCTCACGTCTCTTCCGGCCTGCTGCCCGGAGTTATGAGGGCTAAAGTGCTGCGGAAAGCCGCTGCCGCCGGCTATCGCTGCCGGGAAAGGGCTGTACTGCCGGAGGAGTTGTTTTCGGCCAAAGAGTGTTTTCTGACTAACTCGCTGATGGTGGTCATGCCCCTGGTGGAAGTGGACGGGAAAAGCATCGGAGACGGTAAACCGGGTCAAGCAACCGGAGAGATCAGGGCTGGGCTGGAGATTTGAAGCGGTTAATTACCAGAGATTTTCAAATCAAACCCTCTCTTACTGCAGAGGTTTTATTTAGAACTCTTAGGCTGTTCGCAGCAGCTTAAGGGTCTGTTGTATTCTCATATTCCCTCTTACCACATTTTTCCGCTGTTTTGTCTGACTTTCAGTTAATATCCTCTAACTTTAGACACTGATACCTTTCGCCCAACTTATATGAGGTTATTCTCTTTGTTCCGCTGGCCGGTTGCAGCAATCCTATTTCTAACCAATCTTTAACCCATTCCTGCATAGTTCTCTTAGTTACTTCGAACCATTCAGCCATCACAGCCAGCGTTAAAGGACGATCCTCGAAGCGCAAAGCTAAGTGCAAAAGTTTAATTTCCTTTTTCGAAAGCTCCAAAAGTTTTCCTTGTGATGCCTCATGCAAACGATTTGCCGTATTAGCTATGTTTTCGTATGCTTCAGCCATTGTATTGAGAAAGAAAATAATCCAGGGCGTTAAGTCAGCATCATTGCGGCCATTATAATACTCCACCGGCAACCCCATTTGTAAGCTGCCATAATACAGTTGTATATTTTTTACATAGTATTCTTCGACCGTGAAATAACCGCTTAGATCATAACCACCTTGCATTAAGATAAATAAAGCCAGTGCCCTTGCCAACCGCCCATTTCCATCATCAAAAGGATGTATAGTTACCAGCTGGTATGTGGCAACAGCAGCCTTTACAGGTGTAGGCAATGAATGATCGGTATTAATCCAGATTACTAACTCAGCCATTAACTTTGGAACATCCTCGTATGCCGGTGGGATATAATCTATCTCACCAGTAACATTATCCCGCACACAAAACAAATAACCCGGCGGTGTTGCCACTCTGTACTCACTCAACTTTCCTCTTCGGCCCGGGCCTCTCACCTCTATAATCCGGTGTAAACGCTTAATAAAATCTTCACTGATTATTTTTATTTTAACTGATTTATTTAAGAAAATAAGAGCCCGCCAATAATTTCTCACCTCCTGGGCATAACGGCTTTCAGTTTCACCCGGACGTTGTTTAATAACACTTTCTACTTCTCCTATTGTTAAAGGATTTCCCTCAATTGCCGTTGAGTAGTGAGTACTTTTTAATCTTGCCCGGAATTTTATATCTTTTTCAATATGTAACGGTATTTGTTTGCCTGTTATTGAGCCACGCAGATATTCAATTTTTGATAGCAGTGAAATTATCTCCGGAGTAAAGCTAAACTTTGGTTTATATGGCATCGTTATCACCTCACCATAACCATACCATAATCTATTAATTTCTGCAATATATTTCTTTTATTCATTTCCGCTAATAAAACACAAAGGCAACCCCAAATGTTCCAACAATGCTTCTAAGGGTAGTTAGTCACATTTTATGTTTGGTTCCTTTGACATAAACACCACCGATAAGGTGTATAAAGGGGATATAACAGGCAATATACGTTAGAACAAGAGTAATCACCGCAACAGCCATAAACAAACCGAACATGCCTGCTTTACCCTGCCATAGGAAAGGCATCCCGCTTCGTAAAAGCAGAAGCTGGTCCAATACCAACGGGTGAAGCAGATAAAGGAGAAAGGATTGGGCAGACAGCCGGTTTACCGTTTTATCCAAATCTATGGTTGCAAATACTCTGCTCTTCCCTATCCGGATGACCTTTTTCATAGCTTTGAACCGGACAGCCAGCCCATAAAAGAAAAAATAAGCTGACAGTGAGTAAAGCATAATGGATGGCTTAACAGAGGAATCACCCGTCTTTGTCCGGCTGCTGTCCACCAGCAAAAGCGACAGGCCTGCCAGCCAGATAACAACGCAAAGTATCCCCTTGCCCCGTAAAAAGCTTTGCCATTCTTTCACTGCAGCCAGATACATGCCCAGGACAAAATAAAACAACCAGAGAGGAAACAGGCTAACATACGGTATACCTATATCCGGCAGCGTAATGATTTTTATTTGATGCAAATAGATACCGGCCTGGGACAGCAGTGTGAGAAAAAACGTTAAACCAAGGAAAGACAGGGGCTTTTTTTGCAGCAATCTTCTTAACCACGGATATAAAAGATAGAGCTGAGCAATAATTAAGAGAAAGTACAGGTGATAATACCCGGTGCCGCACAAAAGCTGCCGGCTCAGCAACAGCAGCCGGTCAGGCTGCAACAAAGCACCCCAACCGGAAACCCGAAAAAACTCCCGCCAGGCATACAGAGAATAAAACAATGACCAAAAAACATAGGGCCACAAGATTTTACCCAGGCGCCGCCGCCAGAAACCGCTGCTGGAATAATCCCGCCCGGAACCGCTATGATACACAGCAAACCCTGACAGAATAATAAACAGAGGTACCGCATAGCGCACAACCTGATTTAAAACAAAGGCTGCTCTGCTGTTTACCGTGTAACCGCTCGTTATATGAATGGCAATAACCGAAAACGCGGCGAAGACGCGCAAATAGTCTATTTCCCGCAGGCGATGTTTCATGGACTGCTTCTCCTTAACTCATCCCTTAAAAGCTTTGTTGACTCCTCATCCACCACATAACTCTTCGAAATAACCACACCGTAATAATCACGGGCTGCTTTAAAAGAGACCAGACCGTTTAAAACATCCTGCCGAACTTTGCTCGGATCCCTTTTCAGAGGATTACCGAAACCGCCTCCCCCGGCGGTTTCCAAAACGATTGTGGTATTTGCCGCAACCTGTCCTGTAAACTTACCGCCCAAATTGGCCCCATGCTCCGCACTGGCACTGTTTTTTATGGCGTAGCCCGCTCTGCGTCCGGCTAACCCTCCTGACAAACCCCAGGGTGCAAACACAGCTCTTTCGGTACTCACCGAGACAACAGCCTCAGCGCCCAAAACGGTAATTTCTCTGACTAAACCTGTTCCCCCACGGTATTCACCGGGCCCCCCCGAATCCGTAAGCAAACCGTATTTTTCTACTCTTAGAGGGTAGTTATTTTCAATTACCTCCACCGGGGTATTGCGCGTGTTGGTCATATGCACATGCACCCCATCCATACCGTCCTGATTGTGCTTGGCTCCCTGCCCCCCGCCGTAAGTTTCCACATAAGAGTAATAGCACCCGTTCAGCTTATTGACTCCTCCGATAGTAAAATTACTCATACTGCCGGTACCGGCCGCAGTAACTTTTTGGGGCACGGCACCGGCCAGGGCGCCTAAAATAACATCTGCCACCCGCTGCGCAGTGTTAATATTGGCGTGTGCCACAGGTGCCGGGAAGAGTGGATTGACCAGGCTGCCGGCAGGAGTTATTACTTTTATCGGGTAACCAATACCGGCGCTTGAGGGCAGCCAGGGATCGGCTACCGCCTTGATCGTATAGTAAACACAGGCCATAATTACTCCCCTGGCGGCATTAACCGGGCCGACAGCTTGCGGATCGGTTCCACCAAAATCAACAGTCAGGCTGTCCCCTTCCAAGATTAAAGCAACCTTTATTTTTACCGGTTGATCGGTTATACCGTCACCTTCCAGATAGTCTTCATAACTGTATACGCCGGAAGGCAAGGCAGACAGGGCGGCCCGCATCCTGCGCTCACCATAGGCAATTATTTCGTTCATATAGTGGTTTAATAATTCCAAACCATACCTCGCCCCCAGTTCCTTGAGCCTGATCTCTCCTACCCGGTTGGCGGTCAACTGCGCTTCTATATCGCCGTAAAACTCCTTCGAAGTGCGCACATTGTTGGCTAAAACATCCAGCAAGTCACGGTTAATCTTATTTTTTTGCATCAGTTTGACCGGAGGTATACGCAGGCCTTCCTGAAAAATTTCCCGTGCGGCGGTTGACATGCTGCCCGGCACAGCCCCCCCGACATCAACATGGTGAGCCAGGTTGGCCACTATAGCCAAAGGCTTATCCAAATAATAAACCGGGCTGATCAAACAAATATCCGGCAGGTGTGAACCGCTGACATAAGGATCATTTATGATTATAGTGTCACCCGGCTCCATTTCCGAAAGGGGAAAGCGTTTTAATACGGCTTGTACCACTGTGGGCATTAATCCTAAGTGCAGAGGTATATGCTCGGCCTGGGCAACCAGTTCGCCTTCCGGTGTATACACAGCGGTGGAACAGTCACGGCGATCCTTTATGTTGGGAGACAAAGCCGTGCGAATCAGGGTTACGCCCATCTCCTCAGCGACAGACTGCAGGGAATTACGCAGCACCTCCAGTGTTATTGCATCTATCGTCATTTCAACACCTCTTCATTGCAAGTTCAGCCAAATTTGTCTTCGACAATTAGATCTGCTCACGTAAAAATAATAATATAACAACCCCGGATTTAATTGCCCAGTTCAATAATCAAGTTTCCCCACTTGTCGCACCGCCCCAAATCACCCGGCCAGATTAGAGCTGCAGCATCCGGTTGTTCAATTACTGCCGGGCCTGTGATAACGGTGTTCCTGCCCAGTACTTGACGGTTATAGACAGGCGTCAAGAGCGGCATGCCGTCAAAAATAACTTCCCTCTGCTCAACGGGCAGGGGTTCTTTAAAGTCTTCGGGCAGCATAAAGGGGGCAATCTGCGGCAGCTTACCGGTAGCCACCAAACGCAAAGCCACCAGTTGAAGAGGAGTTTCTTTCCGCTTGAAGCCATAAGTTTTCTCATGCACATAGTGAAACTCTGTCTTCAAAATATTAATATCAGGGCGGCTGATTCTGGCAGGCGCGGCTATAGTTAATTCATATGATTGGCCGGCATAACGCAAATCTAAAAATCTTTGCAAAACACAGTCCTGTTCCGCAAAACCTTCAGCCTGCAATTCAGCCAATGCGGTCAAAGCCAACTCTTTAAAATTAGCATCAAGTTCCTCCGGTTCCAACTCCTCCAGCATAGCCAGCCGTGTTCGTACATAATCATGTCTCACATCGGCAGCCAGCATGCCAAAAGCAGAATTAACTCCCGGGCAGCGGGGCACCAAAACCTGAGACATCCCCAGCTCGCGAGCCAATTCCACGGCATGAAGCGGGCCGGCACCGCCAAAAGCTGTCAATACAAACTCCCTGGGATCATAGCCTCTCTGTACGGAAACCACCCTCATAGCCCGCAGCATACCGGCATTTACTACCTGAATTATCCCTTCAGCAGCTTTTTCCACAGTCAGCTTAAGCGGCTCTGCAATTTTTTCCGCCAGTATTTTCCTCGCCAATTCAAGGTTAAGCAGGCGGTCACCTGCCAGAGCAGCGTAAGGCCGCAATCGGCCCAGCACTAAATTAGCATCCGTAACAGTAGGCTCATCTCCTCCCAGGCCGTAACAGGCAGGCCCGGGACTTGCTCCCGCACTCCTCGGTCCAACCCGTAAAGCTCCTCCCGCGTCAATCCAGGCAATACTGCCTCCCCCGGCACCGATAGTGTGAACATCAACCATAGGCAGTCGCAGGGGATAGCCACCGATTTCACCTTCGTTAGTATATCTAGGCACCCCATTGTGGATCAAACAAATATCCATACTCGTGCCACCCATGTCTGCCGTGATTAGATTACGGCGCCCGGTTATTCGAGACAACCAAACCCCGGCCAATACGCCTCCTGCCGGGCCGCTGAGGACAGTTCTGACTGACTGTTCACGAGCTTGCCTGGCACTAATTACCCCCCCGTTGGACTGCATTACATAAAACCCACCCTCCAGGCCTGCTCCTGCCAATTGCTGCTCCAATGTCCCTAAATAACGATCAACCTCCGGCTGCACCAAAGCATTAATTACAGCAGTGGAGGTTCGCTCGTATTCTCTGAACTCGGGCAAAATTTCGGAGGAAAGGGTAACGTTTATTTGAGGAAACCCCGCATTAAAAAGTTCCTTAACTCTTTGTTCATGAACAGGGTTAATATAGGAATGCAGAAAACTGACAGCTACCGAATCTACTCCCTTTTCCTTGATCTGCTCAATTATCCTTTGCACTTCCTCTTCCTCTAAGGAAAGATGTACGCCGCCACACGCTAAAATTCTCTCTGTTACTTCAAAAGTCAGGTGACGGGGAATTAACGGCTCCGGTTTGATTGCCCAAAAATCATACAGGTGGGGCCTGTTCTGCCTTCCTATATATAATAAATCCCGAAAACCCCTGGTGATCAGCAAAGCTGACCTGGCGCCAAATCCCTGCAATAAAGCATTGGTGGCCACAGTGGTTCCGTGCAGGAAAAAATTAATATCCATCTCAACAGACTCAAGAAGATTGCCTTTGCGCAAATCCTTATTGGCTGAAGCGGCGTCCTCCGTGACAGAAGCGCTTATTCCTGAAAAACGCTTGATTAAACGCCCTAGGGAACTCCCTCCGGTTAAGCAATCTTTTTGACCGGCAACATCTTTCTGCGATACCTTACCGGTATAGCTTTTTGCATTAATTTCCCCCGAAAGTGCCTGAGAGCCGCTCTCAATGTCGAACAGTCTTTCTTCAGCCAAACTAATAATCTTTTTTATACCCTTTATAACAGCTTCAGCAGGATCGGCAGGCGTTGAAGACACCTTGGTTGCCAGAAACTCACCGTTATCCTCTCTTAAGAGACAAAGGTCAGTAAAAGTTCCGCCTGTATCAACTGACAGTTTATATTTTATTCTCATATAAATCGAACCTTTCTCCATAAAAACTCGTAACCTGGCCTCAATTCTATAATCAGCCAGGCATGAGGTCAATATTCATTTTTTAGCAGCACGTTTCGGAAAGAAAAGTTTTCGGCTGTGCTGCCCATAATTGATTCTGGAAATGCTTTTATTGTGGACACAGCCGCATCTCAACAATTAATAGGAACTAATACGGCATTACTGCTATAGGGATTCTAAATTCAGGAATCCCGCTGGCGTACGGAGCTATATCATATTCACCGTAATAAACTACCACATATCCTTTTAACAAATAAAATGATTGTTTTTCGGGAATGGAATTCAGGTTTTCTCTTGCATTTTTATAATATTTATCCTCATTATTTTCTATTTGACTATGAATTGCCTGCAAGACTATTTCCTCGTAATTACTTCCGTAAAAATCGCTTAAATAAAGAATCTTGCCTGTATCAACATTTATGTTAAGGGTTTTGATTACCGTAGAACCATGAACGCCGCCGGTATAACTATAGTATTTAACGCTGATACTCAGAATATTGTTGCTGTTATAATGAACCTTATATTCTGTTTTAGCAATGCAGGGACTAATTGGTATAGCATTTTTCTCTGCTTCCCTTACATAGGCACTAACATATACTTCTGTCTCTTTCCTAAAGGCTAAGGCATCACTATTGAATTGACTGTTTATTCTGTTTTGCAAGGTACTGTCCTTAATACAGGATATCTCCGGTATCTGCAAATCAACTTCAAATACCTCATCCTTTGACTTAATTGTTTGTGTGGTTACCTCCACTTTATCTCCCGTGCAATCGTCTCCCACAGGTTCAACCAAAGCTTCAGCCGTTGCCTCAGCTTTTGTTTCAACCTTTGTTTCAGCATCTACATCATTATCTTTACCAATCCGAATAAGCCTTTTCTGGCTTTTCACAGAACTATGGTTAACTTTTGCAAGTGTCATTACCAATGGCAAAAGAACCCTCCACATTTTAACAGCCCCCCCTTTTTCAGATTATGTAAAACACTTTTCTTTATTGTATAAATTTTCACACCCTTTTGTGCACCTTTATTAAGTCAAAATACAAGGATCCTTATTGAATTTATCCGGCTAACAATTTTACTTTAATCTGAATATTATATTTACAAAATCGCTCATGAGGTGAAATATATGACAACGAAATGCCCCTCGGGCTCAATACCGCATATTATAAAAGCAGGAGATACCTATTACAAACTGGCTCAGTATTATAATGTTTCAGCAGCACAAATAGCCGCGGCTAATCCTGGCATGGACGCCGGCAATTTAACGATTGGGGAAACCCTTTGTATACCCGCTGAAATGCCTGCAGCCAGAGCCGCTATAAGAGGCGGTCCGTTAAGGCCCCAAATATCGGGTACCGTGGATTTTTTTGATGCGCCGGGAGGAAGCTGGGTTTGTGCGGATATTAACGGACTTCCTCCTTATAAACCGGCTGTCGACGGTCAAAGCCCGGTCGGCCCGCACGGTTTTCACATTCATACAATTGGCAACTGCCAGCCAGGCAATTCGCAAAACCCTTTTCCTTCTTCAGGAGAACACTGGAACCCGACAAAGCAGCCGCATGGCAATCATGCAGGTGATTTTCCGGTACTTTTTTCCAATCACGGGCAGGCCAGAATGTGCTTTTTTACCGATAAGTTTACCCCTGAGCAGGTAATCGGCAAATCAGTGATCATTCACTTAAACCCTGATGATTATCGTACTCAACCCGCAGGCAACTCGGGCAAAAAATTGGCCTGTGGAGTAATTGAAAGAGTCTAAAACATACTTCAAGATGATAATAAGAAAAAAGCTTAAATAAGTTTTTAAACCGCAAAGAGACGCCTTCTGTCATTGTAACGACACCAGGCGTCTCTTTGCACATATTAAACAACTAACAGCCTCAAATTCATTATGGCTAGGCATACCATCATAATTATCTGCTAAATAAAATTTATAATATAGCAAATTCAGAATTAAAAACCTTATTTTCTATGATATGATAGTTAAATAATTATTAATTAAATAATCTAAAAATTTTCCGGTTACTAAGCTATAGTGGGTGATTAATTTAATATGCTGCCTGAACAATTATTCCATGCGACAATTTTAATAGCGGATGACAACTCCACAAATATTTTATTGCTTGAGAAATTGCTGTCAATCTCTGGTTACAAGAATATAAAAACCACAACAGAATCCAGAGAAGTATTGTCTCTGTATAAAGAACTTGATCCTGATTTACTGCTTTTGGATTTAAGGATGCCTCATATGGATGGTTTCCAGGTATTAGAACAGTTAAATCTTGAAAAACAGGATGATTTCCTGCCGGTTGTAGTTATTACAGCTCAGAATGACCAGGAGCACCGGCTTAAATCCTTTAAAATGGGCGCCAAGGATTTTATCGGTAAGCCTTTTGATCATGCAGAAGTGTTGATGCGTATCAGAAATATGCTGGAAATTCGCCTGCTGCATAAAGAAGTACGGGAACACAATCGCAAACTGGAAGATACGGTTCAAGAAAGAACTAAGGAATTGCAGGATTTGCAGGTGGAATTAATCCACCGTTTAGGGCGGGCCGCAGAATTTCGGGATAACGATACAGGCGCCCATATAACCCGCATAGGCAAATATTCCTTTGAACTGGCAAAAGCCGCCGGGTTATCGGACAAAGAATGCCGGTTAATTTTACATGCCAGCACTATGCATGATATTGGAAAAATAGGTATTGCAGATGAAATACTTCTTAAACCGGAACGGCTCACACCTGATGAATGGGAAATAATGAAAACACATACCACTAAGGGAGCTAAAATACTGGCCGGCAGTTCCTCCGATGTACTGCAAATGGCTGAACAAATAGCTCTCAACCACCACGAGAAATGGGACGGAAGCGGATACCCCACCGGTCTAAAAGGCGATGAGATCCCCCTGGCTGGAAGAATTACCGCAATTTGTGATGTTTTTGATGCCCTGCTTTCTAAAAGACCTTATAAGAATGCCTGGTCTCTGGAAGAAGCTGTTGCTGAAATGAAAAAGGGCAGCGGAACTCATTTTGATCCCAATTTAATCGAAATATTTCTAAAGATAATACCACATATCCTGGCTATCAGACAGAAATATTCCTAAAACAATTTATTACATAATGAACTAAGACGACGGTGAGGAACATATATGAAAGAAAAACCGGACAATAACCTTTTTATTTTGCAATGGATATGGAAATCCTATTTGCGCAATGCTCTGATTCCACTGCTGTTGATTGAACTGGTTTTTATAGGAATGTTCTTTTTATCAAACAACTGGTCGCAAAGAGAAATGCTGTCCTTATTAAAAAATGAAGTACGAGCACATCTGCAGGAAATAGCCCAACGCGAATGCCTGATTATATCCGAACAAATATCAGATATATCCCCCGTCGCAGCAGCCAATGCTGACAAAATAATAAATACTGTTACCAATCAAATTTTAAATTTAGACTTGCCCTGGCAAGGATATGGTTTATTGCTGGGAAAGGACGGAACAGTTCTCGCTCTGCCTGATAGAGGTGAAAAGGACTGGGTCTTAAATGAATTAACAAATCATCATTATAATGAAGCAGCTTTAAAAGACGCCTTTGCACCCGATCAGTTTAATCTTTATAAAAGACCTGATTTAGCTGCTTTTGGCAAGCAAGTAGCCGGTAAAACTACCGGCTTTGCCAGTATTAACCTCGGCGGAATGAAACAGGCGGTATCATGGGCCACGGTAACCGGCACCGGATGGAAGCTATTAATTATTGCTCCTGAGAACAATATCTATTCCAACGCGGATAAAATGAACGGCAGACTGCTTAAAATAGGATCTTCTATGCTGGCGGGTCTGGTCTTATTATATTGCATCTTTTTCTTCATTCTCTTCAAGAAATCGCATAAGATGAGTAATAGCATTTCCCAACCGCTGCTGGAGATAAACAATATAATCCAAAGGATTGTTGCAGGTGATTATTTTCAAAAGCAAAAAGACTTAGGGGTTCATGAGCTGCAGGAAACCGCCTCCCTGCTGGTTCATATGGGGCAGCAATTAGAAACTGCCAATGAAAACCTGCTGCATATCCAGGCTAAACTCAAAAAAAAGGAATCAGATTTGCAGGCCCTGATAAAATCCATTGATGATATAATTTTTGAAGTAGATGAAAACGGCATCTTCAAAAATGTTTGGACTAATAGTGAAAAAATATTGCTGATGCCCGTAGATCAGGTTATAGGCAATCCCATTCAAAGTATAATTGCTCCGGATAAATCTGACATCTATCTGTCTAAAATTAAACAGGTTATCGAAAATCAGGAGCCGGATGTCTTCGAATATATGATGGATACCCTTTACGGCCGCAGGTGGTATCTGGTTCGCATCGCACCTATTGCCAGTGAATTAAAATCTGTATCCGTTTCCATGAGAGATATCAGCGAGCGCAAGGAAATGGAAAAGTCCATAATCGCTGCCAAGGAAGAGACTGAGAAAGCAAGCATGGCTAAATCCCAATTTTTGTCCAACATGAGCCATGAATTGAGAACACCTCTTAATGCGGTACTGGGTTTCTCACAGATATTGCAAATGGACAAGTCAGCGCCTTTGGATAATTCTCAAAGCGAAAGTGTAAAAGAAATCGTCAAGGCAGGCAATCATTTGCTTATGCTTATCAACGAGATACTGGATTTGGCAAAAATAGAGTCAGGCAAGTTAAATATATTAATTGAACCTGTCAAAATATTGCCGATCATTGAGGAAACGGTTGCTTTTATAAAACCCCTGGCCAAAGAAAATGATATTGAAATTGCAATTAATCCGAGAGATTGTATGGAACAATATGTTTTGGCTGATTCAATCCGTCTTAGGCAGGTGCTTTTGAATTTATTCTCTAATGCTGTAAAATACAATTATAACAGTGGCAAGGTAAGCTTTTATTGTGAAAAAATTGATAAATTTATCCGTTTTAACATATTAGACAGCGGTTTAGGTATCCCCTCTGCGCAATTGCCGGCTATTTTTGATCCTTTTTACCGCCTGCCCATTACCGCTAATAATGTTGAGGGGACGGGTATCGGTCTCGCTGCAGCCAAGCAATTAGTTGAATTAATGGGAGGAAACATTAACGTTAAGAGCCAGGAAGGACAGGGAAGTCATTTTTGGTTTGACATACCATGCGCTGAAGCGGTTGACCGGAGGGATATATAATAAGGGTTGGTTCTTACTTGAACCAGCCCTTATTATATTTAGTCTTTCGCAAACATCCCTGCATTTTTAAAATCAAACACTTCACTTTTTATTCACATAGTCTTCACATAAGTTTTTTATAATAAGTTTTAAACGGGATAAATTTAGCCGTTCTCATTATTCGCCGGGGGGTGGAGAACATTATGAAAAACATAAAAATATTAATAGTCGATAATGACAGGAATGTCAGAGATGTTATTAAACTTCTTCTCGTAAACGAAGGGTTTACTGTTGATGAGTCCGGAGATGGCAATGAGGCACTGGATATTTTTTCTATTCATAATTATTCACTAATATCGCTGGATGTCATGCTGCCCGGATTAGACGGTTGGACGGTTTGTAAAAAAATAAGAGAACGCTCAAACATTCCCATTATTATATTGACTGCCAGGGATGAAGAATATGCCAAGCTCCTAGGTTTCGAATTAGGGGTAGATGACTATATTACAAAACCCTTCAGCCCCAAAGAAGTTGTGGCCAGAATAAAAGCTGTTCTAAAAAGAGCAAATATAATACCACTTTCAGAAGAAAGCTTTTTAAAAACCGATAAAATAAGGATTAATCCCTCTACCAGAGAGGTATATCTGGATGATAAGGAATTAAAATTAACACCAAAGGAATACACTCTTTTATATCATTTTGTGAAATACAAGGATCAGGTTTTCACTCGGGAAGAATTATTAACCGAAGTATGGGGCTACGACTTCTATGGGGATTTAAGGACAGTAGATACCCATATCAAACAAATAAGAGAAAAATTAGGCGAATACAAGAAATATATCAGTACCGTTTGGGGTGTCGGATATAAGTTTAAAGTTCGGTAAGAGAAAGCTTCGATAAGTTCACATCAGGGATTAAACCTGCTTGCGCGGCCCGGCTGAGCAAGCTGATTACAGCCCCATAGCCCTCACCTAAATTTAGAGTGAATTCATTAACATAAAGCCGGATATGCGCTTTAGCTACTTCAGGTGATAGCTCTTGGGCATGTCTCAGCACATACTCCTGAGAAGCTTCCGGGTGTGCCCAGGCATATTTAACTGATTCCCTAAGCCAGCCTGTAATAGCACTTAAATCCAGGGTTCGACGGGCAACGATTGCTCCCAGCGGGATAGGCAGGTTAGTGTCGGATTCCCACCAACTGCCCAGGTCAACTAAAAGAGTCAGCCCAAACGAAGGATAGGTAAAACGTGACTCATGGATTACCAAGCCCGCGTCAACCAAACCGTCACGGACTGCCGGCATAATTTCATGAAAAGGCAAAATTATAATTTCACCTACACCTCCCGGGACATGTTGATCCAGCCACAGGCGAAAAAGCAAATATGCTGTTGAGCGCTCAGCCGGTACTGCCACACGCCGACCGGCCAGGTCTGCCGGGTTTATTATGCCGCAGGGTTTGTTTGCCACTAATACCAGCGGCCCGCAACCTCTGCCCAGCGCACCCCCGCATGGCAAAAGCGCGTATTTTGATAATACCCACGGCAATGCGGCAAAGGATATTTTAATAATGTCCGGCCCGTTCGGACCGGCTGCCAGTTTGTTTGTCACATCAATGTCCGCAAGAGCAACGTCAAGCTCCGGCGCACCCGGCACCAGCCCGTGCACCCAGGCATGAAAGATAAAGGTGTCATTGGGACAGGGAGAAAAAACAATTTTCACGCTAAAACCTCCAATAATACTGAACTGGCTGCTTCTAATACTTCGAGAGCCTCTTTGATCCGCCAGGAGGCGCGATCGCGCGGTCCGACCAGGTTTGAGACAGCACGCAGTTCCAGAATAGGCAAACCTAATTCACGGGCTGCCAGGGCCACACCATAACCCTCCATAGCCTCAGCAGCAGCCTCGGGTACCCGGCCAACCAGCGCCGCCGCACTTTCAACCGTGCCGGTAACTGTTGACACAGTGAGCACAGGCCCGATCTGTAAAGGCAAATTAGCCGCCAGCAGTGTCTCTTGCAGGTCTTTCAGCAGGCTTGCCTCGACCCGGATACGTGTGCAGCCAAAGCCTAACTCATCCAAGCTGCTGAAACCCACAGAAGTCTCCACTCCCAAATCGGCAGCTATGATTTCGTTTGCTGCCACCAGTGAACCTACCTCAGCCTTGCCGGGAAAACCTCCACCGATACCCAGACAAACGACCAAATCGTATTTATCATTTGCAGCTGACAGAATCTTTACTGTCTTAACAGCGGCGGATACCGGGCCAACACCGGCCAGCATTACATCGGCTCTCCTGTCGTTTTTCAGTCCACGCAGCACCGCTTCCCTCTCTGCCGGTACCGCTGTCATTATCAAGGCCCGTCTTATTTTATCCGCCTGATCATAATTGACAATGTTCTTTATTTGCCCATGATTAAAATTCATTATTCCTCCAATGCTAAGACCCTGAATAGCCCAATTCCTTTACAATTTCGTGATCGAGAATTCTCTTGCGCTCTCTCCAATCCGGCATATGGACGGTCAGAAATTCATAAAAATCCTTATTATGGTTAGGATAGAGAAAGTGTATAAGCTCATGTAAAACCACATAATCTATGCAAGGCGGTGAGGCTTTATACAAATAGTAGTTCAGATTGATTCTACCGCGTGTTCTGGAGCAGCTGCCCCACAGAGTTTTCATTTTTCTGACTTGAAGGTCAGGCTTATTGATACCATGTTTTGCAATAACCGGATATAAGCGATCTATAGTCAATAAAAAATATAATTTACTCTGTTTATGCCACCATCGCTCAAATTGTTTTTGCAGAACCTGTTTATTCTCCAAGTTAGGCGACTGTATAAGTATGATGTCTTCCTTTTGCTCGATTTTACAACTCCTTCCTTCATTGATGATGATCCTTTTTTGCCTTCCCAATATACGTGTTGATATTCCACTGCGTATTATAGTTTCAAACCCATTAACCCCGGTATCTTTAAAGTAATGCAAAGATTTTTCAATCCATCCGGTTTTGCTGTCGAGGTAGTCATTTATCCATTCATCCGACACCCCCACAGGTGCGGACAGCATAATACATCCGGTAGGAAAAACCTTAAGACGGATACTTTTTACATTTTTTCGTTCAATATTTATTTCAATATCACCCGATAACCCCGTCAAGAATTTTCTCTGTTTCATAACCTAATACCTGCTAATTGCTGTTTTTCTTAGTTCTTCCAGCATGAGATCGATTTTTTCAACGGATAATTTTATTTGATATTGCTCGGCAAAATCCCAAATCAGATCATCAAGAGCTTGTTCCATGTCTTTGTGCACAGCAACATTATGACGCCAATCCACCTTTGCACGACTGCAAATGGCATTTTTGACCTCAATGGCCAGTTGCCCCATGCCCTCATCTATTTCCGGCGTTATATCATATATGACTTCAGCAATGATACTCTGAATTATGCCATAAAAAGCTTTCGCATCACTGTCATTATCAATACACGCAGGGTAGTGATGGCCGGTATAGCCTTTTTTAAAATCATCCGCCATTTTCTCCATTTCAAAGAAATAAACATCATCATTTCTTGAGGCTTTGTATACTTCCAGGGTTTCTTGGACCTGCGCAAAAAACCTCTTATATAGTAAAGGGTCATCATAACGACAGGTTTCCAGCTCTTTGTCCATACGCGTACGAATGGCATCCCCTTTGGCGGCTTTGCTATCCAGCTTCTCAAGCTGCGCTTTCATCCCTTCGGTATCATGAATAGAAACAGGTTCAACAATAATCCGGCTTGGTTCGGAAAGCACAAAATTATTCAACAGGCTGCGAATACCGTCTTCATATTTACTAAAATCTACTTTTTCATTATAACGAAGCAAGACCGCCCCGCGAAGCTTTTGGAAATGAAGCAAATCCCGCTTGTATTGCTGAATACGGTCATAACCAATGGCGCTATAGAAAGCATAGCTTCCCATGGCCAAATCCAGCAGGCGGGAAAATACTGAAAGCTTTTCATAAAAAACTTTTCTCAAGTCACTATCTGCCAATGCACTTTGCCAACCATCGGAACTGTTTCGATCAAAATCCTTTCCCTCAAAAACAAGCCGCAATTCACTGTGCGCCCTTTCCAGCTTGCGTTTTTGATCAACGGCACCAAGAATAGCATTTTCAATATCCGCCTGATCATATCCGTCCATACCGGATTTCTCATCCGCATACATATCCATGGCAGTATTAAGCTTGCTAAAAATACCCCAATAATCCACGATGAGCCCGAAGTCTTTGCCCGGATAAACGCGGTTAACGCGGGCAAGGGCCTGCAACAAAGCATGCTCCCTCATGGGTTTATCCACATACAGCACAGCAGCAACCGGCGCGTCAAAGCCGGTTAGCAACATATCCTTGACAATAAGCATATCCACATCTTCACCACCAATGAAGCTGTTTTTAGCCCATTCACCATATTCCTCATAGTTATGTCCAAAGAGAGGCTCCACCTCTTCCTTGAAAAAGGATCTTATTTTTTCTTTATTTTCACCGGTAAGCTCATCACCTTCTTTAACATTTTCGGGCGATATCACCACCGCTGTTTTTATCCCGCCAAGTTTCTTTATCGATCTATGCAGGTCAATAGCTGCCGGACGAGATGATGCTGCAATCATAGCCTTGAATCCCTTAGGCCCGGCATAACTTATAAAGTGCTCATGAATGTCAAAAGCCACCATGTCTATGCGTTGACGAGTTTGAGCCAGAGGTAAAAGACGGCTCCATTTGCGCTTCATATCTTCCTGCCGCTCGTGATTCAGCGGCGCAATAATATATTTGAGATAATCATCAATCTTCTCACTCGTCACATCTTGTGGAATAATCCTGCCCTCATAGACAAGAGGAACAATAACACCGTCTTCAACAGCCCTGGTAATAGGGTAACTGTCAATAAGCGGTCCAAACTGCGCATAGGTATTTAATTTGTGTTTCTTAAGCAGCGGCGTGCCGGTAAAACCTATTTTTATAGCATTAGGCAGAACATCAATCATAAAGTCATGAAGTTCACTTGAGTGTGAGCGATGGCTTTCGTCCACCAGCAAAAAAATATTGTCATCTTCAATCTTGACTCTCTTTTTTGCTGCTGTATAAAATTTATGTACAAGAGTAGTAATTATAGTTTCACTTTTGTCCCTTAACAAATCAATCAGACCCTTGCCTGTACTGGCCCGGACCGGTCTGAGCTGAGTTCTGGCAAAGTTGTCCCTCAGCTGCTTATCCAGATTGACCCGATCATTGACAAGCACAAAACGAGGATTTCCGATATCCGGGTCAGCTATTATTTTTTTAACCAGCATCACCATGGTGAGAGATTTACCGCTGCCCTGGCTGTGCCAGATCACACCACCCCTTGCACCTTTGTTATCTTCCCCCTTTATACGTTTCATGGTTGCCTGTACAGCAAAAAACTGTTGATAGCGGGCAATTTTCTTGACATTATTGTCATATAGGATAAAATAACGCATCAATTCCAGCAATCTCTCTTTGGAGAGTATGGAAACAATAGTTCTGTCCTGTGCAGTGACTTTGCCGTCAGGGCTGACATTGCTGCATTTTTCCTGCTGCCATTGATAATTTTTTTCCCGCCAGACGCTAAAATGCTCAGCAGTCGTACCACAAGTTCCATATTTTACAGTGTTTAGATTCATGGCCATAATGATTTGCGCATATTTAAACAGATGGGGAATATAGTCGGGTTGCCAGTTGCGTGTATTTTGAGCAACTCCTTTTTCCACATCAATACCGGATTTTTTGCACTCGATCACCACCAGAGGAAGACCATTGACAAGCAGCACTATATCCGGCCACACATATTTGCCATCCGCCCGCTCCACTGAAAATTCATCTGTCACCTGCCATAGATTGTTTTCCGGATGTTCCCAGTCAATAAACTTTAGATCAAAAGACTGACGGCCTCCATCAAATAATTCCTCCTCATAGCTGTTGCCGGAAATAAGCATATCATAGATGTTTTTGCCGGCCGACATCAACCCGGAAATAAGCGGCACGTCGATATCCTTAATGGCCTTGCCGATAGAACGTTCGGAAAAAGGCGTTTGCTTTCCTCTATAAACGAAAGACTGCCGGTGCATAAACTCTCGCAAAACATCAGGAAATAAAACATGAGAAAGCCGTCCTCGAAAAATTTCTGCCCGTGACCGGGGTACATACTGATAGCCTAACTTTTCCAATACTTTAATTGCCCTCTCCTGACTTTCAGGGCGTTCGTCAAATATGGTATGGTCGGGCATTAAATCACCTTCTCCGTGTTGACTCTCACAATACCGGTCAGCAGCTGCTGCATCAAAGCTTTTTTTTGCTTTTTGAGTTCCGCCAGATGCTTTTCGTGCAGGTCAATTTCTTTGTCTGCCGTAGATAGGATATTGGCTATAGCAGTTTGTTCCGGGAGGGGCGGGAGCGGGAATGATATCTTCTCAATACTGCTTTTACTAATCCCGTACACAGAAATCCCGTTTGCACAAAGTGCAAATTGTTTTCTTACATTTAAACTACAAAAACAATATTGCTTATACTCATCAGAGATCGAATCGTTCTTCGGATGAGCAATTATTGTATGAAGACCGGCTATGAACGGCATGTTATCTTTGTTTTTTACCACAACATATTTACATGTTCCGTCATAATCTTCGGATGCATCTGCAAACACAACATCACCATCATATAACATATATTTGCCATTCAATTCATTTACACTCATTGTTAATTTAGGAATACATAGGTACTCCGCTTTAACGTCTGTGATCTTTCACGTAAACAACAAAAAAGTTCCGCAATGTAATAACCCGTAAATTCCAGTAAATACGCGGGGTTAAGTGTAATCCTTGAGAGAATAAATGCAAATGAATGTAAGGCTTTGAAAGCAATTAAAAGGGGTTTTTAAAGGTTTAAATATTATGCGTTTAAAAACGTTTAAACCCTGTTTAATCAACGTTTAAGGGGGTGTTTATATGTAATCAAATGACAATGGGAATCGGTTATGATTGCGGAACTTTGATTGCGGAACCTGCTGTTAGTTCCCCAATCGAAGAAGTCAATAATATCAAGGCTTTCAGCGATTTTGTTAAAAACACCTTTTCGGATCGATTTTTTTGTGGTATAAACTTTGCTTTCCTTTTTAAAATGCAAATTGCCCAATAGACACTGGACACTGGTAAGTCTACTGGTTTAACAATATCAAAAGAAAGGATGAATGATTATGTCTGATAACATTTTGGAACAATTAAATGGACAAGAATCTTTAACTGAGATGGAATTATACTGTATAGCAAAACATACTGTTGAACTAGTTAAAGTAGTATTTCATGAAGAAGAAGATATGAGACATGTATCTTGTAAAACGTGTAAATATGCAGATGATTGTATAGAAATGTATGGCTGCTTAGGAACTTTCCACCATACTATTAATAAGTTATCTCAAATCACTGGGGTAAATATTAGTCTTTTTAAAGGGTTTAAAATTTAAATTTATTATCAGCTACCTTTTCTAATGGGCAGTTATGACGACATTCATCAATATAGTCACATTTAAATGTCACTGAACTATATTTGGGTGTTAAGCGGCCTGGCAAATGTAAAACATTACACCCGACGGTTATTGAATGTTTTCTTTTAAGATGCGGGCAATAGCCTTCTATTTCAATATAAGTCATAGGAGTTTTCATGAGTATCACTCTTTCTCAATTAAATTCGTAGTTAACTGTATGATAGTTAACTAATTAATATTGGTAATGATTGTTAGGCTAGCTGATTTGTGCTTGTCCTTTGGTTTCCTGTTGTTTTTTTTGGACGTCCTCCACCACTTCGTCTGGGAAAGAGCGATTAAACTGAACTTTGGTCCACCCTTTCAGATCTTCACCGGCATCCCAAAGGTCGTGAAGTATATTAATCATGCGATCTAATTCTGGGTCGCCGGTGTCGGCACGGTGGGCTGCTCGGCCAGCAGCAAATGCGAGGCCGTTTTCTTTCATTATGTTATTAATGGCATCCATAAAGACCCGTTCTCCCAAACGGGTCTTTATGTTTTTCAGCGATTCTTCCGGGGAAGTGAACATTTCCCCTTCCCCTGTTTTTATCCAGCTCTCAGAGGTATTATAGCGTAGGCAAAGGTGTTTAATTAATTGCTCAGACGGCTCTCTGGTATCTTTTTCGATTTGAGAAATATGCTTTTGAGATATACCCAGGCATTCTCCAAAGTCTTTTTGAGATAATCCAAGATGTTTTCTGAGTTTTTGAACCCTTACACCAACATACAAAATATCCACCTCTGAGTAGTAAAATTTATTGACTGTAGAACTGTGAAGTATTATTATTATATCCAAGGAATTTAATTTTATAGACATACCCCAGTCTAATCGTGAAAGGAGGACTGGCCATGGGCAACAGTAAGGGCATGACTCCCCAAGAAATCCGGGCGGCAATGCTCCTGAATGGTGTAAAGCTGAAGGACATCGCTGGTGAGGCCGGCGTGTCTGTGGGCCGTATACACCAGGTGATATACAACACCGGCAGGAACAGGGGTTACCGGATTAGACCGTTTATAGCTAAGGCAATCGGCAAGAAGGTTGAAGATATCTGGCCGGACAATGTAGCGTAATATGGACGTAAAGACATGCTAAAACGTATGTCTATAATCATCTAGACAATTCTATCAAAGATAAAAGGGGGTGGCAATGGAAAAGGTACTGAAACTTTTTGGCGGCGGTATGGAAATTAGTTTAACCGAACATAGGCAATAAAATAAATGCTTTAAACGGTTTTAAAACTAGGCATTTAAAACCGTTTAAAGCCAGTTTAATCAATGTTTAAGAGCAATTTTAAAAGGTGGTGTATGTATAGATATGGGGCGTATTAAGCTGGTGGATAATGATGAGGCTATAACTATTTATGAACGGAAGGGCAATAAGTGTGGGTGTTATAAATGTGGTGCCAAGGATTCCGTTGAGGCTGTGGAAATGATTAAAGATTTTGCGGCTGCTCCGTACCGGCTGGTGAGTACAGTATGTAGTGTATGCGGCCATAAAGAAGATAAACATCAGCGATATTTTCACGATCAGGGGTGGGTTTTTAACGAAGGCAACGGTTTTTTTGACGGTGTGGTTCCGGGTGAAAAGAAGGATAGTGTTCAGAATGAATCTACCCGTGTTGTTGATGATTCAGTTAATGCAAAAAAATATGTCCAGAAGATAGGTCTGCTGCAAAAGTATTATGAAATGGCTTGCCATAATTTGTTATGCTACTCTAAAAATTATGCGATGAACCAACCTAAAGAAAAGTATGAGTCAGAATGGAAAGAGGCCCAAGCCGAGTGCGAACTGCTGCAAGAAATGATAAACGAACTTCCTAAAGGATATAATGAAAATTCTTGTTTACTTGAATAGTTTTTGGAGGGGAATGGAACGGAATTTAAAGTAAAGTAAATGATTTAGAGGGAGAAATAGCCTGATGAAATATAAGATGTTAGTTTTTCAAGGAACTGTCGGTGAATTTCGCCGGTGGTTGAAAAATATAATTCCTTGTGATATCTCTCAACAACAAGAATAGATGATCTGACAATAGAAGGTGGTGAGATAAAGTATGAGTCAAGATTTATTACCGGTTCTGGCACATCGTGAGAACATGCGTATCGTGGAGGTGGACGGGCAGCCGGTGGTGACGGCCAGGGATTTAGCTAGGGCGTTGGAGTATAGTAAGGATAATGCCGTTGCAAAAATATATGACCGGAATAGGGATAGTTTTACTAATAGGGACTCCTTTGTTGTAGATATGAGGAAGTTCGTACCCAAGATGGGTATGAACCAAGTTAACAATGAAAACAGGTTCGACGTCAATTTGACGGTGAACCCCCAGGGCGGTGATCCTCACATCCGAGTCTTCACTAAACGTGGCGCGTTAAAAATCTGCATGAAATCTAACCAACCCAAAGCCGTAGCGGTGCAGGATGCACTGATCAACCTATACGAGCAGGTAGAACGGGGTGAGTTGGTTTCAGCTGGGTACCTGCAGAATGTGGTCAGGGAACTAAAATCGGAGATTAACCGGCTGTCACGGCTGATAGCCGGTGCTGGAGGCAATCGGAATGTGCAACCGGTGCAGGTTGTCTACGTTCCCCGCCGGCACAAACCGCGCAGCTTTGACGATGCGGCACTGGCTTTTCTGCAGGAACTTTTTATCCAGAAGCCACGGGCTAAGGTGGTGGAGCTGGACAGGCATCTGCGTGAAGAAGCTGCAAAGCAGGGTTGGAAAGTAGGTAGTAAAGACAGTGTTTACCGGGCGGTCGCAAACTGGAAGAAGGTAGCAAAGTCTTTGAGCAATTAAAAGGCCCGGCATCGGGCCGAAAATCAGGTTGACTAAGCATAGGCAATGAAATAGGCGTCTTGAAAGCACTTTTAAACGGTTTTTAAAAAGGCGTTTAAAACCGAGTAAGGAGGTGAAAACTCAAATGTCTGTAAAATTGATGCCTGTTAGTGAGATAAAAGAAAGCACTGATATAATCGAGGTTAACCAATTATTGAAGGAGGATTGGTATTTATTAGACTCCTACCAAAGTAACGGTAAACTCGTTTATGTTGTAGCACTAGTTAAAAAAATGAAGGCTAGACTGGATGAGAGAGATCCAGACCAGCCATTTAGCAGAATGGAGTATGAACAAAACGTTCTCGGCGGTTTACTTCTTGAACCTACAACTATTGAGAAAGTCAGTACTATACTCTCGGTGGAAGATTTCTCAATAGATAAGCATCGGATTATATACAAAGCCATCAAGAATTTGCATGATAATGATTCAAGAGTAGGTTTGTGCACAGTATATGAAATGCTTAGTCTGTTAGATCTTTTAGATCAGGCTGGCGGGACAAAATATATAAGTATGTTACATGGTGTAGTTCCTACAGCCAATAACATTATGTACTATGCACAAGTTTTATCGGAAAACCGTCTTAAGAATGAAACTCCTCGTGATATTTCTCAACAATAATAATAGATGCTCTTATGGATTCTCCAATTATTTTATCAATTATATTAAGAAAAAGATCTTCGTGATCGTCCATAACTTGAGAGCGTGGTACTAATTCAGGATAAGATTGATATTTTTTTGTAATGCCCATAAAATGGGTACGCATAAAATCTACTACATTTAGCTTAATATCAATACTTACTTCTTTGTAAATTTTATTAAAAAATAACTGATCCATTTTTTTTCACCTCCTCCCTATTGGTTTTGGTTTGGTTGGCACCGTCAAGATTCGACGGGGAGTGAGGTAATTCCTACCACGCGCAAGGAGGTGTGAGGGTGAAGCAAGGAAAAAGACCGACACGCAGACAGAAAGAGCTTATGTCAAGGGCAAAACTTAATCCAGATAATTGGTTGGTTGTTAAAAATCTGCTTGACTGCCTGCATCTTAAACATAGGACAACAGGAAAGAAACGGGTATTAAAGGCTAGCAGGTGAGCCTATAGCGGCGAGTGAGAGCGTTTATCCGTAATTTATTAGGCGGAGGCTGGATATGGTTAGGAGAAAGAAAGGTGGGTCAGTGCCGGGTCAGTTGTCATTGTTCGATTTTGTGGAGGAAATCCAGCAAGAACAGGAAAAAAGCACGGAAATAAATCCCGGCAGTCTTAATATATCGTTACAATTGCGGAACACACTGTCTGAAGGACTAAAGTATTCCTCCTTGAGCCGGTTTGAAGTAGCATGCAGAATGAGTGAATTGGTTGGTGTGGAGATAACAAAAAGCCAGTTGGATTCTTGGACCGCTGAGTCAAAAGAGCACCACCGTTTCCCGGCCGAATATTTGCCGGCCTTCTGTCATGTAACCGGATTTAAACAACCGCTAAAAATGATGGCAAAACTTGTGCAATGCTACCTCCTCGAATCAGAGGAAGCGTTACTGGCGGAACTGGGTAAAATCGACCAGGTAAGAAAAGACCTGTCCCGGCGGGAGAAAACTGTACGGGATTTAATAGGCCGGATGAAGGCGGACATGTAAGACATAACTCTTTTGGCTAAGGCAGAGGTGGTTATATTGGCTGAACTAAAAACAATAGATAATGAAATATACCTGCCAGTTGAAGAAGTAGCTCTGTTATTGAGTATAACGGAGCGGGCAGTCAGGAAGAAAATCACCTCTGGTCAAATTCATGGCAAGGAAGAGCGTTGTAACCGGGGCGGTCGGGGCGGTGTTAAGTACATAGTACCGTTATCATCTCTGGACGACCGTGTACAGATGAAATACTGGAAAAAGCTAGAGAAAGAGCAAGAAAAAGAGCACCCGGCGGCAGTACCGGAAAATGTATGCCAGTCCAAGACATTTGACGAGTACAGCGAGGATGACCGGCAAATCATCCAATCATGGATACAGGCAGTAAAGGACTGGCAGGCTTTTCGATCAGGCCGCAGGGGTGATTTGCGATCGGTGGATGAGTCCTTTGTGGAGGCTGCCAGGAGTCAGTACACAGGAATATTCTTATCGGTGAATAGTCTATATCGCAAATGGAAAGCTGTCCGGGCAAAGAATTACGATGCACTGGTTGACAAGCGGGGCCGGCACCGGTTGGGACAAAACAGCATACCGGAACTTGCCTGGGAACTCTTTAAATACTATTACTTGGATGAGAGTCAGTACGCCATAAAGCAATGCGTTGATTATGTCACCTGGTGGTGCGAAAAAGAAATGCCGGAGTTGCTTTCAGAGATTCCAAGCTACCATTCTTTTGTCCGGGCAGTCAAGACCATTCCGTTTGCAGTGCTGAAATACTTCAGGGAAGGAGATAAAGCCTTCGAGGACGATGCAGCGCCGTACATAACCAGATTGTATGATGATCTGGAAATTAACGATGTATGGGTGGCGGATAACCATACACTGGATGTTCTTGTCATTGAAGACGGTACAGAGAAACTGCACCGTATGTATGTAACGGGATTCCAAGATGTGCGTTCAAGAAAGATTGTTGGTTGGTACCTAACTGATAAACCGAACAGTGAAGCAGTATTGTATGCGCTGCGAAAAGCCATTTTAAAGCATGGCATCCCACGTTACATTTATACAGATAATGGTCGTGAATTTCTTTGTTTTGATATAGGCGGACGTGGCCGGAGGAAGACATCTAAATCTAAGAAAGATGAACATACCCCCCCTCCCATTTTTGCCAGGTTGGGTATAGAATTCTGGAATGCTAAGGTCCGAAACGGCAGGGCAAAGATTATTGAGCGAGCTTTTAAAGAGTTTAAAGATAAATTTAGTCGACTTATGGTTGGTTTTACAGGCGGTAACCCCTTGGAGAAGCCTGAAAGGCTTAAACACCAGGTAAAGAGCCGCAAGGGCATACTATTGGACAGCAAGCTGCGGGAAAACCTAGATACCTACATCGAAGGCATGTATAACGAGACAGAGCAGAATGGGATTGGGATGTACGGCAGAGCACCAAACAAGGTATATGCAGAAGAAATGGTGACAGTAAGAAAGGCAACATCCGAGGATTTAAACCTAATGTTGATGAGAAGCACCAGGATGCAGACGGTCAAGGAAAAGGGTGTCCACTTGGAGTTATATGGCGAGAAACTCTTCTACTGGGATATAGACTTTCTGCTTAAATACCAGGGGCACCGGGTGTATTTACGATATGATCCGGAAGACCTGCGGCAAGTAAGGATATACAATGAAAAGGATGAATTCCTTTGTGCCGTTCCGGTTGATAACGAAACCATCCTGAAGTACGGTGCCAGCAAAGAAGACATTCGTAAGGCATCGGCTAAAATAAAGCAATTCAAAAAGACGGTCAAAGCCTATGATGAGAATTCCGGCCTGGAAGCTTATCCGAAGATCGAGGCGATAGATCTGATGCTCTGGAAGGCAAAGCAGAACATGGAAGCCGGTGGGCAAAAGCCAAACGCCAAGGTGGTGGAAGCTGTCAAGGCTAATGAACCTGTTGTTACAGTGCAAGAAGCCCCGGCAGATCAGACTGATTCAGTGGTTGATCTGCAAAACATGACTAAGAATGCGCGTAAAAATATGGCTATGTGAGGAGGTGTACCAGTGAAATCAAATATGGATGTTAACCGGTTACCGGTCAATCAAATTGTTGACCCGGCTGACTATCCTGAATACGTAATATCAAAAGAAGATATACGTAAAGCCATGCAAAAAATTAAACAGCTTAAGTCAGTTAATACTGTTCAAATGGTATTTCAATAAGAAATTTTATAGGAGGTATTGAGGATGAACGTAACATTGAAAGAACGGTTAGAGGAGCATTTGAGGAGCACCGGTAAGAGCCAGAATGCTCTGGCCAAGGAAATCGGTATCAGTTCTGCAGCGTTAAGCCAGTACCTTGCCGGTAAATATCAAGCTCAGGGCAACAGCAATATAGAGCCGAAGATTGAGGAATTTTTCAGTCTGACGGAAAAAGCGGCTGCATTTACGACAGCACCTGATTATGTTGCTACCTCAATCTCAACAGATGTATATAATGTCATTGATTATTGTCACGTGAGCCGTTGCATGGGGACTATCATTGGAGACGCCGGTATCGGAAAGACAAAAGGGGCTGAAAAATACGCCAGCGATTACAGCGAAGCCATCTACATAACAGCCACCAAGGCATGCAAGAGCCAGAAGAATATATACCGGATGATTGCCAGGAAATTGAGGCTAAACGAGAACCGGAATGTTTTTGATTTGTATTATGATATCCGCTCCAAGCTGGACGGGTCCAACAAAATTTTGATCATTGACGAAGCCCAGCATCTTTCTGTTGCAGCCATAGACGATATTCGTTTCTTCAACGATAAGAGCGACGAGTCAGACCTTCCGTCCGTGGGTATTGTATTGATTGGTAACCATGAGCTACGCACAAAAATGATGGGGCGGTACGAGCAAACCCTGGCACAGTTATTTAACCGTATTCAGATACAGCGGCTAATGTTTACAACCCAAGTTCTTGTGGAGGATATAAAAAAGCTTTTCCCAGTTTATGCCGATAAGGGCATAAATACGGAAAAAGAAATCAGGTTCCTGCACGGCATCGCCACCAGTCGCTGGGGTGTTAGAGGAGCTGTTAAGGTATTCCTCAACAGCTCCAATAACGGGGACATTTCGCCTAGCGGCCTGACAACCATGGCGAAATATATGGGAATTGGATTTCCTGCATGAGGTTTTAAATATGTCTTTCGGTATACCAAAAGTATACCTGTTTACCTGAGCATACCCCATTAAAATCAATGGGGTAAAGTATACCGTGGCAGATATAGTTACTTATTTAACCTCATGACAATTTTAATATAACACTTTTTAAATAGCTTTTAAAGGGCTATTAATCAAAGAAAAGGAGGTGTTGCTATGCAAAATAAAATGTCACACGGGAAAAGAAAGACCATCTATGGGATGGCCACACAGCTGGGCATATATCAAAAAGGCAATGAGAATGATGATCTGCATGCCATTGTGCACCGGGTAACAAGAAAAGGATCTATTAGTCAGCTAACAGATGAAGAAGCCGATCTGGTTGTTGGCGAACTGGTGAAACTTAAGAGAGAGAACCGGGCGTTAAAAGCTCGAAAAAATCCTGATGAATATAAGCAGAAACACCGGTCCGGTATGATTAACCCAAATCAAGAAAAGGCTGTTTGGTTCTATATGTACCGCCTGGAGGAGTTAGATAGCACACCGTCTCAAAAAACACGGACGGAAAGATTGTGTGCCATTATTGAGAAGTACTTGCATGTATCCGCATACACCGGGGATCCTTTTCGCTTTGTTTCATTCGCGAATGGCAGCATCCTGATTGAGGTTTTGAAAAAGATGGTGCGGCACGAAAAACTTAAAGCTGAAGAAAAGTCAACAAACGGCTAATGGCTGCCTGCCTCGCGAGACAGTATCCTAATGAGGGAGGTTGATATTATTACTAAACAAGAATGGCAAGAAGTCGAGGAGCAATTGCAATCGTTTTATACAACAGTTAAATTGAAATGCGATGAATATAACATTTCTCTGAGATTAGAGAGATTAAACCAATTTAAAAACGTGATATCGGTGTATGTAAATGGTGTCGTCAAAGGCACATGGTTAATGGAAGACTGCGAGGAGAGAAAACGTTTCATGCGACCGGTAAAAAAATCGCTTTATTCTCAGAAACGAAAGGAGGAAATGAAAAAGTTCTCGAAAAAAAAATTAAAAGAATATGGGATAGATCTGGAAGCCACATATACTTGTTATTTACCTTTCTGGAAATCCTTCAAAAAAATGCGAAGCCATTTAACAAAGAATAATAAAACCATTGAACTAGTAAAGGATGATTCAAGGGTGGATGTATAACTACAAGATGCTGTGAGCAAGCCAGGCAGTTATCACTGGTATAAATTGCTATCCAACATGAGAATCTGAGCATATGGAGGTTGAATAGAATTGCAGGTAAGTGAACATGCCAGAGAAAGGTATTGTCAGCGGGTTTTGGGAATACTTCCTGAAAATATACGAGAATATATTAATAGTCGGGCAGATGCGATTGACCGGGAAATATTTGAGATGATCAAGCAGAGTTATTCCCGGAAAGACGGAAGTAAAACCTATTATGTATCTGACTTATGTATTTTGGTAGCGACAAGAAATATCGTGGTTACAATTATCAAAAAGAATTTCATTTCTCATCACTTAAAAAAGAGGTTATTTAACAATAAAAAGAGAGCTTAATATTTATGGAAGGAATTTGATTATAACCACGGAGGTGAAATTTAAAGTGGTGAAAGCCGGAATCAAGAGCAGGTCATACACGGATGAAGAAAAGCACTTGGTGGAGTGTTTAAAAAATAAACTAAAAGAGGCCGGTGTAACGAAGTTCCCCAGGGACTGGCACTTAAAGCAGCTCTCAACAGCTAAATGGATGCTATCCGGTGTTGATTCTCCGTCAGTTGCCGATTGGCTGGTATGCATAGATTGGGCATTTAGCGATGACTACTGGAAGGACAAGATCGACCATTTGGCCAGAATCATGTCTTTGTGGCCCAAGTTTAAACTTCAGCAAGGTGGTGACAGCCATGCAAAACGTGGCAGAGGTCGTAGAACTGCAATCAAAAAAACAGACTATGCAAACGACAACTATGCCAATCGTGGGAACCTGCCCTTTTAGTGAATGTGACGGAAGCGGTCGTATAATATATGATGAAGATGGGATCCGCTATTTCCAAAAGTGTAAGTGTCGGGAGTTAGCCGAGCGACGGCACAAGATAGAAGAACTTTTTAGTATAGCAAAAATTCCCCGCCGATTTGCTAGTAAAACCTTTGAAAATTATATACCAAGAAATGAGGAGCAGGAAAAGGCATTATATCTATCTCGCAGGTATGTCGATAAATTTGAAACACTAAAAAATGAAGGTAAAAATGGCTTATATATAGTTGGTCCCACGGGCACCGGCAAAACTCATTTAGCATATGCCATAATAAGTCAACTAATTCAAACTCATATGGTTTCGGTTGTGTCCTGCATCGTGCCGGAACTCATGGACACACTTAGACCTCAAAACAATAGAAATGAGGCTGAGGAAAGGTTTAGACTGATAAAAAATACTGAACTGGTTCTCCTGGATGACTTGGGGGCTGAAAAAGAAAGTGAGTGGGTTGTGGAAAGACTGCTGGTAATTATAAATGCCAGATACTCAAATATGGTCCCAACTATCATTACATCAAATATACCACTTGATTTACTAAGTGTGGATAAAGACAGGAACCTGATTTTGGACTGGCAGCGTATCGTTTCCCGGATCAGAGAGATGTGTCACCTTGTTTTAGTTGATGGTGATGATTACCGAGTTTGCGTGAGGTAATATTTTAGAAGGCGGGAGGATAGAAAAGTGAAAAATAAGTTGCTAAAGGAGATTCAAAGCTATAAGGAATTGCCGGAACCATACTTGTCAATTGCAAAACATATTGGAGTGGAAAACACTTTAATACTGGCGAGTAAGTTTGGAGGTTCAATGCTCTATCTCCCAGGTCTTACTTCCATTAACCGCCAGATTAGAAATCGCCGTATACAGGAGGAGTTCACGGGGTATAATCTCCGTTCTTTGGCGAGAAAACACCGTATATCCATAAGACGAGCACAACAAATTGTTAAAGGCATAAGACTAAAAACAGAAAATCCCAACAATAGTAAACATGTTCAGTTATCTTTATTCGATTTTGATGCGAAATAAATTTATGAAATTTTTTAATAGAAATGCATATTCATGAAATGATATATTCCGGCAAAAGCCGGTTTTTGTTTTTTAGGCCAAAATAAAGACGAGGAGTGATTTGAAGTGTGGAAACAACTAATTGCACAAGTTAATGGAGTCATGGTGGATGTGGTTAGCGGTTTGGTGGCCCTTGGTGCAGCTGCCACAACATATTATCTTAAAAAAGGGGCGGATAAACTGAAAGCTGAAACCAGCCACATACAAAACAAGGCACAGGCCCAGTTGATGTGGCAGGCTATTGATAGGCTTGAAGATACTGCGGAAAAGGTTGTCACCAAAACGGAACAGACTGCAGCCGGCCAGTTGCGGCAGGCTGTAAAAGACGGTAAGGCTGATCGATCTAAATTGTTAGCCCTGGGTCAAAAAGCTTGCAATGAAATTCTTCAGACGCTGGAGCCCGATATTGTCCAGGTGCTTTCAGCAAATTTAGGTGATCTGCAGGCATATATATTGAGTACTGTTGAGACACAAGTTAAACAGTTGAAAGATGCAAAGGCAAATCTGGCAGGCTAAAATACCTCCCTACCCTACTGTTGCCCGGAAGCGAGGTGTAAAAGTGAATTGGTGGGTAATGCTGCCGACGGCAGCCGGCGTTGTGGTTGGTGTCATTGGATACCTAATGAATCGGTCCATCCTGGAAATGGATGAGAAAATTGATAAAGCAAATATACGGATCGATGAAATAAGTGTCAAACTAGACCAGTCGAATGCGCATTTAGAAAAAGTGGTAAATGATCTGTGGAAGGAATTTTATGATTATAAGGACAAGGCAACTGATGAGTTTGTCAAAAAAACGGACTTTGTTCATGTGACATCCGATATTGGCAAGAAGCTGGATAGAGTCTATGATATTTTGCTGGACTTGAAAGGTAAGGTGCATTGATGAATAAGGATGTATTGGAAAAAAGAAAGCTTATGAGCACAATTGTCGCTAAAGACTTTGCTGATTTAAATGGGTCAGTAATGCGAACTGTTAACACGGTATTTAAATCCCGCTGGTTTAAACTGTCGGACCTGTTACTGGCTTTTCCCGAGCGGCAGGATGAAACAATAGAGACATTAAACTACCTGGAAAAGGCAGGGTATTTGGAAGCCAGGGATATTGAAAGTAAAGTCAAAATGGAGATTCAGTACTCCGAGTTCAACGAGACAGAAGTTATATTAACAGCCAAGGGTATCCGGTTGGTTAAGTATATTGAAACGGATGATGCTGTAGACGTATAAGGGGATGATGGTATGGTCAGGCGCACAAGGAGTAAAATTGACGCCCTGCCGCCTGAATTGAAGGACGCTGTGGAGCAGATGATATTAAACCCCGTTCAGTTTACCTATCAGGATATATCTGAATTTCTGAAAGATAAGGGACATGAAATATCATATGTGGCGGTGTACCGGTACGCCAGGCGGATGAATGCCAATATCCAGATGATAGTTGCTGCACAGGAAAATTTTCAGCGGTTGACAGAGGAAATGGAGAAATACCCCGAGCTTGATTTTGTGGAGGTCATCCAGCGCATCCTGGCGCGGCAATTAGTTGACCGCCTCTCCTCTGCCCCGGATGAGCAGTGGGATGACCTGGAACTGGATAAAACCATTAAGGATGCGGTAGCGCTATCCAGAGCGGCTACTTACAAAAAGCGTATGGATGTGCAGATGCGGGATAAGCAGGAAGCCGGTTTGCAGGAATTCAAGGCACTAATATTTGACGCCATGGCTAAAGAACGTCCGGAGCTATATCACCAGGTTAGCCAGTTCATCAATGAAAAGAAGCGCCAGGGTCTGGTTGATTCCGGGGAGGAGCAGACATGCATTGGTACGTGATCCACTGTTTGACCGGACACGAGGAAGACGTAAGGAGCCGGGTAAAAGAAAAGGATATTGCCAGGGCTGTGGTGCCCAGGCGTCTTATGGTAGAGCGACGGCAAGGAGGGTGGCAGTATGTGGAGCGGGTGGTGTTCCCCGGGTATGTATTTGTGCAAGCACATATGACACCGGCAGCATATTACGCTATGAGAAATCTACCAGGGGTAATCCGAGTATTGGGAACCAGCCGTCCGGTACCGCTCATGGGAAATGAAGTCACCTTGTTTTTAAAGCTCTGCCGTGACGGGGACCCGCTTGGTTTGTCGGAAGTGTTTGTAAAGGGCGGCAGTGTAAAGGTAATTTCCGGACCATTAATGGGCCTAGAGGGACATATTGTCAAACTGGATGCAAGACGATTCCGGGCTAAGGTAAATATCAGCTTGATGGGTGAACCAAGAATTGTTGAACTTGCCGTTAGTGTGATTAAAAAAACCTGATAATCTGACATGTTTGATTCGTCGCATGCCAGGTAAATGGTTTTTATAGTATTGGGGAAACCGGATGAAAAATCCGGGTGGCGAAGCCTGCCCTAAAAAGAGTACAAATCTTTTATTTCAATACCGTTTAAAACCCGTTTAAAACCGTTTAAAAGCGTTTAAAAAATTGAGGTAATATAATTATGTGATCACTGTAAAAATGGCCGCAAAATGCAGCAAGAAGGTTGTTGGTTATGTAGTAGGACCCATGTTCATCCGGTAGGGTGTTTTTTTGTTTTGAATAGTAAACTAATTAGGAGGAATGTTAGGATTGAGAAAAAATGTTGTTTTGGACCCCGGGCATGGCGGCCAGGACCCAGGTGCCATCGGAGTAAATGGTCTTCAGGAGAAAAAAGTTAACTGGGATGTCGCTAATATTGTCAAAGAACAGCTTGCCGGGTATGACTGCGTGGTTCACATCATGCAGCCCAGCTGCACAAACCCCAACAGCACATCAAGCGATGAGCTGCGGCTGCCGGTGAAGTATGCCAATAACATTAAGGCAGACTTCTATTTGTCGGTACACGAAAATGCCGGCGGCGGTACCGGGTTTGAATCCCATGTGTACACGCATCCCAGCGAACTGGCTCTCAAGTATCAGGATGCTATCCATAATGAAGTAGCTGCGTATATGGCAAAGTTCGGATTTCGTGACCGTGGAAAAAGACGCTCCAATTTCTATGTTTTGAGGGAAACAAATATGCCGGCAGTGCTGCTTGAGAATTTGTTTATTGACTCCGCCGCTAATGCTGCTGCACTGCAAAACCCGGAATTTTTGCATGGGCTGGGAAATGCCATTGCCTATGGTATCGTTTTAGCGTTAGGGTTAAAAAAAATATAGCTGCCGTTTCAAAAATCTATTGATAGGTGGTATTTATATGTGATGAAAAAAGGCCGCAAGGCTGATATCGTTTCACTGCTGTATGAGGCCATGGAGGAAAATGAAAAACGTAGGCACGGCCATGAGAAGCAGCAAAACGATGAAGCCAGAATGCTTTTTGAAGAGTATGTAAAACGAGATTCAAGCCCGGCAAGATTGGAACTATGGAAATCTTATCAGGCTGAGGCTCCGCTTATTGGTTCGGACGGGCTGAGGAAAAAGCTCGGGGCCATGGATCTAGAGTATTTTGGCAGGGCTTATCTTCATCATTATTTCACTCGGGAAACTCCTGAATTTCACCGGGAGTTAGACCGGATTTGGCAACAAGGCGTGCTTAAAGGGATACTGCAGCTGACAGAGAAAACGGTGGCCAAGATCCGGCGGTTGCCAGGCTGCCGCCGGGCGGTGGCCGCACCCAGGGGCCACGCCAAGAGTACCAACCTGACCTTTAAGGATACCTTGCACGCCATAGTCTATGAATATAAGCCCTATATACTGATACTGTCAGATTCATCCGATCAGGCGCAGGGATTCTTGTCAGATATCCGGGGGGAATTGGAAGAGAACCTGGCCATCAGGGAAGATTTCGGAGACCTTCAAGGGAAGAAAGCCTGGCGTGAAGATGTACTGATGACCTCCACGGATGTGAAGATTGAGGCCATCGGCAGCGGTAAGAAAATCCGGGGCCGACGCCATAAAAACTGGCGGCCTGGGCTGATTGTATTGGATGATATTGAAAACGATGATAATGTCCGGACGCCGGAACAAAGAAAGAAGCTGGAAAATTGGTTCTTTAAAGCAGTGAGTAAGGCTGGTGACGACTACACTGATATTGTGTACATCGGCACCATTTTGCATTACGACTCCCTTCTTTCCAAGGTGCTTAAGAATCCGGCCTATAAGTCAGTAAAATACCGGGCGATCATCTCCTGGTCCGAACGCAAAGACCTGTGGGAAAAATGGGAAGACATTTATATTGATCTGGACAATGAAAATCGGGAGCAAGATGCCAGGGCATTTTTTGAGGCCACTAAAGATGAAATGCTAAAAGGTACCCGGGTTTTATGGGAAGATAAGCTTTCCTATTATGCTCTTATGGTGATGCGGGTTTCTGAGGGTGAAGCCAGCTTTAACTCTGAGGAACAAAACGAGCCTATTAATCCAGAAGACTGCCTGTTCAACGAAGAGTGGTTCGAATATTATAACGAGGCTGCCATTGATTTCAGGGAAAAACGTTTCCGTTTCTTTGGCTTTGTTGACCCCTCTTTGGGGGGCAAGGGCAAGAAGAAGAAAAGCGACTTTTCCACAATCATTACTTTGGTCAAGGATGGCCAGACCGGTTATATGTATGTGCTTGATGCCGATATCGAAAGACGCCACCCGGACAGGATCATCGAAGACATTATGGAAAAGGAACGCTGGCTGAAGCTGACATTTGGCCGGGGATATTTCCAATTCGGCTGTGAGACAAACCAGTTTCAATGGTTTTTAAAAGAAGAATTGGCCAGGCGCAGCGCTGAAGCCGGTATTTACCTCCCCATCGAGGAGGTAAATCAAACCAGCGATAAATATGGACGAATCCAGACTTTGCAGCCTGATATAAAAAACAGGTACATTAAATTTAACATCCGGCATAAGCGTCTTTTGGAGCAACTCAGGCAATTTCCCATGGCGGCCCATGATGATGGGCCGGATGCCCTGGAAGCATGCCGAACTCTGGCCAGATCTAAACAACAGGTTGACCAGGGCTTGCTGAATGTATTTAAAAAACTTCGGATATATGGGTGAGTTGAATGAAAAAGGCTACATGGCTTAAAAGAGCTGTCGGTGAGATTTCAAAGCTTCGGAACGTTTTTAGTATGTTTACTTCATATTGGGCATTACGGGTTGGTTCATATTTTTCGGCCTACAAGCTTGATTCCAGCCGGGTTGATTATGCCAAGGCCCGGGCGCTGTATGAAAATACGGATGACAAGTATAAGCTGGGTGCCGGGTTCGCCAGGAATATAATCAATACCACGGTGGGCTTTATGGGCGTGCCCAGGTTTCAATCTGTGGACGACACGGCCCAGGATGTATTGGACAACTTTTTTAGCAATAACACTTCACGGATGTTGCATGTGCACCGTAACACTTTGCGGGATGGTGACTGGTTTGTCTGGCTCACCAGGGAGGAAAACCAGGAACAAACCCTCTATCCGGAACAGAAGGTCAGGCTGGTTTTTAATATGCTACCACCGGAACAGGTGGTACAGGTCATCAGGGACCCGCTGAATAATAATCTGGTTAGAGAATACGTCATTCAGGCGGCCCATGATTGGCTTGATGATCAGGATAACGCCAAAAGATCGCTGGTGTCACAAAGAATTTCAGCTACCAAAAGAATAATCCAAATAACCGGTGATATTCCACAGGACCAGGCAGCCTATATGGAAGAAGATAATCCATGGGGATTTATACCTATCGTCCACTTTAAGAACGAAGGCGACGATACCAGAGAATTTGGCCAGAGCGACCTTGAGCCAATTGAGCCGTTTTTTAAAGCTTACCATGATGTTTTGCTGCACGCGCTGCAGGGCAGCAAAATGCATAGTACGCCGCGCTTAAAATTTAAGCTTAAGGATATTGCCGGTTTTTTACGCAACAATTTCGGTGTTACAGATCCCTATGCTTTTGCCAGCCAGGGAGGCACCATAAGCTTGGATGGTCATGAATTCTTTTTATTCAGTGAGGATGAAGACGCCGAATTTATTGAGGTTAAAAGTGCCATTGGAGATGCCACGCAGCTTTTACAATTCCTGTTTTACTGCATTGTTGATGCGTCGGAAACACCGGAATTTGCTTTTGGTGTGCATACTCCCAGTTCACTGAGTTCTGTTAAGGAACAAATGCCTATTCTGGTCAGGAAGATTGCCCGTAAACGTGAGCAGTTTACCGAGAGTTGGCAGCGGTTGGCCCGTATGGTGCTGGCCATGACGGCCATGGCCGGAAATAAAAAAGCCGGCAGTTATGCCACTGTGCTGGAGTGGGATGAGGTTAATCCCAGGGATGAAAAAGAAGTGGCCGAAGTTCTGGATAAAGTGACCACAGCCCTGAAGACCGCTATGGAAGCAGAAATCATCAGCGAAGAAGCCGCTGTGGAATTTTTAAAACAGTATATCAACACCATGAATAATTACATTAACGATGATCCGGAAATACCTGGAGAACGTGAGAAGCTTATGAGAACCAAACTGCAAAAGATGCGGTTGGAGGACTCCCAGTTCCTGGACGAACAAAAGGCTAAGATTGATAAGGAATTGGCCGGGGGTAATCAATAATGGCTGATGAAATAACCCAAACTAAGGATGCCGCCGGCGCATATGTCAGGTTCGCCCTGGAGGCCAGGAAAAAGTTTATTGCTATTCGGGAGCGCCAGGACCCACAGATACGCAGCCTATATATAAGGCTGGCAGATAGAGTGGCAGCCAGTGTTTCGGATAGGCTTACTCCTTTAAAGCAAGTACACTTAAAGCAAGTAGAGCAAGCTCTGCGGGAGGAAGCTGATAAGTTCCGTGACGGGTTAAGTGGTATATTAAAGCAGGATATAAAAGACGCAGTTGAAGCTGGCTCCGGTATGTCCTCCGGACTTACTTTTAAGCTTTTGGAAGATGCCGGGATAAAAATTGATGATAATATTAGGGCGTCTTTTTTTCATGTCAACAAACGGGCTGTTGAGGCTATGTGGCATCACAATGTAAAAGGATTGAAGCTATCTGACCGCATATGGCAGAAAGGTGAAAAAGCCAGAGAGGATATCCAAGCCATACTTGAGGAGGCTGTAGCCACCGGCCAGAGTGCTGTTGATACGGCCAAACTGCTGAAAAAGTACGTGCGTAAGGGTGCCCGCACTCTTGCCATTGATTACCCACAAATGATGGCCAGGATGGAAGGCAGAATTCCTAATGATATGTGCTATGAGGCATTGCGATTGGCCAGGACAGAAACCAGCAAAGCATATTGGAATGGCACTATCGAATCAGCCCGGGCTTCGCCAAGCTACCAAGGAATGAAATGGATTTTAAGCCGCTCTCATTCTTTGAATGATATCTGTAATGCCTACGCCGACCATGATGAGGGCCTGGGCCGGGGGGTGTACGCCCCAGGAAATGAACCCAGCTATCCGCACCCAAACTGTATTTGCACTATCGTGGCTGTGCATGAGCAACCGGAGGAGTTTGTTGCCAGGCTTAAACGGTGGCGGAATAATCCTAGCATTGATCCAAAATTGGAAAAGTGGTATAGTGAAACTTATAAAGTTGAATTAAAGTTGAATAACTCTCAACAGGAAAATTGGCATGATAAGGTTAAGAATAGAATTGTACAAGGGGTAAAAAGCGATCTGGATGTTATTGACGTTGGCAGCATGATTAGCTCAGAGATTGAGGTAAGATTGGCTGAATATCGAAAGATTGATAAAGATTTACGTGATAAGGTGCTTAATCTTGAAGCAAAGCTAAAACGTGCAATGCGTGCCAAAGAGAAATGGTCACATATTGAGAACGAATTAATAGCTGCCGAAGAAGCATATTATAAGCAAAAAGAAAAGATGAAATTAAGAAATCTGGTAACCGAAGTATTAGGTGAGGTTAGGCCACTTGGCAATACAGGCAATCAGATGTGGGCAAAAGGAAGTAATAAGATGGCCAGAGAGGCTATAGCTGAAATAAGTAGGCATTTACCCTCTGATTGGCATAAAATGTCCAATGCTACAGAGTTATTGGCTAAAAAGGTTAGGCGCGGTTATCATAGAAGGGCCATTGGAAAACCAGGTGACAGTTGGTATAAGCCGACTGAGATAGCGTTGAGAGGTAATAGTGTAGCTGAAATGGAGCAGGTTGCTCTACATGAGATGGGACATAGGATGGAGACTGTTGTGCAGAGCATTCTTACTATGGAGCAACAGTTTTATGAGCGGCGCACAGCCGGATATTTATTGGAAAAATTGAAAGACCTAACAGCTTTAAATTATGGGCCTGACGAGGTTGCCAGAAGAGATAAATTTACTAACCCCTATATGGGCAAGGACTATAAGGGTAAAGCTTACGAGATATTATCAATGGGCCTTGAAGGTGTTTTTTTTGAAGCAAATAATCTTTGGTCGGACAAGGAGTATGTCAACTTTATCTTGGGGGTGATGGCAGCAATATGATATTTACTATTACCGGCATACCTAAAAATGTGCCTGATGCAGGCAGGGTGAGTATTGTATGGAATAATGGTGAAATAACTGGTGATGAATTTGCTGTTGTGCTATTACGCATAGGAGCATCCATAAGAGAGAAATACCACATTCCAGTGGATGCAACTCCCACCGGTCCATCTTATTACCGGGATTTATTGAAAAATCCAATAGCACTTAAGTTATTGGCCTATGAATTATTTAATGATTTAGAGTTTTCTGGTGATGAAATACTTTTTGAGGACGATGATGAGGATTTGCCGGAAGGAACTATTTATTAATTTTAAATAATAACAATCGTATGTTTTAAAAGCTGTTTAAACAGTGAGTAAGAGCCTTTTAAAGGGCTTTTATTTTTTTGTCAATTTTACAGGGGGGTGAATTTGTGCATGCATATTGGTTACCCCGGCCAGTGGGAGAAATGGCCGGCAATGATGATGCTGTGGTTTATCTCCAAGCCGGTATTTCCGGTGAAATAAAACCGGAGGACGTACCGCTGGCATCTGGGGTGGATTTGACAACCCTTAAAAATGATGACGAAGATCCGCTGGAAGTAGTGGTTGAGGTTCCAACCGGCAGATCTAAACGTGGTTGGAACTACAAACCGGAAGCTATACAAGCAATTGTTAAGCATGTTCAGGAAAAAACATTATCAGGTTTCTTGGGGCACCAGAAACCTGAAGACGTGGACAGCGAATTTAAGCCACCGGTAACCCACTGGGTGGGTGCAATTTGGAAGGATGGCAAGGGATATTTTCGTGGCGTAGTAGATGCTGCAGCCAATGACCTAAAACGTTGGATCAGGTCAAAACGTGTGAACCAGGTTTCTATTTTCGGGGTCCCGAAGCTTGTGAAGGTCGCCGGGGAAACGCAAGTAGTTGATTATTTGCCCATGTCCATTGATTGGACACCCCTGGACAGGGCCGGGATGCCCACCCGCATTGTGGCTGTTGGAGAAATGGATCAAATTATTGGAGGTGGAGAAACCTTGAATTTTCAGGAACTGATTGCGATGTTGAAAAAAATGCTGCATGGCCGGGAGATTACCATGGGGCAGTTGGCCGGCGAAATGGGCTGGACAGTCTCTTCTCTGGCTGGTGAATTGGATGCAAAATGGCTACAGTATATTAAAAATAACGAGGAATTGCTGGAAAAGGTCCGGGAGGCCCTGGGAATCACCGGTGAGATGGATATATTAGCACGGGCTAAGGAAGCTTATGCATCCCTGGAGGAGAAGAAAAAAGCCAGTCAAGCTGAATTGATTGACCAGGTTGTAAAGGAAAAAGTCAGCGGAGAAATTGCTCAGTCTTTGGTTAGAAGAATACTAACTGTGCCGGAAGATGCTACTAAAGAACAGGTGGCCGGAGAAATTGACAAAGCATTGAATGATCCGGCGTTAAAAGATGCTATTAGCAAGCTGCGTACTGATCGTCCTGCTTATACCGGCAGCGTGCAAAGTACAAAAGATTCCGGCGGCATGCTGGTAACCAGGAAGGTGAATATATGAGTTCTGTGGTCAGGTTTAATCCCCAATCCCAATCCTTTGTGAGTAATGGTACTGTCGGGAAATTTGAAAACCGCCCCGTCAGCCGCCAGGGCATAGTCAAAAACTTGCCGGCGCAGCAGCCGGGGCCGCAGGTGCTATCAGCCGGCAAGCCGGTTTCACAGCCGGTGGTGCAAGTTATAAGCTAAGGAGGTAAGAATCGTGGGTAGAAAAGTTAGTGGGGGTAAATCCGTGAAGATAAGTGTGCCGGTAAGCACGGTCATTATGCAGGGTAATTTCTATTTATTGGACGGTTTCTTTGGTTTGGCTGTACAGTCTATGGAAACTGATGCAGACGGCCAGGTAATTAGTTTTAAAGGTGCCACTGTTCCGGCTGGTATGGTGCCGGCGGAAGTGATTCTGGATATTGAGACTGCGGAATATGAAACCAATCAGATTACTGAGGCAGATGCCTTTGCTATGGGTGACAAGATTTATTGGTTAAATACCGGTCTTTTAACCACAGCACCTAATAACGACGCCAGCGGAAACCCGCAAAACCGGCCCGTGGGTCGGGTGACCCAGGCAAAGGATGCTAATAATGTCATTTGGTTTAAGCTTGGGCCGCAGGTCCTGGCCCATTAATGGAGGTGGAATGCTTTGAGGATTATAAGCAGTGATATTCTAAAGAATGAACGCCGCAAGCAGACCGTTGAGGTGGATGTACCGTATATTTCCCCCAGCGGTGAAATAAGGACGGTCAAAAAGAAGATTGTTAACGGTGAGATGGAAGTCTTTGGACTGACCAGGCCCATGGGTGAAATGCTCACCACCCCTACCGGTTTGGAAAACATTATACAGAAATCTGTTATTGACCTGGAGTTGGGCCGTGAGAGTATTCCCCTGCTCTACTCCCCTATTTACCGTAAGGTTGAGGATGCAAATTTTACTCAGTTTGTTGATGTGGCACCTTTCACAGGTGTCCGGGTGGTTTTTTTGGAGCATATGGAACTTGAAGAAGTCAAGTTTGGTACCCGCAAAATCGGTACCAAGGATACGGTACCCATCATTACGCATGCTACCGGCCTGCAGTGGACCGAGGATATGGTGCTATACGATAAAACTTGGGAAATGGCCGAAGCCAACCGGGCTTTCGGTGAGGCATATAATGCACTCTTGAACCATATTCACCTATATCCTGTTATTGAATTTGCTTATGCCGCTAAGAACAAAACCGCAGCGGATACTACGGGTAGTACACTGTTGGAGAATTACCGCAACACCATAAAGGCCGGGTTGATTCATGCATCCCAGGACAAGAATACAGACACAGGAAGTCCGCGACGACCCAATATCCTGCTGGCTCATTCCAGCCGGCGGTGGGATATTGAGGAGTGCCTGCAGCGTATGCAGATTGGTGGGACAATTTATCCAGCCATTAGCCAAATTGATACACTCATATTCTATGATGGCTGGAGTACGGTGGTTGGAGGAAAAACCCACGAATATGCCGGGGTTAGTACAACTAAGGCATACCTTATTGAGGGGCAAAAGTATTTCCGGGAATTAGTTAAGCATGACCTGCGTGTCGATGCTTCCGGTGCTGATATAACGCGGTTAGTGGAAAACGCCATGGTGGGCAGGGCTCGCCGTGGTGTAATTGCCTCCCCCGCCAATGCCGTAGAAGAACTAACTTTACCGGCTTAAGACTATAGAAAGGCGGTGCTGATAATGACGCCTACCCCGGAACTGCTAACCAGGCTTAGAAAATATTTGAATGAGACTATTCCTGCCGGAGGTACAGACACCGACACCAGGTTTCTAAACTCGGAACTTGAGGAGCTACTAACCGAAGCCGACAATGTTTATCAGGCAGCCAGCAAGGGTTGGATTATTAAAGCCAGCCTGCTGCAAGGTGATATCGAGAGCTACAGCGTGGGTCAAGAAAAGTATGATTTGACATCATTGAAAGATCAACTGTCCCATGCTGTAACCATGGCAAGCCAATATGCTTCTCTGGGCACAGCGACAGCCGGCGGCAAGGTTTTGTCCGGCGCTATTCTGAAACTGAGTAAACCGGAGGTCATCTAATGGACCTGGTGACGGTAAGGCGCAAAAATACTATTTGGTCAATCAATCAGAATCCTGTAACCATCATCATCAACCGGACGGAAAAGGTCGAAGCGAATGGATATTTTAATGATATCCCATCTCAGGTAGGTTCTCTTGTCGTCCGGATTTTTCAGGTTAATGGAAATGGAAATAGGATTGAATCACATTTGGTAGGCACTAAGGAGCTTGTTCATGATTGGGCTTTGCTGGCAGATTGGCAGGCGGATCTGCGGGCAGGCTCCCATGTCCGGGATGAATTTGAAGTCCCGGACATGGGCTTTTTTGTTATCAAGTCGGTATATCCGCAAAGGGTCCAGGGGCAGGTGGTCGGGTACCAGGCAGAACTGGAGATGGTTATTTAAAGGTCAATTAAAAGAGAGTTGATTCCTATGGGGTTTGGTGATAAAGCAATCGAACATACCGAACGTAAAATAGTCGGCCTCTATGCCCTGCTGCAAAGTTTCACGGGGCTACTTGAAAGTTATGCCAAGGAACACGCTTCCTGGGTTGATCGTACCGGCCATGCACGTCAGGGCATCCACGCTGGGGTTGAAGATCATGGAGAAGAAATTGTCTTATATCTTGCCCATGGCAAGGAATATGGCTCATATCTTGAAACGGGTACCGGAATCCATGGTCCGCAAGGGAAACCTTATAAAATTGTTCCCAAAGATAAAAAAGCTTTGTTTTGGACCGGTGCTCCTCACCCAGTTAATGAGGTCCTTCATCCAGGGATGAAAGCTCATCCGATCATAGCCCCTGCTATAGATGTTCATATACCTCGCATCCGGAAAAATATACTGGATTACTGGGAGGACTAAACAATGCGGGCAGCAATCAGGCAGCAACTAATCAATAAAATATCCAAAATCCAGGAGCGTGTGTATGAGCCGCATGCGGCTAATGCTAAAACGCCAAAACCTTATCTGGTTATACGCCAGGGGGCGGAAGTTGAAGACACTCCATGGACTAACTTCCGGCGAATTATGGAGGTTTGGCCTTACCTCTCCCGCACATCATTCCAGGGTGTTGATGGGATGGTGTCTCTGGTGGTGGCTGCTTTAGATAAACAATTGCTAACCACAGAGAACGGTGAGGTTTTTTCCTGTGTATATCTTGGTAATGCCGGTGCTGATTTTGTTGATGATGGATGGGACGCTATCACCAGGGGCCTGCGATTTGCTGTCATGGCTCTGCAGCCGGTGTCCGTGGCCGAGGCAGAAAACGATCCCTGGCTGGAGACCTTGGCGATCTGGACAGAGGCTTTGCTGGGTGAAGCATGGACTGTTTACCGTAGCCGGTGGCCGCTGGGATATAAAAGGCCTGCGATTTTATGGAGGATAGCCGGTATTCAAGAGCCGGGGGAAAGTCTCGGTGCTGTAGCGCTAAAAGTGCGCAAGACTCTGGCAGGGCATGTATTAGGGACAAATTCCGGCCAAGAAATTAACGCGGTCGTTTCTATAGTGCAGGAAATGACCAAGGCTGTCAAAATACCGCTGGATCTCACCACCAGGCAGTATATGACTGTGGATGATGTTAAGGGGGACTGCCAGAGTGATCCCCTGGCTAGAGGGCAAATAACCCTAACTCTGTCCAGAATAGTCAGAAGGCCAATTCGGGAAGCGCCAATTCTCAAGGAATTGCTTGGCACAGGGAATATTCAATAGGAGGTATGAAAATGTTCGAATCCAAGGAAGAAATAATTTCAGCGGAAAAAGTACAACCACAAGAAGATAAGTACCCGCGTGATGAATTGATGGCTAATGCCATGACCATCTTTGGAGTCATGCCGGAAGTGGTTGCCGGTGCTTTGCACGGAAATGCAGCTGAAGAGTTAACTGTTGCTGAGGTTCAGGATGCTATTAATAATTTTTTAATAAGGAGTGTGAGGTAATATGGCGGGTGGCGCGTGGAGTTTGACAGAGGCCAAGGTAAGGCCAGGATTTTACGTTAATTTTGAGGCGGCAGCGCTGGCCTCTATCACTCCGGGTGCACGGGGAATTCTAGCCATGCCGGTAAAGGCGAACTGGGGTCCAAAGAAACAAGTTGTTGAGATTACCAGTGAAAAAGAGCTTATAGACACCTATGGTACTGCTGTGGCAGTGAATCTTACGGCCTATACCTGCGTCCGGCTTGCTCTGCTGGGAGGGTGCAATACAGTCTTGGGATACCGCCTGGTGGACGGTAGCGAGGCAAAGGGTATTATTACGCTCAAAGATACAACTGTGACTCCTGTAGATGTCATCGACTTGATTACTAGGTATGAGTCAGACTGGGCATTTAAGGTAACGGTGCGGGCCAATCCCGTTGATGCTAACAAGCAGGATATTGTCCTATACAAAAGCACCCAAATTTTATATACCTTTACTTTCACCAAGGGAGCCAGCGGCGTGGATAATGCCATTGCAGCCATAAACAATGACTCCGGCAACAAGTGGATTGATGCTGTAAAGAAAGCAGCAGGCAACGGGACTTTGGCAGCAATAGTTAGTCAACCTCTCACTGGCGGCAGTGCCGGAGTGGCCACTATAACAAATACTCATTATATTGATGCCCTGACGGCTTTTGAGGCCAGACAATTCAATGCCTTTGTCCTTGACGGGACTACAGACGCTTCTCTTCAAACGTCAGTAAAAGCATGGGTGGAGCGCCTGCGCGGAGAAGGCAAAAAGACAGTATGTTGTATGGGCGGAAAGGCAGCAGATGACGCTGATATTGCAACTGCCAACACCAGATCAGCGGGCTTTAATTATGAGGGCGTGCTAAACGTGGGCACCAGTGCCAATCTTGACGGGACCAATCTTTCCAGCGCGCAGGTGGCTTGCTGGGTGGCTGGTAAGGCTTGCGGCCAGCAAATGATGGAAAGCTTAACATACGCCGATTCTCCGTTTGATGATGTTATTCCCCGGCTGACGAACAACCAGATTATTTCAGCGATACAGTCCGGGACCATTGTGCTGGTGCATGACGGGGAAAAAGTGAAAATTGAGAAGGGTATCAATACCTTGACCAGCCTGCGTACCGGTCAAAACAACCAGTGGAAGAAAGTGAAAGCAATCCGGATCATGGATGCCATTGACACAGATTTACAGAAGGCCGGACGTAATGACTATATTGGCAAGGTAATTAATGATGAGGATGGTAAGGTCGCGGTTATAGTTGCCATAAAGAAATATTTCGAAACGCTAAACAAGGGCCGGCTTATCAAGAATGACTTTGATGTATACGTTGACCCCGACCTGCAGTCTTTGGCCGGCGCAGACCAATTTTACTTCAAGTGGTACTGCTACATTGTTGACAACATGGAGCAGATCTTTGGCACCGGCATTATCATGAGTAATTAAGGGGGTGAAGCTTAAATGGCGGCTTTGGATAGTTTTCGCACCATAAATGGCTCTTATGGTGCAGTATATGAAAACGGCGAGTGGCTGACTAACTTTAATAAAATGTCGGCCAAGGTGGAAATCCAAAAGCAAGAATTAAAACTTTCAGGGGACAGATGGGTTCGCCACAAGGTAACTGGCTTAAAGGGTACAGGGACTATTTCTGGTTTTAAGGTAACCAGCCGGATGACTACTCTTAATCAGGCGGTTACTCTGGACAACCGGGCGGTAACGACCCGTACCGAGTTAATCAGCAAGACTGATGACCCTGAGGCGTTCGGATTTGAGCGAGTCCGGCTTAAAAATGTCATTTTTGACTTGTTGCAGCTTGTGGAGTGGGAGGCTGGCAATGTTTGCCCGGAAGAACTGGCTTTCACTTTTGAAGAGTGGGAACCGCTGGACCCAATTGCTAATGTATTTGAGAATAGGGGGTAAAAACTGATGGATTTTGATCAACTAACTGAAGAGCAGATTCTCCAGAGAATGCTTGATGCTGAAGATGTGCCGGAAAAAGTATACCCGCTGAATAGGCTAGGTATTCCGGTTAAACTACGGGGTTTGAAGGGACAGAAGGTATTTGCCCTGCGTGAGGAATGTACTTTCCGGTCGGAAAAGCGTGGCAGGATTCAGGAGAGACTGGATGATGAGGCGTTCCAGTGTAAATTAATTACTGTGGCTACTATATCACCTAAATGGGATCACCCGAAACTGCTGGAGAAATACCGGGCCAGCAGTGCGGAAGGTGTGCTTAAGAAGATGCTGCTGGCAGGTGAACTGGCGGCTTTGGGTGACGCGGTTCTGGATCTTTCCGGATTCGGAATTGAACTGGAAGAAGTAAAAAACTAATAAAGCGTGGAGGGTTGGCCTACCTGCTGCATTTTATGTTCCAAAGGCAGGGGCTGACCCCCGGCCAGTTCTGGCAAAAGCCCCGCGGGGAGCAAATCTTTCTTATTGAGTCCACGAAACTGGCTATCGAAGAAGAAAACCGGCGCAGAAAGGAGGGGCAGCAAGATGGCTGAGCAAGAGTATTACCGATTAAACCTGGTGGTGGAAATGCAGGACCGAATGAGGTCAGCTCTGGGTAGAACAAGGGGAACTGTAGAAAAGTTTGGGCAGAGCCTGCAGCGCACCCGCCAATCAGCCCAGTCTCTGAATCAGGCAAAAATTGAGCCGATGATGCGGGTAAGGGACAATCTGACTAGCCAGGTCCTTAAAGCTGATTCGCTGATTAAGAGGCTGAGCCTAGAGACGGCTGCCCCTGTTATTTCTGCACAGGACAAGGTATCTTCCGTAGTTAGCCGCATGAATACGGCACTCAATGCTTTAGATAAGGGTAAGTTTGAGGCAGTGGCCAGTATGAAGGGGCCTCTGATTGACGAGATTGTTAAGGCAAAGGCGTCCCTAGCCGCCCTGAACGGTGTGCGGGCCGGACCTGTTGCAGAACTTCGTGGTGAGCTTTTCGGGCAGCTTACTAGGGCTATGAGTGAGGCCAGGAAGCTGGATAACTTTGCGGCCGAGCCGAAGGTTACGCTGATGGATATGGTTACTTGGAAAGCCAGGCAGGTAGGCAGTACCCTCCGGAATATGACGTCCAGAGCCTGGACGGTTACGATACAGGCAAAAGATGAGGTAAGTAAGGTTGTAAATCGTATAACTGGTACTCTGAGTAGCCCTCTTGGTATGGTTGGTTTAGGTGCGGCAACCCTGGGTCCGGGTATACTGGCTGCAAATTCACTCAGTAAAGCCATTAGCTTTGAGGCGCAAATGTCAAGCATTAAAGCACTATCTGGATTGTCAGCTAAAGAAATGGCGGAAATGCAAACTCTAGCTATGAAAATGGGTGCCGATACAAAATATAACGCACTGGAGGCAGCCCAGGGTATTGAGGAGCTTTTAAAATCAGGTTTAACCCCGGCTGCAGTAAGGGCCGGTGGTTTGGAGGCTGCGCTTAATCTCGCCACTGCCGGAGAACTGGGGCTGGCGGATGCAGCTGAAATTATGTCTACAGCTCTCAATGCTTTCAAAGACGATGCAATAAAGCCTGCTGAGGCAGCAAACATATTGGCAGGTACGGCAAATAGGTCTGCCACAACAGTAGCAGAACTGCGCTATTCGCTGGCTGCGGTTTCTTCTGTTGCTGCAGGAATAGGTATGATATTTAGGGACACGAATAGCGCGCTGGGCCTATTTGCGCTAAACGGCTTAAAAGGATCGGATGCCGGGACATCTTTAAAAACTATGCTCTCGAATCTACAGCCGAGGACTAAGGAACAGATAGAACTATTTAGAAAGCTTGGCATGTTGACCGCAGATGGTGCAAATCAGTTTTTTACCGCCGAAGGAAAGCTAAAATCTTTAGATAGTATTGCGGGCACTTTGCGCAACTCTATGAAGGATTTGACGGATCAGCAGCGCATGGCATATTTGGAAACTATGTTTGGCTCAGATGCTATTAGAGCAGCCAATATCCTCTATAAAGAGGGTGCTGATGGAGTCAAAAAGTTCAATGAGGAAATGAGTAAAGTAACTGCTCTTGATGTAGCTAAAGAGAAGATGAACAATGCTGCGGGAGCGATCGAACAGTTTCAAGGCGCTATTGAAACCTTACAAATATCTGCAATGCTACCGTTTTTGCCTACAATTAAGAGACTTGCAGAAGGCGCAGCTGAATTTTCCGAAAAGATGATGCCTAAAATTACCAAGGCGACGGATAATGCTGCTAAAAAGGTTGAAGGCTTTATTAATCGTCTCTCTGAGGATAAGGCATTCCAGAAAATGAATTGGGGCGACAAGATTGTTTACGTGCTTGACCAGATGATGGCGGGTATGGATGAGTGGGTTTCTGGTGACGGCGGTAAGCAGGCTGAAAAGGTATTTACCAAGCTTGCCGAGATTGCAATGAGAGCGTGGATAACTGCCCTGGGCGGAATGGCGAAAGGTTCTGTGGATGCGCTTTTGCATGGTAATGTTACCGGAGCTGCCGGTCTTGCTATGGGTGCCAGTCTACTTGGCGGGGGCATGGTATTACGCACCGGCCTGGGTACTGGCAAGGCCGCTTATAAGGGAGTTAAATTGGCAGTCGGGAAAATTAATGCAAGAAGAGCAACAGGTGCAATGGAGTCAGTAGCGGCGACCGAAGGCAGAGTTGCTGCAATTGGAACAATAACTGGCAAGTCGGCTACAGCAACCGAAAATTTATTCAATGCAAGTGTTCCTGCGCATGTGCCTGCGGGATATAAGCCTGCAGGCAAGCGATTCTGGGATAATATCGATCTGACTAGGGTTGAGAGCCGGGATAAGGTAGTATCTCTGCAAAACACCGGAAGGTTGCGACAATACAATGAGTTAGAGAAAGTTTTTAGCAAACTACCCGGGCCTGGGACTGGTATTTTAAGCAAGATTAAGGAATCGGGACAGAGAGCGCTGCAAGGCGTTGGGGCTGTCAAGGAAACGCTGACGGCAGGGATGGGCGATATTCGAGGTCGCTTTGGCCTGCCACGTCTGGGAGATAATAAGGCGGCGATAAGTACGACGGAGGCTGTTATTTCTTCTAATGCTGCTGCGAAGGCTGCCCCTGCTGCAGTTGAGACAGCATCGGCCATGGCGAAGGCTGGTAAGGTATTTTCCGGGATTGGCAAAATGGCTAGCAAAGCCGCCTTACCCCTTACCCTAGCTGTAGAAGCATATGGTATATCCAAAGCAGATGACAAGGTAAAAGCTACTGCCCAGGCTGGCGGGGGGATGGCCGGCGCCTGGGCTGGTGGCGCTACTGGGGCAAAGATAGGGGCTGCCATTGGAACTGTCATTGCCCCCGGCATAGGGACGGCAATAGGTGGAGCACTTGGCGGCATTGTTGGCGGCATAGGCGGCTATGCTGTAGGAAAATGGGCCGGTGGTAAGACAGTTGATGCCGCAAGACCGGCACCTGCTGCAGCCAGTACCGGAGTGTCTACAGGACAGGGCATGAATACTGGCGCATATCTGGAAAGTCAGGTTTATCAGCCGTTCGCAGACATTGTTAACCGGGCAGACTCTTGGGGCCGTAATTTGATGATTAATTTTGCCAACGGCAGGGACAGTGCCGGGATGAGTATGTCTGGTTGGTTAGATAGTCAGGTTTACAGTCCATTTGCAGGTATTGTGGACCGGGCAACATCCTGGGGTGCAACGCTGATGAATAACTTCGCTGTCGGTATGCAGTCTGTAAAGATTGCCCAGCCAACTATTCCAACGCCAAGCATCGCAGCGGCACCTGTAACCGCACATGCTGCCGGGGGCATTCTCATGCGACCTCACTTAGGATTGGTAGCAGAGGCTGGGCCAGAAGCAATTATTCCGCTATCACCTGCAAGGAGAGGCCCTGCGCTGCAGTTATGGCGTCAGGCTGGAGAATATTTAGGGGTTAGCGCTCATGCGGATGGCGGATTTTTCGGGAGTATGAAAAATATTGCAATAGGTTCCTGGGGCAAGGTAAAAAGTTTCTTTAGTAACGACAGCGTACAAGGTGTTGGTAATAATGCAGAATATGCGGCTGTGGGTCTTGAGTCCACAAGAAGTGGGTATGAAAAATCTGTTCATAAAATTCACAAGAACTATGAGAAAAAAATAGCTAAAACCAGCACGATAGAAGATGCGGAAAGGGTCCGCAGAATAGCTCATGAGGCAAAAAACCTATCCATAAGGTTTAGCACAATAACTAAAACTTTATCTAGGGTAGCCGTACCTTTAGCTTTATTCGCTTCCGCAGCTGAAGTAGTTGGGTCAAGCGATAAAAAGCAAACACTAATAAAAGAGCTAGGCTCTACATTGGGCTCTATAGCAGGTGGAGCATTAGCCGGGGCAGCAGGTGGAGCACTTGTTGGGGCCGGACTCTTAACTCCTGTGACAGCACTTGTTGGTGCCGCAGTAGGTGCGGGATTGGGGGCGTTTGCTGGTCAGGCAGCTGCAAATAATATGTATGGTCGTTTTACAAAACATGCTGCCGGGGGCATTCTCACGCGACCTCATTTAGGATTGGTAGCAGAGGATGGGCCAGAAGCAATTATTCCGCTGTCACCTGCAAGGAGAGGCCCTGCGCTGCAGTTATGGCGTCAGGCTGGAGAATATTTAGGGGTTAGCGCTCATGCGGATGGCGGATTTTTCGGTGCCGTAAAGAGATTTATCAGCAATGACCATGTGCAAAGTGCCGGTAATTATGCACAGAACACTGCACTTGTAGGTAGGGCTAATGGCTTCGACGGATTTGCAGGGATTACACCGGTACCCGCCCCTATAGATTATTCTGCTCCCCCCCCTTCTGCTGTTAACGCAAAAGGGGATATTAATATAACGGTTAACGACATTACTGTAAACTTAACAACAAATGATTTAGACGAAGAAGCAGTTGCCTTGAAAATAGGTTGGCGCGTTCTGAACGAAGTTAAAAAAGCATATGAAAACAAGGCATAGAGGTGATGCCCATGGACTTCTACCTCATAGACCCCGGCGGGCCGCAGCTCCAACTACCGGTTAATCCGGGAGAAGTAACCATTCGGCGGGAAAAGCAATACGAAACGACTAATATAATCAACCTGGGAGAAGTAGATTTTCCCACGGGTGAAAAAGTGAAGGAGATTTCCTTCTCTTCTTTTTTTCCTGTCTATTATGATTCTTCATATTGCAGCTACCAGGATATCCCTGACCCCCAGGAAGCTATGAACCAGTTAACTTCCTGGGCTATGGGACGCAGTCCTGTCAGGCTTATTATTACCAATACCATTATTAACGTGCTGATACTTGTGGCTGCTCATATTAGCACTTTCAAAGGCGGAGAACCCGGGGACGTGTACTATGACCTAACCTGCCGTACCTGGCGGGAAATCAAAGTAAGGACAACAGCAGAAGCAGCTGCCCCCGCAGATATCGGAGGTGTGGCCGCAAATGAGTCAAGACCAGACCTGAAGCCGGTACCAATGAAAATAAAAGTCAAGCCAGGTGATTCGTTATGGGCAATTGCAAAACTTCAATATGGTGACGGTGGGCGTTGGCGAGAAATCTATGAGGCAAATAAAGATATCATCGGACCAGATCCAACCTTAATAGCTTCTGGTATACAACTGGTGGTGCCGGCATGATTAATCCCGGCCTTAATAAATACGAGTTCGTCCTGGACAATAAATATTTCCTTCGGGAATTGTTAGAGAATGTCACCATGGAGGACTCACTTGATGAGATTGCTTACCGAGCCACAGTGAAAATGATAATTACATCAGATTTTCCCGGCATTGCGCCGGGGCAGGAAGCCCGAGTTTCCGGGGTTCCATTTGGCGGCAGTAGCATGATCTATCTACTGCATCCTGGAGTTGTATGGGAGTGTAATAGCCAAACCAAGGGTCAAAAACACCTCCCTGTCACAATATATGATCGTATGATCTATATTGCAAAAAGCGAAGATGAGTACCTCTTCTCTGCGGGTCAAACGGCTAGCCAACGGCTGCGGCAATACGCTTCAGATTGGGGAATCCCACTGGGCCAGATAACAGATACAGGCATACCCTTAGCAAAAGCAATATACCGGGCGCAGCCTATTTGGTCAATGATTATGTCAGATTTAAAAGAGACAGTTACTAAAGGTGGCAAAATGTATCGGCCTCGAATGACACCTGAAGGCCTTGAACTGCTCGCATTAGGTAGCAATGAAACGGTCTGGGTACTGGAGAAAGAGCAAAATATTGAAGAAATTGGCCAACTCCGGACATTGGAAGGAGCGGTTACACAGGTTAAGGTTTTAGGTAATGCACCGGAGGACCAGCGGTCCCCGGTTCTTGCCTTAGTTAAAGGTGAGACGGATAAGTATGGCACCCTGCAAAAAGTGCTATCCGACAGCAAGCTCACCGATTCCGGTGCTGCCAAGTCTGCAGGTGAAGATTTATTATCGGGAGTACAAGAGACATTTACCGTTACAGGTATTGATATAAACGCCATCCGGGCCGGAGATAAGGTGCAATTCAACTCCATGGAACTGCTGGTCGCATCAATTAAGCATGAACTGGGAAGTCCCGGGCATATGACAGCAGTATTGGCATCGGAAGATTACATCAGGAGGCGGTACTATGCCCGATCCTTTTAAACAATTGGCATCTATTTTGGAAATGCGCATGGCTGGTCACGTTGCACGGTCCGTCTCCGGAGTGCTGTGCGAGCTTGGAACAATAACAGCTTCAGGGCTTAAGCTTGATAGCTTTAAACACGAAATCCAGGATTACCTTGTAGCCGACTGGCTGGTGAAGATACACTTCCCGGTTTTTTCTCTTGTTGGCACAGCAACAAGCCCGGTGAATGACCAGGGTATCGACCTTCCTGGTGCTAAAACTACATCCTTAACCCGCTATGACTTCCTTACCCGTGAGGTGGACGAAGTTCACCTGGAACTTAAAGCGGATATTAAACCCGGCGATCGCGTACTGGCAGTACCGGTAAACGGTGGCCAGGACGCAGTTGTTATTGCGAAGGTGATAGCTAATGCCTAATTTATTCCCAACAACCCAAGTTGAAACAACAACATCAGAATTATCTGAAACCCAATCCAGCCAGGTTAAATTTGGTAAAAGTTGGCGCTTTGATTTTGAAGCCGGTGAATTTGTTTTAACCCCTACCGGTAAAGTGACAGAAAACCAGGGCATTGAGGCTTGGTTGGAGTGGTGTAATAAAGCGCTGATGACTGTAAGATATCGTTTCTTGATATACAGTCGTAATCATGGCCAGGAGTTCGAAGAACTTATTTCCCGGCAGCTGTCGCAACCTGCTAATGAAAGCGAGATTACACGGATTGCCACCGAGTGCCTCAAGGTTGATCCCAGGACAAAATTAGTGGGCAATTTTAAGTTCAACTGGGTAGAAGATCGGTGTTATTTCACCTGTGAAGTAACCAATATCCTGGGCGAATCCGGTACTGTTAACGGAAACGTGGTGATTAACTGATGGCTACCCTACCCGATTTTTTAACAGATCAAACTGAGGAAGTTATTTTGCAACGCATGTTAAGCAATGTCCCAGCCGATTTGGATACAAGCGAAGGCAGTTATATTTGGGACTCATTAAGTCCCGTTGCTATTGAGCTTGCTCTTGCCTACATCCAGGCGCAAGAAATCCTAAAAAGAGGTTTTATTGCAACAACATACGGGGAATACCTGAAGCTTAAGGCTGCTGAAGATGGTATTGAGACTCGATCTGCCGTTAGTGCTACGGGCACAATAGAAAAAGGAAATCCACTTAAGATTGTAGGTACCCCTGGAGCTAATTTCTCAGTAGGCATTGCTGTGGCTACGCCGGCAGATCTTGCTACCGGTACGGTATCAATAGAGTTTACAACTATTGGTGAGGTAACCTTAGATGTAAACGGGATAGGTTATGCTGATATTAAAGCAGTGGTGCCTGGTAAATCCGGTAACGTTTCGGTTGGTGCCATTAGTATTTTAACAAAACCAATATCAGGCATTAAAAGTGTTACCAATGAAAAACCTACAACAGGTGGTTTAGATGAGGAAGATAAAGAGTTGCTGAGAGAGCGCATCTTAAAAGAATGCCAAAAAGACGAAGGAGACGGCAACTCAGCTGATTATGAAATATGGGCTAAAGAAGTGGCTGGCGTTGGCAATGTATTAGTTGAGCCACTCTGGCAGGGAGAGGGCACTGTTAGGGTTGTAATATTGGACCCTGATGGAAGAGATGCGCCCAAAGCTACCGTTGACGCAGTGCAAAATCACCTTGATCCCGGCAGTCTAGGACTGGGCGAAGGAAAAGCCCCTATCGGTGCACGCGTCACAGTTGTGACAGCTGAAGTAATAACCATAAACGCCACAATTCCAGGGTTAACAGTTGGAGCCGGGTATACACTCGATCAAGGAAAAACCAATGCAGAAATTTCCCTTAGTAACTATTTTAAAAAGATTAATCCAGGTGGAATCATCAGAACGAAGAAGGCCGAGGCGGAAATTACAAACGCTCTGGGAGTGCTTGACATGGGCGATCTATTACTTGACGGAAAAAGAGATAATATTGTTCTTGGAATTACCCAATTAGCCGCCCTGGGGAGTGTGATTTATGTATGATAGCTAAAGATAGGATGTTAACCTACCTACCTCCCTACTATGGGGAATCCCGTATTATGAACACCATCATAGAAGCTCAGGGCATAGAAATTGATAAATTTAACTATGCTCTTAATGAGACATTAAATCAATTTTTTACATTAACTGCTACCTGGGGATTAACTTTTTATGAGGAGAAGTATGGCTTACCTGTTAATGAAAGCCTTAATTTGCAGACAAGAAGACAATTGGTTTTAGCTAAAAAGCGTAGTGGAAGAACCAGTCTATTAACAATGTTACAGGCGGTTGAGCCAACGATTACACTTATTCGGGGTGGGCTGAGATTACCTTTTATAGTCTATTCGGAGGAAGATATTTATAATTTTGGTCCCTTGATTGTTCTTTTGGAACGTCACAGACCGGCGCACCTTGGCTATCTATTTCACCTCATCCCCGATATTGAAGAATCCGGATATTACGTTTATGCCAACCACAAGATTAGAGGCAAGGTTGACTTAGAACTTAAAGTTGGTACGGCTATGACTGGGCGCTGGCCCCGATGGAACACGCCCGGTCAACTGAAAGCGGGCCATGTGTTCACCCGGGCAGCTGCCCTTACTGGCCTTTACATTTTTCCCCATATCGGAGTGAGCGTTGGCAGTGTGGCCAGGGCGGCAGTTGTCCCCGTAGCTGGGCATCGTGTCGGCGTCTGCGTCTTCCCTCGGTCTGGCCCGAATACTACCGGTATAATACCGACAGTCAGCAGCCCTGGTGCCCTGGCGCGGGCCGCAGCAAAGGCCGGATGCGCGGCTCACACCGGCGCCTGCCTGTTCCCGCTGGCTGGGGTGAGTGTGGGCGGTGTGGCATCGCAGCCGACAACACTGGCCGGTAGCATCACAACCGGCCATGGCCACATGTATCCCTGCGGCACTATCCACGCAGGAGAGGAGGCAGCATAATGTTTATACATGCCCTTTATGCCGGTACAGTACCTTGGAACACCAGTACCGGCAGCTTGTTTTCGGCGACCATCAGGGCATCCCCTGTCTTGCTGGCCGGAGAAGCTGATCCACCCATGACGGGGACATTTCCTTTTGTTTCCATAGCTGGCAGCTTAGCGCGGAAAAACGTGGATTCCTCCGGCTCTGCTTCATCCGGTTATTGCCAAACAGTTCCGTGTGGCACTGTCCATGCGGGAGAGGAGGTAAAATAATGTTCACAAACTACACATTGCAAACGCTGGCTAATACCTTGGACAAACTTGCCGTCAGCGCCGACTACACCATCGGCGGAGTGACAAGGCCGGCGAAGATCAGGCGCTCCATTGTATCCGGCACAACGGTGAGAAAGCATATATATCTCACCCAGAATGACCCCACCGGCACCGTGACAAGGGCAAGGTTGTTGGGCAGCGATGGCCAGGTGGTGGCCCAGAGAACGGATCCCCAGCTGCACGAGGCCGGGAAAGGACTGCTACTGGAGTTTCGATTCACTATTACAGAGGAGGTGTAAGTTTTGTCAATAGCAGACTTGAGAAATCAATCATATGAGCCCCTGGAATGGGAGGATCGGGTAGTGGATTCCCAAACCGGTGAGGTGCTTGTCGAAGGCACGCCGGTGAATGAGGTCAACCTAAATAACATGGAAGCCGGCATCCTTCGTGCTCTCTATGATTTAGGTATTGCCAATGCCGAAAGTATGCAAGCTGTCCATGCTGTTGCCGGTGAACTGGATAGGTACAGAAATCAACGCCTGCTGCAGGGACAAGCTACCATAACCGGTACTGGTGAAAAGTATTTCACAAGTGAGTACCCATACGTGTTAGTGAGTATGCCAGTTAAATCATATGCACAGCTAAATTCGCCAAACTACGATGTTCAGCTGACTATTTTAAACGGTGACATGGGAGCTGCGGGATATTTAATCGCTTATGACAAGGCGCAAAATGGCTTTAAGGTAAAAATGACTGGCTCAGCTGGGTTCGTTACTTTTATGTGGACGTTAATTAATCCAACAATTATGTAGGAGGTTAAAAATATGATTGTATGTAATGTTAATTCTGGACCCAAGGCCGATTATTCTTTGTTAGGCACTGTTTTAACTTTAAGTGTGCCAGAGGTAGGTAGTGTATCGGTAGATTTGCAGGAACGTCAGGGAGAAAAAAAGCGCACAGTAGATTTTTGCCTGGACAAGGACTATCAGCGAGTAGCGGAAGGTGTCGGCAGTTGGTACGTGGCCACTGTGATGGTGCCAGCTTCAGAAAAAGAAATGCAAGACACGGATCAGGTCGATGAAGAGGGTAACCAGGTCCAGGAATTAGTAGTTCTACCATTAAACATGTCAAAAGTGGAACTGCATCTATGGGGCTTACCCGGCACCATTAGCGATAGGCTAGAACAGGAAGGTGGTATATAATGTCATTCGTATTTTCGATCAAGGACACATACAGGCAGGCTGTAGAGGCAATGACTGGCGGCAAAAATACGGTAATGTATGATGATAAAGGCAACCCCAGCATTATGGTTTGCATTCCAAAAGGTAAAATCAGTGACGTAATCAGCGGTGGCCCGAATGTGGTGCACCCAGCATTCCTGGTAGATGGCGCAGAGAAGTCAGAAATATGGGTAAGTAAGTATCTCAACATAATCCATGACGGTCGGGCGTACAGCATCCCTGGACAAAAGGCAGCGCACAGCATGAGTTTTGATTCTGCCAGAGCAGCTTGCTTTGCGAAAGGTCCAGGTTGGCATCTATTTACCAATGCGGAATGGTCATACATCGCTCATTGGTGCATAGCAAATAATTATCAGCCTCGCGGCAACGATAATTATGGCGCATCTTATGAAGCCCCATGGGAGCACGGAGTGAAAGAAAGCGATGATAAAACGTTGGTAGGTACGGGCCCGGTGACGTGGAACCACGACTCTTCGCATGGAGGAATAGCGGATTTGAGGGGAAATTTAATCGAGTGGGTTGACGGCCTAAAGCTTATTGATGGCCGCATCTATGTTCATAACAACAATAATTTTAATACCGGAAATGCAGAAGGGAACATAATTGGGTGGGTAGACGCAGGTAAATACATGGATATTATTGGTAATACAATAACATTAAATGACCAGTTAACCGCAGCTAGTGGAACAAAATACCATGCATTTAAGAGTATGGCTGTGGCAAATGGGGTAACCGTACCCGATCTTTTGCGATATCTAGCAATTTATCCCCCTGTGGATGTTTCTAAAATAAAAGATGACCGAATTTATGTGGATGTAACCGGAGAGCGGTTGCCGTTTCGTGGTGGCGCTCGGTCGCTTGGGGCCGGTGCTGGCCTACTGTGCTTGGACCTGAACAGCACCCGTACGACCGCGTACACGTTTCGTGGCTTCCGCTCCGCTTATGTTTTGTAATCTGAATTCTGATTTCTGGATATCTGACGTGTGCCCGATAGGGCACACGTAAACCCAACGGAGGTACCATGGAAGATTTAAAGATTTTGCAAAAGACTCACGATATGATTTTGTATGGTAATATTTGTTTAAAACAGTTCCCCAGATATGAAAAGCATGTCATGGCCGCTAATATCAGGGAAAGTATGTATAGGATGCTAAGCTTAATCATTCAAGCTAATAAAAAATACTACAAGAAAACGACATTACAGGATATAGACGTTGAGCTGGATATATTAAGAACTTTTATCCGGCTCGCAGTCGATAAGGAACTTAAATATCTATCAGTAAGTAAATATGAAAACTGGAGTAAGATGCTCAACGAGATTGGTCGCATGTTAGGCGGTTGGATAAAATCAGCAAAGAAATAATTTTTACGGGGATAGGCCGTTCGCGGTTGCCGAATCGTGGTGGCAATCGGTCGAATGGGGCCGATGCTGGCCTACTGTACTTGAACCTGAACAACACCCGAACGAACACGAACACGAATCGTGGCTTCCGCTCCGCTTCGCCCCCATAGTCAGAAGTTACTGCCTCAAGGGGTGGTATCCAGTACCGGGGGACAAAGGGGCCTATCTCCCTGCCGCGATCTATTTTGGACCGGCAAAAAACTATATTGCCGGGAAGACAGTTAGTAGCCATTGGGCGAAGAGTGTTACGCCCGGCCCCTCCTTAGGGGGTAGAAAAGGTGAAGCATTATAGTAATTTATACTCCAGTATTTGTAGTTTTGAGGGCTTATACCAATCCTACTTAAAGGCAAGAAAAAGAAAGAGATATAGAAATGAAGTTTTAAAGTATACCGCTAATCTTGGAGAAAACTTAATTCAAGCCGAAGAAGAGTTAATATCTAAATCTTACAGAGTTAGTCCGTATCGGAAATCCTTTGTGTACGAACCTAAGAAACGACTTGTTATGGCGTTGCCTTTTGGGGATCGGATAGTGCAATGGTCTGTATATAGGACACTAAACCCGCTGCTAAATAAACGCTATATAAGCCACTCTTATGCTTGTCGTACGGGCTATGGTTCTCATAGGGCTGTTAAGCAACTTCAATATTGGCTGAGATACCTGGAAAGACGCCATGGGAGAATTTATGTCCTCAAAGCAGACATGACAAAGTATTTTTACCGAGTGGATCATGACATTATAATGAATATTCTGGAGCGCATTATAGGGGATTATGATTTGATATGGCTTTTAGAAGAAATTGTCCGGTGTGAACATACCTGGTTTGGTCTCCCATTGGATGCGGAGGGCTTTGAATGTGAACTGACAGGTGAGGTCGGTATACCGATTGGGAATTTAACCAGTCAGATGATTGCTAATCTATATTTGAATGAGCTGGATCAGTATGCCAAGCATAACCTGCAAATTAAATACTATATGCGCTACATGGACGACGTCTTAATACTTCACAATGATAAAAAGTATCTTTGGCATATCAAGGAAGAGATTGAGGAGTTTCTAGATCGCAACCTAAGGCTTAAGTTAAATAATAAAACCTGCGTCAGAACCAATACCCAAGGAATTGACTGGATTGGGTACCGAGTTTGGCCTACTCACGTTAAGCTAAGAAAATCTACAGCCCAAAGAATGAAGGCACGTTTAAAGTACCTGCAGGGGCTTTATGCTGTAGGTGAAGCTGATTTTAAGGAAGTTAACGCCACTGTGCAAAGTTATTTGGGTATTCTGAAGCACTGTGATAGTTATAATTTACGAGAAAAGTTATTTGGTGATCTGACTTGGGCGCGTGATAGCACGCAGCAGTCACAATTACAAGGAGAGATTTTGTTATGAATAATAAACTAAAAAACTTATTGGATTTGTTGGAGTTAATAAACCAGCAGGAAAGGATAATTATAAAGCAAAACGAAGTTATAGCAAAACTTATTAACGATACTATGGAACAAGAGAATATGATTAATGAATTGATGCGAGATGCTGTGAGTTAGTATTTGTAAAGTGATGGATTTGAGACGCTGCACCGGGAAAGACCGTTTAAAACATATTTAAACGGTCTTTAAACCATTTTTTAAAAAATTTTTCGCAGTCTATCCGCAAATTTTTCGCAGTCTATCCGCAACGCCACAACGTCAATACATAACTTATTTGATTTATGAATGTCACCATAATGAAGATAACAGATACCTTCGTCCATATGTAATTCATTTCTTGACGCTGAAAGTCCCCCTTCAAATTTAAATACATCTCCCAACCGCACTTCTTGCCACTCATCTGTGAAGCTGGAAAGGCGTTTTTTGCCTGTAAGCAGGTTCTGCATCAGCCACTTTTTCTGGTTCTTTTTCTCTAAGATAAGCTTTTCTTTTAATTCGATAGCCTTATCCCAAGTAGTGAAAATTTTAACTATTTTTTGTTGTTCTTCAATGTTTGAAGGTATGCAGACCAAAATTTTATTAAATTCATCCTGTCCAAGTGTTTTATTTCTCCCTGCTCCACCAGGTGAGGCTAATTCAAGAAGATTTTTACCAAACGGAGTTAAAAAAAACTTGAGTAAATAATTTAGTTCTATATTTCCTTTTGACTTCCACATCGGAAATCTGTGCGAAGCAATCATTCCTTTTTCTCGGGCGGTAGTAATGGCAACGGCTTGCTCCCATGCAAAAACAATATTAATAATTAAGCAGTCCGCCTCAATCCAAAAAACGGATTTGTTCCCCAAATCGCTTCCTTTAATGGGTTCTTTATAAAATAGTCCTTTGCCATGAGAACGAATACCAATTTCTTGATACTCACAATTAGCAATAACCTTAACAGGCATTCTAACTCTTTCAAGCAAATTACCTAATTTTGCAATTACCCAATCGTTCGGGTATTTTTCACATCTTTCTCTTATTATGGAAAACCTACTATTCCTTTTCACAACTCTCACCTGCAATCAATGTTTCCTGCCCCTCTTCTTAGACCAAACTTTGACAATAATTGTAAATTTTTTAAAACCAAACGGTGAGCCAAGCACCCCGGCTAAAATCATTCTTTATCGCTTGCTTCTTTTATTTTTTATTGCTTACTGGATGAATCGCCGGGTGGCAAGAATAAATAGGTGATTCCTCTTTTAAACATATACCCAACAAATCATCATGGAAAATTTTTAAATTGCTCATAGTCCCAACTCCTTAAGATATTCGGCCATCTGTGCTTCCACTTCGGCAAGCTCCTTTTGGATATTGGCTATATTGTTTTTTACCTCTTCTATATTCACCAGGTCTTCTTCCTCAAAAGTATCAACATACCGAGGGATATTAAGATTATATTCGTTGGCTTTTATCTCATCCAAGGTTGCCACATGAGCTAGTTTTATAATATCCGAACGAGTCTCATAAGCTTTTACAATATCCTCTATGTGTTTTGTTTCCAACCTGTTCTGATTTTTATCCTTCCTGTAGCGAAGATGGCCCTTTTCATCTTTGCCGGACGCGTCAATAAAAAGCACATCATTACGGTTGCGGTTTTTCTTAAAAACCAGGATACAGGCCGGAATACCGGTACCGTAAAACAGGTTGGCAGGAAGACCAATAACTGCGTCCAATAGATTTCTCTCAATTACAGCCTGCCTTATCCTTCCTTCGGACGCACCTCTAAACAAAACACCATGGGGAGCAACGGCGGCAATCCTGCCACCGCTTTTAAGACTGGCTATCATATGCAGCAAAAATGCCCAATCACCTTTGCTGGCAGGGGGAACTCCCCAGTCAAAGCGGTGAAATTTATCAAGGGATGCTTCCATTTTAAATTGTTTGCCTTTGCCGGTCATTTCGCCACCGGTATTAAATCCCGCCGCCCATTTATCCTGAGAAAAAGGCATATTGGCTACGATAACATCAAACTGCATAAGATTTCCATCGGGATCCAAATGCATGGGGTTAGCCAGTGAGTCACCCCAGGCAATCCTGGCATCCATTATTTCATGAAGAAACATATTCATTTTGGCCATAGACCAGGAAGACCCGTTCATTTCCTGCCCATAGAGGGCCAGGGTCTTTATATTGCCATTTTCCTTTTCAATGGCTTTTTTTCCGGTTCTGATGAGCAGAGATCCGGAACCGCACGTCGGATCGTACATGGTATCGCTTATTTTGGGATTGACGATGCGTGCTATCAGCTCGGATACCTCAGACGGGGTAAAAAAAGATCCGGCTTTTTTACCTGCCTGTCTGGCAAACTCTCCGATCATATATTCATATGCATCGCCTATGGTATCAGCCGCCACCTTGCCTTCCTCGGGCTCAATAGCGGAAGGACGCAAATCAAGAGGTTCAAAATCCTCAAGCAATTCCCTTAACCTGGTGTTTTTTTGATTATGATTGCCCAGCATGGCTTCGCTGTTAAAATCAATATTTCTAAATACCCCGGTAAACAGTGAGGGATTATCGTCTTCTATCCCACGTAAAGCAATATTGATGAGTTCCCCCAGGTTGTCGTTATACCTGTTTTGATAAAGCCAGGAAAACCTGTGTTTTTCCTTAATGGCAAAGGGAAGTCTGTTTATCGCTCTTTCTGCCCTCACCGGGTCATTATATTTTTGCTCTAGCTTTTCTACTTTTTCCAGATAAGAATCACTCAGATACTTTACAAAAAGCATAGGCAAAATATAGTCTTTATAATTGGCCGCATCTATAGCTCCTCTGAAAGTATTAGCACCTCTCCAAATAGCTGCCTCGATGTCTTTCCTCGTAGTTGCCATTATACTTCCTCCTTAGTACCGACCGCAATACTGTTTATTATTGCGACCATAAGCCTTTGATCTTCTTCAATCATATTTGCAAGCAGTTTTCTTCGTTTTTTATACAGCAGCCACATCCGACCAATTGCCTTTTGCTTATCGTATTCTATGGAGGAAATATCTAAATCCGCCAATGACTTTGCAGAAACTGATCTAATGGCTGCAACAGAGCCGACAATATTGCTGTTCAGCCAATTCAAACCATGGCTCTCCAGCAGGCAGGCTATATAGGCAGGGCAATAGTCATTACGCACACGTATAACAAAGAGATTGCTTGAAAAGACCGTGTTTATCATATCCTCCATTATAAGCGTTGCAATATCCGGATTCAGGCGTTTCAGTAAAATATCATTCTTTCTCACGAAATAGTTTTCATCAACAGAAACATATCTTCTTATTTCCGAGACACTATATATATCATTAAATATTCCTAAATGGTTCGGCTGAATAAAGTTATATCTTAACGCACCCACGGCTTTTGCTTTTTCCGGCAGCCTGGTATCAGGCATACCATTTAATATATTGGCTATCTCCTTAAGTTTTACCTTTCTTGTTGTCGTCACTTTTTCACTCCCTTCAGCGAAATATAGGAGAACACACTAAGCCGGTTTAAATAAACGGAAACCAAAGCCACTGCTATTTTAAGAGTGGCTTTGGCATTTAGACAAATTAACTTTTTAAAAAATAGATTACTAAAATAAATATCTTTTTGTTCTGTTGTTGTTTTCCGCAGCAGCTGCGAGGGCGGCGCGGCAGACTAACTACCTGGCCGGATGTGAACAATTCCAATCCGGCCAGCTATCGCTTTTACCCCGATTATTGCGCCAGTGCAACGGCTGGAGGTTATCTAAGTCATCTGTTCCGCCCCTGGCTACCGGCTTCTCGTGGTCAATTTCCCAGCCGAAAATAGAATTGACATTGTCGTAATCGGCAAACCGCATCAATGCACCACACCTGTCTTTCCTGAACTCGCTCTGGTTGCATTCGGGGACAACGGCGGCCTTGTTCCACACGGCTAAGATCGTCCGCGGATTAAATGGCTCATTCACTAACGTCCGATTTGGTTGATGTCCCATAGTTTCTCCTTTCCGAGACAAAACGCCTTCACCAGTAAGCCAGAAATACCATTGCCTTTACCGGTATTTTACGATATTATGTGATTACCTAAAAAACATGAGCTGATTTTCAGCGCCAAGTCCAAGAATGGCCTGTTCCTGGACTTGTTTTTTGTCCCTGTTTCTGTTGCTTCAGCCATCTCTAGAAAAGGGCTAAAACCAATAATTATATTGTAACAAAACATTTTCCTCTGTCAACATTTTTTTATTTGTTACTGCTTAACATGAATAATTAAGGCATTATCGCTGATTGAAACGATAATGCCTTAATTTAAATCTTTAAAAATTATCAATAAACATCCTTGTAATTATCGGATCAAATTGGCTTCCGGTACCTTTTTTAAGTTCTCCGAGCGCCTCCTCTTTACTCATGGCTTGACGGTAGGGCTGGTCATGAGTCATTACGTCAAAGGCAACTACTATCGCCATTATACGTGATATTAGAGGGATTTGTTGTCCCTGGATACCTAAAGGATAACCCTGCCCGTCCCAACGCTCATGAAGCGCCAAAATAGCTTCTCCCACTGCTATTTCTCCTATGCATTGAGCAACACGAAAGCCAGTTTCACTATGACCGCGAACTATTTTGTACTCGCCGGGCAGCAAGGCACCCGGTTTCCCTAATATCTCCTGAGGTATAGCAACCTTACCTACATCATGTAAATCGGCAAGCAGCATTAAATTTTGCATTTCGCTTGACTCCGCATTAAATCCTAATATTTGCGCAAAACCGGCTGCTGAAGCTTTGAGTCTTTCTATATGTTCATCATCTTCGTAACACCTGGTGCGAAGAATCTCATTCATTGCTAAAATAATTTTGCGTCTCGTTTCCTTATTCTCTAAAAGCTTGTTCCTGTACATTCTTTTTTCCGCCACACCAAACAAATGCACGACACTGCTGCCGGGCTGTTCTTGTGCGGCTATTCCCAAGGCAACGCTAAGCTCAAGAGGCAGTCCCTCTTCCCGTTTACAAGCCATCTTAATATGCTCGCAAACTTTAGCGCACCCTTCCATATCCGTTTCGGGCAATAATATTAAAAACTCGTCACCACCCCAGCGGGCTACAATATCCTTTTCCCGGCAACAATACAGCAAGACCTGTGCCATTTTCAGCAACAGCTGATCTCCCTGAGCATGCCCAAACACATCGTTTGTTAATTTCATTCCATTCATATCAGCAAATATAATACCGAGAGGAAAATTATCGCGTGGCTGAGAATTTTCCAGCCACGCATCAATATAGGCACGGTTAAAAAGGCCTGTCAATTTATCATGATAATTTAAATATTCCACCTGCTCCTGAGCCTTGTATTTTTCGGTAATATCGGTGAGAATAAGCATTACAAGAGGCTGATTCGTTCTTTTATTATCGTTTGAATAAATAAGTTTAGGTTGAAGAGTCAGGTATAGGCTATTTATTTTAATCATTTCAGGCAACTGATTAAGGGATTCCGAATGCAGGACAGGATCAGCGGTTTCCCATATATTCCTAAAATTTTTTGCAAAAATTTCATTTTGATTGGAATCCTCACTCTTTAAGAGACTTAGAATATTACAATTGCCTATCTTTTTTCCAAAAATACGAATACACTCAGCGCTATATTCTCTATCAACTGTCAAATCCTTTCCAAAGGTTAGAAATCCCTGACCGGCGTTATCCAGCAGGCTTTTTATTTCATTTTCACGCTTTATTAGATTCTCTCCCTGAATATCGCTGATCTTAAAAATTTTCCTGGTTAAGTTAAGTAATTTTTCATAATGGGATACCATTGTTTTATAATCTAAAAGGAGTTTATTATCAATATTATTGAATATGTCTGATTCTATATCCGCTCTGGCTTTTTCTAAAATTTCAAACTCCTTTTCAAATAGCTTGCGATCAAAATCAGGATTTATCATTACAATACAATTCCTCTCCATAGTATCGAGCACCTGGCTTAAATCTGAAAGCCAATCACGGTAATATCATCTCGCTGCAGTTCTTCTTGCCTATAATCAGCTAAAGCCTGTATAAAAATTTGTTTCTGCCCGGTTAATGAAAGGTGTGCATATTCATTAATCAGAGCAGCAAAACGTTTTTTCCCAAAGGGATAGTCTTTAGGCCCTCCATTTTGATCGATATAACCGTCAGTGGTCATATAAAATTTATCGCCTTTTTCCACAGCTACACAAACCTTCTTAAAATTGAAATCGTCTTTTGATTTTTGATAACCGATACTCTGTTTATCACCCTGCACAATCTCTAAGCCGCCCGCCCTCATTATATAGAGGGCAATCCTGGCACCTGCAAAGGTCAAAAGTTTACCGTCTTTAATGTGGCATATCCCGATATCCGCGCCATCATCTGTAACATGATTGGCCTTTTTATGTAAGGTCGATTTCACCCGAGCATTTAATTCTTTAAAAATTACTGCCGGATCATCGAAACATATTTCATCTACAATATGATTCAAAATTGAAGAAACCGCCATGGTCATCAACGCTCCCGGCACACCATGGCCCGTACAGTCGACAATCGCCAGTACATAATCATTACCTTTCTTTTTAAACCAATAAAAATCTCCCCCTACCAAATCACGCGGCTGCCATAATACAAAATAACTGCTAAAAGCTTCTGCCATTTCTTGATCATCAGGAATAATCGTTTCCTGTATTCGTTTCGCGTAGTCAATACTATCCATAATTTTTGCATTCTTTTCCTGCAATTCTCCGGTTCTTTCCTGGACCTGCCGTTCCAGTTCATGACTTAATATTACGGCTCTTTTCAGGGGATTGGCAATTTTGTCAACTATCAGATAAAAAATAAAGACAACCAATATAAGACAAAATACACTGGCAAGCAGCGTATTAATTTCAATAGACTTTAAAAAGCCGGTGCTTTCAATTCTCGGAATCTGCAAAATCAACCGCCAATCGGTTGACTGCATGGTCCGGTATACCAGATCTGTTAACTCCCCCCTGGCATCTTTATATTCCAGAACACCAAAAGCGATAGACTGATTAGATGTTTGCAGAACTTTATTACTGACAGCTTCAGGAATGACATCACTGATATTCTTGCCCCGATCCTCCAAATCCTCCGCCAGGTGGATTTGTCCCTCTCTATCAATAAGCCAGAGCCTGCTTTTTTCACCAAACTTATAGCCCGCAAATTCCCTGGCAATATCTTTTAAGTTAAAACCGACTCCGGTTACTGCTATGGGTCGGTTGCAATCACCCATGAGAGCATTAACAAAAACAAAGGTGTCATCACGTTCTTTATTGTAGTCAATACTTATTGAAACAGGTGTTTTTGAGGCAATAGTCTCAAAAAACCAGGAATCATCGGCATCATATTTAGACATAGTATCAATTAATTTACCCTTCTCAGTCCAATAATGACCTGTTATCGTACTGACAATAAACGAATTGTCATAGTTATGGTTCCTGGTTATATTGGCAATTTGCCGCAGGGCTAATTGCCCCAATCTATCATCTTTTTCCTTTCCCTCTACCCACTCAATAAGTAACGGGTCTTCAGCCAATATGAGCGATAATTCCTCCGCCATGGCGATTCGGGCATCAATTTTCGCGTCAATAGACTTAATAATGAAGAGCAGATCTTTTGATTTTAATTTATTCAGTACGGCTCTCTCAGTAATGAAGTAACTTAGCCCTCCCATAATAAATACTGCTAAGGCGATACACAGACAAGCCATGACTATCACTTTCATCGTACCCAAGTTATATATACTGCCATAACTTGCCGCAGCTTTATGCCATTTATTTAATTTAGCAAACATATCTCACCATCATCTATACTTCTTCTTGCAGTGGAATAATATTAAACGTAAAATTCACATCTTCTTTAAACTCTTCCGCACACTCTAATTCACTTTCATTTTCTTCATCATAATACCAATTCAATCTTACTTCCAAACCCTTCTGAAATTCCTCTTCAAACTTTTCCAACAGCATCATTATACATTTTGAGCTGCTGGTATTTATGTAAGAAAGCTTAATCTCCACAAAAACCGGCGAATTACACTGAACAAAATATTGGTTAATCCATTCCAATACGGGCTCATAAAATTTAAAAGCGTTTTCCGGGTAAGACTGTCCTCTCAAAATCAAAGTATTTTGTTCCGGATCGAACACTACCTCAGGGGTTCCTCTGGTTTTTTCAATATATAATTTATGCAGCAAAGCAACAACCCCCTAAACTTGTACTTTTATAGAAAAAAACGAGAGATTATCATCGAGCTTCAATATTGAGTATTCAATCCGTTGGCTTGTTTTTCTGGCAATATCAATTAAGCCTACCCCCGCTCCTTTACTGCCGGGAGGGAGATCCTTCTTAATTTCTTCTTTATATAATTTTTTTAATTCATTTTTATCCAAGTCAATTAGCTTATCAATTCTGGAAGAAAGGATACCCGCATCTTTGTGCTGAATTAAATTACCCGAACATACATAATATCTGTTATCAGTCTTACCAATAGTGATAATTCCTGAATTGGCAATTTGTTCATAATATGGGCTACACTCCTGTTCGGCCACATAGTTCTTAATATTATGTGTTTGTTCCACAAAAACAGCAAAAACATTATATATGCTATTCCTCGGCTTGTCCTCTACCTCCATATATTTCCTAATGGCATCACCTAATTCTTCGATAATGCCCTGGGAAAATCGGCCTGAAAAACTAATCAGAACCCTATAGGCTCTGAGATTATTTTGGAGATCAAGCAGCATATTTTTCAACATTTTTCACTCCCAGGCTCATATATTTTAATTCATTCCAGTAAATGAAATATATTTTTTATGAATTATTCTTTATAGGTTTCGATATAACCACTAATTTTTCCTGCATTTTTTGTGTTCTTCGCCAATATTCAATTTATCCTCACCACATACAAATTATTGAAATATTTTTTTTAAGAGGAAAAAGAAGCTGTCAGCATGAAATAATTTGGGCCAGACCCTTATTTACAGGAGTCTGACCCAAATTCCATATTGCCGCAGCCCGACATGAACTATTTAAGAATTGCATACCAGGGCTTAACCGGCTGCCCAATGAGGTCCAGGTATATGTGCTTAATTTTTGTATATTCATCAAGAACCATCGTGGAGAGGTCTTTACCCCAGCCTGATTCCTTACATCCACCCCATGGCGTTTCACAGAAAATAATAAGGTGTTCATTTACCCAAACAGTGCCGGCATGAATTTGTGAAGCAAGTTGAAGACCCATTCTTAAATCCCTGGTCCAAATTGATGCGCAAAGACCGAATCTTGTATCATTTGCCAGAGCAATTGCCTCGTCATTTGTCTTGAACTTGCAAAGAGCCGTTACCGGACCAAAAATCTCATCGCGCATAATCTCCATATCATTGCTGCAGTTGCCAAAAACGGTAGGGGCTACAAAAAAGCCATCCTTCGTGTCAGGTGTATTGGGCCGCTCGCCACCGAGCAGCAGCACCGCCCCGGCCTCTTTCGCTCTCGCAACATATTCCTCGATCCTGTCTCGATGAGCGGCATAGGCAACCGGCCCCAGTACGGTCGCCATGTCCATGGGGTCACCATATTTGAGAGACATTGAGGCTTTTACATACTTCTCTTCAAACTGCCCGTAAAGAGATTCATGGATAAAAAACCGGCTGGCAGCCGCACATACCTGGCCTGTGTTAAAATACGCGCCAAAGATCGCACCCTCAACGGCGGCATCAACATCGGCATCCGATAAGACTATAAACGCATTCTTGCCGCCCAGCTCCAGTCCAACCTGTTTAACCGAATTGCTGGCCAGGCTCATTATACGTTTACCCGTAGCAGTATCGCCGGTAAAACCGATCTTAGCCACATCCGGGTGCTGCACCAGGGCTTCACCGACTATATCCCCGGGGCCTGTCACAACATTGATGACTCCGGCAGGAGCGCCCGCCTCCAGAGCCAGTTCAGCTAATCTTATGGTGGTTAACGGAGTGATCGAGGGTGGTTTAATGACCACAGTATTGCCAGTGATCAATGCCGCACCCAATTTCCAGACAACCATCAGCGCAGGAAAATTCCATGGCGTAATCAAACCGACAACACCCAGCGGCTCCCGTACAGCCATGGAGGCACACCAGGGACCAACAGGTAAAGTCTCCCCTTTCATGGCCCTGCCCACACCGGCAAAGTACTCAAGCTGCTCGGCACACAACGGGATATCAAAATTCATTGTTTTTCTGATCGGAGAACCATGTTCCATAGTCTCCAGCTTAGCAAGCTCTTCCAAATTGGCCATAATTAATTGAGATAATTTAAGCAGGATCTTGGAGCGTTCGCCTACGGTCTTAGCTGCCCATCCGGGCGCTGCCTTTACCGCCGCGGCAACCGCACTGTTTACCTCACTGATTCCGCACTTGGGCACCTTCGCTATCACCAACCCGTTAGCCGGATTGACTATGTCCATGGTTTCTCCGGTAGAAGCGTTTACTTTTTCACCGTCAATAACGGTTTTATATTCTTCAATTTGAGTAAACATGCAATCATCTTCCTCTCTTTTATCAACAATTTACATACATTGCCTCAAAAGATCATCAATAGCCTTTTTGGTTAAATTCCTGGGATTAGCTACACTGCAGAAATCTTTCAGAGCAAACTCAGTCACCTGATCTATATTGTCTTCTTTTAAGCCCAAGTCACTGAAGGTTTCTGTAACTTCCAGGTCGTTGATTAAACTTTCCATCTCGTCAACAGCAGCTTCAGCCGCCTGCATAACAGTCATCCCGGCGGTATCCACTCCTAATGCTTTAGCTATGTTAGCAAATTTTTCAGGACAGGCTACCAGGTTATATCTTTGTGAGGGTACCAAAGCAATAGAGTTGCACATGCCGTGAGGAGAATCCAACAACCCACCCAGGGAATGGGCTATTGAATGCACGACCCCGGCCCCGCCGCTGTTGATAGCATGTCCGCCGCCATATTGAGCCCAGGCCATAGCTTCTCTGGCCTCTGCATTATTGCCGTTGCCAAAAGCTTCTCTTAAGTGCTTTCCAATTAATTCGATTGAATGCAGGGCGATCCCATAGGAAGTAAGAATGTTCAATCTTGAGGTGTAGGCCTCCACTGCGTGAGTCAGGGCGTCTATACCTGTAAAGGCGGTTAATTTCGGCGGCAGTGTTCTTATTAGAGCAGGATCAACTATAGATCTTGACGCATAAGCACTGTATTCAAATATGAGCATTTTAAATTTCTTTTCTGTATTCGTAATAACAGTTGCGTAAGTTGCTTCAGAACCGGTTCCACAAGTTGTGGTAATAGCCACATGGGGTATATTTACCTCTATGTCAAAATCACATACACCGTTAAAATCTCTTATTGAGCGCCCGTTATGTGTTTCTACAATTCTCACTGCTTTTGCACAATCGTGCGAACTGCCTCCGCCAACAGAAACTAACCCGTCGCAATTGGCTTCTTTATATACTTTATGGGCCTCATGAACTTCATAATCCTTCGGATTGGATGTGACTTTATCAAAAACTGTCACTTCAACGCCAGCATATTGTAAAACACCTTTAATCTCATCCACAATACCGGTACCCTTTAAGCCTGTGGTTACCAACAAGGCATGCTTAATACCAACTTTTTTGGCCTCAACCCCTGCCATCTGATAAGCACCCCAGCCAATAATGCCCCTTGGAGTCGCATGGAAAGTTTTCAACGGAAATTCAGAACCTACGATATTAATAGCCATTTTAATTCCCCCTGTTTTAAATTTTTTAAACTTGCCGGTTACATATAAACCGACTTTCAGCCAACATTTTTTTGACAACCTTCAAAGCTCTGAAAATAAGGGCTTCAGGGACATTCGAAATCTACACTACAAACAGCATTTTCAGAGTAAAATCTTTATTTTCAGCTTATAGCATTTAAAACTCTTTTGTTTTAAACACCCGCCCAATACACCTGTTTGATAAGCCAAATGCTCAAGTACATAAAAATATAAGAAAGCAGCAAATGATATATTAGGTTTTTTAACAGAATAGTCAACTATTGAAGAGATTACTAAACTAATGGCAGCCAAATGCCATACAGGTGAATAAACAACTCCGGCTGCGAGCATTAACAGCAAATAATAACGCATTAAGTGAAACAAGATGAAGTAATATACAGACAATGTACTTCTCAAGAACGATTTCAATAACGACATATATCCAAATTCGGATCTGTACTCAGATATTTTCTTTGCTTTAGCAAATACGCCTAAAGGAAGCAGTGGAGCATTCACCGCCAGCAGCAGCGGCTTTGTCATACATATTGCCAGTAAGAAACTCAAAAAAGACAATCCTTCATAAACCGGAACAGGAAACACCTTTTCTTTGTCACTGTGTTTTTTATATAGATCAGCTTCGGAAGTACCGTATTCCATGCGTCTTTTCAGCATTTTTGCCAATATATTTCTGTGTTTATGGGCTATAACACCCTGCGGAACATATAATAGAAAGTACCCCAGTTTTCTCATTCTCCAGCAAAAATCAACATCTTCACCTACATGCATGGACTCTTTAAAGCCGCCGGTTTGATTAAAAGCGTCTTTTTTTACAAATAAATTGCAGGAAGGAACATAAAAGTTTGTTTTTGCATCCCTTTCAAATAAAACGCGTTTCCCCATATTGAGCGAAGAACACGCGGCCTCATATTTATCGAGACAGGAACTATTATAATAACTGTTTACAAAACCGCCTACAGCTCCGACACCCTCAAATGCAAAATAAGGAAGCAATTCTTTAATCCAACCGGGACTTACAGTACAATCACTGTCCAAAAAGGCTATTATTTCTCCTTTAGCTTCTTTAACCCCAATATTCCTGCAGGCGGAAGCGCCTTTTGATTTAGGCAGGCTAATCAGTTTTACATTATAAGAAGCAATAATATCTCCGGTACTGTCCGTAGAACCATCATCAACAACAATTATTTCCATTTTTTCTTTTGGGTAATTAAGGACCTTTAAGGAATCCAAGCAATCACGAATTTCCCCCGGCCTGTTTTTAACCGGGATAACCACAGTTACAGTGGGTAAAATTTCGTCATAACCGGAAGCACTTATAGAATTCTTGAAAGAACCGTTTTGGCCATGCGGCAAGTGGCCGTTACATTGCTTTAGAGCATCGCAATGTTCTAAGCGCCCAGGGTTATTACTTAAATATTCATTACATCTTTTATATTGAATGGAGAGGTAGCCCTTAGCAACAAGAGTTAACAGAATACTAGTTACAGATTTCCTTTCAGATACCGGCTTATCCTTAATAAGTTCAAAAAGGTCTTGTCCCTCACTGATTTTTTTTATAAGCCCATACAAAGCCGGGCTTATACGCAGAACCCGTACCGGTGTTTCAGATATCAAAGAAAACGCGTTATCATTTGTTCTTAATAACACTCCTTTAGCTAAGCTAAAGTTTAAAGAGTTTAACAAAGAAATCATTCCTATATCTCCGGTTATTGTATTTGCTGAATACATTCCGGGTCACTGCAATTTAAACTGTTTCTCAGGAAAAAGGCAACCGCCGGACAACCCCCATGACAAGTATTAAATCTCGGACAGGTTTGACAGGATTCAATCCTTAAATCTCTTAAAGTTTTGAATATAGCGGCATTTTTCCATATTTCCCCTAAAGATTGTTTTATAATATTGCCGGCATAAAAATATTCCTCCTGGAGAAACGCGCAGGGATAAACATTTCCGTCCGGAGTGACACTGCAGGTCATTTTTGCAGCCCCGCACATATTCAGTCCTAAATTTTTTCTTTCCCCGGCTGTGATGGAGAAAAATGAATCACCGGTCAAAACGTCTTTATTATTTCCTAAAAATTCTGACAGTTCTATGATCTGTTCCCTGGTTAAGTAATAATCCTCCCAGACATCTTTCGCCCGGCCGGAAGGTCTGAATCTGGACAGTCTGGTTTTAGCCTTGTAATATTTGCCCATTTTATAGATATCAAGCATCTCTTTAAAATTAAGCCTGGTAACCACAGTATTGATACTCAAGTTTTTAAAATTATACTTATTCAATAAATCTATCCCGTGAACGGCTTTTTTAAAGACACCTTCTCCGCGGATTCTGTCATTTGTTTCCGGACAGGCTCCGTCAACGCTAACTTGAATATAAGTCAAATCCATTTGAGCTAATCTGGAGGCCAAATAATCGTCAATTAAGGTACCGTTTGTACTTACACAGGTGACAATACCCTTCTTGTGGCAATAATCAAGTATGTCCATGATGTCTTCCCGCCAAAAGGGTTCTCCACCACCCAGGTTTACTTGAAAAACTTTTATATTATCCAAATCATCAATGAATTGCTTACACTGAGTTAAATTCATATCATTATCACAGTCAGTCAGTATGTTGGCTGACAAACAATGGCAGCAGGATAAATTACAGCGGCGGGTTATCTCCCAAGTTACATTAACAGGTGCGGAAAGATTCTTTTTATACAGGTAATCTTCTTTCAAGAAGAAACCCCCTCTTTACCAGTGTTTTCAATACAGTTTCTGTATTTTGTTTTGCAGAATTCTCACCGGGGAACTCAAACACACCGTTTTTGTTTATAATAAACTCCTGCTCAAGCAATCCTTTAGCTTTCACGAAATTCAACTTGGTGGTTTTTGTATTGTAAAAAAGCAGGCCAAAGGATTCTTTTCTTGCGTTATAGCCGGGGGCCAAGCAATAACAAACTTTATCCATGCATAATCACCTGATTTTCCTAAATGTTTCGTATAAATAAATCTTTCTTTACCAAAAAGTCTAATATGCTTTCAGCCGCTTCTGCCGGATTCTTGCTTTTAACAACAGAAACTTTTTTTTCAGCCATTCCTCCGGAAATCATCTGAGAAACTCTTTCGTGAGCAGGCAATGAATTATCCGGGGTAAAAATTACGCGTTGATCAGGTCGCAGCGGCTTAATCTCGAAACCGGAGCCGGATTCTTGATTACAGGCCGGCAGCATACGAAAAGCTTCCGGTGGGATATCCGCGGTATTTATACTGCTTTGATGCGCACTTATCCAGGAAGCAAGGGAACATTCCCGTGGTTCGTTAATTGAAACATCAACTGTTGCTATAGAAGGAGCATTACATTCCAAAGACTGCCTTTTGCCTTTTTCCAGCCTGCGCTGTGCCGTTATCTTTCGCGCTTCATCTACCCGCAGGTTTGTTACAGCTGTGATGAGAGGCAAAGCCAGATATTCGGCGATCCAAGCCGGAACCTGATCTATTTCAAAAGAACTTCCGGTATCACCGCAAAGTACCAGGTCATATTTATTTGCCTTAATATATTGCGCCAACACATGGGCGGTTATCGACGGCGGGACTTCCTCCGCCTGATTACTGCTCCTGATTCTATATACCCGGTCAACACCCATGCCAAGGCACTCACGCAGTGTATCTTCAACAGAAATGTCACCTACGCTAAATACCGTTACCCGCCCTTTCATTGCCTCCCGGATACGCAAAGCTTCTTCAACAGCTCGCAAAGCAGCAGGATCAGTAATGTAAACCAATCGTTTTTTGTCCACTTGTCCGGTTAAGGCATTGACCTCTACTGACGCAAGATCAGGAACCCGTTTTACATAGACCGCTATGTTCATTTGATAGCCTCCTGGAATTCAAGACTGCCGGAAGCAGACCCCAAAACCGCCTCTGGGATAATTCCAATTAATTGCTTTTTGTTCACAGGAAATATAGCAGGTACCGCATTCCAAACAACCTTCATGATTGTGAAAAAGCTCAGCTTCTAACAGCAAGAATAATCCCGCCGGACATAAAAACAGGCACGCTCTGCTTTGACATTTGACGCACTTGCTTTTGTCTATGCTAATATGGGAATTTTTATCTATCTTAAATCTTAGCCGGTTTAATTTTTCCTGAACATTTACCATCCCAGAGCCCTGCCTCCTTCAAACAAGTCCAAAGCAATCTTCAACCAGCTTGCTTTAGAATCTTTGACTTGTGAAGAAAGATTCCCCACCAGCTTTTGTTTTGAGCTTTCACCGTGTGCAAATAATTTTTCCATAGAGCAGCAGATAATTTCCGGATATAGGTTTTGAAAACGACGGTTGTTTAAAATGTCAGTTGCATTTTGAAAATTCTTAAAATCAGTTAAAACATGTTTTTCTTTTAACAAGAGCTCATATTTCGCTAATGTGGAAACGGAATACTCCTTCTTTTTAATAGCTTCTATCGCTGTCTCAGCAGCAGCCTCACCCGAAATCATGGCATAATTTATTCCCTGCAGATAGTATCCGGTTGCCAGAACCATACCTGCCGCATCACCGGCAACCAGCAAACCCGGCGCGAATAACTTGGGAAACATCTTCCATCCACCTTCCGGGATCATGTGAGCAGAATATTCTTTAGCTAAACCGCCTCGCACCAGGGGTCTGACAGAAGGATGACTTTTAAGCTTCTCCAATAATTCATAAGGCCTGATCCTATTTTCCAGCATAGAGGATACTTGCATTATTACGCCAATTGAAAGACTGTCTTCATTGGTATATAAAAAACCGCCTCCGGTCGCTTCTCCGGTTACACTGCCAACAAATTCGTGGGTTACTCCCTCATTGCCGCTCAGTTGAAACCTCTCTTCAATAGTCTGCCTGTCCAGAGCAATGATTTCTTTAATCCCTAAAGATAATTCATTGGCCTTTAATTCACGTTGCAATCCTGCCTCTCTGGCTAAGAAAGAATTCACACCGTCAGCTGCAATAACAATATCGGCATATAGCTCACCCTTGTCCCGACGTGTCCGCACACCTTTAATTACACCGTTTTCTTTGATAAGACCGTCTACAACGGTACCAGAAATGATTAAAGCTCCCGCTTCTTCAGCTTTTAGAGCCAGCCAGCGATCGAACTTGGGCCGTATAACGGTAAAGGCATTATAGGGAGGCAATCCCATATTTTCGCTTTTGAAATCAATAGAAGTTAAGGCATGCTCGGACATAAACCCGAGCACCTTGCGTGTAATATAACGTTCAATCGGCGCATCAAGCCAAAAACCGGGATGCAATCGTTCCAATAACCGCGTGCCGTATAAAGCGGCACCGGAGACATTTTTAGCACCCGGGTATTCACCTCGCTCCAGCACAACAACTCTCATACCGGCCCTGGCTAATACCAGGGCGGCTGTTGTTCCCGCCGGCCCGCCGCCAACTACAATTGCATCAAATTGCTTCACTGGCTTCACTCTCAATCAGCCTTGTTTTTGATAAAGCAAAGGCTTTTATTTTTTCAATCAAAGCTGGCAAAACTTCAAGTACATCTCCCATAACAGCCAAATCCGCTATCTGCATGATTGGTGCCTGGGCGTCCTTGTTAATGGCAACAATATATTTAGAATCCTTAATACCCATGATGTGCTGGACAGCACCGGAAATACCAAAGGCCAGGTATAATTCGGGACTGACCGTTTTTCCGGTCATTCCAATCATGCGTTCAGCCGGCAGCCAGCCTTTGTCCACGGTAGGCCTGGAGCCTCCGACGGTTGCTCCTAAAATCTCTGCCAGCTGCCAAATTAAATGAAATGAGTTTTTATTGCACATACCATGACCACAGGACATAACAAAATCTGACTCAGTTAAATCAATTTCACGAAAATCAGCAGCTACCGTCTCAATATGACGAGGATAACGGTCTCCCGGCAATATCGTTTCAATTTTTATCAATTCTGCATCACGGGCGTCATCCGGGCTTTCCAATCCTCTGATTTTGGGCAGAAAGCCAAGTATCGCAGTTTCATCTATTCCAACTATCCTGCTTGACATAGCTAACCCGTTATACACCAGACCTGTCACTTCAAAGCGATTGTTATCCGTGGGCTTTAATGCCGCACAAGCAGAAAACAAATGAGTTTTTAAGCGGGCGGCCAGCCGCGCAGACAGATCCTTCCCGTTAAAAGTCATTCCGCAAATAATGAATAAAGGTCTGTGCTTTTTTGCCAATTCTGAAATTGTATCCACACAGGCTTTTGCATTATAATGTTCTAATTCTTTATGATCGGCTATGTAGACACGCTCCGCACCATAAGAAGCCAGTGACTTTTCCAGGCCTTCTGTTTTATAGCCAGCTAAAACAGCACACACCTTAATTCCGTCTCTTTGTGCCGCTGTTTTGGCAACACCCAGCAACTCCTTCGTTAAATCAGTCATGTCAGCATGGTTTTGTTCAGCAACAACCCAAATTTCCTGCCCCATTACGGCCTCCTTCTTAAACCCGGCTCATATAAGTTCCTGGCCACTCTGTGTCCCTCTGAAATTGCGGCATCAACACGCCGGGGAGCCAGACAATCGCCTATGCGGTACAATTTTGCCACCCTGCCTTTCAGGGAAAAATACAGATCATCATTGACCCGGTGTGCAGCGGCTAATATTATATTATCAACTTCCTGCCACACTGCCACTTGACCGGAATAATTGTGGATTGCCTGCACAGTGTTGCCGTCAATAGCAATAACCGACACGTTGGGAGTCAAGGCAATACCTTTTTTCCTCGCCCGGCGATACCACAATTCAAGGTCCAGACTACGACCCAAACCTTGCCCCGCATAGAGAGAGGGAGTTAATATCTCCACCTTTTTCCCCCTGTCGGCCAAAAGCTCCGCCGCCCCTGAAGCCTGGTGAAAACCAAGCTGATCCACCATAATGATCCTGCCACCCAAAACCAAATCTTCTGTGAGCAACTGCCAAACAGTAAATACATTTTCCTGATTAAAACCCGGCATGGGAGGACGCTGCGGCAGAGAACCTGTTGCAACTATAACACAATCAGGCTTCTCATTCAGAATGTACTCCGCATCTGCCTCGCTGCCCAGTCTTAAATCCACCCCGCTTGTTTTTAAGTCGTTTAACAGATTCCTAATTACATCTCCAAATTCCGCCCTGTAAGGAAGTTTGGCGGCAAATCTAACCTGACCGCCCGGTTCGGCTTCCTTTTCCAAAAGAATTACCTCATGACCAAGCAAAGCCGCGGTTTTAGCTGCTTCCATACCTGCCGGACCGGCACCGACAACTATAACCCGCTTACTCTTTACAGCAGGTTTCAGGGTACCTGCGCCCCAGAATTTTTCCTTACCAACGGACGGGTTCTGCAAACAGCCTATTTCCCTGTTAAGGCCAACTCTGCCAATGCAATCCTGATTGCAGGAAAGACACATGCGAATGCTTTGAGCTTTTCCGTTAAAGGCTTTATTGGCAAACTCGGGATCGGCTATCTGAGCTCGCACCATACCGATCATATCCGCGTGACCGTCCCGCAAAATTTGCTCGGCCTGTGCCGGGTCTTTAATCCGCCCTACCGCGATAACCGGTATTTTGACGGCTTGTCTGACGGCGGAAGACATGTATACGCTGTAACCGGGCGGCATACACATATTGCCTTCCACCAGGTACAGATTACGTGTTGCGATGCCCACACTGGTATTTATATAATCGAAAAATCCTGTCTCATCAATCCCGCGGGCGATTTCCACCGTATCCGCCAGCGTAAGCCCCCCGTCAACAAATTCGTCTCCGGACAAGCGCAAACCCATGATAAAATCTTTCCCCACCACTTTACGCACAGCCTCCGCAGTTTCACAAAGCAAGCGCATTCTGTTTTCCAGGCTGCCGCCATATTCGTCCCTGCGATGGTTGGTCAGGGGAGACAAAAACTGTCGCAAGATTGACGAGTGAGATCCCTGAAACTCTAAGCCGTCAAACCCACCGGCTTTAACAAACCCGGCTGATTTTGCATAACCCTCGACTAAACTATTAATGTCATATTTATCCATTTCCTTCGGCACTTCTCTGAAAAGAGGATCGGGCAGCGGTGAAGGTGCCCAAACCGGCAGCTTAGTATGCATACTGCAGCCCTGGTTCCCGTTATGGTTAAGCTGGGCAAATATTTTTGTTCCGTAACGGTGAACCAGGCCGGTAACAAAACGATATCTCGGAATCGCCTTTTCTTCAAAAGCATCAATCAGTTTTTCGTAAGCACGATCCGTCGGGTGAACAGACAGTTCCTCCGTGATTATTAATCCGGCCCCGCCTTTAGCCCTCTCAGCGTAATAATACGCCTGCTTTTCACCCGGAAGATTGTTCTCTGTCAAATTCGTCAGATGCGCGGTGAACACTACCCTGTTGGGCATCACTACATTGCCGATTTTTATTGGGGAAAATAAAAGCTGATATTGTTTTGACATATATACGGCTCCTCAGATCGTTAAGCCAATATTTCGGCCTTCTCTTATCGCGGCACCCAAATTGCGCGGAGCCACACAGTCTCCAGCGACCCATACCTGTATCCCCGTTTTCAGCAAACGAAGATAAAGACTCTGGTCGGGATAAGCAGGGATAACCGGCACTATCGTATCAATTTGATTAAACATACGTTTTTCCCGGCTAAACCTGTCAACAGCTTCCAAACAGCTGCCGCTCACCCTGATTACCTCAGTTTGCGGTATAAATTCAATATTCTTTTGAAATGCCTGTTGGTACCAATATAAGAACTCCCCATTTTTAGCCAATTCAGGAGAAACAAACATTTCAGGTGTTATAATGCTGATCTTCTCGACTTCTCCCGCCAGAGACAAAGCCACTCCCGGAGCCTGCCATGCTCCTTCCAAATCTATAATCATAACCCTGGAACCGACTTTCCGGTTGCCTGCCAGCAGTTCTTCCGGTCTTATAAACGTTATGCCTGCACCTACTGCAAAGGGAACCGGAGAAGGCCTGCTCCCTGTGGCTACAACCACAGCGTCAGGAGACTCGGCTGCAATTACACTGTCATCTGCATTGCTGCCCAGATGGATTTCAATTCCTATCTCCCGCACACACCGGTATAAATAATCTATAATACTTTGAAACTTTCCGCAGCCCGGAATTCTTGCAGCCAACTTCAACCGTCCACCCGGTTCAGAATCACGTTCATACAATACTACCCTGTGCCCGCGTCTTGCAGCAGTTATTGCCGCTTCCAGACCGGCAGGCCCGGCACCGGCTACCAAAACTTTTTTAAATCCGGCCGGACTTACAGTGTAAGTTTCTTTTAATTCCTCACCGGCAAACGGGTTAACCGCGCACGACAAAACAGGATTCATAACCGAGTTAACATAACAATCCTGATTGCATAGAATACATGGCCTTATATTAGTTTCATCTTCTTTGGCTCTAGCCGGCAAGTCAGGGTCTGCTATGAGCGCCCTGGTCATCTCTGCTAACTGGACGCCTTCATTTAATAACTTCTCCGCAAGTTTAACACTTACTATACTGCCTGTGGCACAGACCGGTATATCAACAGCCTCAGCAATAAGACAAGCCGGTTGTGCCGCGTAATCTTCAGGATGGCGCATTGAAGCAGACGTCATGTGCAGGCTGTAAATACTGCCTGTTTCTACAGTAAACCAATCAACTAAGCCGCCTTTACATAAATGCCGTGCAATGTCCCGGCAATCTTCAGGATTCAACCCTCCCCAGGGTGCATACTCATCACCGCACAAGCGCAGACCGATTAAAAAATCAGAACCGGTTGCCCGGCGAACCTCCTGCAGTACTTCCCGGCAAAAACGCACTCTGTTTTCCAGTGATCCGCCGTAATCATCGGAACGATAATTTGTTAACGGGGATAAAAACTGGCGCAATAAAGAAAATTGCCCGGCATTTATTTCTATGCCGTCCAAACCGGAGTTTTTCAGTCTCCAAGCCGCATTAACAAACCCCTCAATTACTTCCTTTATATCTTCCCTTTCCATAATCTTAGGCACTTCTCCGGAACTTATTTCAGGCACTGCCGAAGGAGCCCATGTTTCTCTGCGGGATAAGCTGCTGTCCGCCTGACCGCCGGAATGATTCAATTGTGCCACTGCAAGACAACCGTGTTTGTGTACTGCTTCGGCTATTTGCCCGTAGCCATCTGTCACAGCTTTTCGATAAGCAAATATAGCTCTTTCGTAAGGGTAATCCGAAGGATGAATACAGCCTCCTTCTATTATTGTTAATCCAACCCCGCCTTTAGCTCTCCGCTCATAATAATTAACATGTTGTTTAGAGGGTAAGTTTTGAACAGCAAAATTTGTTCTGTGCGGGCCAAATATAATTCGATTGTTTAATATATGCTTGCCTATTTTCAATGGAGAAAATAATTTTGCACAAACTGTCACGCAGCCTTTCCTCCTAAACACATAAACTAATACACGCCGCAAATCCCGTCTATTGATAATTCTTCTATTTGTATTTCTTCAATAATCTCAATATCTTGTTTGCCCTCTTTTTCATCGACGTTTTTAACTGCTTCATTATTATTCTTTTTCATATGGAAATACCCCCTTACATTATTTTCTGTATGGAATGAAGGACAAAATAAAAAACACTCTGGTAAGAGTGTTTTGGAAATAGCTAATCAGAATAAGGAACCAACCATAAGTCGGTTTATATTAATATTACCTTAATCGCTATGACCCTACCGTCCTACCATTCTACATAAAACCATACCTGAATTATATTATAACCGGGCCAATCATTACAACTAAAAAATATAAATATGTGATTAGTTGTTTTTAGTAACTAATTTCATCTTTTATTTTGTAGGACAGTATCTTTAATAATCACAATAACAGAATTTCATGAGATTGAACGAAAGAAAATTAATTGCTTATTCTTCCTCTGTGGTAAAGGACCACTCAATCTCATCATTAGTGTCACTGGAATCTTCAGCTTGGATTACACCGCTATCGATAGTTACAGTATATTCCTCATTATAATCCAGTTCATCATCCAGTTTTATGGTCAGCGTATCATCATCTATCTCTACTGTATTTACATCGATATTGTTACTGATAGTAATAGCATCATATACATTGCTCAAACTGGTTTTTGCTTCAATATCTCTGTTAAATTTCACTTCTAACTCATCAGTATACCGGCTCACATTATCAGCATCATCAGATGGGCTTAAGCTTTCTACCTCCAACTCATTTTGATTATTAACATAAAGATAAGCAACTTCGCCGCTGCTATTTACGAAAATTACTGCGCTATCGCCTTCTGAAATATCATCCCAGTCAGCGCTTTTTTGGTCAAGGTAAATTTTTGTATCATCATTTATCTGATACGTGTTATCATTAATTGTAATGCTGTCACTGTCCATATTGGAAATTGTCCCTTTTTCCACATCATAGCCGGAAGAGCAGTTATAATCTCCCGCCAACCCCGGCAACTCATTTTGATGATTAGAAAATTTCCCGTTAAACTGCTGCTGTGTATTGTATTCTATTAGATTTTGCAGCCTTTCAGTTAACTTATCCTTTAACTCATCCGCTTGCTCATCAGTAATGGTGCCCGCACTAACCGCATTATTAATCGCAGTTGTTTGGGACTCTACAAGTTCTTCCAGCAGTTCATCTTCATCTACACCATTGTCCTCGGCAATTTCTACCAAGGTTTTTCCTCCCTGAAGAGTTTCAATTATACTCTTTTCCTCAACACCCAAAATATCAGCTATTTGCGATAAAATATTTCCTGCTTCAGAATCAAATATTTGACATTTGCGCCCAAGAGCTTCGCCACTCGACTGTTGCTGCATATTGTTCTGCTGCATATCGTTTTGCCGCATTTTGTTTTGCCGCATTTTGTTTTGCCGCATATTGTTTTGCTGCATATTGTTTTGCTGCATGTTCTTCTGCTGCATATCTAAAAAATGCATCATAAACTGAGGCTGCGTCATCTGCGACTGGTTCTGGTTAAGCACTTTTGCTTGAAGACCTGTGGTTTGCAGATAGTTTCCCCGACCGGTATCCGCATTTGCGTTTGAAATATTCATTCCTATTCCAACCGCTAATAAACCTATAGTCATAGTGCTAATAAATAATTTCTTTTTCCACATAGGCTGTTTGCCCCCTTTTTTAATAAATAATTTTTCCAGCCAAGTACAGCTATAACGCTAAAACAAACTCTGGTGCCCCCTTCTTTTATTAAGTTAAGTCCGTATATAAATTATTACAGTTTATTGTGAAGCGGCTGTGAACAGGAAGTGAAATACCAAAGAAGAATGACAATTCCAGAAAATCATTATAAAGAAAAAGATAACGGGAGGTACATATGATACCCCCCGAAATATTATTTGACCTTTTGGAGAATCTTGATAACTTCCTCGGTTTTAAGAACCTTGCCGCAAGAAACTACTTTTCCGTCTACAACGAGGGCGGGTGTTGTCAGTACCCCATAGGCCGCGATCTGTGAAAAATCGGTTACATGGTCGATAACAGTATCCATCCCCAATTGCTCCAGCGCAGCTTTTGTCGCCGCTTCAAGCTGATTGCATTTCGCACAGCCGCTTCCCAGTACCTTAACGATTGCGCCTTGAGTCTTTGCGTTTTCAGCCTTTGCCATGCTTTCAGCGTCACAACTGCCGCCACAGCAACAGCTTGAGGCTTCTTTCTTTTTCTTACCAAAGTTAAACAATGACATAATTAGATTCCTCCCTATACTATCAATGCTATAAGAACATTGAATAGATAACCGACAATTATAATGCCTACAATACAAATACCAATAAATAAAGCCAGCAGTTTAGGTTTTACAGCCTTACGCAGCATGATTATTGACGGCAGGGACAGCGTGGTGACAGCCATCATAAATGACAGAATAACGCCGAGCTGCGCGCCCTTATACCAAAGCGCCTCCGCAACGGGAATGGTACCGAATATGTCGGCGTACATCGGGACACCAATCAATGTTGCCAGTACTACTCCGAAGGGATTTTTACTCCCAAGCGCAGTTGTTACCCATTCCTCGGGAATCCAGTTATGGATGACTGCGCCAATACCTACGCCAAGCAAGATATAAGGGAATACCTTTTTGAAGGTGGAGAGCACCTGTTCCTTGGCATAAATTAAACGATCTTTTTTGGACAGGTCGGGCAATGTTATATCCACACCGCCAGCCGTCAATATAAAACTTTCAATATGCTTTTCCATATGCAGTTTCTCAATGAGCGTGCCACCGGTTACCGCAATGATAAGACCAAGGACAACATAGATAATCGCTATTTTCGCGCCAAAAATGCTCATCAGCAGGAATAGGGAGCCGAGATCTACCATCGGGGAAGATATAAGAAACGAGAAAGTAACGCCCAGCGATAGACCCGCAGATGTGAAACCTATGAACAGAGGAATAGAAGAGCAGGAACAAAAAGGCGTCACCGTACCTAAAAGAGCCGCAACACAGTTAGCCCCAATGCCATGAAAGTGTCCGAGTATTTTTTTGCTGCGTTCCGGAGGAAAGTAGCTTTGTATATAACTGATAAAAAAAATCAGGAAGCACAACAAAACCGTAATTTTGATAACATCATAGATAAAAAACTGAAGGCCTCCGACCCAGCGATTGGCGTTGTCAAGCCCCAAGGCTGACAGCCCTTCGCCGATTAGGCTGTTCAACCACTTCATACCGAGAATCTGACCCTGGAAAAAGTCCCAGATTGCTTTTATTATTTGCATAGCAGATGAAACCCCACTTTCTGTATACGGATATTCATATCAAATATTTTTGATGTATTGTGCTTTTAAAAAGCCATCGTCCGGATGGCTTTTTAATTTTTACAACAATTATCATCTTCAACAACCGTATTCGGCGTTGTCAGCTTCTTAAGCAGATTTACGGCACAAGCGCCACCTTTTTCGCTGATTTTGTAATGCGTCCATTTGCCTTCCTGCCTGCTTTCCACAACACCCGACTCAACCAATATTTTCATGTGATAAGATAGCGCTGACTGTCCCATGTCCATCTGTTCTATCAAAACACAGGCGCATTTTTCGCCGCCGCGCAGCAGTTCAAGTATCCGCAGGCGTTTGTCGTCACAAAACGCCTTGAACACTTTTGCGTGTTCCTCATAAACCGTTGCCAAATTACCACCTCATATCAAAAATATTTGATGTGTCATCATTATATGCGTCAAATCAAATTTTGTCAATATGAAACCAATCGACTCAGAAGGGTGGTGCGGAATATTATTGGGGCAGTTTGAACGATAGTAGAGTAATTTTTAATTATTATTGAACCACAAATCGGCATGGCAATACTGATGAATGGGACGGGGTTACCTAATTTCAATTCCTCATAGGTAGGCTAAAAACCGAGATAGAATTGGCTGAGGAGATAGATGAACTAAATTTCAATTCCTCATAGGTAGGCTAAAAACGTCCGGTGGGGGATTCGTTTTTCTTTACATAGTTTACGATTTCAATTCCTCATAGGTAGGCTAAAAACTTCGCCTTTTAAGGTATTGGCTAGTGGGTGATCTGCATATTTCAATTCCTCATAGGTAGGCTAAAAACATGAAAAGGTTAAGCAGTTTATGCAGTTTTTGGGAAATTTCAATTCCTCATAGGTAGGCTAAAAACTCGTGAAAAAGGATTGTTACCTACATCAGTTATCGAATTTCAATTCCTCATAGGTAGGCTAAAAACCCACCTATTCCTGAATATATTCCACAACCTACCATTAATTTCAATTCCTCATAGATAGGCTAAAAACCTTTTTTAGCCCAGCACCTACGGGCAAAAAACTCAAATTTCAATTCCTCATAGATAGGCTAAAAACGGTTGAAGCAGTTACTAATATTATCAAGCAGTTCAAATTTCAATTCCTCATAGATAGGCTAAAAACCACAATTAGACCAATTTGAGAAGGGACGGGATAGGAATTTCAATTCCTCATAGATAGGCTAAAAACGCTGCTTGCGTAGTTTACTTACCCTGTCCTCTGTCATTTCAATTCCTCATAGATAGGCTAAAAACTACAAGAGCTAAAGCTCGTTTAATAGCTCGTACTGAGGATTTCAATTCCTCATAGATAGGCTAAAAACGTATTTAGGCCAAAGCTTGCTTTTTACTAAATTAGCATTTCAATTCCTCATAGATAGGCTAAAAACAAACTACTTCTTACTTTTTCTGGTGTGTTATCAGAATTTCAATTCCTCATAGATAGGCTAAAAACTAAAGATTGATCACGATGGTGAAGCAATTATAAAGTTATTTCAATTCCTCATAGATAGGCTAAAAACCGCACCGGACGGGAGTATGCGTGCTTATAGGGTGATTTATTTCAATTCCTCATAGATAGGCTAAAAACGGATTTGGGCCTAATAGTGAAGGCACTTATGTTGTACCATATTTCAATTCCTCATAGATAGGCTAAAAACAAAGTTATCGGAATTCTTACCCCCGTATTTAATACAGATTTCAATTCCTCATAGATAGGCTAAAAACCGATAAAGCCCGTGAACGTGGAGAAGAAAAACCTAATTTCAATTCCTCATAGATAGGCTAAAAACGGCGGAGGAGTGTATGTGAGAGTAACGGCCAATGAGTATTTCAATTCCTCATAGATAGGCTAAAAACCCCACTAAAACCTTAGAATACCTGCTTTTTAGTCTACCTTAAATAAGCGTTTAAAACAAGTATTTTACTAAGCATTATCCACAAAAGTCAGATATATTAATACTTAAAGGGCATAAATTAATATCGTCGATCCCCCGGAAAATTCTCACTACCGGGGATCGACGACAATACTCAGCAATGAGTTAAAAAATATTTTCTTCTCCCCCTTTTTTAATACCTAACGTCTCACGCGAGTTGTATCTGGGTAACCTAAACGTATATATAACTACTGAGTCTTCTTTAGTATTTATAATCTTGCTTAATTCAGCTTTTAATTTTATATAATTAGACTCGGTAATATCTCCTTCCAACACAGAATTCTGTACCCAATGCAGATACGCTCTGCATTTTTTTAAAACTTTATTTACCCGCTTAACACCCACATCATAAACTAAAATTACAAACATCAATATCCCTCACAAAACTATTTAATCAGTATATCACCAATTAGCAATAAATGGTTCGTATTTTTTTTCGTCGATTAAATGCTTGGCTAACTTATACAATTCCAGCCTGATTAGCCTACGATAAGAAACATGCCTGCCTAACTCACGATGCTTTATTGTAACTTTCAATTTTTCGTCCATTTGCTGAACAAAGACTTGTTTTGCCTTGTCCTTTAACATTATTCCTTCTGTATTTTTATCAAAGTCCTTTTTAGTTACCATATTCTTACGGATTAAGCTAAAAATAAGCCTATCTATAATAATGGGCTTAAATATCTCCGCTACATCAAGATTTAAACTAAAACGGCGAAAATTTGTTGCATGCAAAAAACCAATTCTAGGATCCAGATGGGTTTTATAAATTTCGCTTAATACCGTAGTATACATCAAAGTGTTACCGAAGCTAACCAGAGTATTCATATAATTCCGGGGTGGTCGGCGACTGCGCTCCTCAAATACAAAGTCCTGATTTTGGGTAATAGTATCAAAACACTTGTAATACTGCTCCCGCATATTACCTTCGAGAGCCATTAACTGGTTAATTGTAATTATTTCCGGCATAGATGTGAAAATTTCTTCAATTCTCTTTAGTCCATCCTCCAAATCACAATCCCGGTTGTTATAGTATTTTAATACCTGTCTGATGTTTTTACCCGCACCTATCACGAATTGACGTGCCAGTTCGAGCCTTTTCTTCTCATCCATATAATATTCAGACTGTTTCAAAATCATATACCCCGAATTAAGGTGCTCCCGGGGATAGAAGGTACCCATATAATAACCGTTATAATTAAAATAGTGCATTAATATTTCTTTTTGAGATAGAAACTCCAGGAGTTTTTTATTAATATCAACTTCCCCGAAAATCATTATTTCCCCGGTATCTTCTACCGGAATATATTTTCTATTTTCTTCCGTTTCAAAATATAACGTGTTCCCTTTTCGCTTCAATTCCCCGCTGGAAAAAATATATATTGTCTTCTCCATTTCTATTCACCCCACCTAAGCCCAACATAATTCCGCATAAGCACAATTCTTGCACAGGCTTTTCTTTTGTGCCGGCGGCGGCACCGGCAGATACATAATCCGCAGGATATCACGCCTGGCCTGCTCAAGATGAGCACGCAGTTTATCGTCCAATACAATTGTTTCCTTACGCTTTTCTTCGGGAAACAGCAATTCACCGCGAGCGGTTATACCTAGGGTTTCCAGTTCACTTAAGTAAAATGCCAGTTGCATCCGGGCACTATCTTTAAACTTAGATGATTTTTTGATTTCCGATATTACAAGATGGCCTTCTTTATTTCTTATAATATCAAACCTGCTGTTTCCCACAGCAATTTCCTTTTTACTCTCCCGAGAATAAGCGTTTTCCCCGATAAACCTGCCTATGTCAATATTGGGGTTATCCTGATCGGGAACAATTTGCCGGCCCATGAACCATACCTCCCTGTGGCAAATATAATAATACCATACCAAGGTTCCGGTAATATGAATTTCTTTATTCTGCATTTTAGTTATTCCTCGCATAATATTAATAATTTAATTTCAGAATATTATAAAATTTTATAAAATAAATGCTTCCCCTGTTTCACTGATAAAACCGGTTTCGTCATCATAATATTCTTTTTTTTGGCCCGGCGGAATCCAATACATTGAGGATTCGACATCTCCCCGTACTCTAAATTCAACAGGTCTGTTCTCCTTTAACCTGGAAACCCTAACTTGAATGATAAAATCACTCACTTTGGCCAGAATTAAACGTAGAATAGCTTTTCTCTCAAAAACACTTAACTTACCGTTACAATTTGGTATAACGCCCTTATCAATAACTTTCGATAAAGCACCTGACTCGCAACTCAAATCATACTCTTTATATCGCAATAATTCCTCATAAGCATTGGCCAATTGAGTAGCTTTCAAACAATCTTCCACAAAAACATCAACAACTTCCCCGGTATTTTGAATCAATTGAAACTCTTTCAACTTTTCAAAGTTTAGCTTCATAATACCTTCTTGCCATAGTTCTTTAGACCTGTCTGATATACCCCTTGCCAAAGCCAAAGTATAATATTCATCCGCCAACCTTCCATACTGGGGCTCCTTAATTTCATCCGCTGCTTGCAGCAATTTCATTGTAGAGTGACGGTGCGTCAATTCATAAACATAATGGTTGTCAGATTCCAACTGAACAATATAAACCGGCAGATACTCTCCCTTTCGCCCTTCCCGGTTGACCCGCCCGGCCGTTTGAATTAATGAGTCAATAGGCGCAAAATCACGAAAAGCCATATCAAAATCCAAATCAACACCGGCTTCAATAGTTTGTGTAGAAACAAGAATTACAGTTTCCTTATTCTCAAGCTTATCCTTTACATTCTTAATAACCTCTCTTCTTTGCCGGGGCATTATATTTGTTGATAGGTAGCAAACGGGAATATTGCATGCCTGATCTTTTAACAGCTTTTTTATTTCGCGATAAACCTCAATGCTTCTCTTTATTGTATTAACAACAATCAATACCGATTTTTTTCCGTCCCACTTTTCCTGAAACAATTCAAGAAAGGCTCCGGTATCCAACCTATTTTTTTTCAATAAAGATACAAATTTGGTTCTTGTCAGTTTTTCAAAATATCCCTCAAAATCAGGCAGTAACGGCACTGCCTTAGCCTTACCGCCTGAAGACCCCAGCAATAAGTTACCGAATTCTAAAATTTTTGGTTGTGTCGCTGTCATTAAGATAAATCTGGTGCCTAAAAATTCGGTCATTTTTTGCAATACCGCCCCTATTAGCGGCATGTAGTATTCCGGAACGGCCTGGGCTTCATCAAGAATAACTATACTGCAGGCCAACTTGTTAAACTTTTTCAGCAAGCGGTTGTTTCCTGTAATGATAGATTGAAATAATTGAACAAAGGTAGTTAAAATAACATCCCCTTCCCAGGACTCCACTTCTAAAAGCGCCTGATCAACAGAAATCTCTTCCCTGGAAGAAGCTTGTACCGAAAAATCTCCGAGCCTGTGATGCACGATCAGCTTTAACTCTTTTCCAAAAACCTGCTCATACTCTTTTTTATTTTGTTCAATGATATTTATGAAAGGAATGGCAGCAATAATGCGGGGCGTATATTTTTCCAATACCTTTATCCGCTCCTGCAAACACAGAGCACACTGCAGAGATGAAAGGGTTTTTCCGATACCCGTGGGGGCAGTTATAGTGAAAAATCCGGTACCTTTAATCTCTTCATCACTCAAGCCTTCTATAATTCCCAGCATGGTCTTACGGGCATTGTTCCTTCGTTCCCATAAAGATACATTTCTTTTATCCTTTAACTGCTCCAACTTTTTGTTTAGATATTTACTCACCTGATCGGATGGACAGCTTTTTACCTCTCCGGGCTTCAATCCACCGGAATCCAGTTTATCCGAATCAATCAGCAGTGAAAATAAATAAATGGCTAAAAAAAACCATCTTTCATCCTCTCCTCTGCCACTGTTAAGATATTGCCCCGTTCGTGCCAGAGATTTACTTTTTATCAATACATCTACCGATAAATATTTTTTGAGTTCCACCCCGGAAATCCGGTCTGATAAACCGGCATCCTGTAAAATCACCGGTAATTTTTCCAGCAAATTATATTCTGCAGCCTGCAGGAGCTTCCATATTTCTTTTTCCCGGGAGATTGAAAATAAACCTTCCAAACTCAGGGTTCCATGATGTTTACGTGAACATAAATAGATAAGAAAAGCGGTTATTTTCTTCTGCCAGTCGTCAGAAAAATCAATCACCCGATCCAGCAAGAAAGAATATACACAGCAGGCGGATATATGAGCATGTTCTTTAAATTTTGATTTTTTATTTTTTGTTAAATAGTCCTGGAAGTAATCTGTATATTTCCCCAAATCGTGAAAATAACCCATCCAATAAGCCAGTTCTTTAACTATGGAAGAAGGTATGTCCTTAAATTGCACACCGGGAGAAACTCGATCCCGCGCCATGGCAGCCACGGAACTCAGGTGCTCCTTTAATGTTTGCTTAATTTCCTTTTCCTGATCATAATGAGCCCAATATGGCACGCAAATTCCCCCCTAAAAGCACCGCAGCAGAATCTTAACAATGAGAATACCACGGTGCCCTTATGTTTTTACTCCATCCACATGATACACTTTCCGTTCTCCAATTGGACATAAGACTCAACCCCGGCGGGTATGGGACTACTGTTTAAATTTATCATCATATTTCCCAGCCCTCTCTCGGTAATATGCCTTTGGGAATCAAATTCCAACGGTATTTCCTCTTTAACCAACCTGTATTCATCGGCACCCATTCGCTCTGTTTGAATGCCAATTAATTTCTTAACCGGTATAACAGAAGCAATGGATAAATCATTACTCTTCTCTTTTTCTACACCCTCGATAATACAACCGTCATCCACCCATCCTAAATTAAATACCGTTCCCAACGCCAGAGAAATACCAAGACTCTTATAACCCCGGCCCTCTAATTGCAAAAGCTTCCCCAACATGTCCATTATTTTATTATCCCGGTGGTGCAGCCAAACCTGATAATCAATTATTCCGGTGCGAATATTCTGAGGAATAATAAGTTCTGTGGCTGTCTGACTGTGATGCTCGGCAGAACCGTTTAAATCTCCGGCTTTTTTTATCATTAATAAATTTAGCTTCTGCATACATTTTTTTACCGGTGCACAGGAAGCCACGGCTACTTTGCACGAGTTAAGAGAAAAAATCTCATAATATTTATCTCTTTCCCACCCCAAAAGACCCGCTACAATGCCAATTAATGTAGTCCTGGGAGGAATGGAATAGGAAAGGGCGGAGGAATTTGCATAATATCTTCTGAAATGGGCCATTTTCCCCCTAAGGTGAAATGAAATAATCTTCATAAGCTACTCCCTCACCGGAATGGGAGACCATAAATCAACCACCTCATATTCCGGCATGTTAACAAATTGCTCGTTTCGGGCAAAGGGATGGCGCCAACCCACAACTTTTTCCACATAACCTTTCTTTTTCATATCCCCCAGGGCATCGGTCAATTTGTTAAAATCAACAGTTAAATTCTCTACCTTTCTAATCGGCTCTTTACCTGTCACATCTAAAAACCTCCGCAAATCTCCCAGATAACCATCAAACTCCGGCTTATAAACTATCTCCAAATAGAACATCGGCTCCTGCCCTTGCTTACTGTCCGTTTGATTACTCATTAAACCCTGCACCAGTGATTTGCGAAGCAATTCCCGGTCATCTTCCGTCATACCTGTCAATTTAGCGCTATATTTATTTATAGTACCGTAATGAGCAACCAGGGCATAATACAGTTTGTGTTTTTTACCAAAGGTGGAATTGTCATCATTCATGATAGAAGTTATAGTGTTGGATTTAACCAACTCCACGGCATGCAAGGAGTAACCCCAGGCAATTTGCACCGGACCGGTATATGTGCGGCTCACTCCTTCAACGGCCATAGCACTCCCGAAAAGACGTATATCAATCAAAGAACGTTTTATAATCTCTGTCAGCAGAATATTGTTAAATTCAATAAAATCCTTTGAGTCTTTATTTTTCTTGGCCTTAATATCTTTTAATTTAGTATGATAAGCATTCTTATAACCGGCCTCATCCTCCTCGAAGACCATATGCCATTTTTCAGACAAGTTTTGGTTTTCAGAAAAAAGCAACTCCATTTCCTTACTGTCTGCCAACCAGGAATCCCTGACATGTTCAAACATTTTATCCATAGGTACCTTTCGGTCAGCCAGTGTATCGACAAAAATGGGATATCCTTTATTTTTCAAAAAATCCCGCACATCTCTTTTTCTTCTACCGTCACTTACCAACACTGTGGAGGTCTCATAATCCATCCTGGGTTTATTTTCTTGATCGGGATCACCATTGCAATTAGTCATGCTGGCCTGAAAAACAAACAAAAAGTCGCTGTTTTGATTTATAACTGCCATTATACATCGCCCTCCTTAACTGATTGGAGTTTCATTATGATCAGATTCTTCAATACTGTCCGCCATTATGTCTTCTTCGCCCTTAGTAATATCCGGAGTCTTTGTTCCCACCAGATAAGCGTACCCTGACATTATGAAAAAGACATTTTCCCGCTCGCCAAGCATCTCTGTATGATTAAAAGAACCATAGTAATGTAAACGGTTTAACACAGCTTCAGCAAAAAGTGAAAACCTATCATACTGCTGCAGTTTTTCCAGCACATCCAGATATAACCGGTAAACTTCTTTGCTTTTCATTCCTTGAAACTGTATTTTCTTTAATACCGGTTTTTTCTTATGCTCCTTTTCTAACTGCGCAATTGCTACACGGTTAATCAATACCCCCAGGTAAAATAATGCTCTTGCTTCTTTATCAAATTTTCTATCATCAAGAAATTTTTCCATTGCTTCGATAGACGAATTAACTTTCTCCGATGCAGTATTAATTTTATCCAAGTGGTTTGCCCCCTCCCCATTAAAATCAAAAACCGGCTTATCCAGAATATTAAGCTGTTGACAGGTCTCAATCAAAACCAGGTAACTCATGATTATTCTTTTAATAAAGAAGTCTTCCCGTCCCCCGGCATAATACCTTAAACCCATATTTTGATAATTGTCAGCTTTATCCTTACTTAACTGGCGCATTCCCTTATCCAGAGCATCGGCAGCGTAGTTAATTAAAGCCGCACTTCTGATCTGCTCGCCTAACAAAAGGGCTTTATACAGAGACAATACATTGCCGATATCCAACTGTTCACCTTTTTTATTCGTTCGCACAGGTATTATTCGGTATATCTGACCAATGGAAAATTCCCTTAATTGATGTTCCATGTCGAATGTTTTTTCTGCCAAAATTCGCATCACTTTAACAAAACGTAAGGTCGGTACATCCTCAATGGTTTCCAAAATGGAAACGGAATTTCCGTCAGTGCGGTAAAACAAAAAATTTAACGAATATAATTGCACCTGATCAAAATCAAGCGCACCTTCCAAATCATCTAACCACTTATTTGCAATATTAGTATTGAAAGCAAGATCCACTCCATTTTTCAACCTGAATAAAAAGTTATAATTAAATGAAGCGGTCAAACCCTCGGGGATAATGAAGACATCTTCACCGGCTATTCTACTGCGGAATTGTTCCGTGATTATTTTTTCACCATGCAATATTTTTTGGTAACAACTTGTACACATCGAATAGATTTGATCATAATTATTGTTTTGCAGGTAGGGGGATGTGTTGATGGTAGTAGTAGTGAATATTTTATTGATTCCTGAACGGCTGAATTTTGCAGAGTAATCACTGGAAACACCGGACTTTTTGCTGCCACAAACATAGCAAACGCGCCCGCCGTCTTTTCCGGTTTGAGGCTCGTCCCCTAAATTATTGGCCTGCCGAACAAGCTCTAAATACTCCGGGTGGGTAGAAAGAATTATTTCCTCACCGTTCTCCAGCTTTACCACAGGAATTACCAGAACATACCGGTTCTTTTTATTATCATCATTAATAAACAACCGGATAACCGCTTCAAAACCATAATTGTGCCCATCGATAGTTAAAGCTTTATTATCAAAGGCTACGTTTAATTTGTCGTTCCCCTTAACTATTGAAAACTCACCCAAATTAACCCTACCATCTCCTTTTTTGGGAGCTAACTGTATTAAGCCGGAGGATTCCATTCTCTTTATGATTGAGGCTAATTCACCGATTGGCATATTGTATTTACCAAGCATTGAGTAGAGATCACTGAGAACAGATGTAAGCAGGTAATTAAGGGATTTCGTCTCGCGAGCAAGATAGTATTGAGATGAGGCCGCCGAGTTATTGCCAAAATAGAAGTACTTATCAACGCAGCTTTCTGAAAGCTCCTTGTTCAGACAAAAGCGTATTTCCCTCGCTTCTAAATCAAAAATTAAAAAAACGGAATAAGCAGTTTCCGTTTCTTTAACTTTTTTTAGCCTTTTAATTAATGAAGTTAATAAATTATGATTTGCATTTTTAAGAGAGTCACCTATGCAGGCGGTAAGTTGGGGCAAGTTCACCAGACATACCTCCTCTTTTAAATTTTTTGTATATAAAAAAATTGTCTTTCGCGTTTCTGTTTAATTTGCCATTGTTGTATTATGAAAGATTTAATATTAGAATGGGAGGCTCTTAAATAACCCGGCCCCTAAAATAAAGGTGGTTAATAAAATGAAATATGTTTATCCTGCTGTATTTACTCTGTTGCCAGATGATGAATATGATACGCATTCCGGATTTACCCTGTTGCATTACATGCGGCAAAAACATGATAGACGCTATCGAAATGGCCGGGAGATGCTGCTTCTATGTGGTTTATGTGATGCATTGCCCTTCACTCACCTAACTCAAACAATTTCCACACAACCAAACCCCTGGCTGTTTTTACTGCCCAAACCGCTGTCTACAGCCATTTGCAACAATTCCCGCGGCCCGGTTACCTGAAGTTTTCCCGAGTAACCCTTAATGATAGTATCTTTATAATTAATAACCGCCAACCTGGACTGTCCTAATACCCTGACTTTTACTTCACCCTCCGGAGCATCTTTTTTATAAAATGCGTTATATTTTTTCCTCAAATTTCTTTCCAGCAATCTCTCAAAATCCGATTCCCCGGGCTGAAAATAACAAGTATACTTTCGCCCGTCCGACCGCAGCAAGGTACTGTATGCTACAACCGGCGATAAAGTTCTAAAGCTGACTTCATTTTCTTTAACAATTACTTTTTTACTCCGCACTTCCATCACCTGCAATTGATTTTTTCCTATCCTTACCTTCCCCTGAATTATAAATTGATTAATCAAGGAATTACAAAATTCAACCATTGGTGATGATATGATTATTTTTACCGGCCCGTTAAAATATATTCTCTGCCCATCCTCCATTATTTGATATTTACCCATTACTCTGGAGAAGGTAAACATTTTAAAAGACCTTTTTTCTTCTATAAAACCGAAATCATGTAAAAACGATGATAATTCATCTCCTATAGTGTCATATATGAGAGACTGAATCATGTAATTATAATGAATAGGAAGATTCAGAGCAGCATCCAGCGATTCTAAATATAAATCTATTTTAATATTCTTTACCTCCCTCGCAGCTTTTGTGACGCTTCATTATCCCAACATTTTTCACAAAACGAATCTTGCTTATAAATTTAATGATTTTTGTTATTATCTTAACCTTTTAATACATATCAACCCATAAGTTAATTTTCAATATAAAATCCTCCTATTACCTTTAGTACTCTTTATTATATTTTTCTACAACAATATACATAATCCTTTGTCCAATTATAATTATTTATTTAAAAATAATATAATTTTGCATATGATTGGTTCTAAATCAAAAATAACTGCCGTATACACTTCAGTGTTTTCAACTATTTTCATCCATTATGACAATTAAATGGTAGCTCCTTCGACTAAATCCTCGCCTGCATACCGGATATTGCCGGATGCTTTTTTATGCACCTCTGTGCGAAATTTTTGCACTATCAATTCCTCCCTGCCCAAGTCTTTTGAACGTGCCCCACCGTCACGTCCGTTCCTGTTTTCCGGGCACGCGAAAAGTGCGCACAAAAAGGCCAACGGATTTGTTTTTCCATTGGCCTCCGGTTTCTTTGTAGAGTTTCCCCTTTGCCGCTCGCGAAGCTTAAGTAGCGGCAATTGCGCCACTGGCGCTTCTGCCGCTACTTTTGGCACACTCAAGGTGTGGGATTGGCTGCAGAATTATGATTATGCAGCCGTCTACTGCACATAATAGATGCTTAGATGGAGGATAAAAATAAAGCGGACCCCAACATATAAGCCAGGTATCCGCTTCACAATCAACTATTTTTCATAGACTCAATAATTTCTTCAACCTCTTCGGCCCCATCCTCATAGAATCTCACTTCATCAGGTGCTAATTCGTAAAGAAGCCTTAAAAATTCACCGGCATGAACCCGCTCCTCATCAGCTATATCTTTTAACACTTCCTGAGCCAGCTTATTATCAGTAGATTCCGCCAACTGCATGTATAACTGGATGGCTTCATACTCAGCAGCTACCATAAATCGGATAGCCCGGACCAATTCATTATCGGTCAGTTTACGCCCCGCTGTAAGGCCGGCAAATGGATTGCCAAAGTCAGGCATTTAAAAAACCTCCTTGTATCTTATTTTGATATAAATTTATAAAACGATGTACTCCAGTCAAACCTCACTTATAAATATGCTCTCGTATGGAAATATCCATAAACCTACATCTCTTCCATGTTAAATGAGTAAAATTTGTGTACTTGTATTTTATTGTAACACCTCCTAAGATACCTGTCCAGCCAAATATGGCACCATTTCAGAAGATGTCCTTTATATTCCTAATAATCATTTATTAGTATTAAAATTAGAAACGTACTTAGCAGTAGATCTGTTAATGGGGTTGTTATTTGAATATAGATATAGTTTAAGATAAATTTATATGATATATACATAAATTCTATATAGAGCCGATAAGGTGAATATTTTTGAAATATCGACTAATAACAAGAATAATAGCTTGAACTCTAAGGTTGTGAGATGAATGCGGCCTTGTTTTGTATGCTAATAAAATAACGGTTGCCAAAGCTTCTATGATATGGCAGAATATAATCAGTAGCAATAAGGAAAGGTGGTTATCATTGAGCAAACTTGATACAAATAGTCACTCAGTCTTCTTACTTACATATCATCTGGTTTTGGTAGTAAAATACCGCAGAAAGGTTATAAACGATACAATAGCAAACCGTATCAAGGAAATTGGTGAGTATATTGCCCCCAAATATAATATTAGCTTCATGGAATACAACCATGACAAAGACCATGTACACATATTGTTCAGGGCTCACCCAAATACGGAAATTTCCAAGTATATCAATGCTTTCAAAAGTGCATCATCCAGACTTATTAAAAAAGAGTTTCCGGAAGTTAAAAAGCAGCTATGGCAAGAATATTTTTGGTCGAAAAGTTTTTGTTTATTAACCACAGGTGGTGAACCTGTCGAAGTAATTAATAAGTACATTGAAACCCAGGGGGAAAAGAGGTGAATTATTTGCAAATTGTCTACCGATTTGAAATTAATTATATTTCACACCTTATAGTCGTAGCTGCTAATAGTAGATAAATAGAAATTCTAATAAGCTATTTATTAAAGGTTTTTGGCATTGCAGTTAGCATGATATTAAAATATATTAAAAGCCAATTGAGAAAGATAAATTTTACAGGAGGAAATCTAATATGAAACTGGCCTGCGACGTGGGTAACTGCTTTAAAGATGGCTTTGCCTGTTCCCAAATAGTGCTTTCAGCCTTTAGCACGGAATTTGGCTTGGATCGTGAAACAGCATTGAAAGTATCCGCTGCTTTTGGAGGGGGTATGGGCGGTTTAGGTGAAAACTGTGGAGCGGTCAGTGGAGCGTTGATGGCTATAGGCCTGAAATATGGCAATTCAAAGGCAAAAGATTATCAAGCAAAAGAAAAAACCTATAGACTGTCAAAGGAGTTTGTAAAGCAATTTAAAGCTCTTAATGGCTCTATTACTTGCAATGAATTACTAAATTGTGACATTAGCACTCCTGAAGGGTATCAATATGCAAAGGAAAATCTCTTTATTAAAATATGTCCCAAATTAGTAAATGATGCAGTGCAAATCGTTGGACAAATACTATAGAAAAATTTTAATCAAAAGTTCCGCTAATCAGTACCTTGCACAATGGTATTCAGCATGGCATTTTACTGTTCATTTAGATAATTAAGCTAAAATAAGATTAATGAACAGCAATGCAGAAGATTTAGACGGTAAGTGTTTCTATAGCAAAGCAATATTAAACTATTACCGCATAAAAGGAGCATGCTTTTATGATTCGCCCTTGTATCAATAAAGACTTAGATACGATTCACGAAATAATAAATGATGCATCAAGAGCTTACAAAACAGTTATCCCCGAAGACCGATTTAAAGAACCATACATGACAAAAGAAGAGCTTCAACATGAAATAGATGATGGAGTTATTTTCTGGGGATATGAAGAAAATGGCAAACTAATTGGTGTAATGGGAATTCAACGTGTTAAGGATGTAACACTTATTAGGCACGCCTATGTTCAAACAATCAATCGAAGAAAGGGGATAGGGAAGAAATTACTCTCTTTTCTGGTTGACCAAACAACAACTAATCGCCCTATTTTAATTGGTACCTGGGCTGAAGCAAAATGGGCAATAAGTTTTTATGAAAAACATGGTTTCCGCTTAGTATCACCAGAAACCAAAAACAAGTTATTAAGGACATACTGGTCAATACCCGAACGTCAAATAGAAACATCCGTAGTCCTTGCTAATCAAACATGGTTTGAAACAACCGGTGTGAAGCAATAAAAATTGCTGCATTGTATTACTGAAAAAATACAGGGGGTAAATTTATTGAAACGCAAAAAAAGTATCTTTATTTTACTCATAGTGGGAATGTTATTAGTTCTAACAGCACCGGCCATGGCTGCTCCAAAGGTTATACTGGATGGCAGCCAGCTATCCTTTGATGTATCCCCTACTATTGATAATGGGAGAACCCTGGTACCGCTCAGAGCAATATTTGAAGCACTCGGAGCTGATATTGAGTGGAATGGGGAAACAAAAACTGTTACCGCAAACAAAGAAAATACCAAGATCATACTGCAAATAGGAAAACAAACTGCTTACAAAAATGGCACTCCGGTTACTCTAGATGTGCCGGCAAAAATTATCAATGATCGCACCATGGTACCATTGCGGTTTGTAAGTGAAGCGCTTGGAGCTGACGTTAAGTGGGATGAAAATACACAAACCATAATTGTTTCATCTAACGAAACAACATCTTCGGCTAACATTGATGGAAGCGGTGTTGTTAAAGAAAAACCCGCTGAAGAAAAACCTACTGAAGAAACATCTAATCCAATAGCACCTTCTGAGCCACCTATATCTGAATCACCTATAGATGAAGCAACTTTTAACAAAGTAATTCAATCCCTGGCAGCTTATAAATCAAATTTAAAAATGTCAGATGGATCAGTGATTAACTCCGAAGAGCTTTTAAATAAAAAACCATCCGACTTTACTCTAGATGAATTTGAAAAATTAAAGACCCATAGAAATGAACTAATTAAGTATAAAATAAATCCCCAAATTAAATTACCGGATGGCTCAACTATTGGAGCTTCTGAATTAACTATTATGGGTGAGCCTATTGCGACAGCAAAACAATTAAAGAATTGGATCAACAAAGAAATGCCTCGAATAAAAATCAAAGCAGCCAATACAGGAAAAGCATTCTATGAATTTGATGAAAAATTAGCAGATTTATATATTGAAATTGGCAAAAAATATGGTATTCGTGGTGATTTAGCTTTTGCTCAAGCAACAAAAGAAACAGCATATTGGCAATTTACAGGATCTGTTCAGCCTTATCAAAATAATTACTGTGGTCTATGGGCTATAGGTAGTCCAAATACGGGTGAAGAATCTCTGAATGGGGCTGATACTAATCAAGTATCTTTTGCGAAAGGAGTACATGGTGCTATTTTTGCTACTCCCGATGCCGGAGTAGAAGCTCACATTCAGCATCTATATGCTTACGCCACCAGTAAAGATCTGCCGTCATGGGCAATATTGCTTGACCCGAGATTTATCTTAGTGAATCGTGGAGCATCATCTACATGGGAAGCTCTTAATGCGAGATGGGCGGTACCGGGTACAACTTATGGACAAAGTTTAATTCAAGATTATTGGATGGATGCATTAAAATAAAAGATATCTTAGTTACTAAACAGTGAAAAGTTGTTGTTAATCAAGATTCTGCCAACAAGCCCTCTAATTTAAACCATATATAGTAGTTAATTTTTAAAATTATGCCTTTTGAAACACTCTCCTAAACAGATAATTGGCCTGTGGGTTTTTCTTGATGCATTTTTCCGATAACAAATATACTGAGAATGAGGTGGGAAGCTGTATGAAACGCCTTATAGTCATGCTTTTAGCAACCGTAATGCTGTTCGGCCTGACAGCGTGCAGCCAACCAGTGAAGGTGACGGGAACCAACCTTGTTGCAGCCCCTGTTTATCCCAAAGGAATTGACTTTGGGGACTCGGACAAGCAGCGAGAGCTCCGGGAAAACAACCCGGTAAATAAAGATACTGTAAACGCTGTCAACCAATTCTCTTATGACACCGCGGCTCAGCTATTGAAAGGAAGCGATACAAATGGCTGTTATTCGCCATTGAGCCTGTATTATGCCCTGGCGCTGGCTGCAGCCGGAGCCGAAGACTCCACCAGGGACGAGCTGCTAACCCTTTTGGGCTTTGAAGATGCGGACAGCCTGTCGAAACAATGCGGGAACCTCTACCGCCTGCTCTATACCGACAATAAGGTTTCCAGGCTGAAGATCGCCAATTCCCTGTGGCTGGCCGATGAAACTGACGGACAGCAAATCTCCTTTAAGGACAGCTATATCAAAAACGCCACGGAGCATTTTTATACATCCATCTTTACCGCCGATTTTGCCGACGAGAATACCGGCAAGGCAATGGGCCGCTGGATCTCGGAGAACACTAACGGCACCCTTGCCCCAGAATTCAAGACAAACACCGAGCAAATCATGAGTATTCTCAACACGGTTTACTTTTACGATCAATGGACTGACCGCTTCAATGCAGAAAAGACCAAAGAGGACACCTTCTATCTTCAAAGCGGTCCGGAAGTTGTCTGTGATTTTATGAATATGAATTATTGGTCACACGGTTTCAGCAAGGGCAACGGGTATACCCGTTCTTCGCTAGGCCTAAAAACAAGCGGCAGCATGATATTTATCCTGCCTGATGAAGGCGTTGCCGTCGCAGACCTGCTGTCTTCCCCGCAAAAGCTGGAGAAAATATTTACGCAGGGCGAAGACAAAAACGGAAAGGTTGTCTGGAGCGTCCCTAAATTCAAATACGGATCCAGCTTCGACCTGGTTGATACGTTGAAAGCATTAGGTATCACCTCAGCTTTTTCTTTGGACAGCGCAGACTTCTCCGCTCTGACCAATGCCCCCGCGTTTATCTCCGGGGTCAAACAGGAAACTCATATTTCTATTGACGAAAACGGCGTGGAGGCTTCCGCGTTTACCAAGATCGACTATATGGGTGCCGCACAGCCCAAGGATAAAGCGGAAATGATACTCAACCGCCCTTTCATCTACGGTATTACGGCCGCCAACGGAGCATTGCTGTTCGTGGGCATATGTATGAACCCTGCTTCCTGAAAAATATGAGCATAATAAAAATCAGCAGGCGTAAAATATATTTTCACACCGGAGTAAAAATTTATGATGATATGGTCAATTTTCTGCTAATTACCGAAACACACCGTTTTATTCAGGAGCATGAAGCGTTAAAAGCAATTTACTACAGTAGACAGACAATAGGCGTGTCCAGTTAAGGACACAATGTCTAATAGGTGAAAATCCGACCGGGAAAAAAGGCTCCACTCTCGTAGCTTAAGAGGCACCGTGGAGTGAAAATGAAACGATAAAGCCCTCTTACAACACACTCAAGGAGTGTGAGCGAAACTCCAGTTTGCAACCACAGTGAATATAGATGTAGCCTCATCACACGAAATCCGGTGGCTGAGACGGTCTATAACGCATGAAGGCAACAAGTACTGGCCGAAAAAGAGTCTGAAACGGCAGTACTCGCCGGCAAGGTTATCTCTTTTTAAATTTATTTAAGTTGTTACCACCGTGTTACACGGAGGATTTTAATATTTACAACATCAATCAAGGGTTACAGTAGTTTCACTGTAACCCTTGATTTTATTAACCTGGAAAGTTAGGTCAAAAAGGATGCCTTTTGACAAGCCATTTCTTTCAATATCTTTTATAAGCTCATTGATACGTTTGAGTATCTGTTTGTCTTGAATCTGCCACGACAAATAATCATCCCAGGATTTGTCTGACCATATTTTATTCATCGTCAACCTCAATGAGCTCATGCACAGTACCTTTTCCTGATGCAAGCTGTTCTATTGATCTATCAATCATTGCAAGGTATTCTGCATTTTTTGCGGCCTTCATCATCGAATTATATTCCTCAAGGCTTATAATTACGACATTCTTCTCATCTTTCCGGGTAACAATTACTGTTTCCCGCTCATCGGTAACACGATCACAATATTCTTTTAATTTATTACGTATTGTCGAATAGTTAACTGCCAACATATAATATACCTCCCCTCAGATATGCACAATACATTATTGACAATATTCTGTACAATTTATTGTACTATATATTATATGTTTGTCAAGCAGTAAAGATACATGCAGCTTAAAATAAATTTTTTATATAGTATAATTTTACAAAAACAAACCGCATAAAGCGCACAATGAGCCTGCCTCTTGCCTCTTATACAAGGACAGGTTCTCTGTGCGCTTTAGTAGCATTCTACGGCGGCCAGGCTGTCGTAATACTTGTCTGCATTTTAGACCATGTAGCTTTGTGTCTCCGACTTTCGCCAGGTTTGCTCTTCCTGTTTAATATTTAAATGTTATTTAACCATTAGTGAGCATACATCCATAAGCTTGTTTTAGTTTACTTTAAATCAAATTTGACTTCTGCAGCAGCCTTCTGGCAATCACCGCAACCTCGGGGTGCCAGCAGCTTGCCATTTTTACCTGACACAATACTGGTCTTGATGCAAGCCGCTATGCTTTCTTTTGCATAGTCTGCCACTTGTGGCGGGTGCCATACGACGGAATAGGTACTGTTGGTCAGATTGTTGATGACCGCATAGTATTTGCCGTCGACAACGGTTATCCTTGTGGGTACATAATCTTATTATGAATAACGGGAAAGCTGAACTAAGAGAGAAAACAAAAACAGATTCATCCCGGCGTGAAATAGTTGTTACTGACAGGATAATAAGAGCACTAAAAAGCCAGAAGCTAAGGCAAAAGGAAATGAAGCTGCAGCACGGCCACCTATACTATAAGTCTGATTTTGTTTGCACTTGGCCAAATGGACAACCATTTAACCCTTCTCACGTTTCCAGAGCTTTCAGTCTGAGGATGAAGAAATACGATCTGCCAAACATAAGATTCCATAATCTTCGTTATTCGAACGCCTCTTTAATGCTTTCCCGGAATGCACCCATGAAGGCAGCCAGTGACCGGTTGGGTCATAGCACCATACAGATTACAAATGACCTTTACGGTCACACTGAGAGATCTGTTCAGGATGAAATAGCGCAAATTATTGATAGAGCAATATGGGGTGATTAAGCCTCTATTTTTGTGAAATGACAAAATTATTTCCATGAAATAATGTGAAATGGCCACCTTACTTTAATTAAGCAAAGTGGCCCTCAGGTGGCGGAGAGAGTGGGATTCGAACCCACGGAACGCTATTAACGTTCACTCGATTTCGAGTCGAGCGCCTTAAACCAACTCAGCCATCTCTCCGTTATATTTTTTCTTTTCTCTTAATTCCCTAAAAAACCTCTGCATAATCTCCCGGCACTCATCAGCCAACACGCCGGACACGACCTCTACCCGGTGGTTAAATCTGGCCTGCCTTACAATGTCCAAACCGGAGTCAACAGCTCCGAATTTCACATCAGGAGCACCGTAAACCAGCAACTTTACCCTGAATTGAACCAGAGCCCCCGAACACATGGCACAGGGCTCTATAGTAGAGTATAATATTACTTCATTTAATCTCCAATCACCTATAAAACGGGCAGCCTCTCTCAGAGCAAGCATTTCAGCATGAGCAGTACTATCATTCAGGCTCTCCCTTAAATTATGTCCCCTGCCTATAACCTGCCGGCCAAGAACAGCTACAGCGCCAATCGGCACTTCACCTTTTAAATAAGCCTTGTTGGCTTCCTCCAGGGCTATTCTCATAAACCCGGTATGCATCACCAGGCAGTCCCCTTTTTACTTATGATTGCACAAACCAATAACAGCATAAGTATAATGTAATTATTGCAGCATGTCAAGAAAGTCGCTGCAAGCAACTTTTGAGACAGCCATAGGCACTTGTGACAGTCAGATTATGCAGTACTAACCTTGCTTATGCAACGCAAATTTGTATTTCGTTAAACAATTACTTATCCACAGAGCCACCATAAGCATAATTTCCCAGCTCATAAGAAAGTGTGCCGCTGCCTGTATAACTTGCAGGTATATAGGATACCTTTGTAGAAGATCATATATAAAACTATCAATACGAGGATATAAAGATGCTGCTTTTGGGTCATACAGGAATAACTTATGCCGTCGTCAGAACCGCAGAGAAATTAATTTCCCACTCAGGTAGAAAAATATCCGGATTAATAGACTACCGTCTGGTTTTTATCGGAGCCATACTTCCGGATATACTTGATAAGCCATTGGGACATATTTTTTTAAAAGACACTCTGGGTAACGGGCGCATATTTGCTCATACACTGCTTTTTTCTTTATTGCTTTTTCTTATAGGTTTGTTTTACTGGGTCAAAGCTAAAAGGCCCGGAATTCTGGTATTGGCCATAGGATCATTTTTACACCTGGTTTTTGACAGCATGTGGGCACTGCCGAAAACACTTTTCTGGCCCGCCTACGGCTGGAGTTTCCCACAAATGAAATCGGATGATTATCTGTGGCAGGTTTTACTCAGGCTGGTTACCGATCCCTATAGCTACGTCCCTGAACTAATCGGTGGTTTTTTTCTCTTAACCCTGTTAAGAGAATTGAGCCACAAAAAGCAGCTAAAGCAATTTTTAAAAACCGGCAAATTATTATTTAACAATGATACTCTCAGTTAAAATTTCTTTGATGCCAGCGCCAGGCTGATGAAATAATTTGCTCTATATCCCCATACCGGGGCTGCCAGCCCAGTTCCTGTTTTATTTTTTCAGAAGAGGCCACCAGAACAGCCGGGTCGCCCGTGCGGCGATCGGTTTCCACCGCCTGAATAGGTTTACCGGTAACTTTTCGGGCGGTTTCAATGATTTCTTTGACAGAGAAGCCGTTGCCATTGCCCAGATTAAATATTGTTGATTGTCCCCCGCCGGACAGACTTTGCAAACCCATAATATGGGCATCGGCCAAATCATTCACATGGATATAATCGCGAAGACAGGTCCCGTCCGGAGTAGGATAGTCTGTACCAAAAATCTTTATTTCCGGCAAAACTCCCAGAGCAGTTTTTAACACCAATGGTATCAGGTGTGTTTCCGGGTTGTGATCTTCGCCTATATCACCGGATTCATCCGCCCCGGCCGCATTAAAGTAACGCAGTGAGACATAGTTTAGTCCATAAGCATGGTTAAACCAATTTAACATCTCTTCCACCGCCAGTTTAGTTGCCCCGTAAGGATTGGTCGGCTTCGTACGATGTTCTTCACAAATCGGGATTTCTTCCGGCTCACCATAAACTGCAGCAGTAGATGAAAAGATTAACTTACTGACCTTATTCTCCCGCATGGCTTCCAGCAAATTCAGCGTTCCTAAAACATTATTGCGGTAGTACAACCCAGGTTTGCTCATTGATTCACCAACAATACTAAAAGCCGCAAAATGCATGACCGCATCGATGGAATTCCGGCTAAAGACCTCCTGTAAAGCCTGCTTATCTGTAATATCCGCCTTTACAAAGGGTACCCCGTCAACGGCAGATAAGTGCCCATTAATCAAATTATCTAATACCAGCACCTCATAACCCTTTTTCTGAAGCTGCCGCACCACATGACTGCCTATATAACCGGCACCGCCGCATACCAAAATATTCACTTCTATTCCTCCCATTGCCGCTTATTAACACCGGCAGGTATCTATTCTTTTTCTGACAGCAATATCAAAAACGACCTTGACCAGATATACAAACAATACCACATTTAATAGAGATGTGACAATAAGGACAGGATTAAAAGCCACAGAGTTTATACCTTTTACTGTTTCATAAAGAACATAATGGGTATTAATATAAACAGTTGAGCTAAACCCGGCAGCCAGCAGCAGCAGCCTTTTATCCTTTAGATATATAAAGGCCAGAACCGACAAAGCTACTGCGGGAAACAGGTATCTTTCATGCATTCTGGTGGAAAAAGTAAACACACCTGCTATCAGCAAAAGTGCTGCCGGAGAGGCAAAGCTGATGCTGTTTCCTTTAATATACACTAACCAGGCATACAATGAAATCAAGACTATAAAAATCATTCCCCAGCTGTGATAGCTGAGAACAAACAATTCAGAGCCATCCTGTGCAAAGTTTTTCCCAATCAAAGCAAAAAAGTTAAAAGCATTAACAGATGCATAGGGGTACTCTCCCAGAGTGCCCGAAAAGAGTTTAAAAATCCAAAGCCAGCCCATTTCCAAGGAAAACGGAAGTACCACTATCAAGACCGTGCTAAAAGCAGCAAGTATTGCTTGGACAAAACTCTTAACATTTCTTTGCCTGACAAATTCAAAGAAAAGAACCGGAAGAAAAATTATTCCTTGCGGCTTCATCAGAACAGCTGCAGTAAAAAAGGCCGCGGCAAGGACCGGCTTCTTTTCCGAAAGCAGCAGTACTGCAAAAAAAACAAGCATTGTGAAAAATGAATCTACCTGCCCCCAAAAGGTTGAGTTGACTAAAACAGCAGGATTTAAGGCATAAAATGCCGCTAACAAGACACTGAGCTCTGCAGAAAGACGTTTTCCGGCTAATTTATATATCAGAAAAGCAGTAGTCATATCCGCCAGTATGGAAGGCAGCTTTAAAAGAAAATTGTAATAGTTACTCATCGACGATATGCTTGCTGTTTTTCCTATTAAGTAAAGCACATACATATAAAGCGGCGGGTAGTCGCTTGACCTGTGGCCCGAATAAACTTGCGGCAAATTATCAGCCGCAGCAGATGCCCAGCTTTTAAAGGTGTTAAGGTCAAAAGGATGGCCTTCCAGCACCGCCGCCAAACAGAGCCGTGCAAGCAGTGCGGTCATGAGCAGGCTGAGCATTATAATTCTTTCACGACCCGGTTTTATTCTTAATTTATTTTTTTCAGCAATGACATAAGCCAACACCAATACACCTAAAAATAATACCGAATAGCCAATCAATTGTGTATTATACTTTAAATCTGCCCTTATACTGTTTCCCCTCATGCCCCCACCCGGAGCTCCCATGCGGTGATTTGAATCAGGCAACGGAAAATGATTCCCGTGGTTTTGGCTTATGCCCCCCGGCGGATTAATTCTGTCGCCGGGGGGAGTCTGGGCCGATCCCGCGCTTAGGCTTTTGCTGTCCGTGCTTAAATATCCCGAATGATAGAGACAGGAAACTACCACTATCAATAACAAAAGCAGACTTATTATAATTAAACGCTTTTTTAACGGCGACATTTGGCCCCCCTCTGATTTTCTTCGAATTTTACGCACAATTTCTCAAAAAACCTCCATATCCGGTGCAAATGGTTCCTCAACTAAATATCGAATGGCCGGTTTATCTATAATCGGGAGTATTTGCTTTACCCGCGCCTTGGCTGCGGGCAAAAATCCGGCACCCGGATCATCTGCCGGAATAACAGCCTTGCAAATTCTCATTCTTATCGCCCCGATAACCTTATTTTAAAAATACCCAGAACTTGCTGCCGAAATAATTTACAACAAAGGACATTCCGGTTGCAAATGTTTTACAAATAAACATATCTAAACCAAAGCTATTGCTTACAACATCCAGCGTGATATACGATATTGAAAGTGCCAGAGCATTGACCACAATAAATTTTAAGATTTCAGCTCCGCAAGGTATATTTTTATTCCGGAAGGTCCAGTATTTGTTCAGAAAAAAACTGTTTACCGTCCCGCATGAATAGGAAATAACCTGAGATGCAAGAAAATGTTCGGGGAACAAATGGTAGAGAGAAAAGAACACCAGATAATCTATAACGGTATTGGTTAGGCCAACCAGTGAAAACAGAACAAATGACCTGGAGCTTGGTTTTACCGCAATTTGATTAGTACTCATGGGATTCCTCTTCTCTGCCAAAACCAGCTTTATTGGCAATAATATACAGTGGCCTGCCTTTGCTTTCATCATAAATCCTTCCTATATATTCACCAATAATACCTAAAACGGATAAGATTATGCCGTTTAAAAATATGCCCATAGCTATAAGAAGGGCCCAAGCAGGCAGGGTATAGGTTCCGATCAATCTTTCCAAAAGCGCAAAGAATAAATAAACAAGACTCAAAGAGGAAAAGACAAACCCCAGACAAACGGCCAGTTTTAACGGTTTATAAGAAAAGGTGGTAATGGCATCCAGGGACAGCTTAATCATTTTGCGCAGCGGATATTTGCTCTCACCCGCAAAGCGCTCTTCCCGGACATATTCAACAGCTGTTTGTCGAAAGCCGACCCAACTGACCAAGCCTCTTACAAACCTGTTCTTCTCTTTGAGATTTTTCATAACGTTGCAAACCTTGCGGTCAATTAGTCTGAAATCACCTGTATCAACCGGAATATCAATATCGGTGATGAATTTTAGCAACCGGTAAAATGCGGCTGCCGTCCATTTCTTAAATAAAGTCTCCCCTTTGCGCTCTTTACGGGTAGCATAAACTACTTCATAACCTTTCTTCCACCTTTCGATCATCTGCCAGATAACCTCGGGCGGATCCTGCAAATCAGCGTCAATAACCACAACTGCCTGGCCCAGAGCATTGTCCATACCCGCGCTGATAGCAATCTGGTGTCCAAAGTTTCTCGAAAAGTTTATTAGTTTGACATGATCATCCTGCCTGCATATTCGGTCAATAATTTCAGCTGTTTGATCAGAGCTGCCATCGTTAACAAATAATAACTCATAAGACTCACCGGTTGTATCCATTACTTTCTTTAGTCTTTCATAAGTAACTGCAATAACCGCTTCTTCGTTGAAAACCGGTACAACAATTGAATAGGTTACTATTGGGTTCATCCGGACTCAACTCCTAACTTTCCAGGCTGATTTGATATAAGGTCTCGCTGCCGTTTCTCATAGGGCCGCCCTGGTCTTGAGAAGAATTTGCGTTCATCTGCCATGCATCTTTGGGAACCTCCACACTGTTGGCACGTATCCATTCCGTCACTTCACTGCTTCCCCCTCTGCCTCCCGAACCGGAAGAAATCAAGAAGTATTTAACTTTTTTGTCTGCCACCATCTTCTTTAACTTCTCCACCGTGAGAATGGAATCACCGCCTGAAAAACCCCCCATGGCCATTACCGCCTTACCGGTTTCAATTATATAAGGCGCAGCCGAATGAGAATCGGTGACAGCAAAAAGATATGTTTCACCTGTATTATGCTTGGTCACGTATTCAAGCAATTTCTCATTAACACCGGAACCAAAATCGCCTCCCATTTGTCCCGGGGCACCACCTATTTGTCTTGGCCCACCGGCACCCGCTTGTCGACTGGGTCCGGCCTGCGGCATGACATCGTTTACACCATAGAGAAGAGGAGTGGTTGCCCAGTATAAAGGAGCCGCCAGCAATACCAGCAAACCGGCTATGGCTGTTATCCCGGATAATTTTTCTTTACCGGCAGCCAGCAACAATATCAGTGATAGAACTGCTCCTGCCGCTCCAATGCCGATAGACCAGTAAATGCCAATCTGTTTTTGATAGGGATACAATATATACAATTGAAAAGCTGTGGCAGCCAGCAAGCCGGAAGGCAGCAGCCACATTTTCCAACCTGCCCTGTCACGATACAACTGCCAGAGTTCTGCCCAACCCGCTCCTGCCAGAGCCGCGATAGGCGGGGCCAACATAATCAAATAATATTGATGAAAGAAACCTGCTATACTGAAAAACGCCATGGCCGGAAGCAGCCAGGCCAGCCAGAACAAAGTCTCTTTTTGCTTATCTTCCATCTGCTTTCTAAAGCGCAGGCCTGCCAGCAAACCAACAGCGGCAAAAGCTACAAAAGGCAGCAGCCAGCTGATTTGAGCGGAAAGTTCCGACTGAAAGAGACGAAGCGGCCCGGCTGAACCGGTACCAAACATACCGCCTCTCTGACCCTGCGGGCCGCCCCCGCCGCCGGGTGTTGGTCCGGGCCCTCTGTTACTGTCCGGGTGGGAACCATCCGGTCTGCCTGCGCCCTGCCGCATTGGCTGTGAAGAGGCGTTATCTCCGTTTTGCGCTGGCAGTTGATTGGGTACGTTAAAACCATTCTGCTGCTTTTGATCTGAGCTGCCATTCCCGCCGGGCCCCCCGCCCCTGTTCATTCCCGTAAGGCGAGACATACCGTTATAACCGAAAGCCAGTTCCAATACCGAGTTGGTTTTACTGCTTCCTATATAAGGTCTGCTATCCTGTGCAACATTATCAACAACCAGTGCCCAGGAGAGAGATACACCCGTCAAGATAACTGTTGCTGCCGAGAGAACAGCCAGCTTTTTTTTCCAGGTACTTTTAAATGCCAAAAGATAAAACAGGTAAAATGCCGGCACTACCATATAAGCCTGAAGCATTTTCATATTAAAACCAACGCCAATCATGGCAAAGGCCCCCAGAATACAAACCGGCTTATCATAGCGAATCCCCCTGAACAACAGCCAGACAGCCAGGAGAAGCGTAAACACCAGCATGCTGTCAATATTGTTGGTCCGGCTAACCGCGACAGCTATTGGTGTACAGGCCATAACCAAACTGGCCAGGCGGGCCGCCGCTTTGCCAAAAGTTGGCTTGACTATATAATAGATCAACAAAACGGAACCAACACCGGCCAGGGCCTGAGGAAGAATTACGCTCCAGCCATGAACTCCGAAGATATAAGCAAACAATGTCTGAATCCAGAAAACTACCGGTGGTTTATCTACAGTTACATAACCGCCCGGATCAAAAGAAGCGTAGAAAAAATTATGAAAATTTTGCAGCATACTGGTTACTGCTGCAGTATAGTAGGAGTTTGCGTACTGATCCGTCCAGATTTTATAAATATTTAAGAAAGCCGCCAGCAACGCGGTACTTATCAATACCAGATCAAAGCGTTGACTTTCTCTCACTTTCATATTCATTCCTCCCTCTGTTTTTATCTCTGAATTATTATGCGGGACTGCTTCCTATGGCCCGCTTGTTGTTTATGATTATAGCCAACCTTTGTGAACATATTGTGAACATACAGTGTTATCTTAACGAAAGCATAGGATGCAAACCCGCAGCACAAATCCTTTAATTTTACCGGTGGGATGAGTTTATGGCGAAGAAAGCGGAAAAGCAAGCCTGCGTGAGAAGCTAAATATGGAATAATAGGCGATGAAAAACAAATGAAATCAGAGGGATTTTAAAAAGATAGGTGTAATTTGGAACATAAATAAAGTTTTAACCAGATTATGCCATACTTAATAAGAAGCAGTTACCAAATTTAATCATGAATACTTCACTGGCAGTTCACACCATGTTCACAATAGCTTTCTATAATCATAACAGATGCGGCGGAAATAGGCCTAATCAAGCCATTTACTAAAAAGGAGTTGATTCTATGAACTCTCAACCAGCTCAGATAAATGATATGCCGGTTTTATACAAAACAGGGCTCAAAACATTCAAACCCGGATATTTAAAAAAGGCGGCGGCCATAAAAAGCGTGGTTAACAATAAATCAATCTGTAGTTTTCTAAACTCCGGAAGCTGTTTGAAAAAGGCGGGTATGAAATTAAGCACTGATTTTAATATTGTCGAAAGGGCACTTCACTGGTTAGAAAAAGAAGATTCGCATTTAGAAATGCTGGTGGGCCTCGGCTTTTGTACGGCAACCATTATCTATTTGTTCATTAACTTTATTTACTATTAACAACCGGTTATAAAAGGTTGGACCTTATAATACCGTTAGCGAACCCCGGGCTGCTCCATTTGCCTTTAGCCATAACCCTCGTTGGCTAATGAATCTGACTATACTTTGGATGGGAGGTGATAATGATGAATAAAAAGAAGCTGCTAATTGGTCTGGCAGCTGTTCTGGCAGTTGCCCTCGCAGGCGGAGGAATAATGATGTCAAAGCAAAGCACTAAGAGTACTGCTAATGGGGTTATCCAAGATAATCCTCAACAAATCTCCGACTATACTGATCTAAACAAGTCTGAGCAGGCAGGCAACACTGACAGCGACAACAATCAGGCTGCTAATGCAGCCAACCAAACAGCGAAAATTAAGCCGGAAGATAAAACAAGCGGAGAAAACGCTGACGCAAAAACACAGCAGGCGCCGGAAGGCGGCAGACCTGGAATGATGTCAGCACAAGCCGATATCGCAAAAGCACTGGGGCTAACTGAAGCAGAACTGCAGACTCAGCTGAAGTCCGGCAAAACCCCGGAGCAAATAGCACAGACAAAAGGAATGACACTCGCCCAGTTAAAAGAAAAAATGCTGGCTAATAAAAAATCGGACTTAGATTCTCAGGTGTCTCAGGGAAAGTTAACCGCTGAACAAGAACAAAACATCCTTTCAAGATTGCGGAATTTAGATTTGAGCAAACTTGGAACAGGTCCTGACAAGGCCGGTGGACCACCGCCGGGGACTCATCCCGACGCCGGTCAAAAACAATAACTTATAAAATCATACGAATTGAGGAGATATAATGAAAAAATTATCAATAGCAGCGGTAGCTTTTGCCATGGCAATCAGCGCCGCCACAATGGCAATAGCCGACACGCAGGACAGCCCGGTTGGCCAAGCAGTTCAAGGTGTATATCCGGTAATGTTAAATGAAAAAGCGCTGAGCAATCAGGCCATAGTTATTAATGGAACCTCTTATCTTCCGGTAAGAGCACTGGCTGAGGCTCTCAATATGAATGTTAGCTTTGAAAACAATACGGTTATCCTAAAAGGCACCGGCACTGCGGGACAACAGGCAAATCGCCCGCAAGACGGCGGACAGCATTCCAATCCTATGGAAGGAATAACTGAAATATTGGGTATTACGGCTGATGATTTGCAGACCCAGCTAAAGGCGGGGACTACTCTGGAGGAAATAGCTATTAGCAAAGGAACAACACTTGACGCATTAAAGACCCAATTAATAACTAACACCAAAGCCGAGTTAGACGCTCAAGTGTCTGAGGGTAAGATTACCTCCGAACAGGCCCAAAGCATGCTGAGCAAAATGCAGAGTATGGACCTAAGCAAGCTGGGAGCAGGCCCCGGCATGGGCGGAGAGAAGCCTGTTGACGGCAATCAAGCGCAAACTCCCTCAAGCAATTAAAATAAGTATTATAGAAGACGGCTTTCTCATGATAGCTGTCTTCTTATTTTTTTTGCTGAGCCAACCCTTCAATTACCTTTTGGTAAAAATCACGCCAGGAGGGGACTAATCCAGCCAGGTGCGGCAGCTCCGTTTCCGGTACCTCTATAACTTTTTTATTGCCGGTTCCTTTTGATTTATCCTTAACCGGTTTTTTTCTTTTGTTCCCCTTTTTTTTATTACTCATACAGACAGCTCCTGTCCAGCAAGAATCATAGATATCTAATTAGCGACCCATTCCCTGCGCAGGGCAAAAACCTCCCTCAGTTCACCGGTAGACAGCTCGGTAATCCAGGCTTCACTGCCGCCGACAATCTGCTCGTTTAAGCCCTGTTTACGCTCAAGCATCTCATCAATACGTTCTTCCAGCGTACCCAGACAGATAAATTTATGCACCTGAACATGCCGCTGTTGGCCAATCCTATGTGAGCGATCAGTTGCCTGGTTTTCCACGGCCGGGTTCCACCAGCGATCAAAATGAAAGACATGGCTGGCTGCTGTTAAATTAAGCCCTAATCCACCTGCTTTAAGTGACAGAACAAATATATTGCTGGGATTTTTTGTTGTATCAAAATTTTGAAAACCTGTGATCATTTCCTCTCTCCTGGCTCTGGGTGTTCCACCGTACAAGAAATAAACCTCTTCTTTCAGTTCTTTTTGCAATAGCCGCTGGATCATTTGCCCCATCCCCACGAACTGGGTAAAAATCAAGCAACTATCCCCTTCCTGCCGCAGCTTTTCCACCATTTCCAAAAGCCTCTCCAGTTTTAGCGACCTTTCTCTGATATTGGACGGAACCTCCTCTTTTAAAAAAAGAGCCGGGTGATCGCACAACTGCTTCAGTTTCATCAAGGTGGAAAGAATCACACCCCTGCGGGCCATACCGGCAGCTTCCTCTAAACGTTCAAACATATTCTGCAACGTATTTTCATAAAGTGAGGCCTGCTCTACTGTTAGCGGGATGTACTCCTTGAGTTCCTGTTTTTCAGGCAAATCCAGTTCAATAGCCGGATCTGTTTTAACCCGCCGCAGGAGAAAGGGTCTAATGAGTCTCTGTACTTGTTTTATATGCTTCTCTTCTCGCTTCCGCTCAATAACACTGACAAAACGCTTATTGAATTCGTTGATGCTGCCCAAATATCTGGGGTTTAAAAAGTCCATGATCGACCAGAGTTCTGTCAAGCGGTTTTCCATTGGCGTACCGGTAAGGGCTACCCTGTGCCTGCCCGCAAAACGCCGTATTGCCGATGCCTGCTTGGTATAAGCATTTTTAATATGCTGTGCCTCATCCAGACAAATACAATCCCATTCCACGGAACCCAGCTCCGTCTCGTCCAAGTGAGCCAAATTATAGGAAGTCAGCACCAAATCTTTTTCTGCCAAAGATCGTGGGAAAGCTTCTCCTTTTTCGCGTTGGGAACCGTAATGCAGGTGCACCCTTATATCAGGAGCAAACCTGGCCAGTTCCTTCTGCCAGTTGCCTATCACTGAAGTAGGGCAGATTAACAGGGAGGGCGTGGACGGATTCTCCTTTTCCTTGACTTTCAAAAGATAAGAAATCCATTGAATTGTCTTGCCCAGGCCCATATCATCGGCCAGGCAACCACCTAGTCCGAAGCGGCGCAAAAAGAGCAGCCAGGAACTTCCCCGCACTTGGTACTGGCGCAGCTTGCCGCGAAAAGCTGAAGAGGGTTCCTCCAGACAAACATCTATTTGTTGTTTTAACTGTTCTACCATACTGCTCAACTGCTGGTTCAGTTCCACCTCTACCTGCAGGTCTTCCTCAACTCCACCGTCCTCATCTGTAATTTTCTCTTCCCGGTCCGGCGAGAGAAAATGCATTTGTAAAAGCTCCGGCAAAGACATGTTCTTTTTCTGTTTAATAATTTTTTGCACCTTTTGCAAAAACGCTGGATCCAACTGCACCCATTTACCCCGAATCTGCATTAAGCGGCGCTTTTTATCAGCCAACTGGCGAAACTCCTCTTCCGATAACTCCACATCCCCTACTGACAGACGCCAATCAAACTGTACCAGCCGGTCTGCTCCCAGCCAGCCCTCACCCCAGTTGCCAACGGAAGAACGGGTTTTTACCTTCAAAAGCGGTTTCAGATGCTGCACCTCTTCCCACCATTTAGGTAAAAAAACAGTATAACCGGCATCCGCCAATTGCAGACTGTCGGATGCAAGAAATTGCCAGGCCTCTGTCTCGCCCAATTCCCGGCGAAGCAATGACGGCTCTTCTCCTGTCTGGCAGCTATTCTGCCGGTCAGCCAGCCAGGGCACCAATTCCAACCAGCGGTTAATATCCCGGACAATTTTCCTCCGGTGATCCTCCCATTGAGCCGGAACTTCTGCCTCGGCAACCAGGATGTTATCCTCCGACTGGCTTGACTCCGGAGCGCTGTTTGCCCGCAGAAAAGCTTCATCGACTGAAAATAAATCCGGATGCCATTCAACCAGCTTAGCTGCATCCACTTTATCCTGCAACAAGACCTTTAAATTCCACTCGCTATAATCCTCTCCCGGCTCAATAAGCTGGAGGCAGGTCTTAAAGGGAGTATCGTCCTGCTTCCAGCCAATGGCCTCTAACCAGCTTTCTTCGTTACTTATATTTACGCCGCTATGATTACCAAGCAAGGGGTATATTTGCCGCAGGTTAACCCAGGCCAGACTTATTTCCTGATTTTGCGCAATCAAATCATTAATTATACCGTCTATCCATTCTGCTGTATAGTGGGGCAGAGCAGACAAATCCTGGTCGGCAGGCCAATCCAGCTTCCAGGCAGGTTTCCCGGCCGGCCATCTCTGAAAATCAGGCCGCCAATGACCCTGGCTCAGAGCCTCTTTAATCCGGGGGGCAATTTGCCTTAGTTTAAGAATTTCCTCACTCCATTGCCAGTCAAGAAACTTACTGTAAGTGGACTCAGCAAAAAAATCCAGAGCCAGACGAGGTGAGAGCTTCAATCCCACCTGACGGTTGTGCTCCATAGTTTCAACGAACGTGCCGTAAAAGGTTGGACGGTGGCGAGTGAAAAGGCGGAATTTCAATTCTGTAACATTGGACATATAATGATTAATTAAATCCTGCTGCTCGGCCCGGATAAAAAATACCCCTTCCCCCAGCCATTGCGAAGAAACTCGAATGATATTACGCGGCGTCATATAATCAATTTTCCTTTCCGCAATTCTTCATGTAAGGCCCTGTTGCGCGGGTAGAAGTCAACCAAACTCAGAATAAAATTGCTCCACTCATCCTTTAGTTTAAGTTTATTGTAGACAGTCCGCAGTTTCTTCAGCAATTTCACCGCCTCCTGATAGGCCTTGCGATTTTTCTCATCAATAAACTGTACTATTCTGTGGTGATAGAGGGGGATTAGCGCCTGCAAGTGTTCTTCCTGCACCGTGGACAGTTCATGGGAATTTACTCCGGGCAGGTGGCTGTTGCGGCCATCGTAAGTAAATTTTCTGGCATGACAAATATGCAGGTCAGCCCAATCCTCGTATCGTTCATTGGCAAACAAAAAATCCGCTAAAATATTACGACTGCGGGGCAGCCAGGATTTCAGACGCTGTTCCGCTTCTTCGCAAGCACCGTCATATTGGGCGGTTGTCAACCAATACCGGCAAACCGAATCAAAATCCTGGTTGCCCGCACTCTCCATTAAGGGTGACAACCAGCGCAGCCAAGGCAGGAGCCTGTCCCAGTCTTTAGCCCGGCTAAATAAGTCTAAATAATCAAAAAAAACATTCGGAGAGAAAAATTTCTGTTCCCGCAAAAGAAGCCTGGCCTCTTTGTCCTTACCGGCCATTATTTTAAAATGAACCAAACCCAGTGTGACAAAAAAGTATTTAGGTGTTGCAGCTTCAGCTTTTTTTTGCACATCTTCCAACAACCCGTATACCCTTTTAACCCATAGCGGGTGGTTAAAAACATTAGACCACAGCAAACGAAAATAATACAGCCAATCAAAAATCAGGTTATTGTTCAGCAACAAATGCCGGTTGATTATATTAATGGGTTTGATGAGAAATTGTACATATTCGTCTTTTTTCTCCAGTGTCAGATTTTGAGGAATACTTTCTAACAGTTCACTGGTATAAAGCTCATAAATACCCTGTGTTATGTAAATATTACCCTTCTCTTTATTTATTTTTTCCAGTTGGCTTAAAAAAAACAAAATGGCGTTGAGCCGATATATGTCTCGTTTTTCCCCGGGCCAATTCTGGCTGTAGGGATAAGGAGTATCACGAAATTTTATATACACCTTATCAAACAAGTAGGTATGATTGAAATAATAACCCCAGGGGTTAATAAATTGTTCATTTTCCCGATAAATTAAATCCAGCGTTATCTTAAAATGATCGTACCATAAGTCAACTTCTTTGGGAGATTTCTTTGGATTATCTCTCGTATTCTTATCCACAGGATTCTTATTAGCCGGTAAAGCTTTTTCTATACTGCCGCCCGGCCCCTTTCTACTAATCTCAAAATACTCCCAAAAATCATTTGGATCATTATATTGTGCATACAGGTTAAAAAAGGCGGCAGCCAGATGTTTGCAGTACCTGCCTTCGGGACAAGAACAACGGCTCTGAGAAAAATTCTCTAAATCAATATTAACCGTATAAAGACCGTTATACAAACCAGTTCCCTTTACTTTAGCCTCCACCGCGGAATTTTTCAGATTTATCTGTTTGATACGTCCTTTATGAAAATATTTCAGTCCCAGTTTCAAAGTATCATAATTTAGATTATCTGCTATTTCCCCGGATAACCTCTCCAATAGGTTATCTGCGATTTTTATATTCAACATGGATTTAACACCCCGGAATAAATACTTTACCTTGCTTATTTTATCACAAATATAGGAATATTGACTACTGACCGCTGCGTACAAGAAGTTAGCCCCAAGAAACTTTCCAGGCAGCAATAGATACTTGTTCTGCCTTAATATAATCATAATTTGCCGGGATTATCAAGAAAGTTGCTCTAAGCAACTTTCGCGCAACCACAGGTACTCGTGCTCGTCGGAAATTATGCGGTATACCTTAACTTAGCCACAAGTTCATCATAAGCATAATTTCCTAGAGTGCAAGAAAGTTGCTCTAAGCAACTTTCGCGCAACCACAGGTACTCGTGCTCGTCGGAAATTATGCGGTATACCTTAACTTAACCACAAGTTCACCATAAGCATAATTTCCTAGAGTGCAAGAAAGTTGCTCTAAGCAACTTTCGCGCAACCATAAGTACTCGTGCTCGCCGGAGTGTAAGAAACCCCTGCCGCAGATAAATCGGCAGGGGTTTTTCACTTTAGGAAAGATTATTTAGCAATCGAAATACAACATAAACTCGTAGGGGTGCGGGCGCTTCCTTACGGCATCTACCTCACGGGTCATCTTATACTCGATCCAGGTCTCCAGCAGATCCTTATCAAAGACACCGCCCTTCAGCAAGAACCCATGATCAGCTTCCAGGGCCTTGAGAGCACCTTCCAGGGAAACCGGCAATGATTTAATTTCTGCAGCTTCTTCCGGAGTGAGTTCATACATGTCTTTTTCCAGCGCATTGCCCGGATGTATTTTATTCTGAATCCCGTCAATACCTGCCATAAGCATAGCGGAGAAGGCCAGGTACGGGTTGCAGGTGGGATCCGGGAAACGCAGCTCAATGCGTTTGGCTTTAGGATTATTGGAATACATAGGTATGCGAATAGAGGCACTCCGGTTGCGCTTGGAATATACCAGGCTAACAGGTGCTTCAAAGCCCGGCACCAACCGTTTGAAAGAGTTAGTGGTGGTATTGCAAAGAGCGGACAAAGCCGGTGCGTGCTTCAAAATGCCACCGATGTAATACAGGGCGGTTTCGCTCAATCCGGCATAACCGTCAGCATCGAAGAATAAAGGCTGCCCGTCTTTCCAGAGACTCTGGTGCACGTGCATACCGGAACCGTTGTCCAAAAAGAGTGGCTTAGGCATAAATGTAGCGGTTTTACCGTATTTAACCGCAGTATTTTTAATTATATATTTAAAGAGCATAAGCTGGTCGGCCATTTTTACCAGAGGCGCAAACTTCATATCAATCTCAGCCTGACCTGCAGTGGCAACTTCATGATGCTGGGCTTCCACAACAATGCCGCACTTTTGCATGGTCAATACCATCTCGGTGCGCAGGTTCTGCATGCTGTCAACCGGAGCAACAGGGAAATAACCTTCTTTATAGCGTGGGCGGTAACCCAGGTTAGGGCCGCCTTCCATACGGCCAGAGTTCCAAGCGCCTTCTTCTGAATCAATGAAGTAATAACCGGAATGCTGGTTCTGGTCAAAACTTACGCTGTCAAAAATAAAGAATTCTGCCTCAGGCCCCCAATAGGAGGTATCAGCTATACCGGTTTCTCTAAGATATTCCTCCGCCTTTTGAGCTATAATACGGGGATCGCGGTTGTATTTTTCACCTGTCAAAGGATCATAAATATTGCAGATAATGCTCATAGTCGGCACTTCACAGAAAGGATCGATTATAGCGGTATCCGGATCCGGAATTAAAATCATATCGCTTTCATTAATGGCTTTAAAACCACGAATGCTGGAACCGTCAAAACCAAGCCCCTCGGTAAAAGTACCCTCATCAAACTCGGTCATAGGTACCGAGAAATGCTGCCAGGTACCGGGCATATCAATAAATTTGATATCAACCATCTGAACTTCTTTATCTTTGGCCATGCTTAGAACTTGTTTAACTTTTTCAGACATTTGCATTTTTCTCTCCTTTCATTTAAGCAAGGTTGATAAATTTACTTTTTTTCCGGTTTTAGGCTCAAGAAGACACAAAAAAGCCCCCTGTATGCTTGCACCAGGAGGCTTCATCGCCTGTCAGTTCTCTTCAGCCGCTTTGCTGAATATATGTTATTAGAAAAAAAGTTTGTGCACCAAGGCACTTTTATTAACCTCTACAAAAGACTCTTTTATTAATGAAGTATAAATTAGAGACGGTTAATTTGTCAACTAAAAAATATTTTTATCTGCATACTATTTTTGTACAAATTTGATTTTATACAAAGCTTTATAAAGCAGGCAGAACAGCCGGCAAGGTGAATCTTATACCGGTAGATTCGGCAGAATCACTGCCCATCTTTTTCATTATTGGTCTATCGTTGCCTATGTTGCGTCTAAAATTAAAGGATAACCTGTAATTGCCCGGGGAAACCTGTCCCGCTTTTTCAATTCCTGCAGGGAAAAATACAAATGCTCTCGTGCTATCACTATTCCGAAGGAGTATGGATTCTTTCCTGACATAAGCAGCGCCGGGTTCCCGTGCCAGCCTGTGAATAACTGCACCGCTGGCATCCCTAATCCTGAAAATATTGCCGGTAGAATGGAACCGGCATTTCCCCAGGGATAAAAAGCGATGTTCTATTTCCTCTGAAAGATTTGTCTGCTCAACTGCCTCACCTGTGTGTATCCTGATTACAGTGCCCGCAGGCAAAGATTTTTCCGGGCCAAAAGTATAATAATTAACGAAATCACTGGCTGGTTGGCTGCTTCCCGGCATTAGCAAATCAAACCCCTTATACTCTATAGAAAAACCGCTCAAATCACAGGTTTTGAGCAGTATTATCTCAACCCACTCAGCATTTCTATCAACACCCGCACCGGCCTCTCCAGGAACAGCCGACTCGACAATCTTAACCTGGCCAACTGCTTCTTCCAGGGCAACACTGTCCCTGATTATAAGATTTTGCTCGGCAAAGCTGATTTCCAGTGAAGTTCTTTCCCAATCAAAGGGTTCGGGACTTTCCAGCAAATAGCCGCAGCACCCGGATTCATCGTCCAGGGCAAGAATCTCAACCGTTTGGGGCAACTGACGTACTCCCAGGCCAAAAACTTGTGCTATTCTTTCAAACCTTTCCGACTCAAGCCCGGAATTATAACTATCGTATGGATTTAAGCCGGCTAAAATTGCTTCCAATTTTGCTTTAGCACCGCTGCCCGGCAGCACGCTTTGACCTGTTAGCCTGCCGTAACTCCAGGCCGCATCCCGGAAGGATTGCACCTGGTGAGTAAAGCCGGCGAATTTTGAGGTGATAAAGCTGAACCGGTAAACAGTGTAAACTTCACCGGAAGTACCGCAGGCGACCAGCCTGGCCCTGTACAGTGTCTCAGGTTTCATAGTCACACCCTGGATAAACAGGTTTCGCGATTTTGGCTTTTGAGTATGGGTAATCGTGGCACAGCCATGGTCATTGACCATCTTCACCCACTGTTCTTCCTCCCTGGTCAGGTAGGTCTGCGGGTTGTCACCCCATTGATTGTCAACCTGAACTTCATTACCCTCATCGTCTGTTACCGGCCTGTCGTTGTTATCGTATAACTTAACCTGCAGCGGCAGGTTGGCCTGCCGGTACATTTGATCCACGTAAGACTCGTTGTACAACACACCGATATCATAAGTGCAGTATACCGGCTTTTGCCCGTCTGAAGGGATTGTCTTATGCACATACAAGCTGAGATCCTTTAAGGGGCCCGCATAGGGATAGCTCTCTCCCGTGCTGTTAGCCGGGTACACACCCGGCGGGTTCTCCGTCTTAAAATAGGCATATTCGGTAAACTTAAAACATTCATTATCCCTGAAAGCTTCGGTATCCACGCTTATCCTGTAACACATACCGGCCTCCAGCAGGTCAGCTTCATGGCAACTCCAGCTCTGCTCGGTTTTTTCTTTAAGGTGCTGCCTGGCTTTCTCTTCTGCCTCAAATCTCTCATTCTCCACTGCCGTAATATAGGCAACAGATGAGATTAAGACGTCTCCTTCCAGATTAATTTGGCGTATGTCACCGGTAAGTTTGACCGGTTCACAACCGGCAGCATCCTGGGTGGTGTTGATGTTTTGCCTCACTAGCTGCTTATGCTGCTCATCATAGGCAGTTAACACCAGGGAACTGCTATTGCCGATAAACAAACTTAAATCATGCAGCTTTTCCGGAAACACAATATTTAAATTGGGTGTGGTTTCCGCATGCCACTCCGGCTCCTCACAGCCAAAACCGGTCAGGTAAGCTGTATGGGCTTCCGCTACCATAAACAATAACCTGTCTATAGCCTTTCCCTGAAAACTAACGGTGTTAACACAGCTGTCTGATACCGCAGGGTCTGCCATCCTTCCCCCGACAACAATATCGCGGCTGTAAGCGGTTATCGTGACAGGATAGCTATTATAAAGCTTAATGTAGATTTTATCACTGGGCGGCAATATAATCTCGGTAAAATTGTATAAAGCAAAGCCGCCCCCGCCATTTACAGGTACTATCTCGACCTTAGCTGCATGACTATTTCCCACCCGGAATTCAACCCTGTCAATCTTAAACGGATTGTCAAATACTTTGCCCAGATAACCGGCAAAATCTATATTAATCAAGCGTGCCGGACGGTAACTGCTGTAACTGTTTAAATACAAGGCTCTCTGTGTCTTCCAGGGGGAGATATACTCCACTACCTTAACCGGATACCTTCCCCGGAAGATACTGCCGTCCTCCTCAATAAATATGCGTGGGAGATAGATATCCGGGTCCATGTCCTCGAAATCTATTCTGACGGCTTTGGGCTCTAAGTCGTGCAGGCAAATGCCCTCCTGTCCCAGTGAGCCTTCCCACAGCTCATTATTAGTCATCTCCCTGGAAATATCAAAGGCTGTCCGGGACCACAACATCAGCTTTGTATTTACCAGCCTGCCTCCTTCCGTGACGACCTGCCACTTGGCACGGATTTTCTGCGGGTCACAGGTCACCCAGTTTCCGCCTGAACGGGGCCTCTTCTCCAGCCTTATGCCGGTAAGCCTGTATTTATACATATACTTGCCGGCTGCCTGAGGCCCGGGTGAGGGCTGGGGGTTATCGGCTACAGCCGAGGCATCCTCCACCGGTTTGGCAAAAATAATCACAGGTTTGGCGTCCAATGGCACCGGCGGGGCCTTATCCAGAGCATCTGCCGGCTCTGCCGCCACTCCTGCATCCATAAAACCGTCACTGTTGCGGTCATAGACGGGGTATTTGTCCAGAACCCACTTATCAGTTGCTTTTAAGTGCTCCACCCCGAAACCGGCGAGAGGCATGGGAACAGGCGGTTTCTCCTCCTTTTTCCAATCCAGCTCAATATGAGCTTTTTTATCCGGCAAAGGCCAGGGCAGGTCTATGGACACATCCAATTCGGCATGCACCAGGAAAGGATGGGGTGCTTTCACCACGACACCGGCATCCACACTCAGCCCAAGGGAAAAAGTAAATACCTTCAGGCTGACCTTTCCATGCATACTCATACCGCCTTCAGCCTGAAGAGGCTTAAACGTCAGGGAGGCATACTGTTCCATCCACGCTTCCAGAACCACGCTCAAGGGACCGAATTTCCACTTGTTATCGTAGCCGATCCATGAACCCATCTGCATGCTCCTGTTATCGATCATAAAATACGCGTTGGCCTCAAACAGGCTGAGAATGGTAGCTCTGATCCTCTTCTCCTTTTCCTTTTGGCCAATATATAGATGCCAGTTCTGCGGATTGCTGAAATCAAAGAAGGCCTCCGACAGCCCGTGAACCTTAATGACTTTGCCGTCCGGCTGCGGGTATAAAAAATTAGCTTCCATATTCATGAGGAAAGTGCCGACCCGGTTATCAAAGATAGCCAGAGTTTTGAATATGGCATCATCGTTTAGCTGGCTGCGATCCTTTAAGAAGTTGGCCTTGCCCTCAATAATAATCACAGGGCCGGGTATCAACAGCACCAGCATGGTCTTAGCGGCAAAGGTATAACCGTTATCCGACTGGGTTCCCAGAATAAGTCCCGCACCGAAAGCCAGGCTATCCAGGTGATCCGACCACTTCTTTCTTTGTCCGCCCACTCCTCCGATTTTGCTGACACCCTCCGGATTGCTGGAATACCAGTCGTACCAGGTCTCATTGTCATTGGGCGGGTAGCCCTTGGTTGGCTCTACATTATAGCCAAAGAGCCCGGCCATGCCAAATATGCCAAGCCCCGTGTTAAGCAGAGGGATACCCACGGGCAGTTGAACCTCCAAAGCCGCATAGAAGAACTTGTAGGGAGGGTTTAAATTATTTTTCCCCGCCATAAACTGGGCGTCAATTGATACGTTAATAGGATAAATAACCAGCTTAATACCGCCCAGGAAACCGGTCTTGCCGGGTTCATTGATAAATGCCACCGCACCGTCAAATTTCAAGACGTTTTTGATCTCAAAACCTATGCCGATACCGGCTATTTCAAAGCTAATATCCGAAAGGTGATCCGGATTCCACTTAATTTTCAGGCCTTCCACACTACCGGTAACAGGCACTCCGTCGATAATTTTTATGCTGCCGGAGATACCCACCCAGCGTTTTCCGTCGGCATCACTGCCAAAGCCGATTTTGGACAGGCTGGCAGAGAAACCCTTGAAATCCAGGCTTTTTTGCTTGGACATGTTAATCCAGCCACCGCCGATTTTGACATGGCCCTTTGAATCTATAGAAAGCCCGGTTACTTCAAATTCCGGCCAGTCCATACCGCCGACCAGAGGCCTCACGCTGCCGTCAATACCGGCCATGAAAACCCCGTCCTCCAGGCCCAGCTTCAGACCTTTAATAGTAAGATCCAGTAAACCTTCCTTCTTAAAAGTGAAAAGACCGTTGCTATTTACAGGTTTTTGTCCTGCAGGAAGCAAGGCATTTAACGCACTCTGGTCCGAAGAAAGCCCAATTGCAAAGTCCCCGTCAGTGGAAATGCCCAGTTCCACTACAGCAGGTGAATCAAAAAAGGGAAACATCACGGCACCCTGGATGGACGAGGAGGTAATAGTATTGTGCATAAACTCAAGGCTGATCTGCTTTAAGGCAAAGGGAATGTCGAACAGGCTCCCCGCGCCCTGGCCGGTAAAACTTTTCCCGCCGGGATCGAGCTTAACCGTCCAGTTGCCGCTAATCTTTCCTGATATCCCACCGCTGCCGATATGGAAATTGGTTAACACCAGTTCACCGGGCAGCAGGGGAACATCCAGGCTATCCGGCAGGACCAGTTTCAGGGTTTTAAAGACCACTCCCTTCCACTCGTTGCCCAGACCCATGCTGATGGTTTCAGGCAATGACTGGTTTTCGGAAAAATCTATGGCAACAGTGCCTTCAATAATAAAACCTGAGTCGCCAATCATGGATTGGGTTAGGGAAAACTCGTTATTACCGTCAAAACTTACATTCCAGTTGTTATCTACAATCATTTTTATGCCAATGGATATTTCCGTGTACTGCTGGATCGGGTTATTCACCCATTTGCCGTCTTTTTGCACTACGGGATGAATCCAATCGCGGGAAAACCTGATCCTGACGGCACCGCCGAGAATAATCTTCCAGGACGCATAATCTGTCTCATAGCCGACGGTCAGCAAGGCACCTGCTGCTCCACCGATTACCAGAGATATGCCGCCGAGACCGGGTAATTCGAAAACAACTTCTTTCCGGAAGCTTAAATCCATTTCAAACCTGCTTCCGGGCCCTGGCTTTAAAACTTCATCCTGGTAGCGGGTAACTATAACGTCTTTTAATTCCTCATATAATTCCCCGGCCAGGCTCAGCTTGTCGAGCGGAATAAAATCAAGCCTGAATGCCTTTGTCAAAGGCAGGTATACATTGGGGTCCGCCACATTAATCACCTCCTATTCTCTTTCCGGACCGGAATAGGGATCGACTATATTGCGCATCATTTTTTGCTGGGTTAGAGGATCCGGCCCAGGGTATTTTGTGGAACTGTACTTTAATCTTCCGTCCTTGTAATCCAGGTATTGGACAAATAAATTATAGGCTGTATCATAGTTTTCCAAACCGGCCGGTTCCACCCACATATGCTCGGCCCAGAGCTGCATTCTTAAATCCCTGGCAAATTGATTATTGGAATCAACCACCCCGATATGAAGTTCACTGTCATTTGTCATACTGCGCTGGTTGATATTAGCTGAACCTATAAGGGCAAATTCGTCATCGCAAATCATCACTTTCGAATGAATATAGATATCTACTTCGCCGTTATTGGGATAAGCCGCTATAAATCTCCCGGGAGCTGTTATGGCCTGAGTAGCCAGGTAATGAAGCCCGGTATTGCGCTGGAACAGAGAATTATCACTGACAAAATCCTCAGACCCATTAGGAATGACGGCTATGACATCAACCCCCCTCTGCAGTGCTTTGGCCAGTTGATAGATGATATCGCTTTCCCTGGCAGCACCGGTTTGTCCCGGAGCGGGAATCCGCTCGTAACAGGGAGGCCAGTCAAAGGGCAGAAGATACTGGTCCTCAATGTATATATATTTCTGAGCTTTTTTAATGGCATTTAAATATGAGGCCCAGATAGTAAACTCGCCCTCACCGGCCCAAGAATAATGTCCGGGAAAAGCTGTCCGCCCGTAAGTTCTCAGCACCTGTACCGAATGGGTGCCGGCTGCTGCCGGAGAAGAAACCGGGGTATTGATTAACGGTAACGATACATAAGCTGTGATACCTAAAATAGAAGCAGTATAAAGACCTATGCTGCGGGAGGAATCATTCCACCTTTCAATAAAAGTCTTTTCCACATCAGCCACCGCGGGCCCCTCCAGCAAAACCCCCAGGTCATGGGAGGGACTAGGAGCATAAATAGGATGCCGGTCAGGGTTATGCGTTAAATGCTGCTCGGTATCCCAGCGGCTGTAGTTCAGATCAATAGATCCCAGCATGGCTTTGGCAACTGTATCAGTCTTAAAGCAGGTAAATTTCTGGTGGTTGCTGCCGGCCGGCGGGTAGCGTTCATCAATACAGGCATTAGACAAGCCTCCGGCACTTAACTTTACCAGATTGGTACGGTTTCCGCCCTGTATATTGGCACACATCAAAGGGTAAACAGCCACCCCGGCATTATGGGCTTTTAGCAGCAGATCTTCGGCGTCGGTGTCAGGATGAGTGTGCCCCAGGGTAGCTACAGCTGACATAATAAAAGCCGCGTGATAAATCTCCCGCCGGTTAGACTGCGCGTAAGTGATATCCCTCACCAGGTCATGCCAGGTCTTCATATAATTTGCCCCGTCAATTAGCGGCGTTACTTTATTACCGTCCGTATAGCTGCTTAAGGTACTGCCGCTGAAACGTTTTACCGGAGGGAAAGAAGTTCCCGAAGCATTAAAATCAAGAAACCATTTATTTTTCAATTCATCCAGTGTCGGCATGGACAACTCCTCCCTACGGATTGACTGCCGGCAGCTGTGCCGTGTGATATACCTTATTGGTATTACCGGAACGGTTGACTGCCTTTAGCCTGTATTCAAAAGACTTATACCATAATTCATTTTTATGTGTAAACTCAGCGGTCCCTTCAGCCAACCAGCCTGAGGCATTGGAAAAATCAGCCGCGGTACCGGCCCGATACTGAACCAATATTGATAAGCCCGGTTCGGGCGGCGCCCATTTCAGCCGCACGGCTGTGTAAAGCTTCTGCCCGGCAGCAGTAGGAGAGGCAAAGGAATATATTACACCGTTTTCATCAAGGTACACCCATTCCAGGGAGATAATCATCGGCGGCTCGGGGGGTGCCGTATCGAAAGCTTGACCTGTAAAAACTTCCGAGGCCGGCGACTTAATCTTCATATCGCCGCCCTTTTGTTCTATCACAGCAGCAGCAATTACTCTGTAATAATATTTCTTACCGCCATCGACCCCCATATCGGTAAACCGGTCAGTACCGGCGACAGCTGAATAGGCATCCGAAACATCGGCTTTTAAAAGCTTCATGCGCCTGATATCTTCCGAGTCTCTTTCATTTTCAGCCCTGTAAACCAGGTAACCGGCAATTCCCGTCTCCAAACATGGTGACCATTTTATAGTGATCCGGCACTCTCCTCCTTCTACTCCGGTTATTCTGGGTACTGAGACAAGAGCTGTCTTAGACAGGTAAACCGGGTAAGAAGCAGGTCCGTAATCTCCCGCTGTTCCCAGTTCATTCACGGTTTGCAGACGGTAAAAGATCACATTTTCAGAATTGCCGTCCAGTGTATCGTCCACAAACAACAGTAAGGACCGGTCTATTGGCAGACTCTCGGGTTCCCAATAATTTCGCTTATTCTGAAAATTTGCATCCTCCGGATCAATGGCTTCCAGATTCAACTTAACAAAGGCCTTCTCATTTCCCGGCATATTGACCAGTGCTTTTAGCAGGACGTTTCTGTGCTGGTCCATGAGCAGGGACTTGTAGTCTACCAGGCCCGGGTTGATTACCCGCTGCTTTATTTCGTTTCTGTAAAGACCCAGGCCAAGGCTGTCAATATAGGCATCGGCATCGCTGATACGCAGAACCCCTCCGGCTGTGGCAGCCATTCTTTCTTCCCGGTCTACCATAAAGACAGTCTCATCCAGGGCCCTGTGGACAAAATATCTCACAGCGGGATTTTTAGTCCATCTTAATGCATAGCGGGACTTTCCATAGTAGTCAGCCGGGGTTGTATAATCACCGGGCATGTCCGGTAAGACCTGGGCCGGGGGCTTTTCACGGTATACCGCTACAATGGCTGCGGGCCCGGACACGCTGCCCTCTCCCTCCGGGTTGACCGAACTGAAGCCTATCTGGGCATATACTGTTTTATTGTCTTCCCCCGGGTACAAAGGAGGGTTATATATAAATGCTTCATACTGCTCCTTGCCCGGCAAAGCAGCCTCACTGCGCAACAGCGTCTGCCAGCTGCCGGCCCGGGTGTAATCCACGAAAGCCGGTGTACCGGGCAGCAGAGGCAGAGCAAAGAAATCGCCTTTTTGGGGATATACTTTAGGCACTGTTAAAATAAGGCCAGCAGCAGTGCCTGTTGCGAAACCGATAGACTGCACCGGGTAAGACTTTTGTTTTATAGTTACGGTATTTGGCCGCCCAAAATTGACATTCGCAGGGTCAGTCACCAACTCCAGCTGCAAACTGCTGCCGGTTTCAACAACGCTGCTTATTTTATAAGTACCTGACTCACAGGTTAAAAAATCATCCTTTTGGGGTATAGTCTTTCTTATACTGAAAATAAACCTGCCATCCGCTGCCCGTTTGCTGTACAGAATTTCGTGTGCTGCCTGATTCATCTGCAGGGCAAGTCCGCCAAAAGCTCCTGCCGGAATTCTGTTATTGAAGTAATCCGTCTGCAAATCCAGCAGCATGCCGTTCTCTGCCGGTTGTGTAACCAGACTTCCCTGCACTACATTCAACCATCCCGGTTGAAAATAAATATTGAACGAGCTGACATCAGGCGCCTGTCTCTGCAGGGATTCATTCCATTTCCAACGCACTCGAAGTACAGGCTTATTGTTGTTTTTTGCTGCCTCTGACTTCTCCAGCTGTGAGAGATAAGGGTCCTGTGGATCCAGGTATTTAGCCTCCGCCCCTGAGGGGGGCGGCGGAACACTGGCTGTCAGATTAACACCGATCCAGCTGCAGTACTGGCTCACTCTCCCCCAGATATCCACGGCAGCAACGCTATACTCATAAGTATCACGAGATGACACGGCATCAGTATAAAAAATAATGTCTGCACCCGCATTCTTTTGAGACGGGACCACCAGTGGTTGTCCGGAGGTTAATAAAACCGGTGCCGATCTGGCTGTCTGGCGTTGTATATGATACATAACCGGCATATCTGACAGGAGACAGCCGTTTTCGTTTAAAGGTATATCCCAGGTTAAACCGGCTGCGTAGCGCTGATCCAATACAGTTCCGTCAGGCAAGGTTTTGCTCATTCCCGATTGCGGAGTTGCTTTAAGCCCCCGGGGTACAGTAAGCGGTTCGGGCTTCTCCTGACAGACTCCATACAGATCATAGTTATAAGTGCCATAATCAAAGAATTTTTCCCCCGTATAAATCTTATAGAAAATGATATTGGCCCTTACAAGTACCGGCTTCTCAATCTGTCCAAGAGGAGGTTTTTTAATATCACCGAGCCTGTCATTAATAATAAAGGGGGGTTTGGTGATTTTAACCACCTGTCTTATTACCACAGAGGTAATACTGCTCTTGCTGTGAACAGCCAAAATACCTTCCGGGCGCGAAAGAATCATACTGTCAACCAGAGTATCCTGGCTGTAGGCCTCTATCTTAACGGAACCGGCGGAATGACTGGCATACATGCAAAATTCCCTGACAGTGGAGGTAAAATCGATAGTTACCGGCCCATCCGTCAGCAAATAACGCAAGCCTCTGCCGGCATTTGTCAGGGTTAAAGGTTTACTTTCAATTATTACGCCCTGGCCGGGACTGTCAAAAACAAGACCTTCCACATGAAAAATATTATAGAATCTCTTACCGACATTCCAGCTTTCAAAGTCAATGCACTTTTCTAAATTCCACAGGGTCCCCCTGGGCCAGGTGGCTGTAATTCTATAATCATAATAAACACCTTTGCGAGCATCCGTGTCTGCCCAATAAAGTGCCAGCATGCGGGCAATATAAGGATTTACAGCCGAAAGAAGAACCATGTCAAGAGCAGGCATATTTATTTCTACATTAGGTTGTTCAGAGGCACCGGATGCCAGCTCATCCCGGCAATTAAGCCTGTTGCTTCTCATGGGCACACTACCGGCATCACTTACCATAATTTTCAGTAAATTTTGGAATTCACTGAAATAGGGCTTGTAGAAAGACCGCGGCTTGACTGGCATGCGACAGGCAGCCAACAGCCAATCCGGGTTGTTGCGGGCAATCATATCAACCGTCCATCTGCCGGCGGGCAAAATACCGCTGTTTATTTTTAATAAATCCAGGATGCACTCAGGAGCAACATTTACCGGCAAACCAAAAGAGCACCTGGCATTAACCGGCCCCTGCCAGCCACTGTCAATATCCTCAACAACATATAATCGTATTTCACAAAGATAAAGGCGAATTCCCCGCATTTTAAGGCTGTTGATACCCTGTGAGGAAAGGGTTATGGTTTGCCTGCCGTTGATGTTCTGGTAATTACGTCTTTCTATGACTTTATCCTCTTCGAAAGCTGTTAGCTCTATATGACCGCCGTCATTAAAAAAAACATCAATTTCTACTTTATGCATTGGATCAGAAAATTCGATTTTAACCGGGGCTTCCACATAAAGACACCGCACAACTGCACCGCCAAAACTCATCTCCACAACACTTAACTGTTTCTCCTGGGCTGTAATAAGAGCTGAATAAGTTTTTTTCCCGGCTGCGAAATGCATAATATACGGGATATTTATGAAATCATCTCTAACCCTGTCAAAGCCCAATTTAGCTCCCCCGGAATTCCTCCAATCAGCCAGCCTCCTGTACAGCTTAAAACCGTCCAAAGGGAAACCCATATCCGGGTCAAAGGCCCACCTTAGATGAATACCGGCTTCCAGGCCGTCGCTGCCATCGGTTCCATGAGCTATCATGGCTAAATTTTTAGGATTAACCGGCATAAGACACCACCTGACCTTAATTAAATTTGTATTTATGTAGCACTACTAAAAATCATTACCATAACTTTAGCAAATAATAACCAGTTAGTAAACTACTAATCCAAGTAGTAGTTACGTACACATTACTAACTTATCATTACGTAAAAATATTGGTGCATACTGATTTCCTTTTTTATCTATCAATACGAAATTAAAATCTTTTTTTAGTTCCTTTTTCAACTTTCCGTATCGGTAATTGTAATCAAAACTAAAGTCAAGTTTTTGTATATATAAATGCCTGACAAAGAATAATAAAAATAGATAGCTAGAGTCAGGAGGAAATATCTGATGAACAACAGCCGTGCCGCAGTTGATCTGCAAAAAATCAAAGAAGAGGTAATTAATACCTACAATGTTTTAATCACTGAAGTTGAGCAGTCAAGCGATCGTGAAGAAAAGAACCGGCAAATCAACACCTTAAAAGAAGCAGTCAATCAAACAGAACAGCTGGTCAAGCAGTATTTTTCACAAAGCAGTGATTAATCTTTACAGTTTCTATATAGAAGTGATTAATAAAGTAATGGTAATTTTTACTCCTATCCTGTAAAATAGAATCAAGTGTGGGGAGGGGTATTATTACCATGAGGAAATTGCATTTAAACAATCCACAAAATTTAACCATTGAGGATTTGAATAAGATAAAAAGAGAAACACCATATAAACTAAGATGCAGAGTTCAAGCTGTTATTCTTGTCATGAAAGGGAGACAAGCAAAGCAGATTGCCGAATATCTTGATATAAGTGAACAAACCATAAGAAAATACGTTGCTTACTTTAATGAAGGTGGAGTTAAAAAACTGCTTCATGTATCAAAAAAGCCGGGAAGACCGCCAAGGCTAACCAATGAACAAAAAGAAGAGGTCAAAGAGGTACTGAAACAATCACCATCAGAGGTTGGTTTTAGTACCCATACTACTTGGAATTGTAAAACCCTCGCTGCTTACATTTATGATACATACGGCGTTAAATATACATCAGATGGTGTTTGGCGCATGCTTCTTAAGATGGATTTTCGTTATAATCGTCCCACTTATGTATTAGCCAAAGCTGATCCGGAAAAACAAAAAGCTTTTCAAGATGAGCTGGAAGAGTTAAAAAAATCTCACTGAATGTGAAATACTCCTATATGTGGATGCATCTCACATTAGGGATTATCAAGGTTTACAACGAGCATGGTTCCCAAAAGGTGAGCAAAAAAAGATTAAGACCTATGGACACCATGCAAAAGTTACATTATACGGTGCTTTAAACTACTATACGGGTAAAGTTTTTTGTGTAAATTATGACAAAATCAATGCAGAAAAATTCAAAGATTTTCTTAAAAAATTGGTATCACATTTTTTAAAAGATGACATTTCTAAAATTTACATTGTTCTTGATAATGCAAGAGTTCATCATGCAAAATTACTTAAAGACTTTTTAGACGAGCATAAGGATCATCTGTTTTTGAAATTTCTTCCACCCTACTCACCCAATCTGAATTGCATAGAAGAGTTATGGAAATGGTTAAAAAATACAGCTATTTATAATCGCTTTCATAAAAATGCTTCAGAAATTCAAAAATCTGTTGACTCGTTTTTAGAGGAAATCAAATGCTGTTCGGAAGATGTGAAAAAGAGACTTTGCGTTTAATTTATAACGATATTTATTATTTCGGTTCTATATAACAAGAAAGTCGCCTAAGGCGACTTTCTTGTAGATTATTCAATTTGGCCGCCATACTCCCTTATTATCCTTTCAACTTCACCGGACTTAGAAAACTCAATTACGGCAGACAGCCCATAGGCTTGACTTACTGCTGCCTGGCCGCCCAAACTATAAATCAACGGATCCCCCGTCATTAACTCACGCGAATCATCATCAGTTAAAAAGTTTGTATCCAGAGGTGAGGTATTGAAACCTGTCATTGAAGCAAACAGAGCGGCCATAGGGTTATTAGTTTGGTTATCTTCCTTCGCAGACTGCCCGGACATAAACCCCAGGGATACATTTTTTATACCGGCTTCTTTAAGTACATCGGCACATTCCTCTGCACGTGAATTAGTTGAAAAATATGCCTTGATGGAAATTTCCCCACTACCAAACTCCATAATAACAACCTCCAGTTTGTTATACTATAGACTGAAAGTTATTATTACCGGCAATATTTAAATATATGTCCGCTCCGGAAAATAAATAAAACCCCTCGATTTTCGAGAGGTTCCGGAATTATCAAATTAATAGTAGGACAAATACAGACTTAAAAAGTTGTTATATATATGGTGTTGCCCTCTTTCATCCCTTTAAGCAGTTCACAATGTCTCATAATAGCAAACTGCTTTTCCGCATCCAAGGGAGAAAGGTTAAATATTTCGGCCAACTTATCTTTTTCTACTTTGCCTTTTTCTTTTATATATTCATAAATATTCTTTTGCAGCTCAGTCATACCCTGTGTTCCGGTATGACCCATTTGCTTGCGGGAATGCACGGCCGAAGAAACAGCTGCCGGGTCGCATGATCTGGGACGGTGCAAGGCAGCTATATAGCAGTCCTCGCACATAGTTTTACCGAGATAATCAAACTTATCATTATCCTCAATTTTCTCCTGGCAAACATCACACTGCATAAACAAATACCTCCTTTAATTTAGTTTTTATTGACTTCGGACACTGGAAGCACCGCAGGTACCTGCTTGCCTTTCAGAGCAAGGCCGAACAACCCGGCCAGCAAAGGCAACCAGATTAACAGGTTAATGGCGTAAACAATACCCGCGTGTTGCGCCAGCAGGCCTACCAGGCCAACACCCAAACCACCGATTCCGATGCCAAAACCCAACATCAAGCCAGAGGCCATAGCAGCATTTTTAGGAAGAGCTTCTTGAGCTACTACAATTGTCACTGAAAAAGATGCTAAAAGTGTGGCCCCGGCTAAAGCCAAAAGCAGGTAACTCAAGGCGCCTCTGGTAACCAAAAACAGATAAAACAACGGTGTGGCCGCTATCAGCGAACCTACGATGACTACTTTTCTGCCCATTAAATCAGAAATATAGCCGCCCACAAGTCCGCCCATTGCCCCGGCAAACAGCATTAAAAAAATCAGACGACTACCGGCTATCAGTGAAATATTTTTATGCTGCAGGTACAAGGGCAAGAAAGATATTAAACCGAAATAGGCCAATGAACGGCAGGCTACTACCAGGACTACTTTGGCCAATTCAGCCCGGGCCGAGCGCAGTGCAGGCAACAGAGGCGGCGGAGACGACTTTGCCTTTACCTGGTCCCTGGGAGCAGTAAACCAGAGCAGGATAGCTGCAAAAACTCCGGGCAGCATTAATATTGGGGTATATTGCATACTATAGGCTTGAATAAAGGGTACAACTACCAGTGGAGTCAGCGCCCAGCCAACGTTTCCGGCAGCCGTAAAAACGGCCTGAAAAAAACCCTTCCTTTGACCGCTGGCAGAGGTAACCATAGACGATGCCTGAGGGTGAAAAGCAGCAGTACCGAGACCGGCCAGCGTTACGATAATAAATAGCAAGGGGTAATTTTGGAACACTCCCAAAAGGCTTAATAAAACTGCCATCCACATGGTTCCTACATATACCATCCAGCGTTGATTCTTTTGATCTACCAAATATCCGAAAACGGGCTGCAGTAAAGAAGAAGTTATGGTAAAGGCTGAAACCAGAAAAGCACCCTTGCTTATACTCAGTCCTGCTGCCACCATAAAAGGCAGTATGGTTTGTATATAATTCATATACCAGTCATTAACCAGGTGCGCCAGGGAAAAGGAAAAAACTCTTCCTCTTTTTACCTCCCGAATGTCCATAAGCATTCCCCCATTTCATACTACCTCATAACTAACCCTCTGGAATTGAAAATCTCAGCCCACAAATGAAAAGGATATTAGTCAGAACAGCCTATACGTTTATTAATTTTTCAACTGGCAAATTTGTTCGTAGGAATACAGAAAAAACTCAAGGTTATTTTTCCTTCTTTCTATATCCTGTTTATATTCGGCCAATTTCTCCAACCCTTTACTGCTTATCTGATACCATTTTTTAGCCGGGCCCGGACTATCGGTATCCCAATAAGATTTCACCGCCCCCTCCTCCTCTAACACCTGCAAAGTCCTGTAGATAATAGCGCTGTCCGCAAAACAAAAAGGTATTTCCTTTTGCATTTTATTATACAAGGCTGCCCCGTAAAGATTCTCCCGTGCAAGAAAAAGCAAAATAAAGGCCGGAGCATGCCGGTAAACCTGAACTCTCTTAGACTTCATCATTTATCATCCTCATTATGTACAATACATATATATGTTAATTACATCTTGATTATACTTACATTAAGCGAGATAGTCAAGGATAATTATCTAAATATTTAGAAAAAATATTTAGATAATTATTAGAGTATAAATTTAAAAAAAACACCCCTGCCCGGCAGGTTTTTTAGAATAATTATTGAATATTACTAAAAACAGCACCTTTTTCAATAATTATGCATAAATAGATTAAAATTTTATTTATTTGTCATATTCAGAATTATTAATCATTGTCTCTTAAATTTTCTGTTTCATCGGAGTATTATCCAACTGCATCGTATTTATAGAGTATAGTCAAAAATACGAAAATCAAATTATGCCTTGGTGTATTAGAAGTTCTAATCTAAATTAAAATTGGATTTTACCGTCTAATCTTAGCACCTAAAGGCAATATGCTTGAAAGGAGAAGCATGAATCCAAATAAGTTATTAAAAAACCAGCTAGTGTTGATTGCAGATGATAATAAAAGCACTCGTATACTGCTGCGTAGAATTTTGGAGCAAGACGGGTATACTGTGATAGAAACACAAAACGGGCTGGAAGCTATTAATGCTTTTATAAATTTTAAACCGGATCTTATTTTGCTGGATATACTGATGCCCGTGATGGATGGCTTTGAAACTTGTACTAAATTAAAGCTGCTGCCGGAAGCCAACCGTGTGCCGGTGCTGATAATTACAGATTTAAATGATAATTTTTCAATTGAAAAAGCCTTCCTGGCGGGTGCCAGCGAGTATATTGTTAAGCCTATACATAGCGCTGTACTGCGAAACCGCGTAAAATACCTGCTGCATACAAAACAAATAGAAGACAACTTGATAGCCAGAGAAAAACAACTGCGAGATATTACATCTGCACTGGGTGAAGGTGTTTTCGTCGTTGATAATAACGGATTTATCATTTTCTTCAATCCAGAAGCCGAAAATCTTTTAGGCTGGTTGCACGAGGATGTGTTGGAAAAAGAAGTGCATCAGGTAATCCAACTAATTACGAATAACGGATCCGTTCTGTCGCACAAGGAGTGTCCCATTTATAAAACAATTTTTTCAGGAAAACCTTATAGTACAGAAGATTATCTTTTGATGAGAAAAGATAAAACAATCTTTCCGTCAAATATAGTAACAACTCCGATCAAAGAAAATGATCAAGTGGTGGGAGCTGTAGTAGCTTTTCGTGACATATCAGAACGTAAAGAAGCAGAAGAGGCATTAAGATTATCAGCAGAATTGTTTTCCAAAGCATTCAATAACAGTCCCTGCTTAATGGCCATTATTACACAGTCTGATGGAAGATACATTACAGTTAACAAAGCTTTTCCTAACATAACCGGTTATTCTTATGAAGAGATTATAAATCATACTTCTGTTGAACTAAATCTGTGGGCTAGACCCTGTGATTTTACTAAAATATCTAATTTATTAAGTGAAAAGGGTGTAATTTATAACCAGGAAGTTGAATGGCAGCTAAAATCAGGTGAATTGAGAAAAGGCTTATTCTCAGCCGAGAAAATTAATATAAACGGCAAACAATGCATAATGACGGTGTTCAATGATATTACAGAGATAAAGCGGTATGAAAGAGAGATCACCCGGCTTGACCAACTAAATTTAGTAGGTGAAATAGCTGCCGGCATCGCTCATGAAATTAGAAACCCCATGACTACAGTTCGTGGTTTTCTGCAGATATTTAGCGGAAAAGAAGAATACGCTAATAATAAAGAACACTTTAAACTCATGATTAAAGAACTGGATCGGGCAAATGCAATTATTACTGAATTTCTTTCACTGGCTAAAAACAAGGTATTAAATTTAAAAATGATTAACCTCTCAACTTTAATTAAGGGAATATATCCGCTAATTCAGGGAGATGCCGCGAGAACCGAAAAATATATACACATGGAATTGCAGGATGTTCCGGATTTATTAATAGATGAGGAAGAAATACGGCAGATGATGCTTAATCTGGTTCTAAACGGCCTGCAATCAATGTCCCCCGGGCAAAATCTCTTTATAAGATTATTCCAAGAGGAAAATGAAGTGGTTTTAGCTGTCCAGGATGAGGGTCACGGCATTCCTTCTAATATACTGGATAAAGTAGGTATACCATTTTTTACCACAAAAGACCACGGAACAGGTTTGGGGTTAGCCACCTGTTACAGCATTGCCACCCGCCATAATGCCACAATAAGCTTTCAGTCCAAAGACACGGGAACCACTTTTTTTGTTAAGTTTAAAATTAAAACATTTTAAGCCTTCCCATTTTTTTATGTCTAATATAACACAAATTTATCATTCTTATAATTAACTTATATACTTTGCATTTAAGTAAACTAATACAGATACATTTGCCTACCCTCTTGAGAGGGTAGGTCATGACTTACTTTTTAATCAATTTTTAATAACTTAAGGCGAAAGCTTTTTTAAACACCTTTCTATTTGAGAAACACAGGATGAATTTACCCCACAGGCCAGTTGCACCTGCCTGGTAGAAATCTTAATATCCTCTCTTAAAGAGGTTTTGACATATTTAAATACCGCATTCAGGCGGATAACATAAAGAAAATGCCCCTTTCCAACGGCTTATCTCAAAATACTCTTTATAGCCTCCGCACATACATTCACAGCGCAATCCATTTCCTCCCTGTTAATAATCAACGGCGGATTAAAGTAGAGAACATCTCCCAAAGGACGTAACAAAAGACCATTTTTTAAAGCCCTTTTATAAATCTGATAACCATATCTGCATTTGCTGTCAAACGGTTCTTTGGTTTCTTTATTTTTCACCAATTCAATCGCATTTATAAGTCCGATATTACGTATATCCCCTACATACGGACAACCCCAAATCTTTTCTCTTACGAGATTATTAAAGTATTCGGCCTGACCGCTGGCTTTCTGTATTATTTCTTCATCTTCAAGTATTCTTAATACTTCAACAGCGGCAGAACAGGCAAGAGGATTTCCGCAGTATGTGTGACTGTGCATGAACGCTTTGCCCTCATTGTAGTCCGCATAAAAAGCATCATAAATTTTATCGGTAGCAACCGTAAGCGCCATAGGCATATATCCCCCTGTAAGACCCTTCGAGAGGCACATTATATCTGGAGAAATCTCCGCATGTTCACAGGCAAACATTTTTCCTGTTCTTCCATACCCAGTTGCAATTTCATCAGCAATAAGATGCACATTGTATTCATCACATAGTTTTCTCAACTTTTTCAGATACACAGGCGGATATATTTTCATCCCAGCGGCAGCCTGTACGAGCGGTTCTACCAAAAGAGCACAGCTTTCATTGCCATATCCGGCGAAAGCTTTTTCCGCATCCTTAGAGCATTCTGCATTACATTCCTTACAGCTTTTGCCGTAACAACATCTATAGCAGTCAGGCCCATCAATTCTGATAATATCCAGCAGCATGGGTTTATAAATTTCGGTATACAAATCCACTCCGCCCACAGACAATGCGCCCAGCGTTTCACCGTGATAGGCAGCATTTAAAGCCATAAAGCGTTTTTTCTGAGGATTTCCGGTTTGATAATGATATTGAAAGCTCATTTTCATTGCCGCTTCAATGGCGGAAGAACCGTTATCAGTGAAGAAGAATTTTGTCAGTCCTTTAGGCACTATTTGGGAGAGCCTGTCACAAAGCTCAATGGCAGGAACATGAGAAAAATTCGCAAAAATAACATGTTCAAGACGGTCAACTTGTTCTTTGACTGCTTCATTAATTCTTTCATTACAATGCCCCAGCAGATTACACCACCACGAACTAATCACATCCATGTAACGATTCCCCATAATATCATACAGGTATACACCTTTTGCATGGTCAATGATAATAGGCGGCAATTTTTCATAATCTTTCATCTGGGAACATGGATGCCAGATATATTCCAAATCCTTTTTTACGTAATCCATACTTAGATCTCCCTGTACAACTTTTCTAATATTTCTGCATCTATTTCCATATCATTGGCATTTGAGTCTACACAGGCAATAATCGGTATTCCTGTAATGTATGCAATTTGCCTTTTGTTGTCTTTATGCAGAAAGTTATCTCTTTCATAGCAGTTAAAGATAATCCCTTTGATGCTGATTTCATTCTGTTTTGCATATTCCACGGTCAAAACTGTACTGTTAATGGTTCCAAGAGCAGCCGGCGCCACAAGAATAACATCAAGTGACAAGGCTTTTATTACGTCAGACAGCATAATGGTTTGATCATCTATCCTTAAAGGACATACTATTCCGCCGCTGCCCTCAACGGTTATATAGTCAAAACCTTCTTTTATTTTTTCAAAGTCAGAAATGATTTTTTGCATTTCAATCGGTTTCTGTTCAATTTTTGACGCCAAATGAGGGGAAACAGCAGTTTCATAAATATAAGACACTAAGCTGTTGGGGTCTTTTTCAAGCCCTGAAATCTTGCAAACATAATCGGCATCACCCGGGATAAGTTTTCCGTTTTTGCGCTGGGCTCCGCTAAGAACTGGCTTATAATATCCTGCGTTAAGTCCATGTTTCCATAGTTTCCTGGTAATCAACGCGGTCACAAAGGTTTTTCCAACATCTGTTCCTGTTCCCGTAACAAAAATCCCTTTACTCAAATCTTCTCTACCTCAAATCCTAGTTCTTTTAACATTATCATATCTTCATTAACAGTAATTCCCGATGTTGTCAGCATATCACCTGAAATTGCAGCATTTGCTCCCGACAAAAAGACCGCCCTTCCCTTATCATTCAAAAGTCCCCGCCCCCCGGCCAGACGAATAGCGGCATTGGGAATAATAAAACGAAAAAGAGCAGCTATCTGTCTTACCTCATTAATTTTCAATACAGGTAAATGTTCAAAAGGTGTGCCTTTGATCGGATTTAGAATATTAACCGGAACAGAACTAATTCCTAGATTGCGAATGTCCATCACCATGTCTATCCTGTCCTCCATGGTTTCGCCAAGTCCCATAATACCACCGCTGCACACTTCTAACCCAGCTTGCTGAGCAGCTTTTATGGCATTTATTTTGTCGTCATAGGTGTGAGTCGTACAAATGTTAGGAAAGTTTCTGCGGGAAGTTTCAAGATTATTGTGGTACCGTGCAACACCCGCGTTTTTCAATTTTTTGAACTGCTCAAAAGAAAGCAGTCCGTGAGATGCACACAAGGAAATACCGCAGGTGGTTTTGATGTTCCTATAGCTTTCGCAGAGTTCTTCTATTTCTCTGTTAGATAACCTTTTTCCTGAAGTGACGACAGAATAACGCAAAATTCCCATTTGCTGATTATATTTTGCGTCTTTTTTAAGCCTATCAGAATCGTGCAAAGGATATTCCTCTACTTCGGTATGGTAATATACAGATTGAGCGCAGTATTTGCAATCTTCCGAGCACTTACCGCCTTTTCCATTAATAATGCTGCAAATATCAAAGGAATTTCCGCAAAAGCGATACCGAAGTTCATTGGCACAATCGCACAGTTCTTGTAAATTTTCATTAATTAAAGAAAGTGCATCCTCTCTGGTGATTTGGTATCCGTAAAAAATTTTATTTTTGAGTGTTACAGCAGCGCTCATAGCTGACTTCCTTTCACAATTGGAATTAATCTTTTTGCCAGGACAGCGCTTGTAAAGCAAATCGCAATATCCCCTGGCACAGCAAGAATAAAACCATATAATATCAGCGCCCAAACCCCTATCGGTGAATTCATATAATAATTTGCTATTATGTAATAATAGGACATTCCAAACAGGTAAACAATTCCAAGACCTGCAAACCCTGCTGCCAAAAGTCTTTTAGAGCTTGGTGTTTTAGTTTTTTCCGCTATAAACCCTGTCAACCAGGCTCCTGCCATGAATCCTATGATGTATCCAAAAGTTGGCCGAAAGATATACCCGATGCCGCCTCCTCCTGTGAAAACCGGAATTCCAATCAGACCCATAGCAATGTATATCGCAACCGAAATTGCCCCCAATTTTTTTCCAAGAAGCAATCCGGCCAGGTTTGCAAACAAAAATTGCAAAGTAAACGGCACTATCGGAACAGGTATTTTGATATAGGCTCCAATGGCTATTAAGTCCGCAAACACCGCACACAATATTAAATTTCTGGTATTCCATTGTTTGTTTTTAATAGTCATTTTTATCTCCCTATTGAAATTGATTCGGGATGCTATCTCCCTACCTATTTTGTATTATAGTAGTAATTAGCCAATGTCGTCAACCATAATATTTTTTTAGGTTGACGATAAGACCTGAATTCGGCAGCAAAAAACCACCTATTTTACGGTGGCATTCATAGGACATTTGAGAAACCATAGTTTCTCATGTTCCTTGCAAAAGCCTATATCATGTTCTTGTAGCCTCTACCGACTACCACCCAAAAAGAACTACAATCGCTTGCAGTTCCTAACTTTACTCGGAAAGTTTGGTCAAAAAAGATGCAAGGACAAACTGCAAATTATGCTTATTTTATGGAGTTAAGAACTTTATCAAAGTTTAACCGTTCTCGCCCTTAGACTATTTTCCATAATACCACCCGGTTATTACTTCGACGCATGCAAAATTATCCCTTAAAATTATTTTACGTGGAATATTTTTAGAGCAAAAAACATATGGATACCCACTAATTTTTATTAATGTGGTTAATAGTTAAGCAATTTTAATATTCCTTTAAGCTTCGGAAGATATTATTAGAGTGCGATAATTTTAAAACTCCGGCCAAGCCGTTAATATATAATCTCAATTCACAATCCTCCTTCTTACCTCCGCCTTGCGGGGGTTTTTATTTTGTAAATAACTGACCTATAAAACTTTACTCTTAGTTCATCAATCAAGCATTCACACGGAGTTCATAATGATAGTATAAAATCATAATCATAACCACAAACAAATACAAAACACTAAAAACTGGCCAGGGCAAGTTAACATACACCCCTAAATACTAGTTCCCAATAGCCTCTGCTTGCGGAGGTTTTCTTTTGGTCAGAATAAGATAAGCAATTTATTGACAATCTGTTTTATAATGGTAATATGGTCAAATCACTGTTTGGGAGGAGATGCTAATATTGACTAAAGAATTGATTAATAAGTTAAATAATAAGGCATAAAAATAAAGGTATTGCCCGTTTTAAATAGAAATAGATTATTTATCCAAAGTAGAGTATGTTAGGAGGAGATAGTTTGATACCATTCATAACTGTTGTATTTTTGGGATTATTAGGAGTTATATTATTTTCTATTTTTGGGAATAAAAATAGAAAATCACCAAACAACAAACGCTCTTCAGAGACACCTTTCTTCAGTACTCATCATCATGATTGCTGCAATAATGATCATGGTTACTTTGGCGGGGATAGTTCAGATTGTGGAGGCGGAGGAGGAGATTGCGGAGGTGGGGGCTGTGATTAGTTTCAATGAAACAAAATCCCCCTATAAGGTAGGATAAACAAAAAAGCCTCGAAGTCTCAAGGCTCCAAGGCTTTTTTTGCGTATGTACTCGCCAATAGTCATTTTCTCTTTTTCTGCTCTTCTTTGGATTATTTCTAACTCTGATTTCAAAAACGGATGGATTTTGTTTCTTTTTTTCATCTGGTATTTCGGTCTTTCTACCGGCTCCCTCCCTTGCTCCTCCTCGCGGAGCGCAACATATCATCTCACTCACCTCCCCTATACTAGTAGAACAATTCTTAATTATCATTGAACCACAAATCGACATGGTATATAATTCCCTGTAATAAATAATAAGTGGGAAAATAAAAAACCGCCCCCGAGACTGAGCGATCTAAAATATAATGCTTATACATAATTAATTTTTAGGTAACAATTAACATTTTTATACTAAACATAATAACAACCTCCTGTACATAAATATATTAATGTGGGTTATATATTTAAAAATAAGGAGGTTATTATTATGTTGTACTTTTTATTGTTAAGACTAAGAACACTTCATTTTGTCATTAATTTACGCATTAAATTAGCTTTTTATTAACATTTTCCCGGCGCTTGCCGGGTTTTTAATTGTTTATATAAGAATAATGCACTTAATTATACTCCCACTGAGAGTATAATTTATTCTATGCAGAACAGATTATTAATATAATTAATTAGTAAAAAAATATAATATGTTCTACTAAAAAATTCATCAGAAGTATGGCAAAAACCAGTCTCCATTAACAGGGCAAGAAAATTAATCTGAATCATTATATTTTATATGAAAGCAAGGATTACCATTTCTAACAGGGTAGAATATTTACCCCGTGCTTGGTATCCTTTAGTAGGTCAGAAAAATTATAGCGTCTCCCTACCAAAATCCTCGGCAAGAGAGTCGCATATCCTTCATTAAATTTCCGATAAATTGCAAAAAGTATATATTAAGCAATGTTGCCATTAACTAATTTTATAAAAAAAGAACCTCCGGGCTCTTTTTTTATAAAACCACAATGATTTACGGCAATAGAATCCATACTATTAGTTTCCATACAAAAACTTTTAAAGGGGCAGTAGCCATGTTATCCCTCCTTGCCATTTTCCATATACTTCGGCAAGAGGTTTGTGTTTCCTTTATTGAATTTTTGACAAATTACAACAACTTTATATTAAGTCATATCTACCATTAAAATAATTTTATCGCAAAATAAAAGAGCCTGGTAGGCTCTAATCCATTGAAGATAATATTTCTTTTGCCGCTTCAATATCAGATTGATGTACAACTAATCTAATTCCACCAATTGTAATAGGGGAATAGACGTACGTTGCTGAATGTTCATCTAATAAATGAGCCTTAATGCCCTCGCTTTCTAACAAACTTTTTATAATATGTGCCTCCGTAGCATCAAAAAAAGTACGCAACGTAACAAGTTTATCCATAAAAATCCACCCCGTTTTTACTTTTAGTATACACTATTAGCCAAACCAGGTAAAATACAAAACCGCCCTACTCAGGCGGTTTTGTATTTTTCTTTATAATTCGATAATACTCGTTTAGTACAGCATCAAGCATCTGGCTTGCAGCAAGAGCTTCCAGGTCAGCAAAGCCTTTAGCAATATCTAATTCATGTAGCTTTTGGCGCAACTCCTCTATTATTTCAAGAAGTTCCTTATGGTTATTCGGCTGTTGTTGGGTCAATGATTCTTTTTACCTCGGAAATATTATTGGCCGGGAAACCACCTTGTTTAGCATGCTCCATAACCATTTCTTTATTAGGCGCAACATATACACAATATATTTTGTCATCTGTTACGTAACTTTCAACCCATTGAATTTCAGGACCTAATTTGTTTAATACCCCGCATGATTTTTGGGAAATTGCCTTTAATTCTTCCGTTGTTAAATTTCCTGCACCAGGAATTTCCCTCTCAATAACGTACTTAGGCATAGTACTGGTCTCCTTTTGGTATATTTATAAATTTTAAATATTGCAAAATTCGTACCAATATTTAAAATATCCAAAAGGAATACAATCTAAACAAATTGTTTTAAAGCTGAACAAAGTAACGATTTATTAAAGAACAACTGCTAGATATTGATACATCTTTTATCCAGTATATCAAATAATAACCGCCCTCGCCAGGCGGCTCCTCATTTCTTCTTTCTTTGCTGCTGTTTCCGTTGTTGCAGTTCAGCTAACTCCTCGCTCTTTATTTTAGCAATAATCTTCTTCCACCAACCGGACTCATAAACCCACACACCGTTCACGCACCTATAATCGTGCGGGTTAATTGGACTTATCTTTAAGGGGTCTGGTCCTATCACTAACACCAACTCCCATTTTCTATAATATCACAGATTCCAAAACTCAGGTAACAGTAAAGACATATGAAAGATATAAGCAAATAGTAAAACCTAGAGTATTGCCAAGAATGGGTGCTATACCACTAGAAAAGTTAAAACCTATACACCTGCAGCAATTTTACACCGATCTTTTATCCGGAGAAAGAGAAGATACCAGAGAAGGTGTGTTGTTATCAAGAACAGTATTACACCATCACAGAGTAATACACATGGCCCTGGAGATGGCTGTTAAGTGGCAATTGCTACCCCACAATGTAACCGATGCCGTTATCCCGCCGAAGATAATAAAACCAGAAATACATGTACTGGATGAGAATAGTGTTCGTGAAATGATAGCAGCCGCTAAAGGAACACCTTGTTATACCGCATTAATATTGGCAGTTAGTACCGGTATGAGGCGTTGTGAAATATACGTTTTGAGATGGAGAGATGTAAACCTAGAGGCTGGCAACATAGCAATAAACCAATCAGTTCAATACTCAAAGGAAAATGGCCTTTATTTCAAAGAACCTAAAAATATAAGGAGTGGACGTGTTTAAAAAAGCTAAAATTGAGCAAAACAAAACTAGACTGGCTTACGGTGAACAGTATCAAGATAGCGATTTGGTCTTTACTCAGGAAGATGGCATACCTCAACATCCGGACATAATCTCCAGTTGGTTTCCCCAATTCATGAAGAGGAACGGTTTGCCGAGAATTACTTTTCATGGACTCCGACACACTCATACCAGTCTTTTATTGAAAAGTGTAGAATCACTGAAGTTGATTTGTGATCGCTTAGGTCATAGTGGAATTGGAATTACTTCGGACACATATACACACCTGATGCCCAGGATGCAGAAAAATGCAGTTGAAAAATTAGAGGAACTAATTTTTTTGGCGACGTTGGGCACTAAATGGGCACCAAAAACACAAAAAAGCCTCCAGGGTTTAACCTGGAGGTCTTGATTTTATTTGGCGCGCCCGGGAGGACTCGAACCACCGGCACACGGTTTAGGAAACCGTTGCTCTATCCACCTGAGCTACGGGCGCATAAACAATGGCGTGCCCGAAGGGAGTCGAACCCCCAACCTTTAGATCCGTAGTCTAACGCTCTATCCAATTGAGCTACGGGCACATAATTTTATAGAGATTCAAAGAACTACGGTTAACCGTAGTTCTTTGAAAACTGGCGGAGAGACAGGGATTCGAACCCTGGATACGGGTTTTAAGACCGTATAATCGCTTAGCAGGCGACCGCCTTCAGCCGACTCGGCCATCTCTCCAAAATCTTAATGGCGGAGGGGGTGGGATTCGAACCCACGGAACCCGTAAAGGTTCAACGGTTTTCAAGACCGCCTCCTTCAACCGCTCGGACACCCCTCCAACCAGTGGTTATCGCATTCGCATAACGACAATAGGAAGTATATCATAATCAAAATATAATGTCAACTGGCCAAAACAACTAATTGTAAAAACATTAACATTATATTTCTATCCGGAGTATTTTAAATTATCTGTTACCATTATCCCATTTTATTATAATTACCTGGCTATCTCCTTCAAACCACCCATATATGGCTGTAAAACCCTAGGTACCTTTACCGAACCGTCTCTTTGCTGGTAGTTTTCCAGCACCGCAGCCAGTGTCCTGCCAATAGCCAGACCTGAACCGTTCAGGGTATGTACATACTGGGGTTTTGCTTTGCCTGTTTTAAATTTAATTCCGGCTCTTCGGGCCTGAAAATCAGTGAAGTTACTACAAGATGAAATCTCACGATAAGTTTGATAGCCAGGAAGCCAAACCTCCAAGTCAAAGGTTTTTGCCGAACTAAAACCTAAATCACCCGTACACAGGATAATCAGGCGATAAGGTAATTCCAACAACTGAAGTACCTTTTCCGCATTAAGCACAAGTTTATCTAACTCCTCAAAGGAAGTATCAGGGTGGCAAAACTTTACCATTTCCACTTTATTAAATTGATGCTGGCGAATTAAGCCTCTGGTATCACGCCCGGCGGCTCCAGCCTCCGCCCTAAAACAAGCGCTGTAAGCAACATGGCAAATGGGCAGTTTTTCACCATCCAGTATTTCTTCCCTATATAAATTTGTTACCGGCACTTCCGCTGTCGGTATTAAATAATAGTTTGTATTCTCTAACTTAAACATATCTTCTGCAAACTTCGGCAATTGGCCTGTACCCTGCATACTATCCTGATTGGCAATAAACGGGGGAAATATTTCGACATAGTTATGCTGGGAGGTGTGCAAATCCAGCATGAAATTAATTAATGCTCTCTCCAAACGAGCCCCCAAACCCTTATAAAAAGAAAATCTGGCTCCGGTAACCTTGGCTCCTCTTTCAAAATCAATAATATCCAGACCTTCTCCTATATCCCAATGAGCCTTAGGTTCAAAATCAAATTTGGTAGGCTCACCCCAGAGCCTTATTTCAATATTGTCAGTTTCGCTTTTACCAACCGGCACAGAAACATCCGGGATATTGGGAATACCTAATAGAATTGCTTGCAACTCTTCTTCTATTACTCTTAGCTGATCATCTAAATCTTTAATTTCCTGAGAAACCTGTCTCATTTCCAGTACTATTTGCTCAGCCGGTTGGCCTTCTTTTTTTAGCCTGCCGACTTCCTGGGATACAGTATTGCGGCGATTTTTTAACTGTTCAACAACTACCAGTTTTTCTCGTCTCTGTTCATCCAGCTTTAAAAATTCATCCAGACTGCCTCTATTTCCCCTCTTGGCCAGGGCCTCTTTAACTGTTTCCGGGTTATTGCGCACAAATTTTAAGTCCAACATCGGTTAACCCCCAAATTAAAGGCTACAGTAGTTCTATATGTATATTTAAACGGAGTGTCTCTAAGTATCATTATATTAACTTTTATTTAACTTGAAGCTTTAGCGGGGGATAGTACCCCCGCTAAAGCTTCAATAATTACATTTTACAAACTGACAAATTTAACATCCAAAATACCGTCAACTTGAGCAATAGCTCTTAAAGTATCATCAGGAACTACATCGTCAATAGTCAGCACCATAACGGCCTTGCCACCAATTTCTTTGCGTCCTACCTGCATTGCGGCAATATTAATATCATGTTCGCCTATTAAGGTGCCTACCTTACCGATAATCTTCGGCCTATCATAGTGAGGTACAACCAGCATATGGCCGCTGGGAACAACATCCACACGGTAACCGTCAATGTTTACGAGATGGGCAACATTACCCTGCAGCAATGTTGCAGCCAGAACTCTTTCCCCACTTTCACAGTAAACCTTGGCTGTCATTAAATTATTATAATCTTTTGCCATTTCAGCAGTTGTCTGGATAACTTCAATACCCCTGTTCTTGGCTATTACCGAGGCATTGACAAAGTTAACGTTTTCCTGAAGTATTGGATCCAGCATGCCCTTCAAGAAAGCTGTGGTAATAGGTGTAACCTCCAAAGCGGACAATTCCCCGCTGTAGATAAGCTCAATTTTATTCACACGTCCAGTAATCATCTGGGCATGGAAGTTGCCGAGACGGCCCGCCAAATCAAGGTAGGGCTTAACTGCAGCCATAGTCTTAGCATCTAAGGACGGGATATTTACGGTATTTTTTACAACTTCACCTTTTAGGGCAGCCACGATTTCTTTAGCCACATCCACAGCCACATTAAGCTGCGCTTCTTCAGTAGAGGCGCCCAAGTGCGGAGTCATAATCACATTATTAAATTCATACAAAGGACTTTCGGTATTGGGTTCTTTTTCAAAAACATCCAGTGCGGCACCCGCAACTTTACCCGACTTTATAGCATTATATAATGCTTCCTCGTCAATAATTCCACCGCGCGCGCAGTTAATTATGCGCACACCATCCTTCATCACAGCAATTGTTTTCTCATTGATCAGGTGGTAGGATTCCTTAGTTTTAGGCATATGAATAGTCAGAAAATCAGCCTGCTTGAGAACATCCTCCAGCGGAAGCACCTTAACGCCCATTTTAGCGGCTGCTTCTTCGTTAATATACGGGTCATAGGCTACAATATTCATTTCCATAGCCAGGGCTCTTTTGGCAACGTTAGAACCAATTCGGCCCATACCTAAAACACCCAGTGTTCTTCCTCTTAATTCTACGCCCATAAATGCTTTTTTATCCCACTTGCCGCTCCTCAAAGTAGCATTTGCCTGAGGCACGCTTCTGGATAAACCGAGAATCATAGCCATGGTCAGCTCAGCTGCGGCAATGGTATTACCGTCCGGAGCATTTACTACCAAAACACCCTTATTGGTAGCAGCCGCCAAATCAATATTGTCAACTCCTACACCTGCACGGCCCACAACTATCATATTGTTGGCATGATCCAGCACCCTTGGTGTAACCTTGGTGGCGCTGCGCACAATCATAGCGTGGTACTGGGGAATTATCTCGACTAATTCATCTTCAGTCAGCTTTTTTTTGATATCTATTTCTAAACCCGGTTCTTCTCTAAAGGGCACCAGGCCCTCCTCTGCCACTCCATCTAAAACTAATACTTTCATTTCACTAATTCCTCCCCAAGAATACTTCCTGTAGTGCCTTAACACCTTGGCCTAACTGAACTGGATAGCCAACCTTGGCCAGAGCCATTTCCAAAGCACCGATAGCAATAATCATATCCATTTTGTCCGCGAAACCCATATGAGCTATGCGGAAAATTTTACCTTTAAGATCATCCTGCCCGCCGGCAAAGGTAATTTGATAATCATTCTTGAGCACCTTTCTGATATCCTCGGCAGAAATTCCTTCCGGGCTCAAAACAGCAGTTACAGCATCTGATCTGCAGCCTTCATCAGCCAGAAGCTCCAGGCCCAGAGCCTTGGCAGCAGCGCGAACACCGTTAGCCAACAAAGTGTGACGGGCATAAACGTTTTCCAGTCCCTCTTCCATTATCATATCCAAAGCAGCGTCTAAACCAACAAAGAGGGTTACGTTAGGTGTATAAGGAGTATTCCACTTGGCAATATTTTTCTTGCAAGCATTCAAATCAAAGTAAAATTTCGGTGTTTTATTCTCTTCAACTACTTTCCAGGCTTTTTCACTGACAGTAATAGCGCCCAAGCCAGGAGGCAGCATGAGAGCTTTTTGTGAACCTGTAGCAGCTATATCCACGTTCCACTCATCAGTTTTAAATTCAATGGCACCGAGACTGCTGACTGTATCCACAATCAGCAATGCCTTATGTTTGGCCACCAGAGCGCCCATACCGGCTATATCGTTGGTTACAGCAGTGGAGGTCTCATTGTGAGTGGCAAAAACAGCAACATAATCAGGCTCGCTGTTTAACTTTTCCTCAATTACTTTCAAGTCAGCAGCGCTGCCCCATCTGTATTTATATTCATCAACTACAGCACCGTACTTGGCAGCCATCTTTGTCCAACGCTCACCAAACTTACCGCCGTTTAAGGTTAACACTTTATCCCCAGGTTTAATTACATTGGAAACAGCTGCTTCCATGGCACCGGTTCCGGAGCTGGTTAATACGAATACCTCGTTTTTAGTTTGAAAAACTTTCTGCATTTTTTCTACAATGCCTTTGTGCATTTTGGCAAAGTCATCACTGCGGTGACCGAACATAGGCCGGGACATAGCTGCAAAAACCGTAGGCGGTACAGGTGTCGGGCCCGGAATCAATAAATACTGCTTGTCTTTCATGAAAGTTACCTCTCCTTCCAAATCTACCATTGTTTTTACTAAATAAAACAGTTACCCTATGTATAAGTCAAATATTGGTAACTGCTAAAAATAAAATAAACCTCTTATCCCAGATACCAGGGACGAGAGGTTTTTCCCGCGTTGCCACCCTAATTGATCAAGAGTTTAACAACAGATTTATTCTACCGCTAAACCTTAATCCAGCTTAAATGACTGTATAACGGCAGTCAACCGTAGCTGCTTAGTATTCTTTCGCAGTCCTCTTAGGGGCGGAATTCATTAAACGGCTATACCGGTTCACACCAACCACCGACTCTCTGTCAAAACCGTTTTAAGTACTTTTCCCCTGCATCAAGTTTTTGATATTAATTTCACAATCAGATTTTACTATATAATATTAGCTTTTGCAAGACATGAAACATATTTTTTTAGAGAAATATATTAACAGGCTATTTAGCGGGCAATAACCAAGTATTTAACAGCAAGAGTATTACCTACAGCTTATACATCTCTGTCATTCCCTGCAATCTTTCGGCCATGCTGGTTAACTCCTGAGCCGAGCTTGAGACCTGTTCAACATTGGCATTTGTTTGCTGACTGGCTGCAGCTAAACTTTGTGCCATATTCGAAGTGTTTTCCGTTCCTTTGGATATTTCATCTACCATTGATGACACTTGTTCAATTTCTTCAATTAATTTAGATAATACATTTCCGGTTTGCTCCGATACGCTAACCCCATCTTTTACAACAGTGGTAACCTCCTCCATGGAATTTACCGCTAACCCGGTTTGATCCCGTATCTCCCTCACTATATCGGCAATATCTTTAGTGGCACTGGCTGATTGTTCGGCCAGTTTACGAACCTCTTCAGCCACCACGGCAAATCCTCTGCCGGCATCTCCTGCTCTGGCCGCTTCAATGGCTGCATTTAAGGCCAATAAGTTAGTCTGACTGGCAATATTAGTGATAACATCTAAAATCAAACCTATCTCATGAGATTTTTTGGCCAGATCGGTGATCACCGTTGTACTGTCAACTACACTACTGTTAATCAAATTCATCTTCTGCATAGTGCTTTCTACAGCCTGACTGCCCTGTCTTGCATTATCAGACATCTCGACAGCTGTAAGATTAACCTGACTTGTACTGGAATTTTGCTCATCTACAGTTACAGCCAACTGATTAATGGTAGCAACTACTTCTTGAACAGCAGAAGTAACCTGCTCCGAGGTGGCAGACAACTCTTCGCTGTGTGCGGCCAGATTAGTCGAAGATTCTTTAATTTCCAGAACCATTTTTCTTACTGAAATAAGCATTTTATTAAAGGCTGTTCTTAAAATACCTATTTCATCATTTGAATTAACAACCAGTTGTCTCTCAGTTAAATCATTCTGCTCGGACATTTTGTACATCTCTTCTGTGGTTTCTATAATAGGTTTTGTAATCATCCTAGTTAGCAAAACTGCAATTACCATTGCCAGTACAATCGCTGCAATAGCAAATATAATAATTAAATTTTTTGCTGAATTTGCATGATTATTAATTGAGCCAACTACATTAGCAATTTCTTCATTTTTCTGAGCATAATAATCATTTAGCAGCTTTTGTGTTTCCTGGTAGTTACTTAATACGGTCATTCCTCCGTCTTTTGCCGCTTCAATATCTCCTGCCTTAACTGACGGTATCACATTTTCAATACATATCCTTGTATACTCATCATTGCTATTTTTTATTTTTGTCATAATATCTTTATCTTTTTGCTGCTGGGTCGCATTAATAATTTGCACTTCTAAATCTGACGATTTTTTAGAAACATCAACAAATTGTTGTGCAAATTTATCGTCACCATAAATCATATAGGCACGCAGCGACATTACCTGCTCATCTATAGACTTGGATAGTTCAACTGTATCATAATATTGGGGCAGCATATTTTTGTCTAACTCAACTATTTCACTGTTAATATCAGTAAATTGTATAACTGCAATTAATGATGCAATTGAAGCAATTAATAAAACTAAGACAAAGGAAGTTATTATTTTGGAAGTTAATTTTAAATTAATTAATTTCATAAATTGCCTCCTCGTTAATTATTTAGCAACTAAATTGTAATTGATTTATTACAATCTAATTTACTTTTATTGACTTATAAAACCCATTTTCGCTGGGTGACGAAATAATAAGCAATATACTTTGTCGATTAAGTCTATTATAGCAACTACGATTGAAAAAACTCTGAGAAGGGTCTGAGAAACTGCTGAGAGTTATAATAGTCAAATACTAAACGGCTACCGGCCAAAACCAATAGGTTTATTGATGGCTGAAAGCCATTAGTTGTGGCTAAAGCCGGTTAAATGCAGCTAGTAACCCATACAAAATGATATTTTATGTCATACACTGACTAACTATTTTTTTATATTTTGTAACATAATTCATGTCTAAACAAATGATATCCTTGTGCTTATCAAAATAATTGTAGCTTCGCACACAACCTGCCAGGAATTTTTCTCAAAATGTGTGAGAAAAATTCCTGGCAGGTTTCTTCAAGTAGTTGCATAAAATTACGTGAGGGCATAATTAAATGCCCCCACATTTTTCGGCTATTTAATAGATTATGTTTGCATGGTACCGCAACTATATTTTCTGCCCAGTCTTACCGTGTCTGGCTGGCCTATGCGCTCCAATTACTCCAGTATCTCACCAAATATTTTTGTTAAGTTTTTAGATATATTTGGATACAAGTTCTCAACGGCTACTTTTTCTGGTATAGCCTTTTTCTCTTTATCCATCTTTTGCACTAAACTCCGCAATACATCAATAAACTCTTCTCGCGGAATAAACTTAGCCAATATAGCAATTCTCCTGTCTCGCCGAGCTTTATTTTGTCTGTTTATCAACATAAAATATCCCGGCATATATCCAAAAGTTTCAATCCCTTTTCCATTGCCACCCCCTTACCGCTTTGATATACTTGTCTAAATGATTATAGACATGTCCAATTGTATTAAGCTGCGCCGTCTGGCCATATCTCTTTAACTGTTTTTCCAATGGCCTCGGCTATATATGGTCTAATTCGGTATCCCCTATTTCTGCCCGTGCTGTTTATGGCGTGGTGGACATAAGCGGGGGTGACGCCGGCTTCTTTTGCGATATCTACTATCTTTATTCCTTTTAGAACCATTAGCGCCCTGATCTCTCGCGGCGTTAAGCCTCTGCCTTTACCCATTGTCAGTCCTCCTTTCGTGTTTAGGCTGGGATATGTCTAAAAAATATTAGTTCTTGGATATAATGATAACATGGCTAAGACATATTATCAATACGACTTAATGCGACTTTCATAATTAAGGTGGTCTATTTATGGCAATTGGTGAGAGAATAAAATCTTTAAGAAAATTTCTAAAGCTGACACAACAGCAGTTTGCAGATGCTCTAGATATTGATCAAGGGCATATTGCAGGCATTGAAAAAGGCTCAAAAAATCCTTCTAAATCATTACAAAAGGTTATTTGCCTAACTTTTTATGTCAATGACATATGGTTAAAGACAGGAGGAGGAGAGATGTTTATTTCTCCTGAAGAATCACTAAAAAAAATAAAGGTCCACTTCGATAAGCAGACCTTCAATCAAGCTATTATTAATATAATGAAAGATGAGGAGGACGCCGTTGCTCCAGATCCGAGCACCGGTGCCAACCACAGCTGCCAGGGTAACCCCCGGGACATTATTAATATTGCCATAAATCAATACGGCGCAACTGCCATAATAGAAGCTTTCCAACAAGTCATGAAAATAAACGGCCTTGCCGTGGCTGCCAGCTACCAAACCCACCGTGCCGACACTGGCGATCCTGAACTGGACCGCCTTATTAATATTCTGTACGACCTCTGGGCAGCCGGCGACAACCGGCTCAAAGGCTGGGCATCAATTCAGTTCGACCGTGCCTTCCCTAATGATGTTGTCGAGAAGGCACAAAAAAAACACGCAGAAAACCAGGGCCAAGCCTCTGTCGGCTAACCTTACATTTACTACCAATGTCAATTTACTTGCTAACTAATTGCCCAGACTTTGATAACGCCAATGACATCCAGATTACTCTGAATATACTACTCCAGATTTTTTCATTTAAGGAATGATACTCTTCCCAGTTCGATGCTATGTGCAACCTTGTCAGAGAAGCGCTCAACGAATCGACTTAACCAGTTAGCCAGCGCCTTAATAAGCTCAGGAAAGGGACCTTTAATGTTTCGGTACTGAATCCTGATTTAAGTTCATTCAAAATATGTTTACACAAGGCAAATAGCAACATTTTCAACTTCTACATACAGTTTTTTTTCCACCAAAATACACCTCGCTTATCCGCCCGGTCTCACCGGGTTTTATTTTGTCTATTCATTAACATAAAGGAAGGTTGAAAATGAAACAGATTTTATTAAATCTTAACTTGTGGCCAGCCATCAAAATACGACCGGTCTTTATGTATGATTAATGCATAATTTTATATTATATGGATAAATATATATTAATCTCTATTGCCGCAATAACTCTTTAAAATTATTTCTTTAAAAATATCTATCCTTAGGCGGCAGAGGCTTTAATACTATTGCCGTAATAATTGCCTTAATCAATTATTAATTTCTCCCTCACCTCCCGTTTTTACTCCTCATTTAGCCTAGTCCCATTGACTTAGTAACAGCCATTAACAATTAGCAACAACACCTATAACCCTGCTAACATGCGCCGTGCCTAGCTTGTAACAAAACCCCCCTGACTATGTAACATCCCCAGATATAAAATCAACAAAAAACAGCAGCCCATAAACAACCCTGAATCAATTTTATTACTACCAGCTGATCTTTACCATATCGCCCACATTGGCAATGTAGCAGCAGAATTTTGACCTACCATTGTCTATTTTTCTTATAGCTATTTGCGACAACACAAAATCTCTCAAAGCCGCGCCCCGTCCAGGTTTATCCCCATTAAAATCACCTTTTCTATATTATCAGGTTACGTGAGAAACTACAATAATCGGCTAAGGGCAAAGGTCTTAGATCTGGTATTCTAAAAAAATAAACCGTGGCCAAATTGCGACCGCGGTTAAACCGGATTTATCTTAATTTTGTTGCTCAAAAAGGTAACCCACGCCTCGAACTGTGTGAATTAACGAAGGCTTCTGCAACTTACGGCGGAGATACCCTATGTAAACCTCAACGATATTTAAGTCACCCGTAAAGTTATGACCCCAAATTTGCTGCAGGATAATTTCTTTCGGAAGCACCTGCCTCGGGTGCCGCATAAATAGGAGAAGTAAATCAAACTCTGTCGGTGTCAGTAGCAAAAGAAGCTGTCCACGTCTTGCTTCGCGTCGAGTTGGCCAAATTGTAATATCTGCATAAGTTAATACTTCCTTTTCAGGACTGCTTGTCTGTCTTCTCAATTGAGCTTCTAAGCGAGCTAACAGCTCGGCAAAATTAAAGGGCTTAACCATGTAATCATCAGCACCGGCACGCAAACCGTTTACTCTGTCAATAAACTCATCTTTGCCTGTAACCATAATAATCACTGGATTAATCAGTTCCCTCAGCCGACGGCATAAATCCAGACCTTGAATATCCGGAAGCATCCAATCCAATATAACAGCATCAATCCTAACCTTTTTGACGAGTTCTAAAGCATCCTTGCCATAATAAGCAGTATACACCTGGTACCCCTCATAAATCAGTCCCATAGAAATATAATCAGTAATCAGTCTGTCATCATCAACAATTAGAATACCAATGTCAGCTTTCCTTCCTTTATCCGTGATTAGCTGATTCCTATCCGTTTTTTTAAATTCATTTAAGGCTTCAAAAGTTACATTCCTTTTATCAGACAAATCGGGTTTATGCACAACATCTTCTTGCTGCTTTACTTCTTGCGCTATGTGCTGCCTACCTTCTCCAATATCACGAATAATTATTTGTAAATAATTTACCCCTTGAAAACTACCACAATGAAGGTTTACTTCAACAAAAAATTTGCTGCCATCTTTACGCCTGTGAACTGTTTCAAATGCAACTAAACAACCTGCTGATCTATCAATTTGAAACATACTCGCTTGCCATGCCTCTGAATCATATAGCTCATCAATACGCATTTTAAGCAGCTCTTCCCGGCTGTAACCGTAGGCCTCAATTGCAGAATCGTTAGCCTCGACAATATAATAGTCATCATAACGAATAATGAGCATTATTTCTTTGCTTTGTTTAAAAAAAATTTGATACAACATGGCTACAAAGGCCTCCATTAATTGTTGCAGAAGAAGTTTCCTAATTATTCATCGTAATATTAAATTTATATATCTAACTAAACCAAAAATAAAAGAGGAATTAACCTGGTATGGGACAATTCCTCTTCAAATTAAGCTTCTGAAATTATGATATTTCTCAGAGGTTAATAATCTTTTTCTTTAACAGCAACTTTTAACTATATTTAAAAAATAATCATGCAATCTGGTATCCTCAGTCAGCTCGGGATGAAACGCGGCAGCCAGAAATCTTCCCTGGCGCGCCAGTACTATTTTTTTATTGTGCACAGCCAACACTTCTGCGCCATTATTCACTTCCTCTATATAAGGAGCACGAATAAAAACAGCACGTAAAGGCTGACTGCCCAAGCACTCAATTTCTAAATCAGCTTCAAAACTGTCAACCTGTCTTCCATAGGCATTTCTTTCAGCAACTATGTCCATTAAACCCAACCGCGGTTGATTAGAGTTTTTTATTTCTTTAGCTAACATAATCAATCCGGCACAGGTACCGAAAATAGGCATACCGTTTTTGGCCTTGTCTATTAAAGGTTCAAACAAAGAGAACTGGTTAAGCAGTTTACCGATAGTAGTACTTTCTCCGCCGGGAATAATTAATCCAGCTATATCCGTAAGCTGCTCCGGTTTGCGCACTTGAACCGATTCAATGCCGCATTTGCCAAGCATTTTTTGATGCTCTATAAATGCACCCTGCAGGGCTAATACACCTATTAACATGTTTACCAGCCCCGATCCTGCATCCTCTGCTCAGGAGTAATTGAAGATATCTCCAAACCAGGCATTGCTTCACCCAGATCTCTGGATATATCGGCCAGTATTTTCGGATCATTGTAATGTGTAGTAGCCGCTACAATGGCTTTGGCCCTGACAGCCGGGTTATCGGATTTAAAAATACCCGAACCAACAAAAATCCCGTCACACCCTAATTGCATCATCAAAGCAGCGTCTGCCGGCGTGGCAATACCACCCGCAGCAAAATTGACTACCGGGAGTTTCCCCTGTTCAGCTACCTGCAGCAACAGCTCATAGGGCGCGCCGATTTCTTTAGCTATTGTCATCAATTCTTCTTTAGGCATATTCTGAAGTTTACGAATTTCTCCCATAACCTTGCGCATGTGTCTTACCGCTTCCACAACATTACCGGTACCTGGTTCACCTTTGGTCCGAATCATAGCCGCGCCTTCACCGATTCTTCGCAAAGCCTCGCCTAAATTTCTGGCTCCGCAGACAAAAGGAACCTTGAAAGCATTTTTATCAATATGAAACTGCTCATCAGCCGGAGTCAATACTTCGCTCTCATCTATGTAATCAACGCCCAAAGACTCAAGGATCTGCGCTTCAACAAAATGACCTATTCTGGCTTTAGCCATTACCGGAATGCTAACAACTTCCATAATTCTGATAACGATAGTGGGATCAGCCATTCTGGCCACTCCACCTGCCGCTCTTATATCTGCAGGTACTCTTTCCAACGCCATAACCGCACAAGCTCCGGCTTCTTCAGCTATTTTAGCTTGTTCTGGCGTAGTAACATCCATTATTACGCCACCTTTAAGCATTTCTGCTAAACCCTTTTTAAGTGTCCAGGTGCCTGTTTCAGTCATACTTCTTTCCTCCAATCAAACACTTGATATTTAACTATGTAATTTTACAATATTTCAACGTTAAAAACAATAAGAAAAAGACCGGTTAAAGATTAAAGTCCGGTCTTAGTCAGCTCGCTTGGCCAAATTAACAAATCTAGTATATTCCTTTAAAAAACCCAGTTCAACAATACCGGTCGGCCCGTTTCTCTGTTTGGCCACTATTATCTCAGCAATTCCCTTCTTTTCACTTTCGGCATTATAGTACTCATCCCGGTAGATAAACATAACCATATCGGCATCTTGTTCTAAACTGCCGCTTTCTCTGAGATCAGAAAGTAAAGGCTTCTTATCCTGCCGCTGCTCCACAGAACGGCTAAGTTGAGCCAGAGCCAAAACCGGAACCTTCATCTCTTTTGCTAAACTCTTTAGTGAACGGGAAATTTCCGCAATTTCCTGCTGCCGGTTATCTGTTTTCTTTCCCGCCTGCATCAACTGCAGATAATCTATTACCACCAGCCCTAAGCCGTGTTCAGCTTGTAAACGTCTGGCTTTAGCTCTCAATTCTCTTATGGATATAGCAGGAGTGTCATCAATAAAAACGGGTATTCCAGACAGCTTGGCCGCAGTATTGTTTATTTTTTCCCAATCTTCTTCTTTTAAATTACCTATGCGCAATTTATGTTGATCCACCATGGCTTCGGCACACAGCATTCTCTGAACCAGCTGTTCTTTAGACATTTCCAGACTGAAAAAGGCCACCGGAATTTTGCGGTGCAGGGCAGCGTGTTGAGCTACATTTAGACCAAGGCTGGTTTTACCCATACTTGGGCGAGCCGCCAGAATCATTAAATCGCCTTTTTGAAAACCGCTGCAAATAGAGTCAAGATCGACAAAACCTGTGGAAACACCTGTTACAGCACCTTTATTTTCACTTAAATAGTCGATATACTCAAGAATCTTTAATAAAATCTCTTTAATCGGTGTAAATGCGGAAGCAGATCTCCTGCTGCTCAATTCCAAAATCATTCGCTCGGCTTCATCCATCAACCGCTGTGCATTCTCACTGCCTTCATAGCTCATATTGGCTATTCTGGAGGCCAGGCTGATTAAAGTTCTGAGAAGTGATTTCTCTTCTACAATTTTGGCATAGTACTCTACATTTGCAGAAGTAGGCACCATACCGGGCAAAGAGGCAATATAGGTCACTCCGCCAATTTTATCCAAATGGCCTCTCTGGCGCAAGCTTTCTGTTACAGTTAATAAGTCAATTGCAGCTGAATTATCGTTCAAATCTAAAATAACTTCATAAATTAACTTATGGCTCTCACTGTAAAAATCATCTGGACTTATAATGCGCATTACCTTATATATCGCTTCTTTGTCTAAAAAAACAGAACCAATTACGGATTGCTCAGCTTCCATGTTCTGAGGCGGTATTTTATCTAACATAAAAATGATCACCTTATTAAATTACAGAATAATATAGTAATATTAACTTACTGATTGATTAAATTTTGTATTAGGGAAAATATAATCTATTATTTCTTCTACAGAGCTTACAGGAATTATTTTAATATTTTTTATATCTCTCGGTATATCAGAAAAATTCTCAGCCGGGATAAAAACTGTTTTTATACCGGCTTGCCTGGCACCATATATTTTTTCCGCTATACCCCCCACAGCTCTTATCTTTCCTTGAATGGACACCTCACCGGTAACAGCAATATCCTGAGGAATAGGATAATCCTTTATAGTGCTTAAGACTGCCAGCAGCATGGCTACTCCGGCAGAAGGACCATCAATACGCCCTCCGCCAATAATATTAATATGCACATCGTAATTGTTCAAATCTTCCCCGGTTAACTTGCGAATTACTGAAGCAGCATTAAATACCGAATCTTTGGCCATACTGCCGGCAGTATCATTAAAGCGTATATTACCTCTCTGCGGTTGTCTGGCAGAAAACGTAATGGCCTCAATTTCCAACACGGACCCAATAAAACCTGTAACACCCAGGCCAAAGATTTTACCTGTTTCTTTTCGTGAAGAAGCTTTATACAACACATAGGGAGTAAGACGGCTGGTCTGCACAACATCGTAAATATCAAGCTCACAAATATATAATTTTTTTTGCTCATAAGCAGTCTCTTCATTTCTATAAGATGACATCCCATAGGCATCAGCCAGAATATTAACTGCTTTACGCCCTTCAATAGTATATTCGCTAATTATTTCCGCAACCTTATCTTCCAGTCCAATATTAAGTTTATCTGCCGCCTGATTTACTATCTGTTTAATAGCTCCTGGAGTTAAAGGATCAAAATAAACCTCTGCACAGCGCGATCTGATAGCCGGGTTAATATCCTCCGGACTTCTTGTTGTAGCTCCGATCAGTAAAAAATCTGCCGGTGCTCCTTGATCAAATAATTTTTTAATATACCGGGGTATACTCTGGTCACCCGGATCATAATAAGTGGATTCAAAAAATACTCTCTTATCCTCAAGCACTTTTAATAATTTATTCTGCAATATCGGGTCCATCTCACCTATCTCATCAATAAAAAGTATGCCCCCGTGAGCGTCCGTGACCAAACCCAATTTCGGCTCAGGTATTCCTGAATCAGCCAAATCACGGCGTGCTCCCTGATAAATCGGGTCATGAACAGAACCCAGCAGAGGGTTGGTAATTTCCCTGGAATCCCAGCGCAGCGTTGTACCGTTAACCTCAATAAAAGGAGCATCTTTAACAAAAGGAGTGCCACTGATATTTTTAGCTGCCTCCAAGGCCAAGCGGGCAGCAGTTGTTTTACCTACACCGGGAGGCCCGTATAATAGTATATGCTGGGGAAAGGGTGAAGCAAGTTTAGACAGCAGGGCTTTGACAGCCCTTTCCTGCCCGATAATTTCGCCAAAGCAGGTTGGCCGCAAAAACTCCATGGCCGTGCTTGATAATTTTTTATGCTCCAGCTTTTCCAAAACAGCAAGCTTCTTAAGGGTCTGAGCGTTTTCCGGACCCGTATTTTCCTTAATTACCTGCATTTTAATTTCTTGCAAATAATCCTCCTGTCTTTCATTCATCTTTTCCTTGATTTTTCTTTCCAGTTCATCTTCCAATGATCTTCTGGCTAAATAATCGGATATCTTATCTTCTATTTTATCTAAAATTATTGGTATTTCTTCATGATCTGGTTCAATATCTGTCACAGCATCCTCAAATATAATTTTTTGCAAAGCTAAAACTCTTTTTGAAAGTATCTCAGAACGCATCAGTTTAAGAGCGTCCAGTTTTCCGGCTCTCAATACCAGTTTATCAGAACCGTAAATATTAGCTATCAAATCATATAAAGCGTTAACCCTGTATTTTAATTGTTCATTAATGCCAGGCTTGTCTTCAAATTTGTCAGCCTTTGCGGCACCCATAAATTTTTCCAGAAAAGCTTTCATTAAATAATTTTCTCCCTTCTGATTATGCCTGTTCCGGAACCATAAAATATTCAACAAATATTTTTCTTCATCAGGGTTGGGCCGCAGACCTTATCCACGAATTCAATAAAGCATAATTTTCTAGAGTGCAAGAAAGTCGTCTTATGAAACTTTCGAGCAATCACAAACACTTATAGTCAATGGAAATTATACAGTACTAACATTGCTTATCCAACATAAATTTGTACTTCATGAAATAATGGGTTATCCAGAGATCCGCCATAAGCATAATTTACTAGAGTATAAAATAACCCGATAAACCCACTATTTAAAGTGGGTTTATCGTAATTTTTGCAACATACATATGAATATTCAAGTAGTTAATATATTTTTACTGTGGCAGCACTTCCACATTTATCTCTGCCTGCACTGACGTGTGTAATTTTAATATCGCCTTATATTCACCTATAGTTTTAATAGTATCTTTTAAAACTATTTTTTTCTTATCAATATCAACTTTAAATTGATCAGAAAGTGCTTTAGCTATATCATTATTACCAACGGCACCGAATAATTTACCGTTCTCACCTACGCGGGCAAAAATCTTAACTGTCAAGTTATTTATTTTTTCAGCCAGTTGCTCAGATTTCTGTTTTATCTTAAGCTTCCTGTCTTCCTCAATACTCTTTTGCCTCTCCAGATCATTCATCTTGCTCTTGGAAGCCTCAGCAGCCAATCCTCTGGGCAATAAGTAATTTCGGGCATAACCCTCAGCTACATCCAAAACATCACCTTTTCTACCAAGCTTAGCCACATCCTGATTTAAAATAATTTTCATGCTGTATCCCCCTATACTCTACTTCTTCACAGTTAACTTGCGAAAGTTAAAATAAGGATCCAAAATACCCAGCATCAATAGAAATACAATTGTTAGATAACCATTAATTATAAATATAAAAGCTATAAAAAATTTTACAATTCTCGATAAATTAAATTTTTTAATATAAAATACAACCACTGCCAGCCCCAGCACACTAAATGGAAAAATGGCAATAAATAAAATATTTTTAGATACTTTGCTTAAAAAGCTGATATGTAGATTATCCCCTATTAATAGGCAAGCGATACCCAGTATTATACTCCAAATAGAGTACCAAGGAAACTGTAGGTGAGAAAAAGGCTTTAAATTAACAACCTCATATTTTAGGCGCTTAAATAATTCTCTGGTCAGTAAATAATTAATACTTCCTGATACAAATGAGCTGATAATAAAAAATCCCGGTAAAAATAGATACACAGTGTTAATTAAGCTTTTTCTTAGTTCAACAATTTCATTTTGACTAAAACCAGACAATAAGCCTCTATTTTGATAAAACTGCAGTAACTCTGCAGTTGCCTGATTAATCTCGCTGTTTATATTAAAAGGATTACTTCCTGTAATGAAAAAGGTAATTAGAAAACTTATAATTGTTAAAAATAAGGATCCGGTGGATACTATAATAATACTTAATCCCATAGAAATACTTTTTTTCAACAAAAGTCCGGTAACAAGACCAAGAATGCCTGCTTCCAATGTAATTATTAAAGCCGCAAGCGGGTTTCCAAAAAACAGCAATGTGATTAAAAAGGCTGTTATCAACGAGAATAACGCAATTTTTACATTGTATTTTTTAACCAGAACTGCTGTTGGCATTGGACTTACCAGAGCAAATATTGAAATTACCGGTATATATATGAATACCAAAGATAGTATTGCGGTGAGACTTGCAAATAATGCCCCTTCCACTAGGGCTTGCGTTTGCTCACGCGGAAACAAAAGCCATCACCTCATTGATCACATGAATCAAAGACATTCTTTTGATCATAGTGATTCTTTATAAGTAGCAATTTTTCCTGCTTAATTTAAAATGTAGTTGTTAGCCAATATGTAAAAAGGAAGGGGACCATTTCCCCTTCCCCTTTTATTCTGCTGTAAAAGGCAATAAAGCCATATTGCGCGCTCTTTTTATTGAAACTGTCAGCATACGCTGGTGCTTAGCGCAATTACCTGAAATACGACGCGGCAAAATTTTACCACGCTCGGTAATATATTTTTTAAGACGCGGAATCTCTTTATAATCAATACTTTGTACCTTATCAACACAGAAACTGCAGATACGTTTTTTTCCTCTGCGTCCACGGTCACGTCTCATACATTAAGCCTCCTTTGCTTAGAAGGGTATATCATCTTCAGAAAAATCTATTTCACTGCCAAAATTTGATCCGGTCTTTTCCGAACTGCTTGTCCCGGTTGAACTAAATGAAGCAGATGGTGCACCCGGCGCTCTTTGGTTATCTTTAGCTTTATCTAAAAATTTTACTTCATTAGCAATTATTTCGATAGATTTTCTTCTAACACCCTGGTTATCCTCATATGGACGAATTTGCAATCTCCCGTCAACGGCAACCAATCTGCCTTTTCCAAGAAGATTGGAACAAATTTCGGCCAACTTCTGAAATGTTACAATATCAATAAAATCTGCTTCTTTTTCGCCCTTATTCACCGGAATAGAGCGATCAACTGCTAATGTAAATTTTGTTACAGCAACACCACTGGGTGTATATCTGAGTTCGGGATCTCTCGTAAGACGACCAATTAATATAACTTTATTTAACATAATAATCACCGCCTTGGTTTTATCCCATTATATATCTACTCATCCTCGCGAATAATTACATGGCGGATGACTTCGTCTGTAATTTTAAATACCCGGTCTAATTCTTGCGAAGTTTCCGACCCGGCCTTAAATTTTACACAAACATAATAACCATCACGCATGTGATTGATTTCATAGGCTAATCTGCGCTTACCCCATTTGTCTAGCTTGGTTATTTCGCCGCCGTTGGCCTCTATAATGCCTTTAAATTTTTCTATTACGGCAGTAGTCTGTTCTTCTTCAAGATCTGCTTTAATTATAAATAGAGTTTCATAATTACGCATGCCTATTCACCTCCTCCCCTCGGTCTTTGGCCCTATCACTCAGATAGAGCAGGTAGGAAAAACATATATCATACTGGACCAATGAATTATAGCATAAAAACCATTTAATAGCAAGTTAAAGTTTTTTTACTCCAATAAATTTTACTTATGATAAATTATGTAGATAAATCTTTATGCAATGTAAGTTCATGCTGCATAATTTGCAACAGGTACAATAAATGCCAATGGCTACCTAAGAAGTCTCTTAAGGCGACTTTTTAGATATAATACTTTTTACACTTTTTTCAAATTTAGGTCTGGGAAGCATTACGATTCGTCCACACTGAATGCATTTTACTCTGAAATCTATACCCGTACGCAATACTTCCCAATATTCTCCTCCACAAGGGTGTGTTTTTTTAAATTTAACTATATCCCCCACTTGATATTTAATCATTATACTCCACCACTCTTATGCATTAAAAAATGCCTTATATCCTTTATAAGCCATATAAATATCTGTCTTTGCAGCCACCTCAAAAGTGGAGTGCATACCCAGAAGCGCTACTCCACAATCAACCACGTCCATACCCGATGCAGCCATAAGATAGGCTATAGTCCCACCGCCTCCCTGATCAATCTTGCCCAATTCTCCTGTTTGCCAGATAATATTTTCTTTATTTAAGAGATTTCTTATGTAGGCTATAAATTCTGCATTTGCATCATTTGAAGAACTTTTTCCTCTTGAGCCCGTGTATTTTGTTATCACTAAACCGTAGCCCAGTTTAGCGGCATTCATTTTTTCCATGACATCTTCATAATTAGGATCCAATCCCGCATTCACGTCTGCCGAGAGAGCTTTTGATTTAGCAAGGACTCGCCTTAATAGTAATTCGCTGCAATCACCCGGGTTTAATTTTGCCGCTATTTCAGCTACAGAATTTTCGAGCAATGTGCTCATCATACCTGTATTACCATTACTCCCTATCTCCTCTTTATCAGCCAATATTACCAAAGAAGTTGTCTCAGGAATTCCTGCATCAACTAAAGCTTTCATTGAGGTAAAAGCACAAACCCTGTCATCTTGCCCATAAGAACCTATTAAACTCCGGTCAAAGCCTATATCCCTGGCCCCCCAAGCCGGTACTGCCTCAATTTCAGCGCTTATAAAATCCTCCTCAATTATACCATAATTAGAATACAAGTATTCCAATATATATGCCTTTACTTTTTCTTTTATATTTTTGTCTGTTACTGGGTTGCTGCCGCAAAGAATATTCAATGATTCTCCGGGAATCGCTTCGGACATTTTCTTTTCCATTTGTTCTTTAGCCAAGTGGGGCAATAGATCTGTAATAGTGAAAACAGATTCATCCTCTTTTTCGCCGATAATAAAATCAAACTTACTGCCATCACTTTTTATAATTACTCCATGCAAGGATAACGGAATTGATGTCCACTGGTATTTTTTTATGCCTCCGTAGTAATGGGTTTTTAATAAACCGAGATTCTCCTTTTCAAAGAGAGTTTGTGGTTTCAAATCTAAACGTGGACTATCAATATGCGCGCCAATCAAATTAAGTCCCTCCACTATTGGTCTACTGCCTATGACCGCCATTACTAAGGCTTTCTGATTTTTTTCCACAAAGACACTATCTCCGGGCTTTAATTTCTCTATAGTTGAAATATCTTTAAAACCTTTTGCTTGCACAAATTCTGAACAAAATTGTACCGCTTCCCTTTCTGTTTTCACCTTGTTTAAAAATATTTTATAGTCTTCACAGAAGGACAATACCGCTTCTTTTTCATCATCATCTATTCTTTCCCATACATTTTTGCGTTCATAGAATAGTCCATTAATATTTGCCATTTTCAAAATATCTCCCTCATTGATTTTTTATTAGTTGGATAATTTTTATCATATCCATGTATTGATCATTCTTATAATAGTTAAATGTGAAACCAAAAAAGTTCTTTAGCATGCCTAACAATTTTTCTCCATAAGGTATCATAATTGAATTATTTATGCTTTGATCTAGATAATAGCTAAGTTTTTCATTACCTAAAAAAACATCAGCATATAATTGCAAGTGTGTCATTACCAGTATAAATATAAGAACTACGGCCGTACCTTTTATAATACCAACTAAACTACCCATAAGGCGGTCCACTGGCTTTAAAAAAACCAGGGATGTAATACCGGATAAAAAAGAACCTAATATTTTTATTATCATATAAGCAGCTAGAAATACAAACAAAAAGCATGTTAATTCCAATATATGAACTGCCAGCATACCGCTTAATTCAGATATTGCCGGAATATCCCCTTTATAAAAAGGAACATATTTTGATTTAAGCCAATTTGTAATCCATGATGTTATTATTTTTTCACAATGCCAAACAGAATTTATGTAAGCCACTAATTCCCCGTAATATTTATAAGCTGCAAATAATCCGCCTATTATGCTTATCAATTTTGTCAGGCTTTTAATTAACCCGGTAAAAAAACCAATCATAGCTGAATAAATAATTATGATAATAAATATAATGTCCAACCAGTTCATCCTATATCACCTTTTCACTTATATTTTTTATATCTTTTTATTGTATGAACCGGAAGATAAAACAGTAACCCAAGCAAAATACTTAACCCCGCATAACCAAATATAGGATATATAACTTGCACTAAATTGGCAAATTTTATTTGGGCCAATGGTAATACTATCAAGCATATGCTTACTCCTGCTATTTTGTATTTTATACTGTTTTGCTTGGCCAAGCGACTGGCAAATCCATGAGTACTGGATATGGCAGTGGTTGTAATAGCCAGCCAGATCAAAAGGGCAAATGTAAAATGATAATAAGTACCTAATTGATTAGCTACATAGAGAAGAGGTATTTCATGATCTATTATTTCCGGAGAATAACTAAGACCAACTATTGTAATCAAACCGGCCATTATTCCTAATATCAAACCACCTGTAATTCCGGCTGCCAAACCTATCTCTTTATTTATTTTTTTACCCAATGAAGATAATACTGACAGAGCTACTATCATATTATATGAAACATATAATATGCTTGACCAGAACCAGTTCATCTGGCTTTCATTTTTTAATACTGCTATGGAAGTATTATTAATCAGTATACCATGGTTAAGCAATCCCAATATTACTATAAAAATGAGGGCGATTATCTTTAGAGGAACCAAATATAAATTTACAGTCAAAACCCTGTTCAAGCCTCCTATTATAACTAGAACCGTAATTATAGCTGTAATTATTATACCAATTTTTGACCAAGAACCAAAACACTCCGTCAGTACTGCACCACTACCCGCAAACATTACCGCGATACTGCTTATCAACATTAGTGAGCTTAATATATCCACGACATGTGAACCATAATTCCCTAATATATGAGGCAATAAATCATGGTAACCTGATGTTTTATATTTTACTGATAATAATAATACCATTGCACCAAAATAAGCAAATAGAATAGTGGCTAAAAGAATACCAAGCATACTTTGGTAACCATAAACTATGTAGAACTGTAATATTTCTTGTCCTGAAGCAAAACCTGCTCCTATAACCGAACCAACATATAGCAATGTGCATTTAATGTATAGAAAAATATTGTTGTTTTTAAGCATAGTCCCCTCCTTTTAAATTTTATCTTTAGCATATGCAGACATAAATACATAATTAACTTATTGTTTAGTGAGAAAGAGACTATTTTTATTATTAAGAAGTTATATATCTTTAATTTATGAAGATTTGTTTATAATATATTCTTTATAAACATATACATTAAGAATAATTATATTAGAATTGGGGAATAAATAAGTTAATTATTGGTTTTTGGGAGGATTATTATGCTTGTTAAAAAGCCTGCAAATAAATCATCTATTGAGAATATAAAACTTCATGTAGAGGACCCTGCCGCTATAGAAAAGTTCAGTTGGAATTTAATTGAGAGGCTTCACAGTTACGGTGTTACAAATAATACACATGTGATTTTACTGTGTATTGGCACAGATAGATCTACTGGCGACTGTCTGGGACCTCTTATTGGCACAAAACTATCATCTATTGATCAAAAATTTTTTAATATTTATGGTACTTTGGAAAACCCTGTGCATGCCAGCAACCTTGATGAGATAATTGAATACATTTGCGATAATTATCCTGGTGCTTTTATTATCGCGGTCGACGCCTGCCTGGGCAGATTGGAGAATGTAGGATGTGTTAATATCGGAGACGGATCACTTCAGCCGGGTGCCGGCGTTAATAAAAAGTTGCCTGCGGTAGGACATATACATATAACCGGTATTGTAAACGTTGCAGGTTTTATGGAATATCTGGTGCTGCAGAATACCAGATTAAACATTGTTATGAGGATGGCCAATCTGGTTGTAGACGGTTTAAAGTTTGCAGCCCTTAATTATCAAAAAGCTAAAATCCAGGGTTCTTAGCCCTGGATTTTTAATACTAAGTATCTATAAAAATGTTCCACGTGGAACATTTTTATTTTATGTTGCCTATTAAATTTATTATTCTATCCAGTTCATTTTTATTTTTATATAAAATTTCAATTTTCCCACTTCCTTGATTGTTAACCCTGATATTAACCATGGTTTTTAAATAACTGTTTAAATTATTTTCCATTAAAATATATGCCTTTTCCTTTTCCGGCTTTTCTTTTTGCTTTTTTATATTGTCAGATATAATATCTTTAATCAACTTCTCCACTTCGCGAACACTTAGATTATTAGCAATAATTTTTTCAACAACTAGCTTTTGGGTTTCTTCATCAGGTAATGCTAATAATGCTTTAGCATGGCCGGTAGTTATAGATCGATTAGTCACCAACAATTTTATTTCTTCCGGTAATGATAATAAACGTAAAATATTTGCTATGTGCGATCTGCTCTTGCTAATTAATAATGATATATCTTCTTGAGTTAAACTAAAAGTTTCCATTAATTTTTTATAGGCATTTGCTTCCTCTATACTGTTTAAATCCTCACGCTGTATATTCTCTATTAAAGAAACAACTGTCATGTCTATTTCATTATAATTTTTTATTATTGCCGGAATCTTATTTAAACCCAATATCTTACATGCTCGCCACCTGCGCTCTCCGGCAATTATTTCATAAACACCCTGATCAGTTAATCTCACAACGATTGGTTGAACTATACCATGCTCCTTAATAGATTGCACAAGTTCCTCAAGTCGCTCAATATTAAAATCTATTCTTGGCTGAGACGAATTTGGTATTAGTTTCTCAATAGCTATGTCTTGATAAACTGCTTGCTTATTTTTCTTAATCTCATCATCTATTTCTATTCTCTCATCTTGCTCTAGAACAGACTCTGAATCATCATTAGTTATACCTATCAGTGCACCTAAACCCTTACCTAAACCCCTTTTTTTACTCAATACCTAACACTTCCTTTGCCAATTCCTGATATACTTCCGCTCCTCTAGATCTAGGATCATACAGCATAACCGGTTTTCCGTGACTTGGCGCCTCACTAAGTCTAACATTTCTTGGAATAATATTTTTATATACTTTATTTTTAAAAAATTTTTTAACCTCATCTACCACCTGTATTGATAAATTTGTTCTACCATCAAACATCGTTAATAGTACCCCTTCTAAAGTAAGTTTTGGATTAAGACTCTGCTGTACTAATTTAACTGTATTCATTAACTGCCCTAATCCTTCTAGTGCATAATATTCACACTGAATAGTTATTAAAAGAGAATCAGCTGCTGTCAATGAATTTATAGTCAGTAATCCCAGTGATGGCGGACAATCAATAATTATATAATCATATTTTTCTTTAATCTGGTTGATAGCCTTTTTTAAAATATTCTCTCTACTGTTTTTGTTAACCATCTCTATTTCAGCACCGGCTAAATCAACTGTTGAAGGTAAAATATATAAACCATCGATAATGGTTTTTTGTTTTACATCATCTACGGTTTTATTATTAATTAAAACATCATAGATGCAATAATCTAAATTATCCTTTACAATGCCTACTCCACTGGACGCATTTCCCTGTGGATCAATATCAATTAATAAAACTTTTTTTCCTATAAGGGAAAGCCATGAACTAAGATTTACAGCTGTAGTCGTTTTACCAACGCCACCTTTTTGATTTGCTATTGCAATGGTTCTCCCCATTTATCCGCACCCCTCATAATTATCATAATTAAATTTATATCTCATATTTTACTATTCAACGAATATACTAGCAGTTCCTTCTATATATATTTTAAAAAAATAAAACCATCTACTAAGATGGTTTTATTTTTTACATTACAGAGGTTTTTTTGCAGGCAAACCAATACGCCTCGGGTACATTTTTGGAGTATTTCTTATTTTTCTAATAGCAATTAAAGTTCTTCCTTCTTCCGTATAGGGCAATCTTATTTTAACATTATTCTCTATAAGACCCCCCAGTTTTTCTATAGCAGGAATTGCTCTATATAATTCATCTTCCATTGACGGTCCCTTTAAAGCAATAAAATAGCCACCTATTTTAACCAGCGGAAGGCAGTACTCAGCTAATATGTTCAGTTGAGCTACAGCTCTGGCTGTCACTCTATCAAACCTTTCTCTAAAATCTATAAGTGTACCTGCCTCTTCAGCTCTAAGCTGCGCAACATCAATATTATTTAGACCTAACTCTTTAACAGTATTTTTTAGAAAATTTACTTTCTTGTTTATCGATTCAATTAAAACTACCGATAATCTGGGATACATTATTTTTAAAGGTATGCCAGGAAACCCGGCACCGGTACCAACGTCAATAAATCTTAAGTCTCCATCAAAAGAAACTGCTTTAACACAACTAAGTGAATCTAAAAAATGCCTAACTACAACATCTTGCTGAGCAGTAATTGCTGTCAAATTACATGCTTGATTTCCTAAGACAATCAAATTATAAAATTTTATAAATTGTCTAACCTGATCTAAAGATAAAGATATATCTAATTGCTCAGCACCTTTAAAAAGATATTGTTCCATTAAAAGCACTCCTAACACATTCTATTGCAATTGTATATCCTCAATACTCCTGTTTCTTCTTTGTTGCTCCAAATATATCATTAACACTGATATATCAGCAGGATTAACACCGCCAATACGTGATGCCTGTCCAATAGATAATGGCTTGATTTGGTTTAACTTAAGAGCAGCTTCAGCAGCTAAACCCCTTACTTTAGAATAGTCCAAAGCGGCTGGCAGCAACCTGCCTTCAATTTTCTTAAACTTCTCTATTTGAGCAGTCTGTTTCTTTATATAGCCTTCATATTTTATCTGGATTTCCACTTCCTCTATAATATCATCAGATAATTCTACTTTTTCTTTATTAATTTTTATTAAATCTTTATAACTTACTTCCGGTCTTCTTAAAAGAGAAGCCATTTTAATACCTTGCTGGGGTATTTCCGATGTCCCGATATTTTTTAAAATTTGTTTAACATTTTCATTAACTGTAACTGATAATGAACTTAGTCTTTCAATTTCAAACTTTATCTTTTCTCTCTTATTACAAAATCTATCATACCTGTCCTGTTGAATCAAACCTAAATTATAACCCATATCAGATAGTCTTAAGTCCGCATTATCCTGTCTTAAAAGTAAGCGGTATTCCGCTCGAGAGGTTAATAATCTATATGGCTCAGTAATACCTTTTGTGACAAGATCATCAATTAAAACGCCAATATATGCATCAGCCCTGGACAATATAAATGGTTCTTTCTCCTTTATATACAAAACGGAATTAATTCCTGCCATAATACCCTGTGCCGCAGCTTCCTCATACCCAGAGGTGCCATTTATCTGGCCCGCGCTAAATAATCCACTAATTTTTTTCGATTCTAGAGACAATTTTAACTGAGAAGGTGGAAGATAATCATATTCAATTGCGTAACCTGTCCGCATAATTTCCACTTTTTCCAGACCTGGTATTGTTCTTAGCATTGCCAACTGCACATCTTCCGGTAAGCTGGTATTCATTCCCTGCACATACATTTCTGTGGTAGTTAATCCTTCCGGTTCAATGAAAACCTGATGCTTTGGCTTTTCTGAAAAACGAACAACCTTATCTTCAATAGAGGGACAATATCGCGGACCGGTTCCTTTAATCACACCTGCAAAAAGCGGAGATCTATGAAGATTATCTCTTATTATTTTATGTGTGTTTTCATTAGTATAAGTTAACCAGCAGGGTACTTGCTTACGGTCTTCTACTTTTGACTCAAATGAAAAATTCAAAAGACGATCATCACCTGGCTGTATTGACATTTTACTAAAATCCACAGAATTTCTATCAATCCTTGGCGGTGTTCCGGTCTTAAACCTACCTAATTCTAATCCTATTTCTTTTAAACTATCAGATAAACCAATTGAAGGGAAATTACCCTGTGGACCACCTGAGTAGGCTAGATCCCCTATAATAATCCTTCCCTTTAAATATGTACCTGTTGTTAAAATAACAGCTTTACAAGCAAACCTGGCACCGGCAGCAGCTATTACACCAACAACCTTATCGTTTTCTACCAGAATCTTTTCAATGGTAAGCTGCTTTAAAAAAAGATTAGGCTGATTTTCTAAAACTCTTTTCATATTAACATGATATAAATTTTTATCAGCTTGTGCTCTTAAGGCATGCACAGCAGGACCTTTAGCAGTATTCAACATTCTCATTTGTATAGCTACCTGATCAGTATTATTGCCTATTTCACCGCCTAAAGCATCAATTTCCCGAACTAACTGACTCTTAGCCGGTCCACCGACTGCCGGATTGCAAGGCATTAAACCAACATTATCCAAATTTACAGTGACTACTAAAGTTTTACAACCCATTCTTGCTGAAGCCAGTGCAGCCTCACAACCGGCATGCCCGGCACCAACGACTACAACATCATAATCACCAGCATAATAATCCATTTCTTCACCTCTCACTGACAAATACATTATTTATTACTTGCCAATACAAAATTCCTTAAATATTTTATCAATAATATCTTCAGTAACAGAAGATCCGGTAATCTCACCCAATGTTTCCCAGGCATTTCTTAAATCAATTGATACTATATCTAAAGGCATTGCATTTTCTATTCCTTCAATTACATCCTGCAAATTATAAACAACTCTTTTTAAAACACTTTTATGTCTTGTGTTTGATATTATAATTTCATTTGACGCCGCTGCATTACCCGAGAAAACAAAACTTGCAATAGCATCTTCAAGCAAATCTAAACCAATATCTTTTAGTGCAGAAATCTGGACAATCTCTAAATTTTCATATTTATTTGAAATATTATTTATTATTTCTATTCCAGATCCTACATCAATTTTATTAATAATAACAATTAAGTTCCGATTAATAACTTCATCTAAAACGTAACAATCAACATCTGTAAAGCCATTTTTAACGTCTAGCATATATAATATTATATCAGCACCCATAATTTTTTCCTTTGAAATTTGCACGCCAATCTTCTCAACTGTATCTCCTGTCTCCCTTAATCCCGCCGTATCAGTTATTTTAACAGGGATACCTTTAATATTTATGTATTCTTCTATGGCATCGCGCGTAGTTCCGGGTATCTCAGTTACAATAGCTCTTTTTTCCTTTAATAATGCATTAAGTAAAGAAGATTTACCGACATTAGGCTTACCGGCAATCACAACTGCCAAACCTTCACGGTAAATCTTTCCTGCTCTGGCCAATTCAATCCATTTGTTTATTTCCTTAATTATATCTTTAATCTCTGCTTTTATTTTTTCTATTGTTGATGCCTCAATATCCTCCTCAGGAAAATCAATCACTGCCTCAACATGTGCTAATAAATATAATAACTTGTCCTGCATATTAGAAATTTTCTCGGACAACTTACCCTCTAGCTGCTTAACAGCCAGACTCAGGCTATCACTGGTCTTGGCTCTAATAACATCAATTACAGATTCGGCCTGAGCTAGATCCAATCTCCCATTTAAAAAAGCTCTCTTAGTAAATTCACCAGGCTCAGCCGTCCTCGCACCACTGTTCAATACAAGTTCAAAAGTTTTTCTAAGCGGCACCAAACCACCGTGGCAATTAATTTCCACGATATTTTCCCTTGTATAGCTGTTAGGAGCCCTCATAACACTAAGCAATACTTCATCTACAATACTATTATTAAAAGGATCGACGATGTAACCGTAAATTAAACCATAATTTAAATTTTTAACCCAATCTTTTTCTTTTAAACTCCTAAAAATTTTTTCCGCAATTATTATAGATTCAGTGCCGCTTATACGCACTATACCTATGCCACCTTCACCTAAAGGAGTGGCAATGGCAGCAATAGTATCTTCCAGCAAGTCTTAAAACCCCCATATAACTTTTATATGTATTTTATAAAAACCCAGCGAATCTAACCGCTGGGTAAAAAAATTTATTTCTTTATAGATATGACAATTTTACGGTAAGGTTCTTCACCTTCACTAAAAGTATAAATATCATCATAACCCTGCAAAGCCGTGTGTATTATTCGCCTTTCCTGAGAATTCATAGGTTCCAAAACAATATTTCTACCTCTTTGTCTAGCTTTATTAGCCAGTTTTAACGCTAGACGTTGAAGTGTTTCTTCTCTACGATCCCGGTAGCCTTCCACATCTAAAACAATTTTTTTTCTTTGCTCAACACTTTTATTTACAGACAGATTAATTATATATTGCAGCGCATCCAACGTTTCCCCACGTCGCCCGATGAGTATACCCAAATCTTTACCCTGTAAATTAATAATACTTATATTATCTCTTTCAGTAATCGTATAATCAACAGTCAAATCCATAGCCGCTACTATATTATTTAACAGCTCAACTGCACTATCAGTGGGTGATAGCTGCATAATGACCTTAACCCTGGCTGGTTTTGAGCCGAATATACCGAACAATATCTTAGAAGGATTTTCTAATATTTCTATTTCTACCTTATCTCTACTTACACCAAGTTCAACCAGCGCACTGCTTACAGCCTCTTCAACAGTTTTCCCTGTCTTTTCGATAACCTTCACTTTCCAACTACTCCCCCCTCAAGACCCACATCGTGCTTATTAATATAGTATTGCTGAATAGCCCCAACTAAATTAAAGACAACCCAATATAGTGCAAGGCCTGCAGGCATTTTATAACTAATATAGCCAATAAATAATGGCATAGTATATAACATAATTTGCTGTGTAGGATCAGAAGTTGTAGTTGTTAGTTTTGATTGTAAATATGTTGAAGCACCAGCCAATATAGGTAAAATAACCCATGGATCAACATTACTCAAATTTGGAACCCATAAAAAATTAGCATGTGCGGTATTAAGATATTTAAAATTATATAAAGCTCTATATAATGCGATAAGAATTGGCATCTGGATTAAAAGTGGCAAACAACCCGCCATAGGATTAATATTATGTTCCTTATATAATTCCATAGTTTTTTGCTGCATAATTTGCTGCTGGTCCTTGCCTTTATATTTGTTTTGCAATTCTTTAATCTTTGGTTGAAGTTGCTGCATAGAACGCATAGATAGCATTTGTTTTTTTGTCAGGGGGTATAAAAGCATCTTTATAATTACTGTGAGTAATATGATAGCCAGTCCATAATTAGGAATGCCAATACTATCAGTTAGTTTATATAACATATTAATAAAATCTGACATTCCTGCCACCAGTGAATTAAATATTCCCATAACCACCCGCCTCCTTGATACCAAACATATTATACAGGATCATAACCGCCAGGGTGGAACGGGTGGCATTTTAAAATACGTATTACAGCCAACCCAACCCCTTTAACAACACCGAACTTTTGAATAGCCTCAATAGAATATTGAGAACAAGTCGGATAAAATCTACAAGTAGGCATTTTTAAAGGAGATATGAAGCGCTGGTAGATTATTATTAAAGATACTAATAGCTTTCCCAAAACTATTTCATCTCCTACAATTAAGAACTAGACCCTTATTTGCTTAATTTTAATACTAATTTAGCAAGATGGTTTTTCATTTGGTCAAAATTTAGAGTAACCACATCTTTCCTGGCTAATATAACAAAATCATAACCAACAGGAAAAATATCATTATTTAATCGACAAATCTCCTTTAATAATCTGCGAATTCTGTTTCTCAGAACAGCCTTACCAATCTTTTTTCCAACTGAGAAACCAAACCTGCTGTTGTTTAATGAATTTGTTATTGCGAATATTACAAAAAATCTATTGGCAACAGATCTACCCGTCACATAGACTTTTTTATATTCAGAATTTTTTCTTAAAGTAATAAAATTGGCCATTTATAATTATACTTCACCAATCCCAAAAAATAGCATATCCAATACCATTTTATGATATTCAAAATAATAAAATTAGGAAAGGCCACTAAAAAGCGGCCTTAAGCAGACAATCTTTTCCTTCCCTTAAGTCGTCTATTTTTTAACACGTTTCTACCTGATTTAGTAGACATACGGCTAAGGAAACCGTGTACCTTACTGCGTTTACTTTTATTAGGCTGATAAGTTCTTTTCATTTAAGCACCTCCTTTTACGAACCTGTTTATTTATGAAAAAGCTTGATCAATCATTGTAAGCATATGAATTAAGTATATAGTAAAAGATTACAATCAGTCAAGTCAATTGATGTCTTAAGAAGAAATAAAAAAGCAAGCGCTACACATACTAACATTGTTGTTGATAACCCCTGTGAAATTTGTTATTATTGATCCGGTTGTATAATTGTGGATAACTAACATATCCACAATCTGTGGATAACAATGTGCATAAGTATGTTATTAACAGCTTAATAAACAAT